>NZ_JARXYJ010000001.1:0-628000 GCF_029894425.1 Streptomyces sp. SAI-127
TGGAAGCAGCTGTCCACCGAACAGCAGGAACGGCTGACCAAACCTGGGCTAATCAAGCCCGTCCAGACACCGTCTCCGGCCCCTGCGGCCACACGTGCGACGAAGGGCCCGGGCAAGGCGCAGCAGGCCTTCCAACGCGGCCTGGCAGCCCTCGCCCAGTGGGTCGAACGGGAAGGCGCCCCCACCGGCCTGTACCGCGCGGACACACTGAAGAGATCACGGTCGACGGCGAAACCGAACCGGTGGTCATCAAGCTCGGCGTATGGACATCGAACACCCGTGCCAGGCGGGACAAGCTCACCGAGGAACAGCTCGACGCACTACGAGAACTCGGCATGGAATGGGCGTGACGCCGACACCGCCCGGCTGTTGCGCCGGATCGCGCAGGGCCCCCGGGACACGATATCGGGGCCGCGCTTTTTCAGCCGCCACGGCGCTCGCGTCACGCCTCGTCATGCCAGGGGAAGCCATCCGGGTCCGTGGCGGCACGGGTCCTGACCCGCTCATCGTCATGGCCGCGGATCTGGTCCAGGAACGGGAAGTCTTCCGGCTGCACGGCCAGTTTGGCGACAGGGGCCACTGGTACGGGACTTGCCCATTGGGCCGGCTGCACCAAGACATCGCCGACCCGCATCCGCGGCTGCAGCTCGAAGGTGTCGGCGGGCAGCAGGTACACCGTGCCGGGACGCCAGGGCTGCTGCTTCAGCGCCCGCGCGCTGATGGAGAAGTAGTAGTGCGGCTCGCCGAGCCGCTCGCTGCCGTTGTCGAGGCGGGCGCAGCCATTGATCAACGACATCGGGTGGTGGTCCCGGTCCAGGATCGCGTAGTACATCGGCCAGAGCCCGTCGCCGGCGGCGAAGACCGCGCGACGGTTGCCGAACTCGCTGCTGTCGTTCGGCTGCCGGGGCTCGAAGCGGCTGATCGCCGGATCGCCCGAGCCGTGCAACAGCAGTCTGCCGCGGTCTGCGGCACGGCAGAGGAACTGCCATTTCGGCGCCTCGATCCGGTAGTCGATGGGCTCATCGGGACCGTTCGCGAGCGCTTGCTCCAGCAGTCGGTCGAAGGATGCCAACGTTGTGCGGTCCGAGGGTGCAGCGGGACGCGTCATCCAGTACGCAGGCAGCTTCATCAAAGCAACCTATCCAGCGCACCGCACGGAGTCGCCTGGGTTGTTCGAGATCTACAGGTCGAACTCGAGGTGCTCGATGTCCGTGAACCGGACCTCCTCCAGGCTTCCCGCGCGGCGGCCGCCGTCCTGGAAGTAGACCTCCTTGAGCGCTTCGGCGGCGATCTCCTTCAGCTGCTGGTCGGTGGCGCCGGCCTCTTGGGCGTTGAAGAGTCGGGCGGCGTAGCGGGGCGGCAGGGCGACGGTCAGGTGCCGGATGCGGTCCTGGTCCGTCGACCCGATCGGCGCGGTGTAGCCGAGGCGGGCGCGGGTGTCGACGACGATGCCGCCGGTGGTCGCCGCCTTCTGCCGGGCCTTGGCCCTAATCTGTGGCTGCCAGCGCTTCTTCACCTCGCGCTCCAGTCGCGCGGCGAGGTCCGGGCGGGGCTTCTTGATCTGGTCCTTCACGTACCGCTCGACGGTGCGCTGCGAGATGCGCAGCATCTGGGCGACCGCCTTGGTGCTTTTGAGCTGCTTGACCAGGTACCGCATCTGCGCGCCCGCGCTCTTGGGTGCCGGGCGGGTGAACGCCTTCTGCACTGCGGCTTCCAGGCCGTCCCCGAACAGGCTCATCGTCGCCTTCTCCTATTCTCCGTTGTCGGCGTCGGTGACGGTGCCGTCCTTGATGTACCGGGCGAGGTTGAGCTCGGGGGCGTTGAACCGCTCGCGGACCTCTTCGCCCCACAGGACGCTCTGGGTGCCCTCGTGCTTGACCAGGCCGGGGTTGATGCCGAGCTTGAAGCCGCCGGGCAGCGGCTTGCCGTCCCGGTAGGGCAGGAAGTCCAGCGGCGAGGTGCCGTTGGCGGCGTAGACGACGCAGTCGGACAGGACCGCGATCGGGTACTGGCCGGTGAAGCTGGCGTGCTTGACGATCTTGCGGTGCAGGTTGATCCGGGTGCGGGAGATGACCGCCGCGCGGATGTCCGGCCGCCACGTCGGGCGGGACAGCGCACGCCACGGCTCGCCCGGACGCCAGCCCTCACCCCGGGGCCGCTCGCGCAGCTTGCCCAGGCCGCCTTTCACCGTCGCCTTGATCGCGGAGACGACGATCGCCAGCTCCGGGTCACGGCCGCGGTAGCCGTCCATCGCGGCGAGGAAGTCGGCCGGCGACAGGTCGGCGTCGACACCGAGGTCGGCCATCGTGGCGAGGTAGGCGTCGCGCAGCCGGTTGTACCAGCCGTCCAGGTAACGGCCGTTCTCGTAACGGACGTACGCCTCGAGCGGCACGACGTCGTAGCCGAGCTCCACCGCGTACGCCACGGTCGGCGTCGCGTACCAGGCCGGACCCTCCGGTTGCTCGCCCTTCGGTGTGAACGGGCTGGGCAGCAGACTCGCGTCCAGGTCCGCCCACGTGTCCTTGCCGACCTTCACCCGGGACAGGTCCACATGGGAGAGGTCGACCAGCCACGAGCCGGGCAGCTTCGCGTCGAACACCGGCGCCTTGACGTGGGTGGGCGCACCGATGCCGACGACCAGGCCGTTGGCGCCGGCGGCGAAGGCCATGTTCACGTCGATGCCGACCAGGTGCCGCAGCGTGCACTCGGCATCGGTCATCGGCCGCGCCCAGTCGTACGCCTCCTCGAACAGCTTCTCCCCCGGGCCGCGGACGTGGAACCGGGGCAGGTCCTTGAGAAGCGGGTGGCCGTCGGGGGCCTCGCACGGCGCGCAGTCCACCGGATCCTTGCCCAGCGAGCCGGGGTTGTGCTCGGAGTGCCGCTTGCCCGTCGCGTCCGGTTCGGAGGCACGGGTCGGTGGGTGCAGAGCAGTCATCAGCTCCAGGCCGGTCACCGCGGTCGATCCGCGCGGCGTCATCACCCGCGATGCGTACACGCCCAGCACGCGCGCGAGTTGCGCCGGCGGCAGCTGCCCGGCCTCGCCCCAGTGCCGGGTATCCAAGGCGTTCCACGACGGGATGCACAACTGCACGCAGGCCCGCTCCGAACCCTGCGCGGGGCGGTAGATCCGCGCCCACGGCCCGAACCCGCGCTTGGTCAGCTTCCACTCCGCACGGGCCAGCTGCTTGATGACCTTGTGGCCCTCGGGGATCCGCCCGGTGAGCCGCTCCTCCTCCGTGAGGGCGGCCGGCAGGCCGTAGCGCTCCAGTGCGGACGGGGTGAGCACGAGCAGCGGGTCGGCGTCCTTGCCCGGGCCGGACAGCTTCGGCGCCCCGAGCTTCGCCTCCGTGAGCGTCCAGTCCACCAGGGACGGAATCGACTTGGCGGGCACGTCCAGGACCAGCCCGCCGGTGCAGTACGCCAGCACCTGACCGTCGGCGACGCCGACGACCGCAAGCGGCCCGTTCTCGAACCGTGCATCGGCGCCATCGGCTGGGGTGCCGGCGGGGGCGGTCTTACGCGCGGGCTGCCGACGTGACGTCGGCCTGGTCGTTGCCGCCGGATGCGGCACAGCGGCGGGGCGCAGTGCGGTGTCCTCGGATACACGCTCTGGGATCGGGCCTGTGGGTTCGGTGCGGGCTTGGGCCGGTTCAGTTCCCGTTGGCGCAGGAGCCGCTGGGAGGGCAGGCGTCTCGGGGACCGCCGTGTCCTCAGCGGGCACCGGGGCGTTGGCGGGGTAGAGCTGGGCGAGTTGCTTGAGCATGCGCGCGTATGCGTCGCGCTCCGGCGGCCGCGGCTCGGTCTTGCCGGCCTCCCAGCCGCTGACCGTCGCCCGCCGCACCTGCAGTGCGGCGGCCACCTCGTCCAGCGTCAGCCCGTGCGCCTGGCGCAGCCGTTTGCGTTCCGCCGGGGGCGGCAGCGGGGAGCGGGACGCGATGAGCGCGTCGACGGCGTCGAACAGCTCGGACATGCAGCACCTCCTGCCCCAACCCTAGCGTGAAGCGCATGTTTCGCGTACGAACCGCGTACGGATGGCGTAAATGGCGGTTGGGGGTTCACGGTTGTTCCCTGAAAGGCGTCCGCAGGCTTGGGTTGCTGCAGGCTCTTTAGCCGGGGGCCCGCGGTGGTGTCCTGGCTATGCCTGAACTGGCCGGGGGGAGCGGCTTGGTGTGAGAGATCTGGGAGAGCAGACGGCCGCCGTGCACCAGTCATCGCGGCGGCAGAACGCTCGGGGGCGGGCATGGGTGAGATCGTCAAAGGGCTCGAACGAGCGTTGCTGACCCGTCCCGTGCCTACGAAGGATGCCGCTGTGCGCTTCCTGCTCAAGGCGGAGAAGAGCTCCACGAAGAACGTGGCCGTCCTCCTGGGGATCTCCCAGCGCACGGTACAGCGGTGGGTCACCACCCGGCCGGGAATGCGCCGCCGTCCCAGTGCTGTGCATGCGGGGTTGATCGATGAGGCCGTCAGGGCACGGTGGCAGCCCCTGGTGCGCTCCCGCCGACGGGCCCGGGCCGAGGCCGACGGGTTTGTCTTCCACACCAGGGCGCGGTTCGGTTTCGCCGCTCCGGCAGGCTCCTCGGACGATCCGCGGGTACGGCTGATCACCCAGTACCTGTCGGGAGAAGTGGCCCGCGAGCTGTTCGCCGCCCGGGACGCCGGCGGAGGCGAGCAGCAGCAGATGGTGATCCTCGCCCGTGCTCTGGGACATGCCTACTTCCGGGACGGAGGCCGGCGCGCCCACGGTCTCGGGATCGCCTTCACTGACGTGGAGTTCGCCGATTTCTCCATCGACTGACCACGCCCCTGGCTCGCTGTGCCGCGCGGCGCCGTCTTTCCCTTGCCGGCCCTGGGTGTCGGGGGCTGGGCTCAGGGCGAAGGTGGGGTCTGGTGCCGGGTCAGCATCGTGTCGTAGCGCTGTGCTTCCTTGCGTTCGCGCCAGTCCCACTGGATACGGCCGGTGCGCTGGCCGGCGGGCGGTTGTGGCGGGCGAAGCCTCGCTGCTTCGGCCACGCGCAGCAGGTGGGTGCGGTCGTGGGGGCCGGCCAGCAGGTGCTGGTCCTGGGCCGGGGGCGAGCCGGGCGAAGCACACGGCAGCCTTCAGGAAGGTGCGTGCCCACGGCGGCACGCTGTAGGTGGCGCAGCCGTCGGTGTAGCGGGCGCGGTCGTGCAGGGCCAGGCTGGCCGCCGCGTCGTCGTAGTCGCCGGGGCGGGCGGTGGCGAGTTGCTGGAAGGAGGCGCCTGTGAATGACGCGGCGGTGAGGGCGGCGGCCAGCGGGGGTGGGCGGTCACGGTGGCCAGGCGTCGGGCGATCTCCCGGACTGTCTGCTGGGTGAGGGGTGCGGGTGGCGGGCGGTGCCGGAAGACGATCGGCGGCGGCGTGCACGGGCCGGTACATGGGGCGGGGCTGTCGTAGGAGACCAGGCGCTCCAGCACGGGCAGAGTGAGCCACCGGTCTGCCGGCCGGGCGGCCTCGTCCGCAGGCGGGGGTACGGGAGCGGGTGTGCCGTAGTAGTGACGGCGGGCGGCCTGGAAGTCGGCGATGACGGCGTAGTCGGCCGTCTGCAGCGCCTGGTGCAGGGCGGCGGGCAGATGGGGGCGGTGGCAGACCAGGGTCAGGTGGATGCCGGTGAGGGTGCGCATCTGCAGGAGGCGCATCGTGCGGCGGGCGGTGAGGCGGTGGGCGCGCAGGACGGTCAGCCGGGTGACGGGCAGGGCCGTGATCCAGGCGGTGGCGGCTTCCCAGGCGGGCTGACGGCCGGCGGGGAAACGCCCCGGGAGCAGGGGCGGCTTGCCCAGAGCGGCCAGAAGGTCGTGGGCGAGGCCGGTCTCGCTGGTGCTGCCCGGGCCGGGGTGCAGGGTGATCCGCCCGGAGGGCGGATGGTGGGCGGCCAGGGCCGTGTGCGTGTGGATCGCATCGTCGCCCGGGTCGAGGACCACGGCGACGCACGGTGGCATGGTGGGCGGCATGGCGGCGTGGTGGTCAGGCGAGGCGGCTGAAGGCCCAGCGCAGCAGTTCCCGGTCGGCCCGGGGCCGGCCGGTGCGGGCGAGCGCGGTACGGGTGTGGGCGGTCAACTGGGCCCAGGCGCGAAAGTTGCCATGGGCGGCGTGGCTGTCGGCGAAAGCGATGTCGTCGGGGTCGGCGTCGGCCCACACCGGATGGAACAGGGGGATGACCTGCTGGACTTCATCTGGGGTGAGGCGGGTGAAGTGCTGCCAGATGAAGATGCGGGAGGAGAGCATCGGTTCGCGGCGCAGCACGGTGTGGCAGCCCTCGCCGCCGACGAAGACGACCGCGAAGCGGGTGGCGGGCTCGTCCCACAGGTAGCGGAAGTATTCGAACGCTTCTCCGTTGAGCCACTGGGCCTCGTCGACGAGGAAGGTGCGGGGGTGTTCGGCCAGGGAGGTTTTCAGCAGGCGGTCGAACTCGCTGGGATGGCGGGGTGGTTCACCGGGCAGGTCGAGCGCGGTGAACAGCTCGTAGCGCACGGCCCGGGCGGTGGGGCGGGCACGGAAGGTGACCCGTCGGACATCCTCTGCGGGTTCGAGTTCGTG
The DNA here is from genome assembly GCF_029894425.1 of Streptomyces sp. SAI-127. NCBI lineage: Bacteria > Bacillati > Actinomycetota > Actinomycetes > Kitasatosporales > Streptomycetaceae > Streptomyces > Streptomyces sp. SAI-127. The sequence continues at coordinate 6,554 of NZ_JARXYJ010000001.1, forward strand.
CAGGCAGGTGTTGACCGCGAGCGTCTTGCCGTGGCCGGCACCGCCGTGGATGCACATCATGGCGCGTGCGGCGACGGTGTCGGTGATGTTCTCCCGCGCGGTGAGCAGGGCCCGGGTGGTGACGACGGCCGCGTCGGGCAGGTCGACGTACTGGTAGGAGGCCGCGGTCATCAGGCGTCTCCTGCGGGTCGGGAGCCGGTCTCCGGCGCAACGTCCCCTGGCGGGTCTGCTGGAGCGGAGGCGGGCGGGGGCGTCGCTGTGCCGGCCGCAAGGGCGGGCGGAGTGCGCCAGTGCGCCGGAGGCGGGGCGGGCGGGATCAGGTCGGGCAGTGCCAGCCGTGCGACGTCGGTGTAGTCGGCGGCGGCGAGTTCACGCTCTACCTGGGCGGCCGTGACGGCTCCCAGCCGCTGGGCGGGCTCCGCACTGGTGGTGGGGGCGAATCGCTGGCGGCGCAGGCGTTCGGCGGCCTTCACGTCGGCGCGCAGGCGCCGGGCGCGCTCCGCACGTGCCTCGCGCAGCGCCTGCAACTGCTCGGGAGTGGCTGCGTCCGCGAGGTGCGCCGGGCCGAGGTGTCGGCCTCGGGCGTCGCAGACCTCGATCTCGTGGTCGTGGTGCGGCATGTAGCGCACGCGGACCTGGCGGCCGGCCTGGCCGGTCATCCACGCGGCGGTGTAGGTGCGGCCGCGCCAGCTCACGCCGTGGCTGGTCAGCTTCCGCAGCCGGCCGTCGTCCTCGAGAGTGAAGGCCCACAGGTCGGCGGCGGGGATGTCGGTGACAGGGGTCGGATCGGCCTGCCACGCCTCCAGCGGCGTACGGCCCGACAGGGCTTTCGGGCGGTGCGCGATGTTCCACCAGTTCGTCCACGCCAGGACCTCCGCGGTGAAGTCCTGGAACGACAGGGCGGACACCGCCCCCGCAGTACGACCGCGCCGCTGCGCGCGGGGCCCGGTGGGCCCGGCGGTGTAGCCGGGCAGGGCGGCGAACAGCATCCGGTCCGCAGCCCGGTTGAGGCTCTCCACCGTGCCTTTCAGATGCGGGCTGTAGGCAGGCAGGTCCTTGACCGTCACGCCCATCGCGCCGAGCGCCGTGGTGACGGCCGCCGACAGGAAATCCTTGCCCCGGTCCACCCTCACCAGCTCCGGCACTCCCCCGGCCGGGCCGTAGGGCTCATCCCGCACCACTGCGGCACGCAAGGCGGCCAGCACCGACGCGCGGGAGGGATGGCCCGGAGTGACAGCGGTGCCGGTGATGACCTTGGTGGCGGTGTCGATGAACCAGGTGATCCACGGGCGCACCAGGTCGCCGTCGGCGTCGACCAGCAGCGGGGCCTGGACGTGGTCGGTCTCCCAGGCGTAGTTGCGCCATGACGGCGGCCGCTTGCCGAACACGTCATGGGCGCGTGCTGCCTCCGCTCCGATGGCGAGACCGGCGCGCTCCCCCGCCGTCAGATCACGGCGCAGCGCGCGCAGGAACGTCGACAGCGACGGGACCGGATCCAGCAGCGGCACCTGCGACAGGGCTGCCCCACCCGGAACAGCCACCGGGTCCGGCGGGACGGGCGCGGCAGTACCGGACGTCTGCGCGCGTACGCCCCCGGCCTCGGCCGCGGCGCGCTCCACGAGCTGGCGGTGGACTGCGGAGGCGTTGCCGTGCCAGTACGCCAGCAGCACCCGGATCTCCGCGGTGATCTCGAACCGGCCGGTGCGGCGGGCTCCGGGATGCGCAGCCGCCGCCGGACTCCGGGACGCCTCGGCCAGCCACCGCCATACCGTGCGCTCCGACGCCCCCAGGCACTCCCCCGCCAGCCGCACATGCTGCCGCGAAAGACCGCCCCGGGCCCGCAACGCCAGCAGGCGCCGCACCGCGGGCGCCCGCAGCGCAACCAGCGACTGCTTCCCGAGCACACCCGCCGGATCCCCCGGCGGTGGCAGCCACTGCCCTCCCGCGTCAACGCCGCGGCCGCCATGGGTGTCCCGCGGTCCGTTGTCCGTCATCGCGCCGCTTCACCTCCGCGCCGAACGGGATGAGGTGCTCCGCCGCCGGAACCGGTGTGCCCCGGGCGCGTAAGAGGGGCCGTCATGAGTACGGACCGAGCCGGGCGCAGGCCTGGCCGATCGCATCCCGATCCACGCCCGCACCAGGGTCGCGGCCCCGGGCCGCACAGACATGCGAGGTGATCTTCGCCCAGGTACGGAAGTTACCGCGGGCAGTCTGCTCATCCGCCCGCCCCAGGTCGGCCGGATCAGCGTCCTCCCACACCGGGTGAAACAGACCCAGCGTCCGCGGCACATCCTCCGTGTCGAGACGGCTGACCTGATGCCAGGTCAGGACCCTGGAACGCATCGCCGCGGCCCGGGCCAGCGCCCGCTCACTGCCCGCCCCGCACAGCACCAGGGCAGCCGCACAACCCGGCGAATCCCACAGCTGGCGCAGGTAGTCCAGCACCGGCGGCGACAAACGCTGCGCGTCGTCAAGGAACAGCACACCCGGCTCGGCCAGCGCCTCCGCCAGCGCCTGGTCAGCCGGACCGGCACGATGGGTCAAGGACCCCGACGGCAGCCCCAGCGCCTCGCACAACGCGGCCCGCACCTGCGGCAGCCCGGGCCTGACCCCCACCACCGCCCGCCACACCGGCACCCGGCCAGGCAGCAGATGCAGAGCCTGCTCGACCGCGACCGTCTTCCCCAGCCCCGTGTCCCCGTACACGCAGCCGATCCCCCGCGCGGCAACCGTGTGCCCCACCGCCTCCACCACCTGGGCCACCTGCCGCGTGGACACCAGCCGCGCCCCCGGCGCATACAGACGCACCCCACCCGACACCCGGGCCCGCGAAGCGGTCTTCACCGCGCCGGGCCGTTCCTCACCATCGGTATCCGACGGCAAGGCGTCCGGGCCGTCCACGACCGGCGGGCCGTTCGCACCATCTGTGAAGCCGAGTTCGGCCAGGGCCCGGTCGTACCGGCTCGGCTCCACCCGGCCCGACGCCGTGCGGGCGACCTGAAGCACCCGGCCCGCCCTCAGCTCGCCCTTGATCGCACGGTGCAGCGTCGCCAGGGACGGCACCAACTCCGCCCCCCACCGCTCCAGCACGCCCTCCTCCTGTGCCCGGAGCATCCTGCGGCGCAACTCGGCGACGTTCCCGCCGACCTGGGTGAGCACCTCCCACAACGGGTCGCCCACCGTGAACCCGCCCCGCCGCGGCCGCGCCTCCACCCGCCCCTCGGCCAGCCACCGCCACACCGTCCGCTCCGACACCCCCGCCAACCCCGCCGCGATCCGCACATGCAACGCCGACAAACCGCCCTCACGTTCCACCGCCAGCAGCCGCCGCACCACCACCGACCGCACCACCCGGCCAGCCTCCGCCGAACCCGCCGGACCCGACACCGCCTCCCCCACCGGGGCCTGCAAAACCGTCACACGGCCAACCCCACCCGCCCCGGCCACCCACCCACACAAAAACAGGCAAACCCAACACAGCCGGCCCGCAACCTGCTAACCACACCGTGACAGCCACCCGGTCACCCCATGACAGCAACCACTTCCACGACCCGGCCCCGTGAACCACTGCCAGCACCCCGAACGCCGGCCGTCAGCGACGCGCCCGATGGAGGCGCCGGTCCAGTACCGGCTTATGGCGCCCGGGCCGACTCTCCAGGATGTGCTCGCACGTTCGGGCCCCCGCCACGAACTCGCCGCCGGTGCGAGCCGCCATCGCCCGGAAGAACGCCCGCCCATCCGGGGACTGGCTACTGGTCGACCAGCGATACCCCGGACCGTCCAGAAGTGCCCTGCCGACAAGGCGCGTACCGAGACCTTGCCGCTGCACATCCGGAGAGAGCGAGATCTTCGAAATGACACCCCGCTCGCACTGATGACACACCTTCCACACCAGCCGCGCATCCGATATCCCGTCACGCCCGTAGACACGAATATCCTGGAACCCAGCAGGCCCCGTCGCGGCGTGCAGCAGAAAAAACCACTCAGTCCTCGGACGGCGAAGAAGCATCCACCGCCAACGAAACTCATCCAGCCCGTCAGGCGTCCTCATCGGAACTCCCTCGCCCACCCACTGCCGAGTCCAAGTCTCGCGAGCGTCACTGCGGTTGTCCCTCACACCACAGGAACAGCCACCCCCACGACAGCCGACCTACCCCACACTCGCCGGAAAAAAGCAGCCACTTGGTCACCCCATGACAGCAGACCCGGCCGCAACCACCCCCCATGACCAGGCACCGAGCATCCCATCCCGCTGACACCCACCCAATGCCACCAACGCGCCCACTCACACCGCAGGAATGCGTCGTAGACAGCGTCGGCCTCAGTCTCGGCCTCCTCGCTCTTCTCCAGCCGCCGCAGCGTGCTCACCCGGAGCTCGTCCCGGATCCGCTCCGTAACCTCCCGGGCCCTGTATGTCTTGAGCGCCCCCGGCGACATGCGTCCCGGAAGGCCAGGTCCGGTCGTGCGGCGCATTCAACGTGGTTCGCAGCTGAGGAAGCTGCGTCTGGAGCGTGGGATCACGCTCCAGAGGGCTGGTCATTCCGCCCGCGTGTCCGAAACGAAGATGAGCCGGATGGAGCTGGGCCGGGTCAGTTTCAAGAGGCGGGACGTCGAGAACCTGCTGACGCTGTACGGCATCACGGACGAGCAGGCCCGGACAGCGATCTTGTCCCTGGCCGAAGAGGCCAACACCCCGGGCTGGTGGCAGCAGTACTCCGAGGTCTTCCCCGGCTGGTCGTCTACCTACCTAAGGCTGGAGGGCGCAGCCTCGCTGATCCGCGCCTATGAAGTTGCCGGCAGTACGCACCGCGGGCGAGTCAGGCAGAGGTGGAGCGCCGGGTGGCACTGCGTCTGGAGCGCCAGGACGCCCTCGTTGCAGATGATGCCTGCGAACTGCACGTCGTCCTCGATGAATCGGCGCTGCGGCGTACCTACGGCCACCATGCGGTGATGCGCCGGCAAATGCAGTATCTGATCGACGCGTCCGAGAGGCCCAACGTGCGGCTGCAGATCATGCCGTTCCACTCGATGGGACATCCGGTCGGGGCCGGGCCGTTCACCATGTTCAGCTTCTCGCAGGGCGATCTGTCGGACGTCGTGTACGTGGAGCAGCTCACCAACGCCCTATACCTGGACAAGCCTGCAGACGTCGCTCAGTACACGGAGATCCACCAGGAGCTGCAGCGGAACAGCCCGGCACCGGAAAGCAGCCGAGACCTGCTGCGCGGCCTTGCCGTCGCCTCCTGAGGTATCCCCACGCGCGGGGAAGAGAGGTCTGTCCGCAGTCCAGTTCCCCAGTGCACGAGGGCAGAGTGAACGTGCCCCCTCCCGTGCGGCAGTTGGTGGCTGGTGGCAAGGCCGGAACTGGTCGGTCAGCTCGTCGGGACGGATCCATCGGCGAGAACTACGCTGCGAGTGCAGTGACGCTCGAAAGCCTCGGGGGTGTCGGAAAGCGCGGTCTGCCGCCGCAGGCTCTGTGGTCCGTCTCATAGGCTCAGCGAGACATCACTGTGCAGGACAATGTCTGCGGAGGAGCACCTTCATGACCCGCTACTGTGTCGCGTCTGACCGGCACGAGTTGATCGCCACCTGGGGTACCGGCGCAGGTGACCTGGCCGCCGGTGTCGCCACGGCGCCGGCGGGTGCCGACATCGGCAGCCTGTTGGCCCTGGCCCGGGCGCTCACCCAGCTGTCCAACGCCGCATGGCATACCTACACGCATCCCGCCAGTGCCGCCGACTCGCTGGAACCCAACAGTGAGGGCTGGCGCCGTGAGGAGGAGCGCAAGCAGTTCAGCGAGGTCGTAGACGCGATCAGCCGGCCCAACCTGCCCAGTGGTGGCACTTTGGTGGTCTCCTACAGCAGCCTCCTCGAATCCGCTCATCGCGTCGGGCGTGCCCTGCACAGCATCGGCGACCCGCAGCTTGTGGAGGGCGTTGCCGCTGAAGTCGCCGTTGAGCTCACGGCCGTGGAGAGTGCCGAGCTCGGTGCTCTCAGCGGCCGGTCCCAGCAGGCTGTCCTCCTCAGCCGTGAGGACGCCTCTCCCGTGCAGGTCGCCGCCGCCGACCAGCTCCTGCAGCAGGATCCCTTCGGCCCCGACGATCTGTTCCGGGGCATCGATCCGACGGCGGCCTCGGTCGCGGCAGCCCACTGGCTCGCCGCGGCAGCCGAGGTCACCGGCGAGGCATCCGGGCTCGACCCAACCCGCGTGGTTCTGGAAGCCGACAACATCGAGGAGCTGCCCCACGAGTCGCCTACCCTCGTCCTCGGCCTCATCTACGACGGCGTTTCGCCGTACGACGCGGTGACCAGCCTTGTCCGGCATGCCATGCAGGTCACCGACGGCGTACTGCCCGACCCCACCGCTCTGCGGGAACAGCTCGATGACCTGCACGAGACACTCGCCAGGCACAGCGGCGAGGAAGAACCCGACCTCACCGACGTCGCTCTGCGTCTGACTCCCCTCGACCCTCAGCGGCCCGCATGTGACCTCCTCGAGGACCTCCTCACCGGAATCCACGGCTGCTGGCTCCTCCACAGTGAGTACGAGAACCTCGACCACGATGACAGCGATGACGTGGAGGAATGGGACGACGCACGGGCCGAACTGGAGCAGAACCGCAGCCGCGAACGCTTCGCAGAGCTCGTCCGGGACACCGCCACCCGCCACCGCGGGCGACTCATCTGATCCGGCATTCAGCACTGCTCCCGCCCAGGCAGCAACCTGTCGGCGGCCCGCAGCGCACCCCGAGTGTTCTTAGTGGGGGTCGCGGGCGGTCTCTAGAACGACATCAACATCGGTGACTTCTGCTGCCCGCCGAAGGTGGGGCTCGGGATCCTCGGGGATGGCTTAGCTCTCACTCTTGAAGCCTTTGAACGCGGCCAGCCGAAAGACAAGGTTCCTGAAGGCATCAGCTTCATGGGAGGTCAGACCAGCAAGCAGTTCGACTTCAACCTCCGCAACGCGTCGGGCAAACCGCGGCAAGGTTCCGGCACCCTTTGAAGTGACCACCACCTTGCGAGCCCTGCGATCAGCAGGATCGGGTATCCGCTCGACCAGCCCGGCCTCAGCCAGTGCATCGATCTGGTAGGTCAGGACTGTACGGTCGATGGCCAGTTGGATGCCGATGGCCTGCTGACAGATATCCGAACAGGTCGGCACCCTGATCGGCGCCGTCGACACTGCAACGAAGGAGTGCACAGCACTCGACGAGCAGTACGAAAACGCGGTGAAGAACTATCGCCGACTGGGCGACTACGGCTATCTCGAGCTGGCGGGCGTGAACGCCGCCGGCACCAACGGTCTCACGGAGGTCGAGGCGCAGGCCCGCACCGCAGTGTCCCAACTGGCCGACGAACCCTGGAGCGAAGCAGCCCTCAACGAGGCACGCACCGACACTGACACCCAGTTCAGACTCTTGCAGTCCGAACTCGACGGACCGGACTGGCGGCCTCGCGCCACATACGACGGCACGCTGTTCCTGATCACTCTCCTGCACAACGGCGAGTACCGCAGCGTCCCCGAGGCGCAGGACATCATGGCCAACGAAATCCACACCCGTCGCAGCTACTTGAGCGACGAGGAGCACGGACTGTTCACCGAGGTTCTGCTGGGGCGGCTCGGTGATCACCTCCGGCGTCGACGCGCCCGGGCGAAGAGTCTCATCGAGCACATGAACACCTTGCTCCAACAGGTGCCCACGTCCTCCGGACACCTCATGAAGCTCATCTGGGAACCCGACCCGAACCAGGACCAGGACGTGCTGGACGCTTTGGACTCCCTGGACGGGCAGTCAAGCGAGCACCTGTCCGAGGACGCGCGCGAGCGGCTCATCCGCTTTCTCGTCGAGCGAGTGCAGACCGCCCGGGACAACGAGAGCGGTGCGGACTGGCGAACCCATCTGCGCGATGCCCTCGACTACCGGGCCTGGAGCCGCATCCGTATCCGTATCCGTCACAAGGCCGGCCCCGACCAGAACTGGACCAATCTCACCGACCAGAAGCAACAACGAGGGTCCGGCGGTGAACAGGCCGTCGCACTCCAACGGCCCTTGTTCGTCGCCGCGGCTGCTCACTACCAGAGCGCGGCAGCGACCGCGCCCCGCCCCATCTACCTCGATGAGGCATTCGCCGGCATCGACACCAAAATGCGCGGGCGGTACATGGGGCTGCTCACACAGCTCGACCTGGACGTGGTCCTGGCCAGCCACGACGAATGGGGTTTCCACCAAGAGGTCCCCAAAGTGGCCACGTACCAGCTCTTCCGGCACTCGGGCCTGCCCGGTGTGCTGACCACCCCGATCCTGTGGGACGGCGCGGAGCGGCACGCCCTGCCGGACCCCGCCCTGCGCCAGGACACCGCCTTGGACATGGGCCTCGACTGGGACGACGAAGAGGACCTGCTCGACGAGGAGTTCACCGAGGACGAGGAGGCCGAAGCCGAGAACGGCGACTACACGTTCGACGAAGAGGGCGCGGCCGATGACGAGAAGGGGTGAACTCCCCCCTGGGCTGGCGCAATGGGCCAGTACCCCGGGTGGAGAGGCGTTCTGCGCGGCCCTGCGCCGCCGGATCGCCAACGGAGGCGGGCTCAACCGCACACTCAGTCCAGAACGGAGACACCGGGGGCATGCGGGTCCGGGCACGGCGCGATGGTGGCCGAGCTCGCCGAACTCATTGCGGCTTCCCGTCGTTCAGGTCGTCGGGACTGGCCGTGAGGCCGCGTGCGTCCGGGGTCATGAGGAGACTGGCGCCTTGGAGGCGGCGTGCCAGGGAAGTCCTTTGGGCGGCAAACCAGCCTCGGCCTTCCGCGGCCACGGATTCGAGGATGCGGAGGGCGGTGGAGACCCCAGAGGATTCGAGAGCGAGTTGGGAGAGTTGCTCGGGGTTCTCCAAGAGGCGGTCGAGGAAGTCGTGGAAGTTCTCGACGACGATATCGAGGTTCTCGGAGTTGAGGAGGGAGAGGCGCAGAGCCTGGCTGAGGATCAATTCGTCCGAGGGACGGGATGCTGCACCGATGCCGGGGGGCACGATGTTGCGGAGTGCGCCGACGCCGCGGAGGCCGATCTGGGTGACGGCGACGGAGCCGATGGCGTCGTAGCGGAAGGCCCTGCGGTCTTCCCGGTTGTGGCGGGCGGTGATGAAGTCCATGGTCCACTCGTGCTGGCGGACGCCGCCTTCGGTGAGCAGGAAGAGGCGGATGATGTACGAGGAGTAGCGGGGCGGGCCGTAGAGGTTGCGGGCCCGGGCGCAACCGGGGTTGGCTTCGGTGACGAAGAAGTACTTGCGAACGTCGTGATGGCTGAGGCCGTGGTGGTCGAGTGACTCGCGGCGCAGGGCCCGGAGATCGTAATCGAGCCATTTGGCCATCTCGGTGTCGGTGGGGCGGTCGGCGAGGTAGTCGCGCCATTGTTGCCAGACCCGCAGCTCATTCGCGTACCTGAGGCCGAAGGCCTGGACGTCGGCGGTGTGCGAACGGCGCTTGGCGAAGACCGTGTATCCGGCCCTGCCGGCCAGGACGCCTGCGACGACGAGCAGGGCTATGGCCCAGAAGCCGGTGCCAGCGTCCACCGAGAGGACGTCGCCGATGCCGATGAGAGCTCCGACGCCGAAGGAGACGACGCCGGCCCAGAAGGCGAGGGAGATCTGCGGCGGGACGCTCAGCTGCTGCTGGTAGGCGAAGAGAGTGCGGTTGCGCCAGGCGTGGGCGGTTCCCTCGGCATGCATCGCTACGAGCCATTCCAGGCCCGACACACCATTCGTGCCGCCGTAGGCGATAGTGAGCTCGTTGGCCAGGCTGAGACGCACGCCGGTGGAGTGCTGAGTCCAGGCGGACAGGCCCTCGCCGTCGCGGAACTGGCGGTTGAAGTGGTGGGCGATGACCTTGGAGATGTGGGCGTGGAAATCCTCGTATTGCCGGGTGGGCCAGGCGATGCGGTAGGCGCCGGGGACGACGGCCGGGTTGAAGGGTATGGCGCCGTTCCCCCACGCCGGGTGCCATGGCTGTGGTCCCTGCGGGGTGACGAAGTGGCGGCAGTTCTCGTCCGCCAGGCGTTCGCCGAGCCAGCGGCGTTCCATGCCGTATCGGGCGGCTGCGGCCCCGCCGGGGCCGCAGGTCAGCAGGACGAGGGCGGCTGTGCCGACGCTTCCGCGGAAGAGGACTGCGAGGGCGAGGATCAGGCCGAGTGCGCCCAGAGCCGCGGCGGCCATCAGTGCGGCCTGGTCGCCACCGGTGACATCCATAGGGGCCGCTATGCGTTGCTTGGGCCCGACCGGGTCGGGGATGAAGAACTTGAGTGCCCTGTTCTGGCGATCGCCGGCGCAGCGCTTCTCCGCAACCTCCGCCGCGTCCCAGGCATCCAGCCGGTCGCGGGCCGCTCCATACATGATCATCTGGAGATGCTGCAGCACCTCTGACCGCCGGGTCGCGGGCAGGGCGTCGATACCGCTGAACAGGGAGAGGATCTGGCCGTCCGCTTCCACGGCCTCCGGAGGCCGGCTCAGCAGCATCAGCAACTGGCAGATGATGCGAATGGCCGGTCGGTAGGCGTCGGGCCCGTCCCCGCCTGTGGTCCCACTCGGCCCGTCCGTGAAGGCGGCCACCTGGCGAAGGCGCTCCATGTGCTCCTCGCCGAGGAGTTCGAAGGACTGGCCGCTGAGGATCGCCAGCATCAGGTAGTAGGCGCGTGCTGGGGTTCGCCCTGCCTCGAAGGCGTTCTCAAGGTACTGCAGGGCGCTGAGCCGGTTGTTGCTGTTCAGTTCGCGCACACCGGCCCTGAACTGCTCCTCGGGAGGCGCGTCGGCGCCAGGCATGTACACGTCGCCGTGAACGACGCCGAACTGCGGCCCCCATGAATCGCCCCAATTGTTGAACGTCGGCCCTCCGCCGTCCGGCGGACCGGGCAGCGGGGTCATCGCCGCCCCGCGACGACGCTGATCAGACTGGCCACTGCACCCGCGAGTCCGCTCACGTCCTCCACCAGACCCTTGAGCTTGCGCAGGGCACGGATGAAGGCGTTCTTCTGTTCCTCGTCGGCGGGCTCGGTGAGCTGTGCGGCCTCATCCAGGGCCTGCTGGGCGTCCGCGTAGGTGCCGTCGTCGACCTGGCTCTGCGCGTGGGCCGCATCCAGGGCCCGGCGGAGGGCGGTGACGTGATCCGCGAGGGACAGCTCCGAGGGCTGCCCGTCCCGGGCCATCGAGATGTTCACATCACCTTCGGCATTGCCGATTTGAGAACCATAACTGTCGCCGTAGTTATGGAATGTAACGTTATCGGCCATTTTTCATCCCCCCAAGGCCAGAGATCGCGTTATATACAGCGAATCTGTGCCATATCAAAGCACGCAATTGACGCCCTGTCAGGCATACGGACAGCTCTGGTCGGCCTCAACTCCCAGGCACTCAACAGGAAGCCCCCCGTTATCTTCTTCGCGGCCCTGCAAGAGGGCCGCTGGCCTCCGGGCCCGGCATGGCTGGTCCCCCCTGTCGAACGGATGACCTGGGGGGTGGTGCCACCGGGCCCGAGCGGCGCCGTTGGAGACGCTGATGAGAGGTCCGACTACCGCCTGGCCTGGTGCAACGCCCGGCCGCTCGCGGGCGGCAGGTCTGCATAACGTGGATGCGCGCACGACGCCAACGCCCAGGCCAGCACGCACGACATCCGTTCGGGAGGACGGCTTGAACGACAGCGACGACATAGGCGTCTTCCTCGGCCTGGACGTCGGCAAGAGCGCCCACCACGGGCACGGGCTCACCCCGGCCGGCAAGAAGGTCTTCGACAAGCAGCTGCCCAACACCGAACCGAAGTTGCGGGACGTCTTCGAGAAGCTCAAGACCAAGTTCGACACCGTCCTCGTCGTGGTGGACCAGCCCGCTTCCATCGGCGCCCTCCCGCTCACGGTCGCCCGGGACACCGGCTGCAAGGTCGCCTACCTGCCCGGCCTGTCGATGCGCCGGATCGCCGACCTCTACCCCGGCGAGGCAAAAACCGACGCGAAGGACGCGGCCGTGATCGCGGACGCCACCCGCACCATGCCGCACACCCTGCGCTCCCTGGAACTCACCGACGAGATCACCGCCGAGCTGACCGTCCTCGTCGGATTCGACCAGCACTGGCGGCCGAGGCCACCCGCACCTCCAACCGGATCCGCGGCCTGCTCACCCAGTTCCACCCCAGCCTCGAGCGGGTCCTCGGCCCGCGCCTGGACCACCAGGCCGTGACCTGGCTGCTGGAACGCTTCGGATCCCCGGCCGCACTGCGAAAGGCCGGACGCCGCAAGCTGGTTGAGGTGATCCGCCCCAAGGCCCCGCGCATGGCGACACGACTGATCGACGACGTCTTCGAGGCACTCGACGAGCAGACCGTCGTCGTCCCGGGCACCGGCACCCTCGACATCGTGATCCCCTCCCTGGCCCGCTCGCCCGGCGCCGTCCACGAACAACGCCGGGCCACAGAAGCCCAGATCAGCGCCCTGCTGGAGGACCACCCTCTTTCGAAGGTCCTGACGTCGCTGCCCGGCGTCGGCGTCAGGACCGCCGCTACACTGCTGGTCACCGTCGGCGACGGCACCAGCTTCCCCACCGCCGCCCACCTGGCCTCCTACGCCGGCCTCGCCCCGACCACGAAGTCGTCGGGGACCTCGATCCACGGCGAACACGCACCCAGAGGCGGAAACCGGCAGCTCAAACGCGCGATGTTCCTCTCCGCGTTCGCCGCCCTGCACGATCCCGCCTCCCGCACCTACTACGACCGATGCCGGGCCCGCGGGAAGACCCACACACAGGCGCTTCTCCGCCTGGCCCGACAACGGATCAACGTGCTGTCCGCGATGCTCCGCGACGGCACCTTCTACGAACCCCGAACCCCACGCCTCGCTTGACGAAAGACATAGAGGCACCCCCCCGGGGCAGGGAGCCACGCTCCGCTGGAACTGGGCCATCACCACCAGATGGTCCTCATCGAGGAATGCGTCGCGGACCGTGCACACCAGGAACATGGACAGGTACTGCTTGAGGGTCACCTGCAGACTGCGCAGCAACGGCGGCCAGGTGTGCGACGAACGGCAGGGTCGGCGCCACGCACCGGTGGTCGGCGGACAGGTCGGCGATCGGCCGGTCCCACAGCGAGGCGTCCATCATCCATCCGTGCAGGAGCACGACCGTAGGGCCGTCGCCGCCGGTGTCTTCGTACGCGATTGTTCCGCAGGACAGTTCGATCTCCCTCATGCCGATCACCTTCCCGTCCGTTGGTGCAGTGCGGAATCCTCTGGTGCGGCCGGGAGTTCGTGGGGCGGTGAAGCCGGTGTCTCCTGATGGGGGCCGTGCGACGTTCTCGTCGCGTCGGCGATCAGAGCTGCGAACGCGAGGACGGCCGCGCCGGTCCGCACGCTGTGGGCGATCTGCCAGCGATCCCGTACGGACGCCCAGTCTGCGGGCGGCGCCTGCACGCTCCAGTCGAGCTGGTCGGCGTTGATGGGCATATTGATCACGAGGGTCAGGGCGAGGATCCCGACCAGCAGGGTGAGGGCCGTCAGCATCCACCAGGAGGTGCGTCTTCCCTGCCTGAACGTGGCGGCGACGAGCAATCCTGTGGTGATCAGTGCAGGCAGCAGCGTGAGGACCGCGAGCTTGTCCAGCGAATCGAGTTCGACCTGACGGACCTGGGTGTAGACGTGACGGTCGAAGCCCCGCAGGGACAGTTCGAGGACGAGTACGGCGACGAGGAAGCCTGTGAAGACGCCCGTGAACCACAGGCCGGCCCCTCGCGCCATCTTGGCAACCGGGCTGTTCGGCACGTTCGTTGGCCTTCTCCGGCGCTGCGGGCTCATGAGCGGACCGGGGACGTGAAGGCGGCGCTGTTCTCTGCGGCCCAGGCGGCGAAGGTGAGTGCCGGGCGGCCCAGGAGTTGTTCCACGGTGTCCGTGGACGGTCCCGGCTTGTTCGCATAGTCGGACAGGGAGCCGAGGAGCCGGTCGGGGATGTCCTCGGCGAGGCCCTGGTCGAGCATGGCCTGGCGGACCTGTGCGGGGGCGAGTTCCTGGAAGGACAGGTCCCGGCCGACGGCTTCACCGATGAGACGGACCTTGTCCCGCTGGTCGAGTGACTGTGGGCCGGTGAGCAGGTAGGCGCGGCCCGCGTGCACGGCGTGCTCGCGGTCGGCGAGTGCCCGTACGGCCACCTCCGCGATGTCGCGCTGATGGATCGGCGAGGTCGCGGCGTCGCCGTAGGCGCCCCGCACGACGCCGGTCGCGCGGATCTGCGGCGCCCAGGCCAGAGCGTTGGCGGCGAAGTCGGCGCACCGCAGGAATGTCCACTGCAGACCTGAGTGCCTGACCGCTTCTTCCGCCGCCCTGAACTCGTCGGCGAACTTCCGGTGGCCGGCCGGGTGCTCCACCGTCGAGGCCGACAGTGCCACCACCCGCCGCGCGCCCCGGGCGGCGGCCAGCGCCAGCAGCTCAGCGGTGGCTCCACTGGCTGCGCGTGGGCTGAGCAGGACCGCCTCCACGCCGTCCGGCACTGCTGTGAGGCTGTCCGGCCTGGACGGGTCCCCGGTCACCACCTGCGCACCATCGGGCAGAGCGGCGGCTGGATCGCGGGTGACCGCCACCACCTTCTCACCGGCCTGAAGCAAGAGGCGGACCGCTTCCCGTCCGACGCTCCCGGTCGCTCCGATCACCATGAACATGTCGAACCCCCTGACCCGGCTCCTCGTTCGAGTGCCGTAATATACGAGAACCGTAGCATATTAATTTGAGAGGCGTACATTATGGTTCCCGTAGCATCTGGGGATGCGGCCCACCGTCGACGCCGGGCCACGGTCGAGGTCAAGCAGGGACTGCGCGAGCTGGGCGCCGAGCTGACTCTGCTCAACCGCCGGGTCGGCACGCGCCTCGGACTCAAGGACATCGACCTGGACTGCCTCGACCTCATCAACGCCCACGGCCCGCTGAGCCCGACCGCGCTGGCCCGACGAGCCGGGCTGCACGCCGCCACGACGACAGGGGTCCTCGACCGGCTCGAACGTGCCGGCTGGGTGGCCCGCGAACGCGACCCGGCGGACCGCCGGGCCTTCCTGGTCCGAGCCCTGCGCGACCGCAATGCCGAACTGCTCGAGCTCTTCGCCGGGATGAACTCCTCGGTGGAGCGGATCTGCGCCGATTACGACGACGCCGACCTCGAACGGCTCGCCGACTTTCTCCGCCGTACAGCCGACGCCGGGCGAGACGCCGCCGAGAAACTGGCCGGCAACTGACGCCCTTCCTCTGACCGGGTGGCGTCCTGCCGACGATCGCAGCTGGGTGCTGGATGCCGACGCCAGCGTGCCTGGCATTCAGGACGGCTATCACCGGCCACGGGCTGAGCCTTGCCTTCTTCGAGGACGAAGCCGCCCCTCAACACACCAGTCCAGCCGCCACCCCTTACACCAATCTCGCCGATGCAGACCACGCGTCCTCGTGCCGGACGCCAGCTGTCCGTCATACGAGGCCTCCGGCCGCGGGTGGCGACGGGTTGAGCCGGAACGCGGGCGTCGGCGTACCGGGCGCATCTGGGCCGCCTGGTGCGTGTGCCGGAATGAGCGGCGCTGCCCTACGCCCCTCTGTGCAGCGCAAGCCAAAGCCGCACTGGCTACAGGCCGCGGAAGACGGTATACACCCGGGACCAGGAACCTCTTCGACCGAAGATTGATTGAGCGATAAGGTCATACGTATGCCAAACGAGTCGCAGCCCGCCACCCGTCTGTTCCCGCCACGCCTGCCCGTCGGCCGCTTGGGTGTTGCAGTCGTTGCCGAGCTCGTCGACCTCATCGTGACGGGCCAGTTGAAGGAAGGCGAGTTGCTGCCCCCCGAGGGTCCACTGAGCGAGCACTTCGGTGTGAGTCGCACGGTGCTGCGTGAATCGGTGAAGCGGCTCGAGGAGAAGGGCCTGGTGATCGTCTCCCAGGGTCGTGGCACCCAGGTGCGGGCGCCGGGCTACTGGAACATGCTCGATCCGGTGGTGCTGTCCGCGTTGATCGACAACGATGAGACGCTCGGGGTCCTTGACGAGCTGACGATCGTGCGGGCGAGCCTCGAGTCGGCGATGGCGGGCGCGGTTGCCGGTTCTCGCAGCGCAGATGGGTTGAGGAGGCTGGAGAACGCCTTGACCACCATGCGTGAAAGCGTGCCCGAGACGGACTCCTTCCGGCAGGCGGACGTGGTGTTCCACTACGCGCTCATGGAGATCTCCGGCAACCGGCTGGCGGAGAACATCGCCAAGCATCTGTACAAGCGAGCCGTGGAGTCCAGCCGTTACCAGGGCATCGACCCGCCTGATGCGTTTGCACTGACGCTGAAGGAACATGCGGCGATCGTCGATGCCATCTCAAGGCAGGACGTCGCGGCGGCCCAGAAGGCGATGCATGATCACATCCACGTCTCGTGGGAGCGTCGTCGGCTGCCCGACCACGCACCACGGGCGCACGGTCGAGCACTCGATCAGGAGAGCGAGTAGACGTCGACAGCGTTGCCGCCGAATACACGTGTGCGTTCCGAGGCGGACAGCCCGTCGAGCAGTGCCTCCAGAGCAGACTTCCAGGGTGCGGCACCCCCGCCGAGCTCAGCCAGCGGCCAGTCGGAGCCGTAGAGCAGGCGCTCAGGACCGAAGGATTCCAGGGCGACCGTCACCGGGGCGGCGAGATCGGCTGCACGCCATGATCCGGGGGCGAGGCCCGACGTAAGTCCCGAGACCTTCGCGACGACGTTCGGATGCCGCGCCAGCTCCCGCAGCCGCGATGCCCACGTGCTCCTGTCCTGCCCGGGCTCGGGCGGACCGCCCAGGTGATCGAGGACGAAGCGGAGTCCGCTGTGACGCGCGGCCAGGCGGGTTGCCTGAGGGAGCTGCCAGTGACGCACGACGAGGTCGAAGCAGAGTTCCTCACGCTCGAGTACAGCGAGGCCCGCGCTGATCTCCTCGCGCGTCATCCACTCCGGGTCCGGGTCGATGTGGGCAAGATGCCGCACCCCGACGACGGGGACAGCGGCGTTCTTGCGGATCCGGTCGAGCTGAGGTCCGACCTCCGCCGCAAGGTCGACCCACGCGACGAGGCCGGCGATGGCTGATGAGTCGAGCTTGGCGAGCTGGATGCTCTCATCGAGGCTGTTGCTCGACTGCACGACCACGGCACGGTCGAGTCCGGTCGCGGCCAGCATCTCGCTCAGATCGGCGGCACCGAAGTCGCGGGCGATCGGTGCCATGGTCCGCGCGTCGATCCAGTCCTGCGGGTTCACGGCTCGGTCCCACAGGTGAACGTGGGCGTCAATACCGGCATTCATGCCAGATGCCACACTTCCTCGACAGGCTGCCACAGCGCCCCGGGCTCACGCTCCTCGGCGATCCTCACCTGACACGGATCGGTGTGCGTCCACCACTCCTGCGAAGCCGGGTCCTCGGCGATCCGCCGCATGTCTGCCTCGTGATCCTCGCCAACGTACTCGTAGTAGGCGAACAGGATGTCGCCGAAGATGAAGATGCTGTAGTTGCGCACGTTGCATTCGGTGAGCTTTCGCTCCACGCTCGGCCACACGGCACGATGCAGCGCCAGGTACTCCTCGCGCTTGTCGGGCCGCACACCTACGACAAAGGCCCTGCGCTCAGGTCGACGGGTCACGAGGATCGGCCTCCGCGGTACGACGGGGCATCGGCATCCATCACGTCCGGCTCGGCGACCAGCCGCAGGGCAGCACGTTCGGGCCGGATGTGCGGTCCGGTCGCCGCGGGCCGGGGCGTCGCAGCGCCGGCCGGTGACATCTGGGACTCGTCGACCACGATCCCGATACCTGGGCGATCGCCCAGCACGATGCCTCCGTCGTCAAACTGCTGGTCGACGTCGAGACCGACGGGGAAGAGAAGATCCTGGACTTCGAAGGCCAGATGGTTCGGCACGGCGGCGGCTGCATGCGCCACCGGGTTCGCGTTGTACGCGACGGGACTCACCGGCAGATCGTGGGCGTGCGCGAGCGTCGCAACACGGAGGAAGTGGGTGATCCCCCACACGTTGCCGACCTGCACGATGTCGACCGCGTTGGCGTCCAGCAGGGGGCGGTACTGCTCCAGCCCGGTCAGGTTCTCGCCGCTTGCGATCGCCGCGCGCACCTTCCCGCGCAGCGCGGCCATGCCTGCCGCATCCCACCGGCGCAGCGGTTCCTCCACCCAGGTGAGGTCTACGCGCTGTTCGATGGCCGCGACATACCGGGCCGCCTGGGCATGGTTCCACGACTCGTTGGCGTCGAACATGAGCGCCGGCCTGCGGGAGTTGCGGCTGAGAATGTCGCGCATGATCTCCAGCCGGGGCAGGTCGCGGTCGAGGTCGCGGCCGCCTTTGAGCTTGCCGGCCTTGAATCCGCGATCCGCGAACCGGCCGTAGAGGTCGGCGAGTTCGTCCTCGGTCAGGCCGTACTCGAGACCGGAGGCGTACCCGGGGACGAAGCGCTCGCGGGCCCCGAGGGTCCGCCAGAGCGGCTCGTCAGCGGCTTTCGCCTTGATGTCCCAGAGGGCCATGTCGACGGCTCCGATGGTGCCGAAGGTGGCTCCTGAGTGACCGGCCTTGAAGACCCAGTCGAGCATGCGGTCGTAGAGCGCCACGACCGACCGCGGGTCATCGCCCTCGATCGCGGGGAAGACACGGGCGATGTCGGCGTGGGACCCGAGGCCTATTCCCTCGATGCCGGTGTCGGTCTCGATGATGAGGACGGGGACCGGCGTGGCGTGGCTGGGCTGGACACCGTTGACGTCCCCGGTGATTCTGCCCCAGTCGTGAACGGTGTTCAGGCTGCGGTACCCGGTGATCTTCATCGGCGGTGGTTCTCCTTGTATGTGCGACCGGTCATTCCTTGGTTCCTCCCGCTGTCATGCCTGCGACCAGGAATCGCTGGGAGAACAGGAAGACGACCAGGACGGGCAGGATCGACACGATCGTCCCCAGCGCCAAGGTGGGCAGCTGGACGGAGTCGGATCCTGCGGAGCTGGGATTGAAGGCCGGGGTTGAGGCCAGTAGCGAGGTGAGTCCGACCTGGATCGGGTAGCCGTCGCTCGAGGGCAGCATCACGAACGGGAGGAAGAAGTTGTTCCAGTTCTGGACAAAGCTGAAGAACGCCACCAGGGCGACGATCGGGGCGGCCAGCGGAAGGGCGACTCGGGTGAAGACCTGGAAACCGTTGCAGCCGTCGATGCGCGCGGCTGCGAGGATGTCACGGGGGATGCTGGTCGAGAAGTAGATGTAGGTGAGGTAGACGCCGAACGGGAAGAACGACATGGGCAGGATCACCGACAGCGGGCTTCCGATCAGGCCGACGCTGTTCAGTTCGAGGAAGATGGGCAGCACCAGTGCGGTGCTGGGGATCAGCATGACGACGAGTGTCAGCACGAGCAGCGCCTGGCGAAGCCTGAACTCCGTGAGCGCGAGGGCGTAGCCGGCGGGGATGCTCACGAGGAGCGTGATCACCAGAGCGCCGATCGCGTAGAGCGCAGAGTTCCCGATCCAGGTGGTCACCGCCCCGTCCTGGAAGTCGAACAGCTGATGCCAGTTGGCGACGAAGTCCGACCACGAGCCGAGCGAGAACGGGTCGGCGACGACGAGCGTCTTCGAGGACTTCGTGACCGCGAGGAGCAGCCAGAGGATCGGGATGGCGAAGAACAGGACGAAGACGGCGAGCAGGACGCCGGCGATGGACCGTCCGCTCCATCCGCTGAGGCTCGGCCGGCGGCGTCCGGCGGAGAGTGCTGTCATGGTCATTCCTTCTCGAAGAGGTCGCCGCGAGTCACGAACACCCAGGACAGCAGGAGTGCGACGACCAGCAGGATCAGCGAGATCGCGGCCGCGCCGTTGAAGTCGTTCTGCTGGAAGGCGTACTGGTAAGCCAGCTGGTTGAGCGAGTAGTCGTTGGGCACCACTGCGTTGCTGGCCTGGCTGAGCAGCTGTGGCTCGACGAACAGCTGGGTGCCGGCCGCGAGCGACATGACTCCCATGTACGCAACCCATTTGCGCAGCATCGGAAGCTGGATCCGCAACGCGATCTGGACGGCGTTCGCGCCGTCGATGCGGGCGGCTTCGATCACTTCGGTGCTGATGTTGTTGAGGGCGCCGTACATGATGATGATCCACCCGCCGGCTCCGGTCCAGAACGCGATGATGGCGAAGATCGCCGGAAGGTTGCCGGGTTGGATCACCTGGACGAAGCTGTCGAATCCCATCGCGCTGAGGAGACCGCTGACGGGGCTCGCCGTCGGATCGAGGACGAAGAGCCACAACAGGACGCTGGACGCGCCCGCGAGCGCGCCGGGCAGGTAGTAGACGAAGCGCAGGGTCGTGCTCACCCACCGCACGCTGATGGCGTGGACCACCAACGCCAGGCCGACGACGAAGATGACCAGCCCGAGGAGCCAGATGATGAGGTAGGTGGTCACGTGGAACACGGCCGGCCAGAACCGGAAGTCACCGACGACCTTGGTGAAGTTGTCGAAGCCGGCGAATCCACCGTCGGCGTTCGTGAAGGCCAGTAGTACTGCGTAGAGCGAGGGGGCGATGCCGAAGACGATGGTGAGCAGCGCGTAGGGCGATACGAAGAGGTAGCCGATCGGACTGCGAGCGAAGGTGCGGCCGGCCGGTCGGCCTCTGCCCCGGCCTGACCGCCGACGCCCGGAGGCGTCAGCGGTCGGCTGGTCACTCGGAGGAGCGAGGGTCATGTCACTTCACCCTGTATCCGTTGACCTCGGCCTGGTTCTCGATCGCCTTCTGCCAGGTCGGGAGCAGGTCCACGATCGACTTGCCGCCCGTGATACCTGGGGTCATCGTCTTCGCCCATATCGCCTCCTGGCTGAACGTGGGGTAACCCCAGCCATCCCAGACGCGCGACGCTGCGGTCTCCACCGGCTGCAGCGAGGTGGCGTAATACTTGCTCGCCTCCTGCTTGGCTATCCACTTCTTCGCGGCGGGCGCGTACGCCGGGTAACCCGGTGCGACATCGACCTGGTACTCGTCGGCCGTGGTGACGAACTGGACGAACTTCTCGGCGGCCTTCAGGTTCTTCGAGTGGCTGGAGATGAACCAGGTTCCGCCACCCACGTTGCCCGTGACCGCCTCGCTCTCGCCCTTCCACGGCAGCGGCGCGGCGACGCCGAGGTGGCCGGCCGACATGTTGAGCGACTGTGGGTTGTTGAAGATCGCGCCGGCGTACCAGGCCGGACCCGGCATCATCAGCACTTTGCCTGAGTACTTCTTCAAGAACTCGGGAGTGAACACGCTGACCACCGGCACGGTCCCGTTCTGGCGGAGGGCGTCGAGCATCGAGGCCGCCCGCTTGCACTCGGTCGAGTCGGTCTTCACCGTGAGGGACTTGGGGCCGGGCACGTCATTGGCCTGGCACTTGCTCGCCCACATGAACACCTCGGGCGTCCAGGCGTCCCCAGCCGTCCCGATGATGTAGCCGGGGTGCTCCTTGGCGACCCTCTCCCCCAGCGCCTGGTACTCCTCCCACGTGGTCGGGAGGGCGTAGCCGAACTGCTCCAGCAGGGACTTGTCGTACCAGAGCACCGCCTGGGCGAGGTCGTTGCGCAGGCAGTACACGCGGCCGTCCACCGTGCACGGGTCGAGCGAGCCTTGGGTGAAGTTGCTGAGCGTGCCCTTCGGGACCAGGCCCTTGTCCAACACGGCCGCGAACGCCTGCTTGCCGCCGCTCTTCTGGCTGGCCCATGCCGCGTCGTTGTTCTGGCTGGAGAAGACGACGTCGGGCCAGCCGCTACCGGCGCGGTCGAAGAGCTGCATCTTCGTCCGGAAGGAGTTGGACCCGTTGGCCGACCCGTCATAGGTGACGATCTTGATCTTGGTGTCCGGGTTCTCCGTCTGGAACGCCTTCGCGGCAGCCTGGCGGTCCGCGTCCACCCAGACGGTGATCGTCGAGGAGGTTTCCTGCTTGGCTTCGGGAAAGCCGTACGCCCCGTTCGCCGAGCTGCCTTCCCCGCCGCACCCAGCGAGGGCCAGGAGCGCCGTTGCTGCGCACAGTACGGCGACGGTCGACGCCTTACGGCGCGAACGCACCACAGTGTGGGTTCCGACCATGGGATGTCCTTGTCTTGTCGACTTCGTTGACGACTCTGCGCCAGGACTGTAGAGCATACGTATGATGTCTGTCATCACTTGATTCGCTCGCAGTTCCAGGTCGCGAAACCAACCGAAATCCCGCGACTCTGTTGCCGTGTTGTACGTGCTCACGCCGGGACTTCAACTCGGCCGCATCGACGGGTGATTGAGCCGCTCAGCCGGAGGCCCACCGCCACCGGGCGATAGTGATCCGCCACCCCGTCGACGCCATCAATTGCGGGCGCTGACCGCCGGCTTCCCGCCGCAGGACCGGATCTGTGCGTTCTGCCCACGCCGGCACGACCACTGGTCGGTGAGCTCCAGGACCTGTTGCGCGCAGTGATCCGCGAGAGGCGACGTCGGCCCTTTCGCTCACCTGATGGGCACCCGCGGACTTGCCCGGCGACACCCTGGGCAAGCGTGAACCAACCCGGCGCCAACTCGGCGAGCCGGCCTCGCGTAACCCGACGCCTCGCCTACGACCGCAGCGGCTCCACCCGCCGGCGCCACATCCATGCGGAACAGAACGGCCGGCTCCTCGCAGGTCAGCGGTCCTTGACCGAGCCGGAGGCCGTCCGCGAGCGCCTGCAGAATGCGCTGGTGGTCCACCGCCTGCGATGGCCGGGCCCGCCCTTCACGCCACACGGGCCCCTGCGATTCCAGCTCCGCCGAATCGCAGGGCATCGACAGCCCGTCTGCAACCAGCGCATCCGGTACGTCGGGATCGACGGTGACTCTCGCGTCGAACACCCTGCCCTGCGATGGCGCGAACGGCCCGCCGACCGAGGGCGACGGCGCCGACTCGTCTCACCCCGACCGCCTGAATACCGAGCCGGCTGAGGCCCGTGGCAACGTTGCTGTCCGCACACCGGTCGCGCTGCGGGCGCCGGTCACCTCCGCGGGGTCGCCGATGTCGGCGGCGCGCAACAGCGCCGTCGTCTCCCCGACGGTCAGCACGTGCCCGCCCATCAGACTGCCCTCACCGCTTTCCGCCGGAGCGTTGTCACCGCCGGCGGGCGTTCGCAGCGCCTCATCGGCCGAGCCAGCCGCCGTCGACCGGCAGGATCGTCCCGGAGACGTAGCGCGCGGCGTCCGAGGCCAGGAACACAGCGGCGCCTGCAAGGTCCTCCGGTGTTCCCCATCTCCCCGCCGGTATCCGCTCAAGGATCGCGCGGGACCGGTCAGGGTCGTCCTGAAGCGCTTGGGTGTTGTCGGTCGCGATGTAGCCCGGTGCGATGCCGTTGACAGTCACACCGTATCCAGTCCACTCGTTCGAGAGCGCCCGGATCAGTCCCGCCATGCCGGACTTGGCCGCCGCGTAGCCCGGCACGTTGATCCCGCCCTGGAAAGAGAGCAGGGAGGCGGTGAAGACGATGCGTCCGTGCTGCGCGTCCAGCATCCGCCGCCCGAGAGCCTGGCTGAGTACGAACGTGCTCGTGAGGTCGACTTCGAGCACCTCGTCGAACCATTCCAGAGGGTGCTCGGCAGCGGGAGCCCGGCGGATGGTCCCGGCGTTGTTGACCAGGATGTCCACCGGGCGCTCGCCTGCGGCGAGTTCCTCGGCGATCCGGATCACCTGGCGCCGGTCCGCGAAGTCGACGCGGTGTCCCGAGAATTCGCGGCCGAGCCGGCGCACGCGGTCGCCGATCGCCGATGACTCCGGATCGAGGGTGGCGGAGAGTCCGATGATGTCGGCACCGGCAGCGGCCAGAGCCTCGGCGACGGCGAAGCCGATTCCGCGCTTGGCCCCCGTCACGACGGCGAGGCGCCCGGTCAGGTCGAACGGGTTCATGACGCGCTCACCTCGACGAGCAGCTTCATGGCCTGCCCGGCCTCGAGGACACCGAAGGCCGATTCGAGCTCATTCAGGGACACGATGCCCGTGATGAGGTTCTGGGCCGGGATGGCGCCCTCGGCCAGGAGCTCGATGGCGCGCTCGAAGTCGTGACGCTGGTAGACCCGTGCACCGAGCAACCTCAGCTCCCGCCAGAACACGCGGTGCAGGTCAATAGGCCGCGGTTGCGAGTGGATGGCCACCACCACGAGCGTGCCGCGGACCTTCGCCAGGCTGGTGGCGCCGAGCACGGCGGCGGCCGAGCCGGAGACTTCGAACACGACGTCCGCTCCGGCGCCGTCCGTCCATTCCTCCACCCAGGCGATTTGATCGACCGATGAGGGGTCCAGCGTCGTCAGCCCCATGTCCTCGGCGGCGGCCCGCCGGGTCGGGTCGATCTCGGCGATCACGACCTCGGCACCGAACGCGGCAGCGACGATCGCGATCAGAACGCCGATCGGGCCCGCACCGATAACGACCGCCTTGCTGCCTGCGGCGAGTTCGGAACGCCGCACGTCGTGAACGGCCACCGCGACCGGCTCCACGAGCGCTGCGTCTCGCAGCGACATCTCCGAGGGCAGCCGCACAAGTGTCGACGCCGGTACATTCCAGCGCTCCTGAAGGGCTCCGGGGCTGTCGATGCCGATGAAGTCCAGGTTCTGGCAGATGTGCTCGTTCCCCGCGCGACAGGCCGGACAGGTGCCGTCCCAGGCCAGCGGCATGACGGTCACCGCATCACCCACCGACCAGCCCTCCACGCCGGCGCCGAGGGCGACGATCGTGCCTGACATCTCGTGTCCGATCGTCGCCGGCTTGCTGACCCGACCGTCCATGTCCCCGTGGAAGACGTGGAGGTCCGTTCCGCAGATTCCGACATACGCCACGGCGACTTGGACCTCCCCTGCACGCGGTTCGGCTGGTTCCCGCTCCTCGACCGTCATCGTGCGCGCGCCTACGTAACTTGCTGCCAACATGCCGATCGGCTCCTTCTTGCCCTGTCGCAGGACGCGCGGGCCCACAGCCCCGCGCAGCCCCACACGAAACATAATACGTATGCTGTCGCCGTTATAGTCGGTGTCATGACCAGCAAGCAACCACCGCGCGCCCACAGATCAACGCAACAGACGCTGCCGACCCGAGGACTGCGAACCGGGCACCGGCTCACGGAGTTGGGCCTGGGTGCAGCCCAGTTCGGCAACCTGTTCACCGAGACGACCGACGACGAGTCGCATCGCGCCGTCAAAACCGCAGCCGAGGAAGGGATCCGCTACTTCGACACCGCACCGCATTACGGCCTCGGGCTGTCCGAACGCCGCCTGGGGGGCGCCCTGCACGCGGCCGCTCGGCAGGATGTGGTCATCTCATCGAAGGTCGGGCGCCTGCTCGTGGACAGCCCGGACACAAGTCACCGGCTCGACGACGACGGGTTCATCGTGCCGGCGACGAAACGGCGCGTCTGGGACTTCAGCCGCGACGGGATCCTTCGCTCCGTGGAGGAGTCACTGGCTCGGCTCGGGACGGACCGGCTCGACATCGCCTACCTGCACGATCCTGACGACCATTGGAGTGCGGCATCGTCGAGCGGGATCGCCGCTCTGGCCGAGCTTCGGGACCAGGGCGTCGTCGGTGCCATTGGCGCCGGCATGAACCAGGCGGCGATGCTGGCCGAGTTCGTGAGGCGGACCGACGTCGATGTGGTGATGGTCGCCGGGCGGTTCACCCTTCTTGATCAATCGGCATTGGACGACCTGCTCCCCGTCGCCGGCGCCCGCGGCGTCGGCGTCGTCGCCGCGGCGGTCTACAACTCCGGACTGCTGAGCACTACGGCCGTGGACGGCTCGGCGACCTACGACTACAGGGCAGCGCCGCGGGCCGTCGTCGAACGTGCCGCCCGCATCGCCGCGGTCTGTGAGCGGCACGGGGTGGAACTCCCGGCGGCTGCCATCCAGTTCCCGCTGCGCCATCCCGCGGTCACGTCGGTGGTGACAGGGATGCGCACTCAGGAGCACGTGCGAAGCAATGTCGCACGCTATCGGGCCGTGATCCCCGAGGCACTCTGGGAAGAGCTGCACTTCACAGGACTCGTCCCGGACCCCACCCGCACAAGCTAGTACTTCAGAGGCTCAAGTAAACATCGTACGAATCTTGTCGCAAACATCATACGTATGCTAACCCTGTGGCGGGCATCAACGCCCCAGTCACAGGAAGCGATCGAACATGACATCGACGTCAGACTCGACCCGCTCGGTGAGCAGACGATGGAGGCGCAGGGCGAGCACCCTGGCAGCCCTCGGCGTCTGCGCCGTCATCGCCTCAGCGCTCAATCCCCTGCAAGCACAAGCCGCGCCTCGGACGGTGTACTTCGCAGCGCCGGACGGCAAGGACTCCGGACACTGCAGCCAGTCGCAGCCGTGCTCGCTCGAGCGGGCCCAGCACGTGGTCGGCCCCGCCGCCAAACACGGTGACGTGAGCGTTCAGCTCGCCGACGGCACCTACCGCCTCTCCGAGCCCCTGCGGTTCGGACCCGGCAATGACGGCGGTGAGCACACCATCCACTGGAACGCCGCCCCGGGCGCGCACCCCGTCATCACCGGCGCCTCGAAAGTCACCGGCTGGTCCAAGTCCGAGGCAGGGGCAGGCATCTGGGAGGCGGACACCCCCAGCGGCCTCGACACCCGCCAGCTCTACGTGAACGGCGTGATCGCCCCGCGCGCCGCCATCCGCCTGGCCAACGCGGACGTCACTCCCACCGCAACCGGTCTCACCATCAAGAACCCGGCCCTGAGCTACCTCGCCACGCTCCCCGACCAGGGACGCATCGAGTTCGAGTCCCTCGGCGACTTCACGAACCGCTACTCGCCGGTGCAGAGCATCAGCGCCACCGAGATCAAGATGGCGCAGCCGGCGTGGGACAACAACACGTGGGGCTGGGACACCGTCCAGAACTCATTCCTGGCCGGCCCGAGCTGGTACCTGGACAACTCACTGAGCTTCCTCACCCAGGTCGGCCAGTGGTACATAGATCCGGGCGCCGGCAAGCTCTACTACAAGCCGGCGAACGGCGTCGACCCCAACCGGCTCGACATCGAACTGCCCCGCCTGGAGACACTGATCAGCATCGGCGGGACGTACGGCAAGCCGGTGACCGGCCTTGCCTTCAAGGGCATCCAGTTCTCCGGAACCTCCTGGCTCGGCCCCTCGACCGACGGGTATGCCGACCAGCAGAACGGCCTCTTCATCAAGGGCACCTACGACTACCGCCCCGCTGACGCCTTCACCAGCTGCTCACGCGGATGTGAGATGTTCGAGCGAGCCCGCACCAGTTGGTACCAGGAGCCCGCCGCCGTGCAGGTCTCCGCTGCCAGCCGCATCTCGTTCACCGGCAACACGTTCACCAACCTCGGCCAGTCGGCCCTGGGCGTCGGAAACGACGCCAACGCCACGGTGACCGGCGTCGGCCTGGGCGCCAGCGACATCGACGTGGTCGGCAACCGGTTCACGGAGAACAGCGGGCACGGCATCGCGGTCGGCGGCGTACTGCCTGACGCACACCACCCCAGCGACCCGAGGATGACCAACCGGGACATCCTGATCTCCGACAACACGATCAATCGCGTGGCGGTGGACTACAAGGACAACAGCGGCATCCTGAGCACCTACGTCACCAACGCCCGCATCCTGCACAACGAGGTCTCCAACGTCCCCTACGACGGTATCGACACCGGCTACGGCTGGGGCATCAACGACGCCGGGGGATCGAACGACTACGTCGACCGCGGCTACTACAAGTGGAACACGCTCTACACGACGCCGACCACGCTCAGGGACAACCGCGTCGAGGGCAACCTCGTGCACAACACCAAGGCACGCTTCGCCGACGGAGGCTCGGTCTACAACCTCTCCGCCAGCCCCGGGACCGTGGTCGCCAAGAACTACCTGTTCAACATCTCAGGCGTCGGCCTCTACCTCGACGAGGGCTCGCGCTCGATGACGTACGAGAACAACGTCGTCCAAGGCGGTTCCTTCCTCTTCACCAACGCCTACAGCCTCCGCAACAACACCAGCGACAACATCATCCAGAACAACTGGTACAACTCGGGCGGAGCGTCGACACCGAACGCCGAGGCCCACAACAACAAGCTGATCAACAACGTGAAGGTCGCCGGCGCCAACTGGCCCGCGGGCGCACGAGACGTGATCTGCCAGGCAGGTGTCGCTCCGAAGTACCGGACATCGCTCAACGCCAACCAGTTCGGCTTCAGCGGGTGCGCGGTTCATGCACCGGTCGCACCCGGCCTCGCCACTGCCGCAGGCTCCGCCGTCAGCTCGTACTTCGGCCAGAGCGGCGACAGCTTCGGCATCGCGGCGGCCGGCGCCGATGTGTGGGGCGCCGGCGGTCAACGCGACGACCAGTTCGGATCGATCTACCGGGCCGGTTCGTTCCACGCCGACTCGAGCGTGTCCACCCGGGTGGTGTCGGTCAACGACGCCAACGCCTGGGCCAAGTCCGGGGTCATGGTCCGCAACGACATGACCAAGGCGGGAGAGTCGGCCGGGTATGCCGTCGTCGCGGTGACCGCCCGCAACGGCGTCGTGTTCGAGTGGGACGCCAACGGCGACGGGTACCTGGACACCGAGGCCCGCGCCGGCGTCGACATCTACCGCCCCATCTGGGTGAAGCTCACCCGATCGGGCACGTCATTCAGCGCCTCGTACTCCTACGACGGTGCCAACTATGTCCCGGTCGGTCAGCCCGTGACGTTGGCCTCCGCCGCAGCGAAGCAGGACGCGGGCATCTTCTCCACGTCCCACGACACCGCCCAATCGGCGATCAACCAGTTCGACTCCGGCGCCGTAACAGGCGCAACGACGCCGTAGACGCCGCTCACGGAGGGCCGACGACGGGCGCGGCAAGGTGTTCTCCAGTGCGCCGACAGACTGACGGTTCACGGAATCTGGCCGCAGGCGCACCAGAGCACCAGAGCACCAAGCGTGACCTGTCGCCGACCAACCAGCCGTGCGGAGCGGGCGTACGCTCGCCCCGCACGGCCTGCTTGCCCAGGGCGGTGTGGTCACGTCCGGCGGGGTGGTGTAGTCACGGCAACTGCTTTCCGGTTGTGGGGTGATCTGCGGTTCGGGTTCGATTGGCTGGGTGGTGAAGAGTTCGGCCATGGAGGCTTCGGAGAGGTAGCGGGAGAGTTCTCCGTGCCCGGCACGATGTCGCCGTTGGAGCGGTAGCACAGCTCCAACAGAGGCTTCGTGGAGGAGCCGCCAGCCCCAAGGTGGATCTGGCAGGCGCCTGCGCGGCGCTGCTCGCACCGCCGGCCCTGTCACCCCTGACGCTCACCTTCAGCGAACCCGCCGAGCGGGGCCGGGCCTTCGGCGTGTACGGCGCCCGTCTCCGGTGTCGGCGTCGTCCTCATCCAGACCACGTCCTGGCGATGGCGCATGTTCATCACCCCGCCCCTCGCCACGCCGCATGGAAAAGACGGTCGTGCTCTACGTCAGTCAGGCCCAGCCGGAGGTGACCGTCCAATGCGGCAGGATGTCCTCTCAGCGAAGCTCCGCTGCCAGCGTCGCGATCAGTTCGCGGGTCCGGTACTTGGAGGCAATCAGTTCCTCGCGGTCGTCCCCGATCGGAAGCAGGCGCACCGAGAGGTCGGTGGCGCCCGCGTCGGCGAAGCGGCGCAGACGGGACAGGATCGCCTTCTCGTCGCCCACCGCGCACAGGTCGCCGATGTCGCGGGCTTCGCCCTGCTCGAGAAGGCGCTGGTAGTTGGGAGAAATCTCGGCCTCGCCGAGAATGCGGTTGGCGCGCTCGCGGGCTTCGTCGACCCGCGAGGGCTCGCACAGACAGACGGGGACACCGGCCACGATACGCGGGGCGGGGCGGCCGGCGGCTTCGGCGGCCTTCGTGATGCGGGGAACGACGTGGTCGGCGATGGCGCGCTCGTCGGCCATCCAGAGGACTGTGCCGTCCGCGCGTTCGCCGGCGAGACGCAGCATGACCGGCCCCAGTGCGGCGACGAGGACGGGCAGCGCGGTCACCGGCCCGATGTCGAGCGGGTTGTGGACGTTGAAGGTGGGGTTCTCGACGTCGACCGGACCGGGGGCTGCGCGTGCCGCGTCGAGGACGTCGAGGTAGTCGCGGGTAAGACCGGCAGGCTTCTCGTACGGCAGGCCGAGCATGTCGCGGATCACCCAGTGGTGCGAGGGGCCGACACCGAGGGCGAGCCGGCCGCCGGTGGCCGCGTGGGCGGAAAGAGCCTGCCGGGCGAGGGCGATCGGGTGCTGCGCCTGCAACGGCACCACGGCGGTGCCCAATTCGATACGGGTGGTGCGCGTCCCCATGAGGGTCACGGCGGTCAGCGCGTCGAAGTCGGTGGGGATCTGCGGGACCCACACCGTGTCGAGTCCCGCCGCCTCGGCCCACACGACATCGTCGAGCATGCGGGCGGCTTTGCGGGCGCTGTCACCGCGCTCGGGGCCGATCATCACGCCTGTGCGCACGGTATGTCCTCCTGCTGGTTCGGGGCTGTCGCTGCGGCCCGTGCGGCGCGCAGGGGGCGGCTCACACGGCCCGGTCGGATGGGGCGGGTGACGCGGCGCCCCCGAGGCCCAGGGCCGCCGCGTCCGCCTGGGCTGCCACCTTGCGCATCTCGTGGACGAGTTCGTCCAGTGGGACGCCCGTCGGGAAGACCGCGGCCGCCCCTGCGTCGAGGAGCCGGGGTACGTCGCCCGCCGGGACGGTGCCGCCCACGACGACCGCGATGTCCTCGGCGCCTGCGGCACGCAGTGCTTCCACCGTGCGGCGGGTCAGCGCCAGATGGGCGCCGGACAGGATGCTCAGTCCGACCACCGCGACGTCCTCCTGGACCGCGGTGGCGACGATGTCGTCGATGCGCTGCCGGATGCCGGTGAAGATGACCTCGAAGCCTGCGTCGCGCAGCGCACGCGCGACGATCTTCGCTCCTCGGTCGTGTCCATCGAGTCCGGGTTTGGCGACGAGGATGCGGGCCCCGGCCATCAGAACACCACCGGCTGCCGGAACTCGCCCCACACATCTTTCAGCGCGGTCACCATCTCTCCGACCGTGCAGTACGCGAGGGCGCAGTCGACGAGCACGGGCATGAGGTTGTCCGTCCCTTCGGCAGCGCGAGCCAGCGCGGCGAGTGAGCCCCGTACGGCCGAGGGGTCGCGTTCCGCCTTGACCCGGGCGAGCCGGTCGAGCTGCAGCTGGCGCCCTTTGGCATCGAGTTCGTAGGTGGCGATTTCCGGCGCGGGTTCGTCGGTGACGAAACGGTTGACGCCCACGACCGGCCGCTCGCCCGACTCGGTCGCCTGGTGGATGCGGTACGCCTCGTCGGCGATGAGGCCTTGCAGATAGCCGTCCTCGATGGCGCGGACCATGCCGCCGTGGGCGTCGAGGTCGTCCATGATCTCGACGATGCGGGCCTCCGTGGCGTCGGTGAGCGCTTCGACGAAGTACGAGCCCCCGAGCGGGTCGGCGACGCGCGTGACACCGGTCTCGTGAGCGAGGATCTGCTGGGTGCGCAGGGCGAGGGTGGCCGACTCCTCGCTGGGCAGCGCGAACGGCTCGTCCCAGGCTGCGGTGAACATCGACTGCACGCCGCCGAGCACGGAAGCGAGCGCCTCGTAGGCGACGCGCACGGTGTTGTTGCGGGCCTGCGGCGCGTACAGGGAGGCTCCGCCCGCCACGCAGCCGAAGCGGAACATCGCGGCCTTGTCGCTGCCCGCCCCGTAGCGCTCGCGCACGATCTTGGCCCAACGCCTGCGTCCGGCACGGTACTTGGCGATCTCTTCGAAGAAGTCGCCGTGCGTGTAGAAGAAGAACGAGACCTGCGGCGCGAACTGGTCGATGGTCATCCGGCCGCGCGCGAGGACCGTGTCGCAGTACGTGACTCCGTCGGCCAGCGTGAACGCCATCTCCTGCACAGCGTTGGCTCCCGCGTCGCGGAAGTGCGCTCCGGCGACCGAGATCGCGTTGAATCTCGGCACCTCGGCGGCGCAGAACTCGATGGTGTCCGCGATCAGGCGCAGGGACGGATCTGCGGGCCAGATCCAGGTGCCGCGCGAGGCGTACTCCTTGAGAATGTCGTTCTGGATGGTGCCGGTGAGCTTCTCCCGCGGCACGCCCTTGCGTTCTGCCGCCGCCACGTAGAAGGCGAGGAGGATCGCGGCGGTACCGTTGATCGTGAAGCTGGTGCTGATCCGGTCGAGCGGTATCCCGTCGAAGAGCACCTCGGCGTCCGCGAGGGTGTCGACGGCGACACCGACCCGGCCCACTTCCTCGGCCACCTCGGGGTCGTCGGAGTCGTATCCGCACTGGGTGGGCAGGTCCAGGGCCACGGACAGGCCGGTGCCTCCCTGGTCGAGGAGGTAGCGGTAACGCCGGTTGGATTCCTCGGCGGTGCCGAAGCCCGAGTACTGGCGCAGAGTCCACAGGCGGCCCCGGTAACCGGTCGCGTAATTGCCGCGGGTGAAGGGATAGCTGCCCGGCGGGGGCGGCTCGGCATCACGGTCCTGCGGTCCGTAGACCGGCTTGAGCGGGATGCCCGACAAGGTGTGCGAGGAGGCGTCCATCGCTGGATACGTTACTTGCAACATGCGAGAACGCCAATACCGATATCGAGAATAAGAGCATTGATCCGCGACTGGAAGCGTCACGCACAGGACTGTCGGAGGCCTCAACTCACGTTCTACCCTTGCGGGATGAACTGGGAGAACGCGGGTTTCCCGGAGTGGGAGGGCACGACCGTGTCAGCGGCACGGGTCGCCGCCGACGCCGGTCTGCTGCCGGGCCCGGAGGGAGTGCCGGGTCGGGTGCTGCACTTTCTGGATCTCGATCGGTGGCACGCCGCCGGTGACACGGAGATCGTCCGGTGCGCCACGGCTGTACGGGGGATGCTGCCGATGGTCGTCGGCGTGGCCCGGCACACGCCGCCGCAGCGCCTCGCCCCGCTGCTCGACGCCCTGACCCTGACCTTGGCCGGGCCCGATGTCGTCGCCGAACGGCCGGAGTTGATGCCGGTTGCGCACGTCGGGGAGGCGTACGACCAGCTCGAGGAGGCTGTCGCGCACCGGCTCGGGGCGGGCCTGGCCCTCGGGCATCTGCTGCGACAGACGGCCTGCCTCGACACGGTGCGGGGTCTCGCGGCGGAGGCCGCCGTGTACTCCATGCTGCTCGGCGGACCTGAGTTCGCGCGATGGCTCGCCGAGCGGCCGGCTCCGCGCCCCGCTGCTCCGGTGGGGCCTCTCGTACGGGCGACGCGCGACGGCGGACTGCTCACGATCGAGCTGGACCATGCGGAGCGGCGCAACGCGCTGTCGGCCCTGATGCGCGAGGAGTTGTACGCAGCGTTGGAAGCGGCGGTGTGGGATGCCGGCATCGAGCGGGTCGAACTCCAGGGCGCGGGGCCGGCGTTCTGCAGCGGCGGCGATCTGGCCGAGTTCGGCTCCGCTCGCGATCCCGTGGCGGCGTACGTCGTCCGGCTCGATCGTGCGCCGTGGCGCCTCCTGGACGCGGTGCGCGACCGGGTCCGGGTGCGGGTGCACGGGCCCGTGATCGGTGCGGGTCTCGAACTCGCCGCGTTCGCGGGCCTGGTGACCGCGGCGGCCGATACGCGCTTCAGCCTCCCCGAGCTGTCGATGGGGCTGATTCCGGGAGCCGGCGGCACGGTCAGCGTCACCCGCCGGGTGGGCCGGTGGCGGGCGGCGTGGCTGATGCTGACCGGGGAGGAAATCGGCGCGGGGACGGCATTGCGGTGGGGGTTGGTGGACGAGGTGGAGGGGCTCGACGCGGCCACGCTACAAGGGAGCGGGATCGTCGATGGTGTGCCGCATGGCTGAACTCCCGGGCGGCTCCGCCTTGTTCAGGTCTGTGGAAGTGGCGCCCGGTCATGAGGGCGACTGCCGCGTACGGGGCGGGCGCATCGTCGCCCTCGCGCCCCGCCTGCGGGCCGCACCGGGTGAAAACGTGGTGGACGGCGGCGGTGGCGCCCTGCTCCCGGGCCTTGCCGATCACCATCTGCATCTGACCGCGATGGCCGCGCAGGCCGCGTCCGTCGATCTGTCGGGGCGCACGGCCGCCACACTCGGCCGGACAGTCCGCGGCGCAACCCCCGGTCCGGATGGCTGGATCCGAGCGACTGGCTACGACGACGGCGCGCACGGCCCACTGGACAGGGAGATTCTCGACACCTGGGCCGACGGGCGGCCAGTGCGGGTGCAGCACCGTTCGGGTGCCCTGTGGGTGGTCAACTCCGCAGGCCTGCAACGCCTCGGCGCCGACTCGACCGCCGCCCCACCCGGGGTGGAGCGGGACGACTCCGGCCGCGCGACGGGACGGCTCTGGCGCGTGGACGGCTGGCTGGGCGAGCGCATCGGCGCCCGTCCGCCCTCCCTCACCGCCATCGGCGCCCGGCTGGCCGCCTTCGGGATCACTCACGTCACGGACGCGACCCCCGATTCAGCCGCCGTGCCCGTACTGGCCGGTGCACTGCACCGGGGCGAGCTGCCCCAGTACGTCACGTCTTTGGCCGCGCACCGACCTGCACCTGTCAGCCACCCACGGCTGCGGCTCGGCGCCCGCAAGCTGGTGGTCGCCGACCACGAGCTGCCGGAACTCGCCGCCCTCGTAAGGGAGATATCCGCCTCCCATGCCGCGCGCCGCCCCGTCGCCGTGCACTGCGTGACCCCCGCCGCGCTCGCCCTCACACTCGCCGCACTCGACGAAGCCGGACATCACGCCCGCGACCGAATCGAGCACTGCGCCCTCGCGGATACCGCGGCCGTCCGCGAACTCGCCGCACACCGGCTGCGCGTGATCACACAACCGACGTTCATCGCCCGGCGGGGCGACGCCTACCTGGAACGCACCCCGACCGCGGAACACGCCGACCTCTGGCGATACGGAAGCCTGCTGCGCGCCGGCGTCACCACGGCCCCCGGCAGCGACGCCCCGTACGGCGATCCGGATCCGTGGGCCTGTCTGCGAGCGGCCAGGGACCGGACGACACCCTCAGGACGAGTCCTGGCACCGGGCGAACGGACTTCGCCGGCACGGGTGCTGCGCGGCATGCTGTCCCGCCCGTGCGACCCCGGCGGCCCGCCTCGCCGTCTCACCACCGGGGCGCGCGCCGATCTCGTCCTGCTGCACGTACCCCTCGATGAGGCCCTGCGTCACCTGGACTCGGCTCTGGTACGGGCCACATATGTCGGAGGCCGGGCGGTGTATGGCCCCGTGCCCCCGCGTTGACGTGGTCCTACGCTCACCGTTCACCGGCGTGACGCCGCCACCTCGTCGAGGACTCTCACGGTGTCCGCCCCCAACTCCCCTGCAGTACCCCGTGGTTGAGGTGGCAGCGGTGACCGTACGGCGTGTGTCTGCCGCAGCCGTGGGCAGTGGACGCTCCAGGCACCGTTGTCGCCGTGCACTGTGTGAGCTGCCAGCGGTGGGCCGCCGGTGAAGGCCGCGACGACCTCCCTCATCGCCACGTCGATCAGGTGACCGCCACCGGTCGCGAGGGAGGCGAGTGCTCCGAGCCCGGCCACAAGACCGGTGAGCGGGTCGGCGACGGCGTCGGCGCAGAACACGGGCTCGCCGCCCGTCCAGCCGACGAGGCCGCCCGCCACTGCGGCGTCGTCCCCGAAAGCCACCCGGTCGGGGTGTGCACGGCCGTATCCGGTGATGGCAAGCCAGACCTTGCCCGGGCGGTGTGTCCGTTGTTCCGGGGCCATCCCCAGCTGCCGCAGTGCGCGTGGCCGGGAGGCCTCGATGACCACGTCGGCGGCGTCGATCAGGGCCGCCAGGGCGGTGCGGCCCTCGCGGGTGGTGAAGTCGACGGCGACGCTTTCGTGGCCGGCGTGCAGCCAGTCGTAGAAGAGGCGCTTGCCGTTGCGCGTGCCGTCGGGGCGACGGGTGCTCTCCACCTTGATCACGCGCGCGCCCGCCTGGTGCAGCAGGTCGGCACACAAGGGTCCGGCCCAGAGCGAGGAGAGGTCGACGACCAGTGGGCGGCGGCCGGGCACCGGTCGTACCGAGGGCGCAATACGTCTGACCCGCCAGGGAGTGGGAGGGACCGATGGTGCGGGCGGGAGCCCCGCGGCCGGGATACCGAGCATCTGGGCGCGCTCCGCGAGGTCCCCCGCCGGCATGCGCCGCACGGCCCGGGTGAGTGCTCGCCAGGGGTCGTCCACGTCGGTGCGCCCCAGGAGTGCCGGGAGCAGTTCGAGGTCGTCGGCGCGGCTGAGGGAGACAGCGCACCATCCGTCCGCCGCCCGCAGCAGCCGGGTCGCCCCACCCGCGGAAAGGCGACCGTGCCGGGTCAGCCCCAGTGCGCCCGCGCGCCCGGTGAGCAGGGCCAGGGGGTCCACACGGACCGGGTGGGCGAGGGCAGCTCCAAGAGGCTGGAGTGCGGAAGCGGCGGCCCGCAGCAACGGGACGGCGCTCGCCGGGGAGAGCACGGGCGGGCCCGAGGCGTGACCGGTCAGGGACATGGCGCCGGACGTGGCCCAGTCCCGGCAGGGGCAGTCGGCCGTCCCGGTTGGGATCGGCGGACCGGTCGGGGCCAGCGGCCCGGTCGGGGCCAGCGGCCCGGGTGCGTCGTGGATCGTGGCCAGCCAGCGCCGTACGGTCGACGGCCCGTCGCCGCCGGCCCGCGTGTGGTCGTTCACAGCCCCAGCGACTTCGCGACGATCACCTTCATGACCTCGCTGGTGCCCCCGTAGATCCGCGTGATCCGGGCATCGGTGTACAGCCGGGCGATCGCTTGCTCCTGCATGTAGCCGTATCCGCCGAAGAGTTGGAGGCACCGGTCGACCGCCCGCGCCTGCACCTCGGTGCAGAACAGCTTCGTCTTCGCCGCGTCCGGACCGGACAGGTCACCCGCGACCAGGGCGAGGACGGCCCGGTCGAGCATCGCCTGGGCGGCCTCGATCTCCGTTGCCACGGCGGCGAGTTCGAACTTCGTGTTCTGGAAGGACGCGACCGGCTTCCCGAAGGCCTTGCGTTCCTTGACGTAGGCGATGGTCGCCTCCAGGGCGGCGGCTGCTTGTGCGACCGAACCGACGGCGACCGTGAGCCGCTCCTGAGGCAGGTTGTGGCCGAGGTAGCCGAAGGCGGCGCCCTCTTCGCCGAGCCGGTTCGCCATGGGCACGCGGACGTCGTCGAAGGCCAGCTCGACGGTGTCCTGCGCTTTGATGCCGATCTTCTCCAGGGTGCGGCCGCGGGTGAAGCCGGGCATGCCGTCCTCGACGACGAACAGGGTGAGGCCGGCCCGCCGGTCGTCCGGGTCGGTCGACGTACGTGCCACGACGATCACCAGGTCGGCGAGGAGACCGCCCGTGATGAAGGTCTTCGCGCCGTTGACGAGGTAGTGGTCTCCGTCGCGTACGGCGGTGGTGCGGATGCCGGCGAGGTCGGAGCCGGTGCCGGGCTCGGTCATGGCGACGGCGGTGAGGAGACTTCCGGTGGCCAGGCCCGGGAACCAGCGCTCGCGCTGTTCGTGGTTCGCGTACGCGAGGAAGTACGGGAGGATCACGTCGAGTTGGGTGCGTACGGTGCCCAGCGTCACCAGGGCGCGGGCGGCCTCCTCCTGGAGGACCACGTTGTAGCGGTAGTCGGCGACGCCCCCTCCCCCGTATTCCTCGGGGATCGCGACGCCGAGCAGCCCCAGTGAGCCGAGCTTGTGGAACACCTCGCGCGGCAGCTGCCCGGCCTTCTCCCAGTCGGAGTAGTGCGGGACGACCTCCTTGGCGATGAAGTCGCGGGCGAGTTCGCGGAACGCGTCGTGGTCGGGGGTGAAGAGGTCGCGGCGCATGGTTCCGGTCCCCTTCAGCGGGCGGCGAGTTCGACGACGGTGGCGTTGGCGGTGCCGCCGCCTTCGCACATGGTCTGCAGGCCGTAGCGGATGCCGTTCTCGCGCATGTGGTGGATCATCCGGGTCATCAACACGGCGCCGGATGCGCCGAGCGGATGGCCCAGGGCGATGGCGCCGCCGAGCGGGTTGAGCAGGCGGGGGTCGGCGCCGGTCTCGGCGAGCCAGGCGAGAGGTACGGGCGCGAAGGCCTCGTTCACCTCGTACACCCCGATGTCGGCGAGGGCGAGGCCCGCCTTGCGGAGCACCTTCACCGTGGCGGGGATCGGACCGGTGAGCATCAGTACGGGGTCGGCGCCGACGACCGCACCCGCCCGGTACCGGACCAACGGGGTCAGGCCCAGCTCACGGGCCTTGTCCGGTGTCGTCACCAGGAGTGCGGCCGCGCCGTCCGAGATCTGGGAGGCGTTGCCCGCGTGGATCAGGCCGTCCTCGCTGAAGGACGGCCTGAGAGAGGCGAGCATTTCGACGCTGGTGGTGCGGCGTACGCCTTCGTCTGCGCTCACCGTCGCCCCCTGCGCCATCACCGGGACGATCTGGCGGTCGAACGCGCCGGCGTCCTGCGCGGCCGCGGCACGCGCATGTGACAGGGCGGCGAACTCATCGGCCTGGGCACGCGTGATGCCCCACTTCTGCGCGATCTTCTCCGCGGATAGGCCTTGGTTGAAGTCGAATCCGTCGTAGCGGGCCAGGACTTGAGGGCCGTACGGCTGCCCACCCGCCCTCGCGGCGCCCAGCGGCACCCGGCTCATGACCTCCACGCCGCCGGCGACGACCACGTCCATCTGCCCGGACAGGACGGCCTGCACGGCGAAGTCCAGAGCCTGCTGACTGGAGCCGCACGCGCGGTTGACCGTGGTGCCGGGCACGGACTCGGGCCAACCCGCCGCGAGGACCGCATAGCGGGCGATGTTGGCGGACTGGTCGCCGATCTGTCCCACGCAGCCCCACACCACGTCGTCCACCACGGCCGGATCGATACCGGTGCGGTCGACGAGTGCGCCCAGGACCACGGCGGAGAGGTCGGCGGCGTGGACGGCGGACAGGCCTCCGCCCCGTTTGCCCGCGGGGGTGCGGACCGCCTCGACGATCACTGCTTCAGGCATCGCGGGGTTCCTCCGTTGACATGGTGACGGGCGCGACGGCGGACGCGGGTACGGCCCAGGTCCCCGTGAAGACAGGTGCGCGTTTCTCGGCGAAGGCCGCGTAGGCCTCGGGGGCGTCCGCCGTCGCGAAGTTGACCACCTGCGCGCGTGCCTCCGCAGAGAGGGCTTCGCGCAAGGTGTGGCCCATGCCCTCGTTGAGCAAGGCCTTGCTCTGGGCGAGTGCGATCGCGGGTCCTTGTGCGAGGCGGACGGCGAGCTCCTCGACGTAGCCGTCGATCTCCTCCTCGGGCACGACCCATGTCACGAGCCCCAGGGCGTGGGCCTCTTCCGCGTCGATCGTCTCCGCGAGCAGCGCGAGCCGCTTGGCCTGCTGCAATCCGACGTGCCGGGGCAGCAGCCAGGAACCGCCGAGGTCGAGGGAGAGGCCGCGGCGCGCGAAGATCTGCGAGAACCGGGAGCCTGGAGAGGCCGCGACGAGGTCGCAGCCGAGAGCGAGGTTCCAGCCCGCTCCGACGGCGACCCCGGTGACCTTGGCGATGGTGGGCACGGGCAACTCGTGCAGCAGCAGCGCCACGTCGGTCAGGGTCCGCATCCGGTGCAGGGGGTGGGTGTCGGGACGGGGGCTGCTGAGATCGGCGCCCGAACAGAACGCTCCCCCGGCACCCGTGAGCACCAGGGCCCGTACGGACCGGTCCTCGCCGACCGCCACGAGCGCGTCGTGCAGCGCGGACCAGAGGGCGGTGTCCAGGGCGTTCTTGCGGTGCGGGCGGTTGAGGGTGAGGGTGCGGATGCCCTCGGGGGTGTCGTGGGTCAGCAGAACGGGGGTGGTTCCGTTCCGGGCCTCGTACGCCGTCACGACGGTCCCCTGACCTCGGGAGCTTCCCCGATCACCCCGGCCTCCCGCAGCGCGGCCATCTCCCCCGCACTCAGGCCGAGTTCGCCGAGCACCGTCTCCGTGTGCTCGCCGAGCCCCGGTACCGCGCCCATCCGCGCCTCGTAACCGGAGATGACCGGTGGCGGCAGCAACGCCGGGATCTCGCCCGCCGGTGTGGCCACGCCACGCCAGCGGTCGCGGGCGGTGAGCTGCGGGTGGGCGTTGACGTAACTCGGGGTGTTGTAACGGGAGTTGCCTATGCCGGCCCGGTCGGCACGGTCCTGGACCGTGCTCAGGTCGTGGCGGGCGCACCAGGCGGTGATCTCCTTGTCGAGGAGTTCACGGTGGGCGCACCGGCCGGTGTTGGTGCGGAAGCGGTCGTCGTCGGCGAGGTCGGGCCGCTGGATCAACTCCGTGGCCAGACGCTGCCATTCGCGGTCGTTGGTCGTGCCGAGGACGACGGTCTGGCCGTCGGCGGTGCGGTACGCCCCGTACGGCGCGACGGCCGGGGAGCTCATGCCGAGCGGGTCGGGTTCCAGGCCCGAATGTCGGGTGTACGTGAGCGCGTAGCCCATGAGCTCGGTCATCGTGTCGAAGAGGCTGACGGCCACCGAAGGCGCGGGGTCACAGCCGGATCCGCGTGCCCCGTCGAGCCCTGGCCGCCGTTCCCCGTCGAGCACGGATCCGCGCCTCTCGTACAGCAGCGCCACGATGCTCAGCGCCGCGTACAGGCCGGTCGTGGTGTCGGCGACCGGCGGTCCCGGTTTCGCGGGGGCGCCGGGATGCCCGGTGATCGAGCAGGCGCCGGACTCGGCCTGGACGAGCAGGTCGTACGCGCGTTTGTGGGAGAGCGGGCCGCCGGGGCCGTAGCCGTCGATCTCCACACCGATGACGCCGGGATGGCGGGCGGCGAGGTCGCCGGGCGCCACACCGAGACGGGCCGTGGTGCCCGGCGTGAGGTTGGAGACCAGGACGTCGGCCCGGTCGAGCAGCCGGTGCAACAGGTCCAGGCCCGGCTCGGTCTTCAGGTCGAGGGTGACCGACTCCTTGCCGCGGTTGGCCCACACGAAATGCGCGCCGAGTCCGCCCACCACGTCGTCGTAGTGACGGGCGAAGTCACCGCCGCGCGGGTTCTCGACCTTGATGACGCGGGCCCCGAGGTCGGCGAGCGTGCGGGTGCACATGGGGGCGGAGACCGCCTGTTCCAGAGCGACGACGGCGACGCCGGCAAGCGGTCCCCGCACTCGACGTCCCCGCCCTC
Source organism: Streptomyces sp. SAI-127 (assembly GCF_029894425.1). Lineage (NCBI taxonomy): Bacteria > Bacillati > Actinomycetota > Actinomycetes > Kitasatosporales > Streptomycetaceae > Streptomyces > Streptomyces sp. SAI-127. The sequence goes on from NZ_JARXYJ010000001.1 coordinate 47,638, forward strand.
CTTGTCCCCGCCCCCCGGTTCCGGGCATCAGATCACCAGGCCGCCGTCGACAGGCAGGACCTGCCCGGTGACGAACGACGCGGCGTCGGAGGCGAGGAAGACGAAGGCCGGGGCGACTTCCTCAGGCTCGGCCCACCGGCCCATGGGGATACGGGCGAGCATGGGCCCGGCGAACTTCTCGTGCGTACGGATGGTTTCCGTCATCGGCGTGGCGGCCAGCGGTGCCACGGCGTTGACCGTGATCTGCTTCCGCGCCAGCTCGCGGGCGAGCGACTTGGTCATCCCGATGATCCCGGCCTTCGCGGCGGAATAGTTGACCTGGCCGAGCGTGCCGGTGAGCCCGGCGGACGAGGTCACGTTGATGACGCGTCCGGTACCGCCCACGGGCAAGAACGGCAGCGCGGCCTGCGCGCACCGGAACGCGCCCATCACATGGATGTCGACGAGCCGCGTGACGCTCTCCTCGGTGAGGTCCGCGAACATGGCCGGCGCGGTGACACCGGCGTTGTTCACGAGGATGTGGAGGCGGCCGTCGGCGAGTTGAGCGGCCCGCGCGCAGGCGGCGTCGGCGGCGGCCCGGTCCCGTACGTCGAGAACCGCGCTCTCCGCCTTGCCGCCTCCGGCGCGGATCCTCGCGGCGCTCGCCTCGGCCGCCACGTCGTCGAGGTCCGTGACCAGCACGGTGGCGCCGGCCCGGGCGAGTGCCTGCGCCACGGCGGCACCGATGCCCGCCGCGGCGCCGGTGACGAGGGCCGAACGGCCGGTGAGCGCAAAGGGGTTGGCGGCGTCCGCCACGGTGCGACCTCCTGGGTCCGGCGATGAAAGGGCTACGACGGGCTGCATCGACGGCCCGGGGACCGGGCCGATCGGGCCGGTCGACGGCGCGTGAGCCGATCGGGCTACTTCGACGCGGCTGCGACCGCCCGCTGCGCCCGCTCCCGGTACCCGGCGAGCTTCTCGGCGGGCGCGACGAGCCGGTGGCTGCGCGACTGGACGCTCACGTCGTGCCCGACCGCCGCCGCCCGCAGCGCACCCACCGTCGCCTGCTCGCGCGGCACATGCGAGAAGGGGTCGAAGGAGAACCAGCGCATGGCGTTCGCGTACGTCATCTTGTTGATCTCGTCGTCCGGCACCTGGCAGGCGTCCATGACCCCGCCCAGCTCCTCGGGCGCGCCGGGCCACATGGAGTCGCTGTGCGGGTAGTCGGCCTCCCAGCAGATGTTGTCGATGCCGATGTCGTGCCGCAGCCGCACGCCCAGCGGGTCGCTGATGAAGCAGGTCAGGAAGTGCTCGCGGAAGACCTCGCTCGGCAGCTTTCCGCCGAAGTCCTGCAACGTCCAGGTGGAGTGCATCTCGAAGGTCCGGTCGACACGCTCGAGGAAGTACGGGATCCATCCTGTGCCGCCCTCGGACAGCGCGATCTTCAGGTCCGGGTAGTCCTTGACGGGCTTGGACCAGAGCAGGTCGGCCGCGGCGGTGACGATGTTCATCGGCTGCAGCGTGATCATCACGTCCGGCGGGGAGTCGGCGGCCGGGATGGTGAGCCGGCCCGAGGAGCCGATGTGCACGGACATCACGGTGTCGGTGTCGACTAGGGCCTTCCACAACGGGTTCCAGTACGGGTCGTGGAAACTGGGACAGCCGAGGGCGGCCGGGTTCTCGGTGAAGGTGAGCGAGTGGCAGCCCTTGGCGGCGACCCGCCGCACCTCGGCCGCGCACAGCTCCGCGTCCCATATCGCCGGCAGCGCCATCGGGATGAAGCGGCCAGGGTAGGCGCCGCACCACTCGTCGATGTGCCAGTCGTTGTACGCGCGCACCAGGGCGAGTGAGAAATCGGGGTCCTCGGTGGCGAACAGGCGGGCTGCGAAGCCGGGGAACGAGGGGAAGTTCATCGAGGCGAGCATGCCGCCCGCGTTCATGTCCTTGATGCGTTCGTGCACGTCGTAACAGCCGGGCCGGATCTCGTCGAGACCCTGCGGCTCCATGCCGTACTCCTCCTTCGGCCGCCCGGCCACCGCGTTGAGCGCGGCGTTCGGGATGACCGTGTCGCGGAAGGTCCACACGTCGGTGCCGTCGTCCCGGTGCACCAGGCGCGGGGCGTCGTCGCGGTACTTCTTCGGCAGGTGGTTCACGAACATGTCGGGCGGCTCGATGATGTGGTCGTCGACGCTGATCAGGATCATGTCGTCCCGGTGCATGACGGGCCTCCAAGCGCGTACATACGCATGAGTACGAAGGTGTGCGGGGCGGGCTCAGTCGGACGCGGGCAGCGGCTTGGCCGCCTTGATCTCCATCACCGTGCCGTCGCAGGCGAGCGGCCCCCTGCCCGCGGCGGTGCACAGCAGCTCCAGGGAGCCGGAGGCGTCGACATAGCGCTTGCCGATGAGAGTGCCGGCGTTCTGGGTTGCGGGCGCGGCTGTGGCCGCGGGCGCCGCTTCGGCCGCCGGCACCATCGGCTCACCTCCGCAGGTGAGCCGCGGACGGGCGTCGGCCTGCGCCTTCACCACGACCACACGGGTACCGCAGACGGTGCTGGCCAGTTGCGCTCCGGGGCGCAGCCCCAGGGCCGGTGACGTCATGCCGACTTCCCTTCCCCTGACGGACAGGATTCCCCTCTCAGTAAACGGAAACTATCTTCTCCTCATCCGCGAATCAACCATTCGTACGCAACATTGCGCGATACGCGGGGCATTTCCGCCGAGCAGACCCGACTCCCGCCCCCGGTTTGCACGTTGACGCCACACCACCCCCGTGGAACCCTGAAGAGAACCGCCGAGAACAGCATTCTCACGTTCGAGAACGGAGTGAACAGGTGACCTCACCCCGCCCGACCGACGACCTCATGGAGATCCACCAGCTCCTGGCCCGCTACGCGGTGACGATCACCCAGGGTGATATCGACGGCCTGCTCGAGGTGTTCACCGAGGACGGGACGTACAGCGCCTTCGGCGAAACCTACCCGCTCTCCGACTTCCCCGCGCTGGTCGCCGCCGCGCCCAAGGGGCTGTTCCTCACCGGCACCGCGCTGGTGGAGCCGGCCGGGGACAGCGCCACGGGCACCCAGCCGCTCTGCTTCGTCGATCACGCCACCCACGAGTTGCGCATCGGCTACTACAACGACACCTACCGGCGCACGGAACGCGGCTGGCGGCTGCACACCCGCGCGATGACCTTCATCCGCCGCAGCGGCGCCCACGACTCCGGTCGTCCGCACGCCTTCGACCCGGCGGGCGCGTGAACGCCCAGGAGAGCTGTAAGATCGCGCAGTTCCGCGCGGACCTGACCGCCTGGCTCGACGCGCACGACCTCACACCGGATCCCACCGATCGCTCCCTGGACGCCCAAGTGGCTCAACTGGCGCGGGTGCGAAGGGCGCTGTACGAGGCCGACTGGATGCGCCACGGCTGGCCCGCGTCCGTCGGCGGGCTCGGCGGACCCGCCGTCCTGCGGGCCGTGCTCGGCGAGGAGGTGGCCACCCGCGGCCTCGCGGAGCCCGGCATCTACTCCATGGTCGAAGTGCTCGCGCCGACGATGATCTCGTACGCCTCGCCGCAACTGGCCGCCGAAATGGTCCCGTTGCTGCTCGGCGGCCGTGAGCAGTGGTGCCAGGGCTTCTCCGAACCGGGCTCCGGCAGCGATCTCGCCTCGCTCGCCACCCGCGCCCGGCCGCGCGGCGACGACTGGGTGGTCTCCGGCCAGAAGGTCTGGACCAGCCTCGCCCAGTACGCCGCCCGCTGCGTGCTGCTCACGCGGACGGGAGAGCCCGGGCACGGCGGCATCACCGCCTTCTTCGTCGACATGGACTCCCCGGGCATCACAGTCCGTCCCCTGCGCACGATGCACGGCGTCGACGAGTTCGCCGAGGTCTTCTTCGACGACGTGGTGGTGCCCGGCGCACGGATGCTCGGCCGGCCGGGCGACGGCTGGCGCCTGGCGATGGACCTGCTGCCGCACGAGCGTTCCACCTGCTTCTGGCACCGCATCGCCCACCTGTACACGCGCCTTGACCGTCTCATCGAGGAGTGCCGCGCCCCGGACGACGCGGCCGTCGGCGAGGCCTATCTGGCCCTGCACACCGCGCGCTCCCGCTCCTACGCGACGCAACGGCGGCTCGCGGACGGTGCGGCGCTCGGCCCGGAGACCTCGGTCGACAAGGTCCTTCTTGCCACCGCCGAGCAGCAACTGTTCGACACCGCACGGGACTTGCTCCCGGGTGCGGTCGAACTCACGGACGCGGACGACACCTGGCGCACCGAGTTCCTGTACTCGCGCGCGGCGACCATCTACGGCGGCACCGCCGAGGTACAGCGCAACATCGTCGCCCGGCGGCTGCTCGGCCTCGGCAAGGAGTGAACCCGGATGAGCGCTGACACAACCGAATTGGACCTGCTCGCCGAGGCCCTGCGCAAAACGATGACCGACCACACGGGCGCGGCCCTGGATGCCGCACTCGACGGCATGGGCTGGCGGGACATGCTCACCGAACTGCCGTATGAGACGGTCCCGCTGGTCTTCCGTCTGCTCGGCGAGACGGGCGCGCACGCCTCCGTGCTCAACGACGTGGTGCTCCACGAGGCGGGCCGCCCGCAGGGCGGCAGCGTGCCCCTTCCCTACGTCGGCGGTTCCCAGGTCGTCTGGGAGCGCGGCACCGATCTCACGCCCGCCGATGCACTGGACCAGGAACTGCCCTGGCGTCTCACCCCCACCGGGACCGACGCGCCGCCTCTCGCCGCGGGCCGCCGAGCCCTGGCCTGGTGGCTGACCGGGACGGCCCGCGCCATGCTCGCCCTGGCCCGTCAACACGCCGTGGACCGAACGCAGTTCGGTCGCCCGATCGCCTCCTTCCAGGCCGTACGCCACCGCCTGGCGGAAACCCTGATCGCGATCGAGGGCGCCGAAGCGGCTCTGACCGTGGCGGACGACGACCGCGGCGACCTGAGCTCCCTGCTCGCCAAGGCCGCCGCGGGCCGCGCGGCCCTGACCGCCGCCCGCCACTGCCAGCAGGTCCTCGGCGGCATCGGCTTCACCGCCGAGCACGCCCTGCACCGGCACGTACGGCGGGCGTACGCACTGGACGGACTGCTCGGCAGCGCACGGGAGCTGACCCGCGAGGCGGGCGCCCGGCTCCGAAGCGAAGGCAGGGCCACGCGGATCGCGCAGCTGTGAGAATCTCGCGGACCGCCCCATTGCTGGGAGCCGCGCGGACCGCCCCATTGCAGGGAGCCGCGCGGACCGCCCGTTTGCAAGGACGACCCGCGCAGCCCGCCCCGCTCAGGCGTTGAAGCGATAGGACCCCGCCTTCGCCCGGTACACCTTGTACGCCGCACCGCCCGAGGTGTCGTCCCGTACATACCGCACGCCGTCCGGGGCGCTCACCGGCTTGCCCTGCGTCGGCACCCAGATCTCGGCGTCGGCGTTGTACGGCACGGTCACCGCCAGTTCGATCCGGCCGTCCGCACGCCGGTGCCACTGCGAGGACACCTCACCGCGCACCGTTTTGATCGAGGCACTCACCCGGTCCAGGGGTGCGGGCGAAAGGTCGAGATCCGACGTGTCCACCGGGACACGGCTGTTGACGGCCACGGCAGGGATGTACGGGCGGATGCGCAGGGTCTCGTACGCGGTCGAGGTCGGCTTGATGCCGGCCAGGCTCTGGTAGAACCACGTGGCCACGTTGGAGCGGTAGTGGTGGTTCACGGACAACCGCTCCTGCCACTCCTCCCACAGCGAGGTGGCGCCCCGGGCGATCTGGTGGACGTAGCCGGGCTCGCCGGTCTGGGTGACGGCCTTGAGGGCGATGTCGGTGTAGCCGTACTCGCTGAGGATGTTGAACTCGTAGCGCGAGCCGTACATGTCGTTCTGCAGATGGTGGTCGGCGGCCACGATGCGGTCGGCGAGCAGCTTGGCCAGGGCCTTCTCGTTCTCGGCGAGCTTCTTCGTGCCGGGCAGGTAGCGGGGGTCGGCGCTGCTCAGGTCGGAGCCGGGAACCAGGTCGAAGGCGAGGGCCATGGCGTTCTCGCTGGAGATGCTGCCCTGGGTGAAGTGACCGAGCTTCTCGTCCCAGTAGTTGGCGATGAACGCCTTGCGCAGGGTCTTGGCCAGCTTGCCGTAGTGGGCGCCTCGTTCGGTGCGTCCGATCATCTTGCCCACCTCCGCCATGTAGTCGCAGAAATGGATGTAGTAGGCGAGGCTGATCACGGCGTTGCTGCCCTTGGGCTCCGCTCCGGAGTACGCGCCGAGCGCGGCCTCGAACCGGTAGCCGTTCTCCGCCGTGAACAGGAGCTCGTACGTCTTGAGCAGCCGGTCCTGGTGCTCGTACAGCTCGGCGAACAGGCTGCTGTTGCCGTAATACGCGTACAGCTCCTGCGGAATGACGAAGTATGCCGAGTCCCAGGCAGGCACGGCCTTCCATGCCTTGTCCCAGCCGGGCGTGCGGTCGTACCCGTAGGCGCCCTTCGCGACGGGGACGATCATCGGCAGCTGGCCGGTGGAGATCTGTGTGTCGGGGAAGTGGCGCAGGAAGGTGGTGAAGACGCCGTTGACGTCCCAGGTGAGGGACTGCGACTCGGAGCTGGCCATGGCGTCGCCGGTCCAGCCGTTCTTCTCGCGCGAGGGCGTGTCGGTGGGCTTTTGGACGAGGTTGTTCTGCTCGGCCCATTCCAGGTTCCGCTGGATCCGGTTGAGCAGCGCGTTGTCCGTGGTGAACGTGCCGGTGCGGGCGAAGCCGGTGCGCGCGACGGCGACCGTGAACAGCTCGGCGTCCCGGTCGAGCGACGGTTTGCGGCCGAGGACGGCCTCCAGGTTGTGTATCTCCAGGCAGCGCATGCCGAAGTGGCTGAACTGCTGCTCCCACGACTGCCGCGGCCTGCCGCTGAGGGTGTAGTAGTGCGTCTGGAGATTGGCGTCGTGCTGGAAGTTTTCCTCCTCGACGTCCAGCGGCGACGCGGACGTCCCCGCACCGCCGGTGATGCGGTTGCTGCCGCGGATGCGCAGGGTGAGACCGGCCTTCTGGGGGCTGATGCCCGCGAGTTCCAGGCGTACGAAGCCGGTCACGATCTGCCCGAAGTCCACGACCCACACGCCTGAGCCGGGCGCGGTCTCCTTGAAGGAGACGGCCTTGAGCACCTGGTTGACGAGGACCGGCTCGGACTCGTGCGCGCGCAGGACGGCCGGGGTGAAGCCTTCGGGGAGCTTCGTGGCGGGCAGCGGACCGTGGTGCTTCGGGGCCGGGCCCGAGCAACTGCCCGGCGGGATCAGGACCGTGGCCGGGCGCCACTTGCGATCGGGCCGGTAGTCCGGCGAGCGCCACGCGCCGAGGAGGTGGGCGCGGCGTGCGTCGTACTTCTCGCCGGAGTAGACCGAGTCGAAGGTGGTGGGCCCGTCCGTGGTCAGCCAGTCGTCGTCGGTGACAAGGGTCGTGGCGGAGCCGTCGGTGTACGTCACCTCCAGCTTGGCCCGCATCCGGGGCTGACCTGCGTAAGGGGCGAGCTGCCAGTACCACTCGTTGGGTGTGGTCACGCCGTACCAGCCCCGGCCGAGCTCGGCGGCGAGCACGTTCTCGGTGCCGGGCCGCAGCAGCCCCGTGACGTCGAAGGTGTTGTAGAGGACGGTGCGGTCGTAGGCGCTCTGGTCGGTGAGCAGCCGGGGGACGTTGGCGCCGTCCGCGGCCGCCCGTTTGCCGTCGGTGGTGAGCGGATCGCCGTTGACAGTGAACGACACGTTGCCGGCCGCGCTCAGGTGCAGGCGGGCCCTCTCGATCCGTCGCCCTCGCGGCAGCGTCAGGGTGCGCCGCAGGAGCGGGGCCGGGTTGGCCATGGGCAGCATCACGTTCCTGGCGGGGATGTACGAGTTTCTCGGCGGGAAGGTCAGGCCGTCCAGCGTGCCAAGTCCGCTCTCGAACGGGTTGGCGCCCGTGGACAGGTCGGCGGAGAAGTCGGCCGCACCGGTGCCGGTGACGTCCACGCTGCGGACCGTCGCGGAACTCGCGCCGCCGAAGCCCACCGAACCGTGCCGGCGGATCTGGTCACCGGTGAGCGTACGGCGGTCGATCTCCTCGCCGTTGACGGTCGTGGTGACGGTGAGGCCTTCCGCCCGCACCACCACCGTGTGATCGCGGGCCGTCCAGGTCTCGGGCGTGAGCCCGGTCGAGGCCGGTACGGCGACCGTCGCGATCGCGACGGTGCGCGTGCCCGAGGCGGTGGGGTTGGTCTCGCTCTGCGGGTCGTAGTGGTCGACGCCCCAGTCCGGTTGCGAGGCGCCGTCGTCGACCCAGGTGTTGCCCGCGTAGTGGCTGGTCTTCATGACCAGGTGGAAGGTGTCGGCATCCGGGGCCTTGCGCAGGGTCCAGCTGAGCGCCTCGCCCCAGGTCTTGCCGATGGGCTCGGCCCGCAGCAGCAGCGTCAGTCCGGTCGCGGCATCCGCCCCGCCGCGGAAGACCACCGTGTACGCCAGGTCCTGCCAGTCGTGGGCCTGATCGGCCCGGCCCCCGATCCAGCGCGCCTTGTCCCAGTCCCTCTCCCCCTTCAGCAGACCGGTCTCCCAGCGCGCGGGTTCGCTCCATCCACCGGGCACGCCCCTGTCGTCCCAGGTGCGCACACGCCAGTGGTACGCCTGCTCCGACCGGAGCGGCTCCTTGCCCCCGTAGACCACCTCTGTGCTCGCCGAGCCGCGTATCTTGCCGCTGCGCCACACGTCGGAGCGGCCCGGCGCGGTGCCGACCTCGATCTCGTAGGCGCTCTGCCGTTCCACCGGGGGGATCCAGCTGAAGGCCGGCGCGGTCTGCGTCCCCAGTGGGGCCACCCGGGATCCGACCTGCAGGGCCACGGGCGCGGAACCCGCTCCCCGGCCGGAGTGGCTGAGGGCGCCGGCCGCCGCCGCGGCCCCGGAGGCGGTCGTCAGCGGGGTTGCGGTGCCGGCGGCCGCGGCCGTGATGATGCCGAGCAGATGACGGCGGCTGAAGGTACTTCTGTGGTCCTCGGACACGGCGGCGGCCCTTCGTTCTCTTGAATCGATTCAATCCCTGCCAGGCGGTAAGTTTACGAACACCCCGAGTGCAGCACAACGCTCACGACGACCACATTTCCGCGCACTTTAAGGCGGTTGACTTCCACCACCCACCATGCTTCGATTCCCGTCGTACGGAAACGCCATTCTCACAGCACGCAACAACCCTCTCGTACGGGTGGTGTCGTGGTGCAACTTTCCGTGAAGGAGCGGATCCTGCTGGCCGCGGAGCGTCTTTTCGCCGAGCGCGGCCTCGACGGGGCCTCCCTGCGACAGATCAGCGCGGCCGCCCACAACGGCAACAACACGGCGGTGCAGTACCACTTCGGCTCGAAGGAGCGCCTGATCCAGGCGATCTTCGAATACCGCCTACGGGATCTCAACGAACGCCGCGCCGCCCTGATCGCCGGCCGGCGTCCGCAGGATCTGCGCACCTGGGTGGAGTGCCACATCGTCCCGGTGCTCGAACAGGGCGAACGGGAGGGCAGCCACTACCTCAGCTTCGTGGCGAAACTCCAGCAGCACGGCCGGCGGGACGTCCTCGACCGGCTCGCACCCGAGCTGCTCGCACCGACGCACGTCTTCCGCGAGCGGGCCGGGGCGCTGCTGCCGCACCTGCCGGAGCCACTGCGCGGCCATCGCATCGCCCACGCGATGGCGTTCAGCGTGCACGCCGGGGCCGAGCGCGAGCAGAGCCGGGCCCGTGACGAGGAGGTACTGCCGTACGCCGTCCACGTCGGGGATCTCCTAGACGGCCTGGTCGGTTTCCTGCGGGCGCCGGTGTCGTCGGTCACCGCGTCGGCCCTGGCGGGAGCGGGGGCGCGTGAGATCGCGCTCCCCGTCCACCCCTAGGCCCTCGCACCACTTCGACCAGTTTCACCAACCGCCCGTACATCAGAGGGAGTTCGATGACGATGGATCTACGGGACGCCGTGACGGTCGTGACCGGTGCCGGCAGCGGGATCGGGCGAGCCGCCGCGCATGCCTTCGCCCGCCGGGGCGCGCGGGTGGTGGTCACCGACCTGGACGCCGAACGGGCAAAGACGGTCGCCGCCGAGCTCGCCGAGCTGGGGCCGGACGGTGCACGTGCTGTCGCCGCCGCGTGCGATGTCACCAGCCTCGACGACCTGCGTGCCGTACGGGAACTCGCACTGGAGCGGTTCGGGCAGGTCGACCTGGTGATGAACAACGTCGGCATCCTGGCCGTCGGCCCCGTCGAGGACATCCCGCTCGAAGCGTGGCAGCGCGTCATCGACGTGAACCTGCTGAGCGTCGTACGCAGCAACCTCGTGTTCCTGCCGCTGCTCCTGGAGCAGGGGTCCGGACACGTGGTCAACACCGCCTCCACAGCAGGCCTGTTGCCCTACGGACACGACCGTCTTCCGTACACGGCGACGAAGCACGCCGTCGTCGGACTCTCCCAGGCCCTCGCGCTCTCCCTGCGGCCGCGCGGCATCGGTGTCTCCTGCCTGTGCCCGGCCGGAGTGGCCACCAACATCGTCGAGCAGATCACCTTCTACGGGGAGCCGGCACCGCCCAAGGGGCCCCAATTCCCTGTCCTGGACGCCGAGTCGGTCGGCGAGCTCGTCGCTGACGGTGTCGGCGAGGGTCGGTTCCTCATTCTCACCGCTCCCGAAGCCGCGGACGAACTGCGCGAACTCGGAGCTGACGTCGACCTTTACCTGTCCCGACTGATCAAGGACTCCTCATGAACGCACCGAGCAGCACCCTCGACCGGATGAGCCTGGGCGGCAAGGTCGCCGTGATCACCGGCGGCGCCGGTGCCATCGGCCAGGTCTATGCCCGCGCACTTGCCGAGGCCGGGGCGCGGGTCGTCCTCGCGGACCTCGACGCCGACGGCGCCGAACGGGCCGCCAAGTCACTGTCCGCCGACGGGCTGCACGCGCTCGGCGTACGGGTGGACATCACCGACCGGGACTCCGCGGCCGAGATGGCACGGCAGGCCGTCGACGCCTTCGGCGGGATCGACATCCTCGTCAACAACGCCGCGCTGATGGCCGACATCCCCCAGGTCGACCTCCTCGACCTGCCCGGCGAGTGGTTCGAGCGCGTCATGCGGGTCAACGTGTTCGGCGCCATCGTGTGCGCGAAGGCGGTCAAGGCCTCGATGGTCGAGCGCGGCGGCGGGCGGATCATCAACCAGGTGTCGGCCGGTGCGTTCATGGGCGGCGGGATCTACGGAGTGAGCAAGCTCGCGCTGGTCAACGTCACGGTCGGGCTTGCCCGTTCGCTCGGTCCGCACGGGATCAACGTCAACGCCATCGCACCGGGGCTCGTGGAGAACGAGCCCGGTTTCAAGAGCCTGCCGGCCGACCACCCGGCGCGCGCCGCGCTCGCCTCGGCCATCCCGGGCAAGAAGTCCGCCCCGGCCGATGACCTGCTCGGCACACTCCTGCTGCTCGCCTCGGACGCCGGCGTGTGGATCAACGGGCAGACCATCAGCGTCGACGGCGGCTGGGTCACCCGGCTGTGAGCCGGGGTCACGACGGTTCCGTAGACGGTTCCGCAGGAGGAAAGGGGCACACCGTGAGCGACGAACTCGGCGTCACCGGACCGCTGGTGAACGGCACCTGGCTCGAGAAGACATCCATCGGCACGATCGACCACGTCAATCCGGCGACGGCCCGCGTCAACGGCTCCGTGCTGTTGTGCGGCCCGCAGGAGGTCGACGCGGCCGTGGCCGCCGCGAAGGACGCGTATCCCCAGTGGCGGGCCATGTCCCCGGACAAACGCCGCCGCATCCTGCAGCGCATCGAAGAGCTGATGCTCGCCCGGGTGGCCGAACTCGGCCGCCTCACCACGCTCGAACTCGGCGCGCCCATCGCCGTCTCGTCGGCGCTCGCGTATCTGTGCTCCGGCTGGTTCGGGTACTACGCCGGCTGGGCGGACAAGATCGAGGGGGCGACGATCCCGCCGAGCCCGGTCATGGCCCCGGGCCTCGACTACACCGTCCCGGAGCCGTACGGCGTCGTGGGGATCATCCTCACCTGGAACGGCCCGATCATGTCGGTCGGGATGAAGATCGCCCCTGCGCTCGCCGCCGGGAACTGTGTGGTCGTCAAGTCGCCCGATCTCGCGCCGTTCACGGTGGCGAAGTTCGCGGAGATCGCGCTGGAGGCCGGGTTGCCGCCCGGCGTGCTGCACATCCTGCCCGGTGGTCCCGAGGCCGGTGAGCACCTCGTGCGTCATCCGGACGTCGGCATGATCTCGTTCACCGGCGGCGTACCGACGGCCAAGAAGATCCTCGACTCCGCCCGTCACACCCTCAAGCCGGTGCTGCTCGAACTCGGTGGCAAGACGGCGAGTGTGGTGTTCCCCGACGCCGACATCGACGCGGCCGTCACGGAGACCGTCCGCTCCTGCTTCAACCTGTCCGGTCAGGGCTGCAACCTCACCACCCGGATGCTGGTCCACCGCGAGGTGTACGAGCGGGTCGTCGAGGCCGCCGGGGTTGCCGCGAAGGCCCTGACCGTCGGGGATCCGTTCGCACCGACGACGGCGCTGGGTCCGGTGGTCGGTGCTCAGGCGCGGGACAGGATCCTCGGTGTGATCGACAGGGCGGCGTCCGACAGCCGGCTCGTCGCCGGCGGTCACGCCGTCGACAAGGCGGCGCTCCCGCCTCAGGTACAGGGCGGTTTCTTCGTCGAGCCGACCGTGCTCGCCGATGTGGACCCGGGCAGCGAGGTCGCCCGGCACGAGGTGTTCGGCCCGGTCCTGTCGATCATCCCGTTCGACACGGAGGAGCAGGCCGTCGAGCTGGCCAACTCCACCCCGTACGGCCTCGGCGCGGTCCTGTTCACCCACGACGTGGCGCGGGTGCAGCGCATCGTGCCGCGGCTGCAAGCGGGCACGGTGCATGTCAACGGGCCGTCAGGGCAGCCGCCGGGGGCTCCGTTCGGCGGGTACAAGCAGAGCGGTCACGGCCGTGAGGGCGGCAAAGAAGGGCTGTACGAGTTCCTGCAGACCAAGAACGTCTTCATTCGCGCCTAGGGAGTCAGGGAGCCCTGATGGACGTATCGTCGGAGATGTCAGTGGATGCATCGGCACAAGAGGGCCGTGGGGAGCAGACCGCGGCCGAGGTTCTGGGATCGGCTGGACTTCCCTCCTCACAGACGCCGTTCGGCCGTGCGTCCCGTGACTTCCTGTACGGGCAGGTGTGGTCGCGTCCGGGTCTGAGCCGGCGGGACCGGCGCTTTGTCACGCTCACCTGTGTGGCGGCCGCCGACGCGCCGGAGCCGATCGAGGAGCAGGTGCGCGCGGCGCTCGCGAGCGGGGACATCTCGCTCGACGAGATGCTCGAACTCGTCCTGCACTTCGCGGTGTACTGCGGCTGGCCCAAGGCCTCCCATCTGGAGGGCGCCATCGCCCGCCAATGGGACCGCATCCACCGCTAACGCGGTGAACCCACTCCTCCCTGGCCCGAGCTGGACAACCTCACGCTCGGACCCGGCGACATGGACAAGCGCATCGCGCGCGGCGTGGAGGAGTTCATCGACGTGAACCTCACGCCCGCGCCGCCGGTCAACTCGCCCTACCGGCAAGCCGGCATCCTGAACTTCGTGTTCGGCCATGTCTGGCAGCGCCCCGGTCTCACCCGCAGGGAGCGCCGGATCATCACGGTCGCCAGCGTCGCGCTCGACGACTCGCCCGTTCCCCTGCGCACGCATGTCGCGGCGGCCCTGCACTCCGGCGACATCACCAAGGAGGAGATGGACGAGATCGTCCTGCAGTTCGCGGCCTACTACGGCTTCGCGAAAGGCGATGCGCTCGCGGACTCGGTGGAGGCGGCGTGGGCCGGGCGGCCCGCGTGACGCGTCACGGCCATGCGTGAGATCGCCGCGCGGCTTACAGCCTGGGACCGGGCGGGCACCCGCTTCGCCCTGGCGACCGTCGTCTCGATGAGCGGCAGCGCGCCCCGCGCACCGGGCGCCACCATGGCGGTGTCCGAGACCGGAGAGGTGCTCGGGAGCGTGTCCGGCGGGTGCGTCGAGGGCACCGTCTACGAGCTGTGCCAGGAGGTGCTCTCGACAGGCGCGGCCATGCGGGAGAGCTTTGGTCACTCGGACGACACGGCGGTCGCGGTGGGCCTGAGCTGCGGCGGCACGATCGAGGTATATGTGCAGCCACAGCCGCCGTCCGCCGTGCTCGATGCCGTGGCCGACCGGACACCCGTCGCCGTGGCGCAACTCCTCGACGGCAGCGGCGCGATCCTGGCCGTCGGCCCCGAGCAGGTCCGCGGATCCACGGGGGCGGCGGAGGTGGACGCCGTGATCGCCGCCGAGGCGCGCGCCATGCTGGACGTCGCGGCGAGCGGCATCCGCGCGGTGCGCTGCCGCCCGGGTACGGAGGTGTTCATCACCTCGTACGCACCGCGTCCACGGCTCCTCGTGTTCGGTGCGACGGACCACGCCGGGGCGGTCGCGTCGTTGGGCGCTTTCCTCGGATACGAGGTCACGGTCTGCGACGCCCGCTCGGTGTTCGCCACGCCGGCGCGCTTCCCGGACGCGGATCAGGTGGTGGTCGACTGGCCGCACCGTTTCCTCGCCCGCACACCGGTCGATGGCCGCACGGTCGTCGTGGTCCTCACCCACGACGCCAAGTTCGACGTGCCGCTGCTCGAAGTGGCGCTGCGGCTGCCGGTCGCGTACGTGGGGGCGATGGGCTCCCGGCGCACGCATCACGAGCGCCTCGACCGGCTGCGCGAGGCGGGCCTCACCGAGCGGGAACTCGCCCGGCTGCGTTCGCCGATCGGCCTCGACCTGGGAGCACGTACGCCCGAGGAGACCGCGGTAGCCATCGGGGCGGAGATCGTCGCGGTGCGGCGGGGCGGTGGCGGGCTGCCGCTCCGGGACACGCACGGGCCCTTGCACCACGACCCGTACACGCCCTGGGGGACCCACCAGTCCGCTGGATTCAAGAACGTTGAGCATCACGGGAGTTGAACGGTGGCGTCATCCACTGCGTCGAACAGTCGACCGCTGTCCCCGCCCGGTCTGCCGATCGCACTCGACCGCGCCGCGTCCTTCTACGGCGGCGGCCGGGTGGTGACCGGCGGCTCACCCTGGGGCGTCGCGCGCATCAAGGCGGCCGCGCTGCCCCAGCTCGCCGCCCTCCGGCGGGCGGGCCGGCACGGCCTGACACCGGACACGACGGTGGGGCGCGCCCTGGCCCGGCAGCTGCTCGACCGCGGCCTCGCGCACCCCGTGCCCCCGACGCGCGGCGGGCCCCATCCGGTCACCGTGGTCGTCCCCGCGTACGGACGCACAGCCGAACTGGCCCGCTGCCTTGCCGCGTTGCGCGGTCTGGAGGTGATCGTCGTCGACGACTGCTCACCGGATCCCGCGGCCGTGCGGGCGATCTCCGAGGCGCACGGGGCCCGTCTGGTCCGGCACGCGGTCAACCGAGGGCCCGCGGCGGCGCGTACCACCGGCGCCGCACTCGCGACCACGCCACTCGTCGCGTTCGTCGACTCGGACTGCCGCCCCGAGGAGGGCTGGCTCGACCTGCTGGTCCCCGCCTTCGACGATCCTCAGGTCGCGGCCGTCGCACCGCGGATCCTGCCGGATGTTCCGTATCCCCCGATGGGCCTGCTCGCCCGCTACGAGGCCGCGCGTTCCGCACTCGACCTGGGCCGTGAGCAGGCCGTGGTGCGCCCTGGCGCACGGGTCGGCTTCGTGCCCACAGCCACACTGGTCGTGCGCACGGACGTCCTGTCCCAGGTCACGTTCGACGAGGAGTTGCGGCTCGGCGAGGACGTCGACTTCGTCTGGCGGCTGCACGACCACGGGTTGCACGTGCGCTACCAGCCGCGCGCCCGCGTCCTGCACACGCCCCGGCTCGCGTGGCGAGAGGCGCTCAAACGCCGTCACGAGTACGGGACTTCGGCGGCCGCACTGGCCGAACGCCACCCCGGCCGGGTCGCACCGGCCCGCCCGTCCGCGTGGAATCTGCTGACGCTCGGCCTCCTGACCCATGGCCGCCCGGGCGCCGCGGCGCTCAGCACGCTCACGTCCGCGGCGCTCCTTCGTCGCCATCTGTCGGACACCCCCGCCGCGACGGAACTGAGCGCATCCGTGGTGGCGCAGGGCCTGGTCGCCGACTCCATGGCGCTCGGACTCGCCCTGCGCCGCGAGTGGTGGCCCCTGGGCCTGCTGTGCCTGGGCGCGGCGCCCAGCAGCCGCACCGCCCGGGCGGCCACGGCGGCCATGCTCGCCCCCGTCCTCGCGGAGTGGGTGGCGCGCCGGCCGCCCCTGGACCCCGTGCGCTGGACGGCCCTGCGCTGCCTGGACGACCTGGCGTACGGCACGGGCGTGACGGCCTCGGCCTGGCGCCATCGCGCCCTCGCGCCGCTGCTGCCGAAGGTGGGCCTGCCTTTTGTGCGCCGGTCCGCCGCGAGTCGCGCCAAGGACTCACAAGCCGTGTAGACCCGCCTGTCCACAGCGACCAGGCCCACGGCCAGGAAGCCGAACGATGGTTACTGCTCTCCCAATTCCACAGCGACGGCGACGCGGGGATGGAGTGGGGCGACGTGGCTGCGCTCTACTGGCTCATCCGCCCCGAGGACCTCGCCGCCCACCGCTTCGGCCAGGTCCCGCTGACCATGCAGTGCATGTGAGCCGGCCCTGAGCAGGTCGTTCACCTCGTGTGCTGCTTCTGGTTTGCGCCCATTCCTCGGCGGGAACGACGGGCCGCCAGGGTCTTGATCGCACCAGGGCGGCACGAAGCACCACGCCTCGCAGCCGCCCCGGTTCCCTCAGTCGTCAGGCGGAAAGACCGCCTTCCCGGACTCCGCGTCCGCGATCGAGATCGCCTCGATGGGGCAGGACTCGGCGACCTCCAGGACCTCCTCCGATGCCGGCAGGACCTCCGCGGTGGCGCGGCCCTGGCCGGTCGTCTCGTCGAGCTGGAACTCCTGCGGCGCGGAGGCCGCGCACAGCCCCGTACGGACGCACATGCGCGGGTCGACCTTGACTCTCCAGTGCTCGGTCATGAGCGGGCTCCCTTACTCAACTCCCCATCGCCCTCAGGGCTTCTGGATGACGAGCGGCAGCGTCTTCCAGCCCCGTACGGTCGAGGTCTGGGCCAGCTCCGCGCCCTCCCAGTCGACCTCCCAGGCGGGGAAGCGCCGCAGGATCTCCTCGGCCGCCACCTTTCCCTCCAGGCGGGCGAGCGCGGCGCCCAGGCAGTAGTGCGCGCCGACGCCGAACGACATGTGCTGCGACACCCGGTGGATGTCGAAGACATCCGGGTCGGGGAAGCGGTCCGGGTCGCGGTTGGCGGCGGCCTGGATGAAGAGGATGGCGCTGCCGGCCGGCACGGTGGAGCCGTGCAGCTCCACGTCCCGGGTCACATAGCGGGCTGTGAACGGTCCTGTCGGCTCGAAGCGCAGGATCTCCTCGATGGCGTTCGGGATGAGGGCGGGCTCGGCCACCAACTCCCGGCGGGCCTCGGGGTAGCGGGCCATCAGCGCGCCGAACCAGCCGATCAGCCGGCCGGTCGTCTCATTGCCCGCGCCTGCGACCACGGTGCAGTACGTGAGGACTTCCTCGTCGGTGAGGGTGCGCCGGGTGCCGTTCTCGTCCTCGAACTCGGCGGTCATCAGCTCGGTCATGAGGTCGTCGGACGGGTGCTTCTTGCGCCAGTCGATGTAGTCCTGGAACCCCTCGGCGTTGAGGATCTCGCCGGAGTCGATGCGACCGCCGTCCCCGGTCTCCAGGGTCGCGTCGGTCCGGTCCCGGTAGCGCACCTGGTCGGCCTCGGGGATGCCGAGGAGCATCCCGATCACACGCATCGGCATCTCGGCGCCGACGGCCGCCACGAGGTCGAAGCGGTCGGCTCCGGTGACCGGTTCGAGGACGCGCTCGCAGTACGCCCTGATCCTCGGCTCGAGTTGTGCGATACGGCGTGGAGTGAAGACGCGGGCGAGCAGGCGCCGGTGGATGTCGTGGACGGGCGGGTCCTCGAAGATCAGGGTGCCCGGCGGCAGTTCGATGTCCGCCTGGATGATCTCCAGGATGTCGCCGCGCGCCGAGGAGTACGTCTGCCAGTCGGCGAGGCCGCGCTGGCAGTCGGCGTAGCGGCTGACCGCGTAGAAGTCGTGCCGCTCGTTGTAGTAGAGCGGGGCCTCTTCGCGCAGGCGCGCGTAGACGGGATACGGGTCGCGGGCCAGGGCCGCGTCGAAGGGGTCCCAGTAGACGGGCTCGGTGGTGGTGTCGGCGACGGTCATTTCAGCATGGCTCCCGCGTCGATGACGGTGGTGGTCCCGGTGACGAAGCGCCCGTCGTCCGAGGCGAGGTAGAGCACGGCGCCGCTGATGTCGCGCGGCTCGACCCATGGGGTGGGCAGCAGGTGCATGCTCTGCGAGACGGCGGCGAAGTCGTCGACCGTGGGGTTCTCCAGGTCCGGACGGAACATCCGGTACGTGTCCTCGTGCATGACCATCGGTGTGTTGACCTGGGAGGGGTGAATGGAGTTGACCCGGATGCTGTGCTCGCCGAGCTCCCAGGCAAGGGTGCGCATCAGGCCCACGACGCCGTGCTTGGCGGCGATGTAGTGACCGATGTTGGCGTGGCCGCGCAGACCGCCGACGGAGCTGGTCAGAATGATCGAGCCACCGCGTCCGCCGGCGACGATGTGCGGGATGGCGACCTTGGCGGTGAGCCAGACGCCGGTCAGGTTGACGTCGATCATGTCGCGCCAGGTCTTCTCGTCCATGGCGTCCAGGCGGGCCCCGTCGCTGCCGAGGCCCGCGTTGGCACAGACGATGTCGAGCCTGCCGAACTGGGCGACACCCTCGTCGACGGCGGCCTTGAGCGCGTCGTGGTCGCGTACGTCCGCCTGCACGGCGTGGATGCGCCGCCCCAGCTTCTGCACCTGGTTGACCGTCTCGTCGAGATCCTCGGGCGTCGACATGGGGAACTTGACGCCGTCGAGCTGCTTGCAGACGTCGATCGCGATGATGTCGGCGCCTTCTTCGGCGAGACGGATCGCATGGCTGCGGCCCTGTCCTCGCGCCGCGCCGGTGATGAAGGCGACCTTTCCTTCTACGCGTCCGGGCATGGGGAACCTCGTTTCTGGCTGGACGTGCTCGGGTGAAGGACGTGCGGGTGGGTGTGCCTGTGGCTTTACGCAGCTGGCTTTAGTCAGCGCGGCGGCGCCGGGCGCGCAGGCGGCCGAGCGTGAGGATCAGCAGGGCCGCGGCCACGAGCGGCGCCATCCGCTTGACAGCCGTGGCGCCGGTGGCCTCGATCAGGTCCAGTGGTGCGGCGGAGGGCGCCGGAGTGGGTGAATGCGCGGCCGGTTCGGGTGAGTTGGCCGCGATTTCGGCGGCGAGGTTCTCCGGCGAACCGTTCCATGAGGGCGCCGGACACCTCGGCGAGGGTGCCACGGCCGAACTGGGCCGGCTTTCCGGTGATGCTGAGGTCGGTCTCCACGTGCACGGCGGTACGGCCGCCACCGGCGTCGCTGAGGCGGCAGGTGACGAGAGCCTTCGCGGTGCCGTTGCCGCGCGCCTCGCGACCGCCTGCCTCCAGGACGACGACCTTCGCCTGCTCGTCACGCTTGAGGAAGGTGACCGTGCCGCTGTAGGTGAGCGCGATGGGGCCCAACTTCACTTTGATCCGGCCGCGGTGTTCGTCGCCGTCGCTCGCGGTGAGCGTCGCACCGGGCACACAGGGCGCAACGCGCTCGACGTCGAGCAGGACCTGCCAGGCGTCGTCGACGGCGACGGGGATGCTGAGGGTGTTCTCCAGCTTCACAGCGCCTCCTCCCCCCCTCAAGCCGTGTCCTGTGCCGCGGCCCGGACGGCGTTGACGATCCCCTGGTAGCCGGTGCAGCGGCACAGGTTCCCGGTGAGTGCCTCGCGGATCTCCTCGTCGGTGGGTTTGGGATTCTCCGCCAGGAACGCGGTCACCGAGACGACGAATCCGGGGGTGCAGAAACCGCACTGCAACCCGTGATGCTCCCTGAACGCCGCCTGCACCTTGGACAGTTCACCGTCCGGCCCTGCAAGACCCTCGACGGTGGTCACCTCGCCGCCGTCGGCCTGCACGGCGAACACCAGGCAGGCGCGGACGGGTTCGCCGTCGAGCAGCACGGTGCACGCGCCGCAGACGCCGTGCTCGCAGCCGAGGTGGGTCCCGGTCAGGGAGCAGGTGACGCGCAGGAAGTCGGCGAGGGTGAGCCGGGGCGCCACGGCCGCCCGGCGGCCGGCGCCGTTGACCCGTATGTCGATCTCGATGGTCTCCGCATCAGTCATGGAGTGCCTCCTGTACGGCGCCGTGCCAGGCGCGGGCGACCATCGCGGCGCCCACACGAATGCGGTAAAGGGCCGATCCGTGCAGATCGGAGGGGACGGAGTCGAGGTCTTCGGTCGCGAGCCGGCCGATGTCCTCGGCGTCGGTCCCCAGCGGGTCCGTGCCGAGCAGAGCGGTCTCGGCCGCTGTGGCCCGCCGCGCGGTCGGGCCGAGCCCGAACAGGCTGATGGCGCACCGGTCGAGACGGCCCGCAGGGTCCACGCGGAGTGCGACCGTGGCACCGGCGATGGCGAAGTCCCCGCTCCTGCGGGCGAACTCCTCGACGGCGAACCCGCACCGCCCGCTCCACACCGGGAACCTGACACCGGTGAGCAGCTCGTCCTCGGCGAGGGCCGTGGTCCAGACACCGTTGAGAAAGTTCGCTGCCGGGATGGTGCGCCGGCCACGCGGCGAGAGCGCTTCCAGCTCGGCGTCCAAGGTCAGGGCCACCGCCGGATACTCGGCCGCGGCATCGGCGTGCGCCAGCGAGCCGCCGACGGTGCCCCGGCTGCGAATCTGGAAGTGACCGATCAACGGGGTGGCACGGGCAAGGAGCGGAACCGCGGCGCGCACCTCCTCCGACCGCTGCACGGCGGCCTGAGTGGTGGCCGCCCCGACCCACACGGTGTCGT
Organism: Streptomyces sp. SAI-127; assembly: GCF_029894425.1. NCBI lineage: Bacteria > Bacillati > Actinomycetota > Actinomycetes > Kitasatosporales > Streptomycetaceae > Streptomyces > Streptomyces sp. SAI-127. Next base: position 68,588 of record NZ_JARXYJ010000001.1, read on the forward strand.
CGTCCCGGCGCTCGATCCCGCGCAGTTCGTCGAGGCGGCGCAGGTCGACGAGGTGGCCTAAGGACGCCAGGCGCAGGGCCAGCATGGGGACGAGGCTCTGCCCTCCCGCGATGACCTTCGCCTCGTCCCCCCACTCCCCCAGCAGACCGACGACCTCGCCGGGAGTCTCGGGGGCGTGGTACCTGAAGGGTGCCGGCTTCACGAGCGTGCCCCCTGCCCCTGCCGCTGCCTGTCGATGAGTCCCACGATCGAGGCGGGGGTCAGCGGCAGTCGCTCGATCCGTACGCCGAGCGGGGCGAGCGCGTCGGCGACCGCGTTGACGACGGCGGGCGCGGAGCCGATCGCGCCGCCCTCGCCGACTCCCTTGTAGCCCCCGGGCCCGGGGCTCGGCGTCTCGACATGGCCCACTTCGATGACCGGCACCTCGGTGGCCGTGGGCAGCAGATAGTCCATGAACGTGGTCGACACGGGGTTGCCGTCCGTGTCGTAGGCGAGCTCCTCGTAGAGCGCGCCGCCGATGCCCTGGACGGTGCCGCCGTGGATCTGGCCCTCCACCACGCTGGGGTTGATCATCGGGCCGCAGTCCTCGCTGACGATGTACCGCAGGAGTTTCACCTCTCCGGTGACCACGTCGACTTCGCAGGTGCAGACGTGGGTGGCGTTGGCCCAGATCATCAGGTGCGGGGTGTGGTAGCGCCCGCTCGCTTCGAGCCCGGCGGGCACTCCGGGCGGCAGGGCGTGCACCTGGTAGTACGCGATGTCGGCTATCTCCGCGAGGGACAGTGACCCGTCCGCGCCCTTGGCCGCCGCCTGTCCTCGCTCGAACTCGACGTCCTCCAGCGGCACTTGCAGCCGGTGCGCCGCGATGGCGCGGATGCGCTCCCGCAGCACCCCGGCCGTCTCCTCGATGGCCCCCGCCGTCATGGGCCCCGAGCGGCTGCCGCCGGTGCCGGCTCCGTACGGTGTGATGGCCGTGTCGCCCTGCACGGTGCTGACGTCCTCGATGGCGACGCCGAGCGCGTCGGCGGTGAGCTGGACGACCGTGGTCTCCAGGCTGTTGCCGCAGGACCCGCCGGCGACGTAGATATTGACCTTGCCGGAGGGCTCGACGCGGATCGTCGCCCCCTCGGTGGCGTGGAACGGCGTGGCGCCGGCGGTCGGTTCGACGTAGGTGCACGTGCCGACGCCGAGGTAGCGGCCCTGCTGCCGGGCCTGTTCCTGCTCCTTGCGGAATGCCTCGTAGTCGAGCATCTGCAGGGCCTGCTCGAAGGTCTCGCGCGGGGAGATGTGGTCGTACGGCATCCCGTTGAAGTTCGCCGTGGGCAGCTCGTCGCGGGTGAGCATGTTCCGGCGGCGTAACTCCACCGGGTCGAGGCCGAGTTGGCGGGCCGCGGTGTCCAGGAGCGTTTCGCGGGCCATGGACTCGTACTGCCAGGGGCCGCGGTAGGCGACGCGGCCGCTGGTGTTGGAGTAGACGAAGCGCGACGAGAACGTGCCTTCCGGGATGCGGTACGGGCCGGGGAAGAGCATCCCGACCGCGATGCCGCTCTGCACGGGGGACGGCGTCGGGTACGCACCGGCGTCCTGGACGTGGTCGAGCGTCGCGGCCAGGATGCGGCCGTCCTCGTCGAGGGCGATGCGCGCCTCGCCGTGTTCGTGGCGTGCCTGGCCTGCCGCGAGGAGGTGCTCCTGGCGGTCCTCGATCCACTTGAGTGCGGCGGGCAGCTTGCGGGCCGCGAGCATCACGCACATGTCCTCGCGCTGCGGCAGGACCTTCTGTCCGAAGCCGCCGCCGGTGTCCCGCATCACGACCCGCACCCGGTGCTCGGCGATGCCGAGCAGCCGCGCGCAGAAGGACCGGACCTCGTGCGGGGACTGGGTGGAGGCCCAGATGCTCATCTCCCGGCCGGCCGGGGCCCATTCGGCGACGATTCCGCGGGTCTCCATCGGGACCGGGCCGTGCGACTGCTGGTACAGGGTCTGGGCGACGACGTGCGGCGCGCTAGCGAAGACGGGATCGAGGTCGGCCATCGGGCGTCCGCCGAGCTGACCGACGAGGTTGTCGGGATGCTCCGCGTGCACGGACTCCGGAGAGTCGAGGGCTGTCGTGTAGTCGACGACAGGCGCGAGCGGGTCGTAGTCGACGACGACCACCTCCGCGGCGTCCTCCGCGAGGTAGCGGTCGTCGGCCACGATCATCGCGACCGGGTCGCCGACGAAGCGCACTTCGCCCTCGGCGAGCGGCGGACGCGGAGTGTCCGGGTCGTCGCGTCCGTTGAGCGTGTACCACTGCTCGTGGACGCCGGGGTTGAGGTCGGCGGCGACGAACACGGCGTGCACGCCGGGGAGTTCGCGGGCCTCGGAGGCATCGATGCGGAGGATGCGGGCGCGCGCCATCGGGCTGCGCACGAAGCACACATGGAGCATGCCGGGGCGTACGACGTCATCGACGTAGGTGCCCGTGCCGGTCAGGAGTCGCGCGTCCTCGACGCGCGGGGTGCGGGTGCCGGCGTATGCGGCGGCGCGCCCGGTTGGTGCCATCGGTCCGTTCCTCCGTTCACGTGCGGAACTCAGGAGCTGAACTCAGGGGGGCGAACTCATGTGCTGTGCTCACGTGCTGAACGAGTGTTCAACTGAGGTGCTGAACGACTGTTTAACACCCGCCGTTCGAGGGCGTCAAGCACAATGACGGGTATGACTGCCACGCCTCGCCGGATGGGTGCCGAGAACTCCAAGACGCGTCTGCTGCTGCTCGACACCGCACAGCGCCTGATGCTGGAGGAGGGGTACGCGGCCGTCGGCGTACGGCGCGTTGCACGCGAGGCCGAGGTGGCGCCGGCCCTGGTCCTCTACTACTTCCGCACGCTCGACGACCTGTTCCTCGCCATGCTGCGGCGGCGCGCGGACAAGGAACTGGAGCGCGCCGAGCGGCTGCTGAGCGGACCGCAGCCGCTGCGGGCGCTGTGGCGGCTCAGCAGCCATCCGGGCAACGCCCTGACCACGGAGTACGCGGCCCTCGCCAACCACCGCAAGGAGATCCGCGCCGAGCTGGCCGCGATCTCGGAGCGCTATCGCGAAGTCCAGCTCGAAGCCCTCACGCGCGGCCTCGAACAGGCGGGCACCCAGCTGCCGGCCGGGATGTCCCCGGCCGTGCTGCTCGTGCTCACCAACGCTGTCGGCCGCAACCTGATGATGGAGCGGGCCCTGGGCATGACGACCCGGCACGAGGAGGCCCTCGCCTTCGTGGAGCAGGTGCTCCAGGAGTACGAGGGCGACCCCGCGCGGGCCGCCGAGCGGTGAGGCTCCGCTCAAGCTACCCGGCAGTGAGTTCCGCGCAAGCCGCCGAGCAGTGAGGCTCCGTCAGCTCTCCGCGCCCGAGGTCTTGAGACCGCCGAGCCCCCGCCGGCGTCGCCGCAGTTCGTGCGCGGCCGCCTTGGGCTTGCGGTCGCGGGTGAAGACGCCCTTGCGGTTGCCGTCGACGCGGTGGGTGCCGTGGGCGGGCGGAAGTCGGCGAAGTTCCAGACGTGTTCGCCCACGACCGCCTCGATCCGGTCGAACGCCCGGTGGCTCGCGGCCGGATAGGCGGCCTGGTACTCCTCCGTCCACGGCTGGTCCCCCACCGAGTGCAGACCGGGCATGGTGTCCGCGCCGTGCAGGTGGCCGGGTCCGGCACGCAGCGAGGTGCTGTCAGGCGATGGTGCGGTGGTGGATAGGCAGCGGATGGGATGCGGGCGCCACCTCGACGCCTGGGTCAACAACATTCACCGCGAAGACTGTGTCCCAGGCCCCGTCGTCCATCTGCGCGATCGGGATGTACGGAAAGACTCCGACGCCATGTACGCGCCCATGCCGGGGGCGGTGCCCTCGAACCCCTCGGTGGAGCAGATGTTGACGATCACTCCGCCCTGTCCACCCGCGGTCATGCCCCGGGCGGTACGTCAAGCGGGCAGCGTCACTCTCAGCGTGGGCCTGCACCGTTGGGCGCGTCGGTTTCGGGTGCCGGGACGACGGTGGTGGACGGCTCCGGCTGGGCCGCTGGTGTGAGCCGGTCGCCCAGTTCGGAGAGGTCGTACGCCTGACGCGCCAGCCAGAAGCGCAGGAAGCCGGTGAGCGAGTAGCGCAGATACAGCACCCCGCCCACCACCGCGCACACCACGGCGGTCAGGCCGATGGCGAGGGCGTCACGCTGGGCCAGTGGATCGTCGCTCGCATGGGCGAGAGGGTAGGTCAGCGCGCCGAGGACCAGCCCGGCCAGGAGCAGAAGTGCTCCGATACGCAGCCACAGGGTGTGGCGTGCTGCGGCCGGGTCGGGGATCTTCAGGGCGGCCAGGTCGCGGGCGAACCGGTCCGCCCGGGTGGGGACTTGGGGCTGGTCCGCGTGCCTGAGGGTGTGTGGTTCTGTCGTGGTGCCGGTGGTCGGCGTCATGCCGCGCTCCCCAGGTAGTAGGAGGACAGTTCGGCGTGCAGGGAGCTGTCGGGGTGGCCCTGCCACTGGATGCGGCCGCGCACGAGGACGGCCGCATGGTCGGCGATCTTCAGCACCGCGGCGGCGAACTGCTCCACGACGAGCACCGCCACACCCTGGCGGGCCAGTTCGGCGACGTGCTCGTACAACTCGGCGACCACCACCGGCGCCAGGCCCATGGACAGTTCGTCGAGCAGCAGGACGGCCGGGTCGGTGGCCAGGCCCCGGGCGAGCGCGAGCATCTGTTGCTGCCCGCCGGACAGGGTGCCTGCCGCCTGCTTCACGCGTTCGCCGAGGACCGGGAAGCGGCTGTAGGCGAGTTCCTCGATCTCCGCCAGGCCGCGCCCGCTGAAGGTCATCATGCGGAGGTTGTCGCGCACGGAGAGGTTCGGGAAGATGCCCCGGCCCTCCGGGATGAGGCAGACACCGGCCCGGGCGAGGTCGCGTGGGCGCGCGCCGGTGGCGTCGCGGCCGCCGAGGTGCAGGGTGCCCGCCGAGGGGTGGTGCGCCCCGGCGGCGACATTGAGGGTGGTGGTCTTGCCGGCGCCGTTCGGGCCGAGCAGGGCCACGACCTGGCCGGCGGCGACGGTGAGATCCACTCCGTGCAGCACGGTGATGCGGTCGTAGGCCGCCTGGATGCCTCGTAGTTCGAGCAGCGGGGGCGGGGTGCCTTCTGCCACGGGCCGCAACGCAGGGCTCTCGGACATGTGCTCACGCCTCCCCGAGGTAAGCCGCCAGGACCGTCTGGTCCTGCTGTATGTCCTCGGGCGTGCCATGGGCGACGACTTTGCCGAGGTCGAGTACGTACATTTCGTCGCAGACGCTCATCACGAGGCTCATGTCGTGCTCGACGAGGACCACGGCGCGCCCCTCGCCCGCGACGTCGCGCAGCAGGGACGCGAAACGCCGGGTCTCCTCGGCGTCCTGGCCCGCGGCCGGTTCGTCGAGGAGCAGCACCCGCGGCCGGCCGGCCAGCGCCCGGCCGACTTCGAGGAGCCGCGCGGCACCGGTGGGCAGGGCGTCGGCGAGGGTGGCGGCGTCCGCGGTGAGGCCGATGCGCTCCAGGATCTCGTCGGCGATGCGGTCCGCCTCCCGGCGCCGCGGGCCGAGTTCGGCCGCGACGCGCAGATTGTCGCGGACGCTGAGCCGGCCGAAGAGTTCGAGGCGCTGGAAGGTGCGGGCCATGCCTTTGCGGGCCCGCTGGGCCGGAGTGCGCCGGGTGATGTCCCGGCCGTCGAGGCGGACCTGGCCCGTCTGGGGTCGGCGCAGTCCGGAGACGACGTCGAACAGGGTTGATTTTCCGGCACCGTTGGGTCCGATGAGGCCGGTGATCCGGCCCGCCTCGGCGGCGAATCCGGTGCCGTCGAGGGCCCGTTTTCCGCCGAACGTGACGGTCACGTCATTTGCTTCCAGCAAGGCCACGCGCGATCACCTCCTGGTCCTCGGTCCGCCAGGGGCGGCGTAGTCCCCACCACTCCACGGGGTCGGGCGCGGGCTGTGGGCCCTCGAGCCGTGTGGTGGCTCGGACGCGCAGCGCGGTGCCGACCGCCAGGGCGGTGAGCAGGAACATCGCGCCGCCGATCAGGTCGTTCGCGTACAGGGCCCAGAGGACGGCGAGTACGCCACCGGTGACCGGGAGGAGCAACCGGTCGCGCGCGAGCGGTGTCCATTCGGCCCTGAAGCGCGGGGCGATGCCGCCCGGGCTGTGCGCGAGGCCCATTCCGGCCAGGGCGATCATGAGGGTGGAGACGTCGTGGGCCCAGTCCCCGAAGTGGCCGAGCAGATGCGGTGGAGCGACGAAGGCGATGCCCGTGAACAGTCCGGTGCCGACCGCGCCGAGGCCGCCGATCACCGCGACCAGGAAGATCGGCAGGTTGGCGACGAGGTTGAACTGCTCGGCGGTGACGGTGCGTTGCTGCATCCCGTAGAGCGCGCCGCCGAGACCGGCGATCGCCGCGGACAGGGCGAACACCAGCACCTTGGCGGCGAGGGGGCGGCCTCCGAGGGTGGCGTAGGCGGCTTCGCTGTCGCGCAGCGCGATCAGGCTCCGGCCGAAGCTGCCGCGCCGCAGCCACGCCACGGCGAGGGAGGCGAGCGCCAGGAACACGGCGGCGAGCAGCAGGAGTTCGGTGTCCGAATCGAGGCGCCATCCGAACAGGTTCGGTCCCGCCGCCTCCACGGACCCTTGATCGAACAGCGCGATACGGACGCCGAGGATCTCGAACGACGGGAGGGTGAACACCCAGCGGTCGAGGATCACGGCGAAGGCGGCGGTGCCGAGGGCCAGATAGATGCCGGACAGGCGCAGTGCCGGAATGGCGATCAGCGCCCCGACGACGCCGGCGACGAGGACGGCGACGGGCAGTGCCCACACCTGCCCCTGTGCTCCCAGGTGTCCCCACACCACGGCCCCGATGCCCGCGATGCTCAGCTGGCACAGGGAGATCTGGCCGGCGTACCCGGCGAGCGGTACGTAGGAGAGCGCGACGATGCCGAGGGAGAAGATCGGTCCGTACGAGATGAGGCCCTCCTCGTCGAGGACGGTCATCAGGAACACCGCGAACAGCACGACGCTCGCGGCGAAGACCCCACTGCCGCGCGCTGTTGGCAGCGGCACACGGACCAGGCGCCGGTCGCGGCCGCGCAGCCGGCGGTGCGGGAACAGCAGCAGGGCGAGGAAGAGCAGCAGGGCGGGGGCGGCGAGCCGCAGTCCGGGGAGGTAGTCGTTCTGCGGCAGGTAGCCCGTCAGATAGCTCTCCAGGCAGCCGACGACGAGCGCCCCGAGGAAGGTGAGCGGGAGGCTGCGCAGCCGGCCGAAGACCGCGGCGGTGTACGCGCTGACGATGAGCAACGACAGCTGTGCGGCGTCGAGGGCGACGGTCGGGGCGATCAGGATGCCGCCGAGGGCGGCGAGTTGGGTGCTGAGGATCCAGGCGAGGCGGCCGGCGCGCTGCGGGGAGGCGCCGGCGAGGGAGGCCAGCGCACGGTCGTCGACGCAGGCGCGCATCTCGGTACCGGAGCGGGTGCGGTTGAGGAGCAGCCACAGACCGACGGCGACCAGCGCGGCCACCGCCAGGGTGAGCAGCTGGTGCCCGGTGATCGCGGCGAGGCCCAGCTTGATGGCCGGCGTGTCCGCGAAGAACGGGCGCAGCGGGCGGGCTGTGTTGGGGTCCCAGACCCAGCGGGCCAGCGCGATCGCCCCGGTGAGCAGGGCGACCGTCATCACCAGGCGCTCCGCCTCGCCGAGCGCCTGCACCGGTCGCATCAGGACCCGCTCGACGAACAGGCCGAAGGCCGGCGCGAGGACGAGCAGGACGACGGCCAGGGCAACGGGCACCGGCCAGCCCCAGCCGAACGCCAGCTGCCAGTAGGCGAACGCGGAGAGCATGCCGGACGCGCCGTGCGCGAAGTTGAAGACTCCGGCGGTGGTGTAGGTGAGGACCAGGCCGCTGCCGACGACCGCGTAGATCGCGGCCGTCGTCAGGCCGACCACTCCGAAGGTGAGGAACTGTTCCATCAGGCGCCCGTCCGAGTCCGGGCACCGGGCGCCGAAGGCACCGGTGTCATGGGGTCTCCTCCTCGCAGTTCCCAGGGACCGGGGCGCCTGCGCGGCGGCGCCACACGGATGACCACGGGCCAGTACGGGAGTATGAGCCAGGTCAAGTGGCGCCGTCGGCCGGTCACTTCAGGTCGTCCATCGACTTGCCGACATCAGCGAGCCGCGCCGGTGCGCCGTATTGGCCCTTGTACTTCACGACGGGCGCGTCACAGCGGTACGGGCCGTTGTCCGGCTTGAAGTCGGCGGGCTTCCAGCCTTCAGGCGTGGTCTCAACGATCGTGTAGCACTTGGACGGGACGTCCTGCTTGCTCACGTCGAACGGTGCCTGGATGCCGCCGGCGGTCCACTCGGTCTGCTTCAGCGCGTTGTCGTAGACGCACTTGCGGGTGAGCTCCGCGCAGTCACGGGCCGCGGTGGCGAAGAGCAGCCACGCGGAGAACGCCCGCAGCGCGGGGTAGGTGACGGGCTTGCCCGGCGCGTACTTCTCGAAGAGTGCCTTGACCTGCTGGATGGCCTCACTGTCGGAGCCCGTCTCCAGCGGGTGGGTGGCGAACAGCTCAGCGTAGTTGTGCTGGGTGCCGAGTGCCGAGCCCGCCAGGTCGATGAAGTTCTGGTTGTACGAGTTGCTGTTGGAGTCGATCCAGTCGGGGGCGTAGCCGATGCTGGTCAACGCCTGCTCCAGCTTGGCGAGCTGGTCGAACTGCCCCAGGAAGACCAGGCCCTTGACCTTCTTGTTCTTGATGGCCTGGGCGTACGGGGTCCAGTCGGCGACGCCGGCGGTCGGATAGAGGTCGGAGTAGGAGACCTTGCCGCCGAGCGTGGCGATGGACTCCTCGAACTGCGCTCCGATCACCTTGGTCACCGGGCTGTCGCCGGAGATGATGCCGACGTCCTGGGCCGAGGAGGGGAACTTCTCCTTCAGGAGCCAGTTGTAGAACCCGCCGTACTGGAAGTACGCCGAGTACGGCCCGGCGGACATCACCTGCAGATCGGAGCCGATGCTGGGGGCGAGGGACGACTGGGCGGGGAAGGCGGGGAGCAGACAGCCGAGGCGGTCCTTGACGGCCATACCGTCGAGCGCGGCGCTGCCGCCGACCAGGGCGAAGTCCTCCTTGCAGGCCTGCTGCATGCGCTGGCGGACTTCCATGAGCTTCGCGTCGCGGATGACGGGGACGAGCTTGCGGCCGTTGATGCCGCCCAGTTCGTTGCACCAGGAGGTGAACGCCTTGGCCGTGTCGGGCATTTCGGAGTTCTTGTTGAAGCCCATGTCGGTGAAGACGCCGACCTTGATCTCCTTGTCGGTCACGCCCTGGGCGGTGCCGGCCTTGGCATCGCCCTTGCCGCACACGTCCTTCAGGGTGCCGAAGTCGGCGCCTTGGACCGGCGGTTCCTTCTGGGTGGCGTCGCGGGTCTCCTCGGGTTCACTGCCGGTCGAGCCCGAGCGGGTGGAACAGCCGGCGAGCAGCACCGCGATCACGGTGACCACGCCTATGAGCAGCCTTCTCAAGGGGTCCTCCTCGGGGAATCGGACGCCGGTGTCCGATGGAGCACGACCGGATAGTACGAGGGGTCAGCCGCGACGGAAACTACATTCTCGAATTGGGCAAGGCAACTACTCGCACACGAGAACCTGACATAAGTTCCGACAGATGCACATCGGCCGCAAGGCTCCCCGAACGCCTGCAGTATTACCGTTCTCCTTCATTGAGAGTAACGTTCTCGTCATGAGCGAACCGAAGAGCACGGCCGCGTACCGCGTGGTGCAGTGGGCGACGGGGAACATCGGGAGCCGCACCCTGCGCGCGGCGATTGAGCACCCCCGCCTCGACGTCGTAGGGGTCCTGGTGCACAGCAAGGCCAAGTCCGGCCGGGACGCCGGAGAGTTGTGCGGTCTCGCACCGCTCGGCGTACGCGCCACCACCGATCTGGACGACGTACTGGCGCTGAAGCCGGACTGCGTGCTGTACACACCGCGGGAGCTGGCCTCGGACGACGTGTGCGCGCTGCTCTCCGCGGGGATCAACATCGTCGCCACCCGCACCGACTTCCACTACCCGGAAGCAATGGACCCGCGCTTGCGGCGCGGTGTCGAGGCGGCCTGTGCCGAGGGCGGCGCCAGCATCCACAGCACCGGCAGCAGCCCCGGCTTCGTCACGGAGGCGCTGCCCTTCGTCCTCGCCTCGCTGCAACGGCGCCTCGACGGGCTGCTCATCGAGGAGTTCGCCGACCTGTCGCGGCGCGCCTCCCCCGGACTGCTCTTCGACGTGATGGGGTTCGGCGGCCACGAGGGGACGTTCGACGAGCAGCGGCTCGCGTCACTGCGCGCGAGCTTCGGACCGTCCTTGCGACTGGTGGCCGACACCCTCGGACTTCCTGTCGAACAGGCTGCGGTGCACGGCGAGTTCGCGTACGCACGGGAACGCACCTCGATCGCCGCCGGGACCCTGGAGGCAGGCACGGTCGCGGCGCAGCGCATCACGGTCGCCTGGCTGAACGGCGAACGACCCGTCCTCCAATTCCGGGCCATCTGGTACTGCACCACCGACCTCGACCGGTCCTGGGACCTGCGGGACACGGGCTGGCGCCTGACGGTCGACGGCGACGCCCCGCTCGACGTCACCATCCGCTTCCCCGTGGCAGCCGACGACGCGGCCGCCGTCTACCCGTCCTACACCGCCAACCGCGCGGTCAACGCGGTGCCATGGGTGTGCGAGGCTCCGGCGGGCATCCGGACCACGGCGGATCTGCCGCAGATCGTGCCGCTTCTGAACTGAGCCGCACCGACCGAGGCCCCGGTCAGCCGCCTGCCGCGAGATTCGCGAGCAGGCCTCTGGTGCGGCGGGCCGAGGCCCGGCGGCTGTCGCGGTCAGGGCCCACAGGCACGATGTGTGCCCACAGGTCGGTCGCGCCCGCGTCGGCCAGGGCGGCCAACTGCCCTCGTACGCAATCCTCGTCGCCGATCACGGCCGCCTCGGCCGGTGCCGCCTTGCCACCGATCTCCAGGATCCGGCGGTAATTCGGCAGGCCGTCGTACGCCACCGCCGTGGCCGCCGCTGCGATACGCGCCTCGTCGGGGTCATCGTGCACGGCCACCGGGAGCCCGGCGACGATGCGCGGGGACGGGCGGCCCGCGGCCGTCGCCGCTTTGTGCAGGCGTGGCGCGATATGGGTGTCGATGGCCTCGGCCGTCGCCATCCACAGCACCACTCCGTCCGCGCACTCTCCCGCCACCCGCAGCAGCCGCGGGCCGAGCGCCGCGAGCAGGACCGGCACGCCCCCGGCGGGCAGCGAGGGCGGTGCCGAGGTGTGCGCGGACCAGTGCTCTCCGGTGACGTCGGCCTGCTCGCCGCGCAGCAGCGTGGTGAGGATGCGCAGATACTCCTCGGTGGCCGCGCCCACGCCGTCGTACGACAACCCCAGCGCGCCCTCCACGTACGGTCGGTGCGACGGTCCGATGCCGAGCGTGAAGCCCGGCCTGCCCATGGCATACGGGACGGAAGCCGCGCGGCCCGCCTGCAGGACGGGGTGGCAGGGATAGGTCTGGACGACCGCCGTGCCGAGCTCGATGGCGGTGGTGGCGCGCCCGGCGACCGCCATGGCGGCCAGCGGGTCGCCCGCCACGGCACTGGCGTACCAGAGTGCGTGGAAGCCGTCGCGTTCCGCTTCCTCGGCCTGGCGCACGATGCCGTCGACGGTGGCGGCGCCTCCGGTCAGACCGATCCGCATGACCGCTCCCCCTTCACCACCGTGTCACCGGTGTCTGTCCCGGGTCGTCTTCGGCGGTCAGCGGTCTGCGGTAGGACAGGTCGTCGCGGTCGCGGGTGCCTTTGACGAAGCCCTGCTCCTTGAAGAAGGGCGTACGCAGGACGGACGCGTCGGCGGACAGCGCGAGGTCGACCGTGCAGCGGCGTACGGCGATGCGCCAGGTGCCGTCGCGGCGCTCCAGGCGGTCGAGATAGCGGCCGCTCATCAGCATTGCCGTCCTGCCGTCGTGCGAAAGGAGCCCGACGAGCACGTAGCTCTCGCAGTGCGCGATGTCACCGCCCTCGTCGATCTCGCAGAGGTGCGTGGTGATGTTGTGGGTGTGCAGCTCGGCCGCCTCGGCGTGGACCATGTTGGCCCACTGTGCGTACGCGGGACCGCAGTTGACCGTGGCGCCGTGCTCGTCGACGCCGTCCTGGTGGTACGCGGCCGTGAGCAGATCGGCGTCGAAACGGTCGTGTCCGCGGGCGTGCCGGGCTACGCAGTCCAGGATCTCCTGCCGGTCGTTCAGGTTTCGGACCTGGCCCTCGAGCCGCGCCAGGCGCTCCTCGTCGCCGTTCATGCCGTCGCCGTTCATGCCGTCGCCGCTCATGCCGTCGCCGCTCATGCCGTCACCGGCTCCTCGCCCGCGAAAGTGATGCGCCGCAGCAGCCGGAGCGAGGTCGGCTCGTAGGGCAGGGCGCGGTGCAGCATGCCGGTGTTGTCCCAGAGCACGAGGTCGCCGGGGCGCCAGCTGTGGCGCAGGGTGAAGCGCTCCTGCGTCGCGAAGTCCAGCAGGCGGTCGAGGAGTTCACGGCCGTCCTTCTCCGCCATACCGACGATCCGGTCGGCCGTGGCGCCGATCAGGAGCGACGTGCGTCCGTCGCGGTGCCTCCACACCAGGGGGTGCTCGCGGCTGGGGATCCGGTCCCAGGCGGCCCGCTCCTTCGGCGCGGGATCGGGATTCACCAGGAGCTGAGCGGCGGTGAAGCTGTGCACCACCCGCAGGTCCGCCAGCTGCTTGCGCTGGTCCTCGGGCAGGGCCCGCCAGGCGGCGTAGGTGTTGGCGAACTCGGTGTCGCCGCCCTCGTCGGCGACCTGCCGGGCGAGCAGGACGGTGGCCTTCTGCGGGGTCTCGTCGCGGGTGCCGTCGATGTGCCAGAAGAAGGTGCCGCGGCGCACCTCGGCCAGTTGGCTCTTCGCCGGATCGAGGGTGATCGTGTCGATCTCCGGATGCGCCGGGTCGCCGCCCATCGGCGGGACGACGGCATCGCCCAGCTGCCGCCCCAGCGAGGAGAAATCGGCGTCGCTCAGATCGGCTCCGCGGCAGACGACCACGCCGCGGTCATCCAGCGCGGTACGCAGTGCGGCCACCGCGTCGGGTTCGAGGAGACGGGTGCCGGACAGGCCGGTGGTCTGCGCACCGATCTCGGGGGCGATGGGAGTGAAGGCGACGGTCACGGTTCCTCCGGGCGGCGGGGCGCGTGCGGGATGGCTGTGGCGGGCAGGTCGTCGTCCAGGTCCAGGGCGAAGGACCGCATGAGGTAGGCGATGGTCTCGTATGCGCCGACGGTGAAGATGAGGTCGATCAACTGCTGTGTGCCGAGGGTCGAGCCGAGTTCGCCCCAGGTCTTCTCGCCGATGGCGCCGTCCCCGACGAGTTCGCCGGCGGCGCGCAGCAGGGCGGCGTCCTGCGGATCCCATCCGGGTTCGTCGGGACCCAGGCCGATGCGGTGCACCTCGTCCGCGGTCAGGCCCACGTCGCCGGCTTGGACGACGTGCTGGGACCACTCGTAGGCGCAGTCACGCAGTGCCGATACGCGCAGGACCAGGAGCTCGCGCTGGCGCGGGGTGAGCGTGGTGGCGCGCATGATGTGGCCGTTGAACGTGAGGAAGGCGTGGGCGAGTTCCGGGTGGTGCGCGTAGGTGCCGAGCACGTTCAGGGCCTTGGGGCGTCCTTCGGACACGGGCGCGGGGTGGCGTGGGTTCGGCGGGGTCAGGGAGGCGAGGGCGGCGCGCATCCCGGGGGGCCAGGAACGGACGGGCAGGGGTTCGATGCGGGGCACGGGCGGGGCTCCTTCGCGGGCGTACGGGACCGGTCCGGTTCTCAGCGCAGCTTCTGCTTCATCTCGTCGAGCCGAGCGAGAATTGGGTATCCGGTGACGCTCAGCGCGTTTCCGTGCCCGGTCTGGTGGATGTCGAAGACGGACTGGACGGCGGCGTGGAAGCCCTGCACGTCAAGCGTCTGGTTCACCGCCCGCTTGGCCTGGCGCAGTCCGAACGACGGCATCGCGGCGATCCGCTCGGCCAGCTGCCTCGTCCCCGTGTCCAGTTGACCGCGCGGCACGACCTTGTTCACCATCCCGATCCGCTCCGCCTCCTCCGCGGTCAGCGGACGTCCGGTGAACAGGATCTCCTTGGCCTTGCGCGGACCCAGCTCCCACGTGTGGCCGTGGTACTCGACACCGCCGATGCCCATCGTGACCACCGGGTCCGAGAACAGCGCGTCCTCGGCCGCCACGATCAGGTCGCAGGGCCAGCAGAGCATCAGGCCGGCCGCGATGCAGCGGCCCTGCACCGCGGCGATGGAGGGCTTGGGCACATTGCGCCAGCGCAGCGTGTAGTCGAGGTAGCGGCGGCTCTCGGCGCTGTAGATCCACTCCAGGGTGATCTCGTCGGGAGAAGGCCAGCGGTCATTGAGGTCGTGCCCGGCGGAGAAGTGCTTGCCCTCGGCGCGTACGACGATCACCGCCACCTCGTCGTCCTCGGCGGCCCGGGTCCAGGCGGCGTCGAGTTCGTCGAGCAGTTCGGCGTTCTGTGCGTTGGCCACCTCGGGGCGGTTGAGCGTGAGGGTCGCGATGCGGTCCTTCACCTCGTACAGGATGTTCACGTATCGGCTCCTCAGCCTCGGGGCAGGCCGAGCACCCGCTCGGCGACGATGGTGCGCTGGATCTCGGAGGTGCCGCCGGCGATGGTGCCGGCGAAGGTGCGGGCGTAGCGCTGGAACCAGCTGCCGGCGAAGTCCTCCCAGTGCATGTACGCGTACGGGGCGGTGGTGGCGGGGTGCGTGAGCCCGTCAGGCCCTGCCGCTTCGAGGGCGCGTTCGGCGGCCTGCTGCACCGCCTCCGAGCCGAGCAGCTTCAGTACGGACAGGGCCGGTACGTCCTGTTCGCCGCGGGCGGCGCGCGCCAGGGCCCGCAGTCCGAGCAGCCGCAGCGCCTGGGCGTCCATCGCGAGGGTGGCGTACCAGTCCTTGTCCAGGTCGGTGAGCGGGCGGAAGTCCCGCAGGAGTTCGTCCATGCGGTCGCTGAAGCTGAGCCACAGCAGGGTGCGTTCATGCCCGAGAGAGCCGCCCGCGACGCGCCAGCCCTCGTTCAGCGGGCCGACCAGGTTCTGCGCCGGGACACGGACGTCGTCGAAGTAGACCTCGTTGAAGTCGAGGTCGTCGGGGGCGGTGAGGGAGCCGAAGGGTCGGCGGGTCACACCGGGGGTGTCGGTGGGGATGACAAGGCAGCTGATGCCCTTGTGCTTGGGTGCGTCGGGGTCGGTGCGGACGAAGGTGAGGAGCACGTCGGCGTCATGGGCGCCGGACGTCCACACTTTCTGGCCGTTCACGACGAACTGGCCGTCTTCGTCCGCGAGTTCGGCGCGAGTGCTCAGGGAGGCGAGATCGCTGCCGGCGCCCGGTTCGCTCATGCCGAGGGCCGCGGTCATCTCCGCACGCAGGATCGGCACGGCCCAGCGCCGCTTCTGCTCGTCGGTGCCGAAGGTGAGCAGGGAGGCGGCGATGATGCCGAGGCCCTGGGGGTTGAAGGAGTGGTAGATGCGGCGCCGGGAGAGCTCCTCCAGGTGGACGTAACTCTGCATCAGTGTCGCGTTCCGGCCGCCGAACTCCGGCGGATTCCCGGGCAGCAGCCAGCCCTCGTCGAAGAGAAGCCGCTGCCAGCGCCGGGCCCATGCGGGGACGTCCGCGGTGGAGTGCGAGCGCTCAGCCGTTTCGGCCTCGGCGGGCAGATGCGTGTCGAGGAAGGCCGTGAACTCGTCCCGGAACGCCTCGACTTCGGCGTCGAAGGTCAGCTGCATGATGCGCCTACGCCTCCCGCGTCGCGATGATTCGAGGTGATGAGTTCGGCGATGCGGGCCCGGTGCGCCGCCGCGCCGCCCCGCATCAGCTCCCCCGCCTTGGCCCGCTTGAGCGCGAACTGCAGGTCGTTCTCCCAGGTGAAGCCCATCGCGCCGAACAGCTGGATGCCGTGCCGGAAGACGAGCGCCTGGCACTCCCCGGCCGCCGCCTTCGCCATGGCCGCCGCGAGCGGCCGGTCCGGGGCGTCGGCCGCGATGGTCAGTGCGGCGTGGTAGGCAAGTGCATGGGCTCTCTCGATCGCCACATACATGTCGGCGGCTTTGTGCTGTACGGCTTGGAAGGATCCGATGGGTGCACCGAACTGGCGCCGTGTACGGGCGTGTTCGAGCACCAGGTCGAGTACGCGGCGGCACGCGCCGACCATGGTGACGGCCATGGCGGTGAGGGCTACATCGTTGGCGTGCGGTGGAGGTGCGGCGCTCACGCGGGCGTCGTCGGTGACCCGCACCTGCGAGAACGTTACTTCCGCGAGGTGCAGGACCGGATCCAGCGCCGGTGTCCGTACGGCCCGCACCTCCTGGGCGGGCACGAGGAAGACTCCCTCATCGGTGACCACGGCGAACCAGTCCGCCCGGTCGCCGTCCAGGACGTGGCGGGCGTGGCCGTCGAGGAACCAGACCCGGCCCTCACGCCGGGCCCGCACGCCCTCGACGACCGCGGCGCCCGGCTCCCGGGGGGCGATCAGGCCTTCCGGCACGAGGGGGGCGAACTGGGTGAGCGTGGCGAGATAGGGCGTCGGATCGGTCGCACGGCCCAACTCCTCCAGCACGATGGCGAGTTCCACCATCTGAGCCGGGTCGGCGAGTTCGGTCCAGCCGAGGTCCGCGTAGGTGCGCCACAGCGGCTCCGGGTCAGCGTCCGCATCGACCACCGCACGTACCAGCGCAGGCGGGCACTCCTTGGCGAGGACCTCCCGGACGGACTTCTGCCACAGCCGCTGGTCGTCGTCGAACTCGAAGAGCATCGTCGCCTCCTGGTCCGGATGTGCGTGAACGACCGAACCCGACGGGCCGCTCCGACGGGGGCGATAATAACGTTCTCTCGATCGGAAAGTAATAGTCTCAGCTTGGCAGAGCGGGGTAGCCTCCCCTCATGAAACCGGAGATCTCCCTCGACACGGGCCCGGCGGACACCGAACCGACGTGGAAGCAGCGCGCGGTCGAGCGCTCCACCCGGGCGGCCAAACGGCGCGCCGAGCAGAGGGTGCAGCGTTTCCTCGACGCGGCTCAGGAGCTCATGGCCGACAAGGGCACCACGGACCTCACGGTGCAGGAGGTGGTCGACCGCTCGGGCCAGTCGCTGCGCAGCTTCTACCAGCACTTCGACGGCAAGCACGAGCTGCTGCTCGCCCTTTTCGAGGACGCCCTGAGCCGGACCGGCGACGCATTGCGCGCGGCCACGTCGGGACCCGGAGCCGCCGAAGCGCCCGTGGCACGCCTGGAGGCGGCCACCCGGCTGCTGTTCACCATGTGCCGCCCGGGCCCCGGTGACCTGCACCCCCTGTTCAGCGAGTTCGCACCACAGCTACTGCTCACGCACCCCGATGAGGTTCGGCTCGCGCACGCTCCGGTGCTGGGAATCCTGGCCGAGCTGATGGAGGCGGTCGACGCGGCCGGCGGGCTGCGTTCCGGCATGCGGCCGCGGCGGGCGGCCGCGATGCTGATGCAGACGACCATGTTCCTGTCGCAGTCGGCCATCGGCGTCAACCCGGAGGGCCCCGCGCCCCGGCCGCTGTCCGCCGACGAAGTGTGGGCGTTCTGCTCCGGCGGCTTCGAGGCGAGGAGCTGAGACACCGCATCGGCCCAGCACGACGAGAACGGCATTCTCAACTTCGCGTAACTCCCCTACACTTGCTGCATGTCGGACCTCTGGAGCGACCTTCTCGCCTGCCTCGACCTGCGCCCTCTGCCGCACGCCGCCGCGCCGGCCTTCGAAGGCACCAACCAGCAGCTCGCGTATCACCGCCTGTTCGGCGGCCAGCTCCTGGCCCAGTGCGTCCGGGCCGCCCAGCGGCTCGGTCCGGACAAGGCCGTGAAGTCCCTGCATGTGCTCTTCCCGCGCCCGGGCCGGAGCGACGAGCCCGTCCGCTACGAGGCGACCCGCGTCCAGGAGGGCAACACCTTCGCCACGTGGTCCCTCACCGCGCGCCAGGACGCGGGTGTGATCGCCACCGCGGCGGTGTCCCTGCACCGGGTCGAGCCCGGCGTGGAGCACCAGTTCACGGCGCCCGTACCGGAGGTTCTCGGCCCGGAACATGGCGTGGAGTTCGAGCTGCTGCCCTGGGATACCCGTACAAGCGCCGATCTCGACTCCCCCGGCGTGGCACCTGCCGAGCTGGACCTGTGGATGCGCACCCCGCACGTGGACGCGGATCTCGGCCCGGCCCTGCTCGCCTACGCCTCCGACCTGACCCTGATCGGCACCGCACTGCGCGCGGTCGACGGCATCGGCCAGCAGGACGCCGGCAAGGCGTTCACCTCGGCCGTCACCTCGCACACCGTGTGGTTCCACCGCCCCGCCCGCGTCGACGACTGGCTGCTGCTCCGCCAGCACGCGCCGCTGATCGCCCACGGCCGCTGCCACGGGCGAGGGGACGTCTTCACCGCGGACGGCTTGCTCGTGGCGTCCTACGCACAGGACGCGCTGTTGCGCCTTCCGCCCTCACCTTGACCGGCTGGCCCCGCCGAAGTCGTCGCGACCTCGGCGGGGCCTGCTCACCTCCCGCTGAGTAACCGGCCGCCGCGGGATTGCCCCGCACCCCGGCGACGGCGAGCAAGGCACCCAGGCGCAGAGCACCAGCAGCGTGTGGCCTGGCTCGACTGCGGCGAGGTCGAGTGCCTGTACGGCGATGAGTCCGCCCAACGGCAGGGTCTCGGCGGCGACCAGGTCAGTGCCCGCCGGCACGGCGGCCACCGCCTCCACGTCCAGCACCACGTATTCGGCCTGCGCCTTGAGCGGGAGAGCCAGCAGGTCGGACAGACCGATCACCGGGTCGCCCCGCCGGAAGCCGGCGACGTCCGGCCCCAGCGCGTCGACGGTGCCGGCGACGTCCCAGCCCAGGCCGGTGATCTCCCGATCCGGGAGCAGGCCACCGCGGTGAGCCCGCCGGACGGGTACGACCGAGGCATGTCAGCGGAGCCGCCCGCCCCCGGCGGCATGTGATCCGTGCGCTTCAGGTCCCGGTCCTCGAACCCTTCTCCTCCGCCTCGATGTCGGCCAGCAAGGCAGCAACGCGTGTCCGTGCGCGAGCCGCGACACCGGTGCCCGGCGCGGTGTGCACTCGGTCCGCCTCCACCGCGTGCAGTGCCGCCGCTGCGACCTCGCGTGGGCTGAGGATGCCGTCCGGGGCGAGGTCGCGCATCGAGGGGGACCCGGTGGGCAGTTGGATGGCGCCGAGAGCTGCGGAGTTCTGCCCGAGCGGAGTGTCCACGAGACCCGGACAGACGACGGTCGCGCCCAGCGTCGGTGCCACCTGTTTCAGTTCCGCGTCGAGTGTCTCGGTCAGGCCGACGACCGCGTGCATGGTGCCGGCGTACGGGGTACGCCCGGGCAGCGGTGCGAGGCCTCCGGCGGAGGCGGTGTTGAGGAAGTGACCGGACCCCTGCTCGATCAGCAAAGGCGCGAAGGCGCGTACCCCGTGGACGACGCCGAGCAGTTTGACGCCGATCAGCCGCTGCCAGGTGTGATCGTCCTGCTGCCACATCGGAGCGCCCGGACAGACGACTCCGGCGTTGTTGCACACCAGGTCCACTCGCCCGTACGCGGTCATCGACCGGTCGGCGAGCCGTCCGACCGCCGCCGCGTCGCTCACGTCGGTCACGACGGCGGTGACCTCCGCCCCGGCCGCGCGCAGCGCTTCGCACGCCGACGCCAGTCCGTCCTCGCGGATGTCGGCGATCACCAGCCGTACCCCGCGCGCCGCCAGTTCCTCGGCGAGGCCGTACCCGATACCGCTGGCCCCGCCGGTGACCACCGCGACCTGCCCCTTCTCGATGCGCACTTTCGCTCCTCCTCAGTCCCGTGCCATCTCGAGCCGCGCCTTGGCCCACAGCCACTCGGCGTACGAGTGCATCGCCTCGCCGGTCGCCCGGTCGCGTCGGCCCTCCACGGCGGCGTACCAGCTGCCTTCGAGGAGAGCGGCGAGCCGGAAGCAGGCGAGCACCTCGAACCAGCGGAAGGCAGAGGTGTCGCGGCCGGTGGACTCGGCGTAGTACGCGAGGAGTTCGGCGCGCGACGGCATGCCCTCCCAGGGGGTGAGGTAGGGCTCGGCGCCGGGGGGATCGCCTTCCTCCCGCCAGGCGGTGAGGATCCAGGCGAGGTCGAGCAGCGGGTCGCCCAGGGAGGCCATCTCCCAGTCGACGATCGCCGCCAGGCTCGGGGCGTCGTGCGACAGCATCACGTTGGCGAACTGCAGATCGCCGTGCACGATGCCAGTCCGGCCCTGCTTCGGGGTGTGCCCCGTGAGCCACTCGGCCACCGCGTCGACGTGCGGGGACTCGGTCTCCCGGTAGGCGGCGCTGTGGCGGTAGCCGTGCAGCATCTTCAGGTATCGGGCCGGCTGGCGCTCCACCCATCCGTCGGGGCGGCCGAGTTGGTCCGCGCCCACCGCGTACGGGTCGACCGAGGCGAGCTTCGCCGCCCCGTCGACCAGGGCGAACGCGGCGCGGCGGCGCCAGTCCGCGTCCTCGGCATAGCGGCCGGGGAACCGGCCCTGCGGGGTGAACCCGTCGATCTTCTCCAGGATGGAGAAGGGACCGCCCAGCGGTGAGTCCTGGTCGAGGCTGAACGCGTACTGGCGCGGGTGCGGTACGTCCGTGTCCGCCAGCGCCGCGAGCGCGCCGCTCTCGCGACGGAAGGCGTCGGCGGCGCGGTCCTCGAGGTGGCGGCCCGGCAGGCGGAGGACGAGCTCGGTGCCGTCGGCGCGGCGGACGAGGGAGAGGATGTTCTGCGCTCCGCCGGCGAGCGGCGACAGCTCGATCACCGGACCGTACCCCGGCAGATCTGCGAGGCCAGGCCAGGTGTTGAGGAGTGCGAGGGTGTCGGTCATCGGGCGCTCGCTTCCTCGGGCTGAAGCAGAGCCGCGTACTTCTCACGGGCGGCGGCCAGTCGGGTGGGCAGGTGCGCGGAACCGAAGAGCCGGTCCTCGGCCGGTTCCACGCCCTTGAGCAGCAGGCGGGCCACGACGTCCTTGTGCGCCTCGGTCGGGCCGTCCGCGACACCGAGCACCGGTCCTGCCTGCCACATCCGGGCCAGCGGCAGTTCGTTGGAGACGCCGAGCGCCCCGTGCAGGTGCATGGCCCGGTAGGTGATGTCGACGAGCGTCTTCGGGGTGGCCACCTTGACGGCGGAGATGTGCAGGCGTGCCGTACGGGCGTCCTCTGGCGAGCCGCTGCGGGAGGCCCGGTCCGCTTGCCAGGCGGCGTGCAGGACTTGGAGGCGGAACTGCTCCAGCTGGATCCAGCTGTCCGCGAGCGCGTGCCGTACCGCCTGCTGGTCGGCGAGCGGCCGTCCTCGGGTGCGGCGGCCGGCTATCCGCTCCCCCATCATGTCCAGCGCGCGCCGGCACTGTCCCACGGACCGCATCGCATGATGCAGGCGTCCGCCGCCGAGGCGGGTCTGGGCGATGGCGAACCCGCTGCCCGGCTCGCCCAGGAGGTTCTCGGCGGGCACGCGGCAGCCGGTGAAGCGCAGGTAGGCGTGCACGCCTTCCCCGAGCGGTTCGCCCGCGAGTCCTGTGCCGCGCACCATCTCCATGCCGCCGGTGCCCGCCGGAATGACGAACATCGAGGAGCCCTGGTGGACCGGCACCTCCGGGTCGGTGATGACCATGGCGATGACGAACGCGGCGTGCGGGTAGTTGGAGGCGAACCACTTCTCACCGTCGATCACCCACTCGTCGCCGTCGCGTACCGCCCGGCAGGTGAAGCCCCCTGGGTCGGCGCCGCCGGTCGGCTCGGTCATGGCGAAGGTGGAGACGATCCGTCCGTCGAGGAGCGGTTCGAGGAATTCCTTGCGCTGCTCATCAGTGCCGTAGTGGGCGAGGATCTCGGCGTTGCCGGAGTCGGGGGCCTGGGTGCCGAAGACCATCGGGGCCCAGGAGGAGCGGCCCAGAATCTCATTCAGCAAGGCCAGCTGGACCTGTCCCATGCCCATGCCGCCGAGTTCGGGCGGCAGATGGGCGGCCCACAGGCCCTGTTCGCGCACCTGGCGCTGGAGCGGGCGGACGGCGTCGAGGTAGACGCGGCTGGTGCGGTCGTACGGTTCCGCGTTGCCCGGGAAGAGGACGTCGAGCGGCTCGACCTCATCCCGTACGAAGGTGTCGGCCCAGTCGAGGCGGGCCTGGAACGCGGCGTCGGTGCTGAAGTCCCACATATTGGCGGTCCCCTTCAGGGAGACAGAACGTCGTTCGGACACTAGCAGAACGACATTCTCGTGACCAGGAACAGCGTTCTGAATCCCGCCAAGGGGCGGCACGCCAACTCCCTCGATCAGGAGCGGGCCCCTGCCACCAGGAAGCGCTTCAGCTGCTCGACATCCGCCTCGTCCGGCGCGTGTCCGGACAACAGCCAGTGCTGCAGCGCGGCGACGGCCGCTCCGGCGATCGTCCGCCCGGCGCGGACCGAGTCGGCGGCCCCCAACTCTCATGCCGGGCCGGCGAAGAGCGAACCCAGGTCGTCCACCAGGACCACAATGGCGTGCCCCGCGTGCGGCACCGGGGTGACGGCGGCAGCGAGGACCGCCCGTACGCCCGCCGCGAGTCGCGGGTCGGCGGCCTGCCGTACGACGGCGGCGATGCCGGCACGCAGCCGGTCCTCGGCGCTGTCACCCGTGGCTCGTTCCATCCGGCGCCTGACCTGTCCGGCGAGTTCGCGCGCGCCGCGCTCGACGATCGCCTCCACTAGGGCGTCCCGGCCGGAGAACGCGCGGTAGAAGGCATCGTTGGAGAGCCCCGCGGCGGCCACGATGTCGGCGACGCGAGGCGGGCGTGGCGCACACTCGGTCATCAGCTTCAGCCCAGCGTCGAGCAGGGCGTCCACCTCGGCGCGGGCGCTCTGTTCAGCACCTGCAATCCGGCGGCTCACGGCCCGTTCGGCGAGCGACGGCGGGTGGGGATCGGTCGGAGTCAACGCTCTACCTCCTGCGCAAGAGTTCCATTCTGGAATACGAGAATGCTAATTTCGCATGCACTTGCCGGACCTGTCATCGGGGGCGCGACGCACATGGGACACAGGGCACACGCGGGACGCGGTGGATACGCAGACGGCCTGTTCGACCTCAGCGGCCGCGTGGTCCTGGTCACCGGCGGCAGCCGCGGGCTGGGACGGGAGATGGCGTTCGGGGCGGCCCGCTGCGGCGCGGACGTCGTGATCGCCTCGCGGACATATGAGGCGTGCGTGACCACGGCAGGTGAGATCGAGAAGGAGACGGGCCGCGCCGCCCTGCCGTACGCGGTCCACATGGGCCGTTGGGACCAGCTGCCGGGGCTCGTGGACGCGGTGCACGAGCGCTTCGGCCGCCTGGACGTGCTGGTCAACAACGCGGGAATGTCGCCGGTGTACGAGGACTTGGGCGAGGTGACGGAGAAGATGTTCGACGCCGTCGTCGCCCTGAACCTCAAGGGTCCGTTCCGCCTCTCCGTGCTCGCCGGGCAGCGGATGGCCGCGGCGGGCGGCGGAGCCATCGTCAATGTCAGCTCCACCGGCTCACTGCGCCCGCGCGCCCCGATCGTGCCGTACGCGGCGGCGAAGGCGGGACTCAACGCGATGACGGAAGGCCTGGCGCACGCGTTCGGGCCGACGGTCCGCGTCAACACCCTGATGTGCGGGCCGTTCGCCACCTGGGCCACCCGCCACTGGCAGGACGACCCCGAGGCGCTCGCGGCCGGCGTACGCGACCACGCGCTACAGCGCATCGGCGACCCCCGCGAGGTCGTCGGCGCCGCACTGTACCTGATCTCGGACGCCGCCTCGTACACGACGGGGGCGACGTTGCGGGTCGACGGGGGGATGCCCTGAGAGTGCTCGGGCATCTCCCGGTCCTTTGTCGTGGTGCGTGACGAGGCGTAGTGCCTCATCGCAATCCGCGCACCAACTTCCCCACCCACACCGACGTTCGCGCATCGACGTCATGGTCGTCTGTCAGCGCGGAGACCCTCACGTAGCCGTCCGAGACAGCGGCGGCATCGGTTCCAGGACCGGCGGAGGGATCCGCCCCGCGAAATCCCACGCGGTACGTGCCGGCGCCGGCGCCGCCGGACCCGTTGGCCGCCTTGTAGTCCGGAGCGAGCAGCGCGTCGCCTGCGACATCGGTGGCGCGGGTCCCCTTCGGCGGAAGCGGATCGCCCGCGTTTCCGGGTAGCGGTCGCAGTGGCACGTCAACGTTAAGCGCCAGGCCGCGCGGCATCAACCGGCCGTCTCTGGCGGCGCGTCGGATACGGTCGACGAGCTGCGCGGCATACATCGCGGTGGCCAGGGACGGGATGCCGGACTCGGCCGCGGTGAGCGCCGCGTTCACGTGCCGGAGTGCGGGATGATCTTCCGTAATTGGGTGCCGGGATCGATCCCCGAGACCACCAGGTCCCGCGGCTCGCCGCCGAGCACTTCGTCGAAAGCGAAGTACACACTGTCGGAGGGCGAGCCCGGGGTCAAAGTCCACACACCGCCCTCCGGTCGCGCCACCTCGAGGGTGGCCGGTGGCACGGTGACCCGACCGCCCTGACCGCTCTGGTCGGTGCCGAGGGCGACCACCACGACGCGGTGCCCGTCGACGACCAGCGCCTCGCGCAGCGCGACGATATACGGGGTGCCCGAACCGCCCTCGCCGCGCCAGCCGTCGTCGCTGGTCATGCCGATGGTGAGCGGGTGCCACTTCGCTTCGTCTCGTACCTACGTCGCACCGTCGGTGGGCCCCGTGGCGGTCACCGTCGCCGCGAACGCCGCGAACGCCGCAAGGACAGGCAGCAGTCTCTTTCCTGCCGGGTGCGGCTTCTTGGATACAGGGCCGTCCCGCCGCGGTCCGTCTTCCACCCGGCTCACCGCCCCGCCACCTCGACCACCATCGCCGACGCCATCCCCCCGCCCGCGCACATGGCGGCAACGCCCACTCCCCCACCCCGGCGCCGCAGTTCATGCACCAGCGTCACCAGCATCCGGGCGCCGGTGGCGGCCACCGGGTGGCCCAGGGAGATGCCGCTGCCGTTGACGTTCACCCGGTCGGGGTCGAGGGCGAGGCGGCGTACGACGGCCACGCACATCGACGCGAAGGCCTCGTTGATCTCGAAGAGGTCGACGTCGTCGAGGGAAAGCCCTGCCCTGGCAAGGGCTTTGGGGATGGCCAGGGCGGGCGCCATGCCGGTCTCCGCGGGGTCGACACCCACGGACGCCCAGGCGCGTACCGTGGCGAGTGCGGGCAGGCCGAGGCGGTCGCTCGCGACGACGAGGGCCGCGGCCGCGTCGTTGCCGCCGCAGGCGTTGCCTGCGGTGATGCTGAAGCCTTCGATCTCCGGGTGCAGCGGCTTGAGGGCGGCGAGTTTCTCCAAGGAGGTGTCCCGGCGCGGGTGTTCATCGACCGAGAACAGTCCGTGCGGCGTCCCGATCGGGACGGTCTCGGCCTCGAAACGCCCCTCGTCGATGGCGCGAACGGCGTTCCGGTGCGAGCGCAGGGCCCAGGCGTCCATGTCCTCACGGCTGATCTGCTCGGCCACTGCCGTGTTCCAGCCGATGGTGTACGACATGTCGAAGTTGGGCGCGTCCGGCCGGTTGGGGTGGGTCGGCGGGTACCAGTCGCTCCACTCACCGTCCATGCGGCGCCGCGAACGGGGCCCCGTCGAGGCAGAGTTGACCCCTCCCGCGATCACCAGTTCGTCCATGCCGGACCGGATGGACGCGGCAGCGTGTTCGACGGCAGCGAGACCCGCTGCGCAGTGCCGGTTGACGGCCGCTCCGGGTATCGAGGTCAGGCCGGCGGTCAGCGCGGCGTGCCGGGCGATGACCCCGCCGCCGTACAGGCCCTCCCCGAGGACCACGTCGTCGACGCCGACCGGGTCGAGGCCCTTCGCCGCGGCGGACACGATGTGGTCAGCGAGGTCGTAGGCGCTGGTGTCCCGCAGGGTGCCCTTGCCCGCGGTGCCGATGGGGGTGCGCAGGGCGCGGACGATGACGGCTTCAGGCATGGGTGGCCTCTCGGTCGGGGTGGTCGCCCGGCTGGGCGGGGGGTTCGGCCGACTGGCCGCGGGCTTCGGCCGGCTCTGCCGGGTCGGCGAGAGGTGTGGTCTCCGACTCGGTGAACTCCGTGACCAGGACGCGGCGCAGCAGCTTTCCGGTGTCGGTGCGCGGCAGTCCGGCGCGGAAGACGATCGTGTCGGGCGTCTTGGAGGTACGCAGCCGCTCACGCACCCAGCCTCGCAGGACATCGGGCTCGCCCTCGCCGACCACGAAGGCGACGATCCGCTGCCCCCACTCCTCGTCGGGGACACCGATCACGGCCGCCTCGCGGATGCCGGGGTGGGCGAGCAGCACGTCCTCGATCTCCTCGGGCGCGATGTTCTCGCCGCCCCGGATGATGGTGTCGTCGGCGCGCCCCTCGATGAACAGATAGCCGTCGGCATCGAGCCGCCCGCGGTCCCGCGTCGGGAACCAGCCGTCCTCGTCCAGCACACTGCGCCCCTGGTACTCACCGGAGATCTGCTCCCCGCGCACGTGCACGAGCCCGGTCCCGCCGGGGCCGAGCACCTTCCCCGCACTGTCACGGATCTCGATCTCGACACCCGGCAGGGCGCGTCCCACCGACGACAGGCGTGCGCGTACGGAGGGTTCGGCGGCGGCGACGGCCGCGCGGTGGTCGTCAGGGCCGAGCACCGCGACGGACGAAGCCGTCTCGGTCAGGCCGTACGCGTTGACGAAACCGGTCTCCGGAAAGAGTGCGAGGGCCCGCTCCACAACGACGCGCGGGGTGCGCGCACCCCCGTACGCGAGGTGGCGCAGGGTCGGCGTGCCCGCGTCGGGACCCTCCACGGCCTCGACGACGCGGGCGAGCATGGTCGGCACGAGCATGGCGTGGGTGACGCCTTCGCGGCGTACGGTGGCCAGCCACTCCCCCGCGTCGAAGGCGGACAGGTAGACGACCTGACGGCCGGTATAGAGGTTCGAGAGCAGGTTGGTCAGGCCTGCCACGTGGTACGGCGGGACCGCGACCAGCGCCGCGTCGCCCGGCTCGGCCGAGCCGAACTCCTGGGTGCCGAGGATGTACGCAAGCAGATGCCGGTGCCGTAGCAGCGCGGCCTTGGGAGCGGCGCTCGTGCCGCTGGTGTAGAGGATGACCGCCACCGCGTCCGGGTCCCACTCGGGTTCCAGCGCGATGGTGGAAACCTCGTTCTCGGATGGCGCGGTGAGCGTGTCGAGGTCTTCGGAGCTCAGCAGCAAGGCACCCGGATGCCGGCTTTCGATCTCCGCCAACTGCTCATGCCCCAGCCGGTAATTGAGCGGCACGAACGGCACGCCTGCCAGCGCCGCACCGAACAGCGCCACGGGATAGGCCAGTTGATTGACACCGCGGTAGAGAACGGCCGGCCTGCCCCGGAAGCGCCCGGCCGCTCGCCGGGCGCGCTCCAGTAGCTGTCCGGCGGTCAGGGTGTGGCCGTCCGCCGTCACCGCAGGCCGCTCGCCGTCGGCCGAAGCCGCCATTTCAAGGATCATGGTGATATTCATGAGAGTGCTATTCTCGCGATTCAAGAGCCGCACTTTCAAGAGTGGGGAGCACGTATGCGCATCAGCGGGAGTTCCGCGGTCGTGGTGGGTGGTGCGGGCGGCCTGGGGGAAGCCACCGTCCGCCGGCTGCACGAAGCGGGCGCCAAAGTCGTTGTGGCCGACCTCTCCGACGAGAAGGGCAAGGCCCTCGAACAGGAGCTGGGGGTGCGGTACATACGCACCGACGCGACCAGCGAGGCGGACGTGCAGTCAGCACTGGCCGAGGCCGAGGCTCTGGGAGAACTGCGCATCTCGGTCGACGCGCACGGCGGCCCGGCCTCCGGCGGCCGCCTGGTCGGCAAGGACGGCACCCCGCTCGACCTGGACGGCTTCCGCCGCACCGTCGACATCTACCTGACCGGCGTCTTCAACGTGATGCGGCTCGCCGCCGCCGCGATGGCGCGCCAGGAACCGCAGGACGAACAGTCCGGGCGCGGCGTCATCGTCAACACCGCGTCCATCGCCGCGTACGAGGGACAGATCGGCCAACTCCCCTACGCCGCCGCGAAAGGCGGCGTCGTCGCCATGACCTTGGTCGCGGCCCGCGACCTGTCCCCGCTGGGCATCCGTGTCGTCACCGTGGCTCCCGGCACGTTCCTCACACCCGCGTACGGGCAGGCAGGCGACAAGCTGGAGGCGTACTGGGGTCCACAGGTCCCGCATCCGAGGCGGATGGGCCACCCGGCCGAGTACGCGCAGCTGGTCCAGCAGATCGCCGAGAACGACTACCTCAACGGCGAGGTGATCCGCCTGGACGGGGCGCTGCGCTTCCCGCCCAAGTAGGACGAACGGGCCGTGCAGCCAGGCTCGGGCATGGGGGCGAGGGGGCAAGCGGGCAACTAGCTTTGGGCGCCGCCCTCATGGGCAGCGAACCCATCCCCCAGGGCCCCGAGCGCCTCGTCGAGCCAAGCCGTCAGATCACTGTCCGGCCGCGCCAGCCAGCAGTCGTACGCGGCGCGGCAGGCCGCCACGGTGGTGCGCCCCACGGCCAGCGGGATGAGCGCGTCGGCCGGTACGCCGAGCCGGCGTGCGGCGTACTCGCTGATCGTGCGGCCCCATGCCTCGTAGTGCGGCGCCGCGCTGGCCATCAGCGCCTCCGAGGCGGTCAGCAGCGTCATACGGGTGCGCAGTTCGGCGGGGTCGCCGCCGCGCGTGCGGTTGGCGTCCACGACGGCCCGGCGCACCGCCCGCATCAGCGGGACCTCGTCGTCGATCCGGTCCAACGCCCGCTGCAGCCGGGCCACTTCGGTGTCCCAGCCGTGCCACAGGACGGCCGCCTTGGACTCGAAGTAGCGGAAGAAGGTACGCCGGGTCACGCCCGCCTCGGCGGCGATGTCGTCGACCGTGACCCGGTCGAAGCCGCGTTCGCTGAACAGACGCAGCGCGATCAGGTCGAGGGCGCGGGCACTGGTGCCGCGCGGACGCCCGCGGGGCCGCTCCCCGTTGGCGCCAACCGGCTCTTCCCTGCCCCGACTTCTCTCCATCGTATTGATTATGTCACAGGGTGACGTTACGGTTCCGAGTATTCGTCACAGTGTGCCAAAAATACTGCGCGCATCCTCCTGAGGAGCACGGACATGGCCTACGAACCCGAAACGCTCACCCGCGACGAGCGCCCCGCACAGACCGGACCGGACGGCCCCGCAGCCGCCGACTACACCGAAGCCCTGGCCGAGGACGTCCTGGTCGAAGAGATCTCGATCGACGGCATGTGCGGTGTCTACTGACCCGGCGGGCGCCGGCACAAGCCCCGCCTTCGACCTCGACGCCCCCTGGCGGCTGCACCCCCGGGCGGCCATCCGTCCCGAGCGCTTCGGCGCGCTGCTCTACCACTTCGGGACGCGCCGGCTCTCCTTCCTGAAGAACCGCACTCTGCTCGACGTGCTCCGCACACTCGACCAGGAGATCAGCGCCCGCTCGGCCTGTCTCGCCGCGGGAGTGAGCGAGCAGGACCTGCCGCTGTTCGCCCGCGCCTTGGATGGCCTCGCGGCCTCGGACATGATCTGCCCCCGCAGCGAAGGGAGGTCCCCCGCATGAGCCTCGCATCGGCCTCCCTCATCGAGCACTTCGAGGACGGTCTCGCTGCCCCGATCTGCCTGACCTGGGAGCTGACCTACGCCTGCAACCTGGCGTGCGTGCACTGCCTGTCCAGCTCCGGCCGCCGCGACCCGCGCGAGCTGACCACCGCCGAGTGCAAGGCGGTGATCGACGAGCTGGAACGCATGCAGGTCTTCTACGTCAACATCGGCGGCGGAGAACCGACCGTCCGCCCCGACTTCTTCGAGCTGATCGACTACGCGACGCGCCACCACGTCGGCGTCAAGTTCTCCACCAACGGCGTCAGGATCACCCCCGAGGCCGCTCGCCGGCTCGCCGCGAGCGACTACATCGACGTGCAGATCTCGCTCGACGGGGCCACCGCCGCGGTCAACGACGCGGTGCGCGGGTCCGGTTCGTACGACACCGCGCTGCGCGCGATGACCCACCTCCGCGACGCCGGATTCGAGGGTTTCAAGCTGTCGGTGGTGATGACCCGGCACAACATCGGCCAGCTCGACGCGTTCAAGGAGCTGGCCGACCGGTACGGCGCCCAGCTGCGCATCACCCGGCTGCGGCCCGCAGGCCGTGGCGCGGACACCTGGGGCGAGCTGCACCCGCTGCCCGAGCAGCAGCGCGAGCTGTACGAGTGGCTCCTGAGCCATGGCGAGTCGGTACTCACCGGAGACTCGTTCTTCCACCTGTCCGGCTACGGCGACGGGGCCCTGCCCGGCCTGAACCTGTGCGGGGCGGGCCGCGTGGTGTGCCTGATCGATCCTGTCGGCGATGTGTACGCCTGCCCGTTCGCGATCCACGAGAACTTCCTCGCCGGCAACGTCCGCTCGCCCGGCGGCTTCCAACAGGTCTGGCAGCACTCCGAGTTGTTCGAGGAACTGCGCAGCCCCCAGTCCGGTGGGGCGTGCACGTCCTGCTCCGCGTACGACTCCTGCCGCGGCGGCTGTATGGCGGCGAAGTTCTTCACAGGGCTGCCCCTTGACGGGCCGGATCCCGAGTGCGTCAAGGGGCACGGGCAGGTGGCGCCGGCGAGCGCGGTGCCGCGCCCTTCCCAGGACCATTCGCACCGTTCGCGTCCGGTCCCGGTGACGATCGGCCGCCGCCCCGAGCGGCCGAGCGCCCCCGACCGGGCCTGCGACGAGAGCCCGCTCGCCGGGTTCGTACCGGAGCCGTGAGTCATGCCCGTACGGCAGCTGTCGGACCTGACCTGGCCCGAGGTGCAGCGGCACGTCGCCGCGGGCGCTCTGCTCGCCGTGCCGGTCGGATCCACCGAACAGCACGGCCCGCATCTGCCGCTGTCCACGGACGCGGATATCGCGCTCGCCCTGTGCGAACGCCTGGCTCGGGCGCGGGATGACGTACTGGTGGCGCCCTGCGTCCCGTACGGCTCCAGCGGCGAGCACGCAGGGTTCCCCGGAACGCTGTCCATCGGGCAGGAGGCGCTCGAACTGCTCCTGGTCGAGCTGGTACGCAGCGCCACCGACACCTTCGAGCACGTGCTGCTCGTCTCGGCGCACGGCGGCAACGCCGAACCGGTGGTCCGGGCCGTGGCCCGATTGCGGGCCGAAGCGCGTGATGTCGCCGTCTTCCTGCCGTCATGGCGCGGCGGTGACGCACACGCCGGGCGCACGGAGACGTCGCTGCAGCTCGCCCTGCACCCGAGCCGTCTGCGGATGCGTGAGGCCGCCGCGGGCAACACCCGCCCGTTGGCGGAACTGATGCCGACGCTGCGGGCGGGAGGCGTGCGTGCGGCGAGCGCGAACGGGGTTCTGGGGGATCCGGCAGGTGCCACGGTGGCTGAAGGCGCTGCACTGCTGCGGGAGTCGACCGACCAGCTCGTCGCTCAGGTCTCGCGCTGGCGCGCCGGGCGGCAGGCGGTGGCACCGTGAGCCGGACACACAGGACGAGCGATACGGGTACGAAGCCCCGCGTCGCACTCGTCACCGGGGCCGGACGTGGGATCGGCGCCGCCACGGCCCTGGCGCTCGCCGCCCGCGGCTGGTCCGTACTCGCGGTCGATCTGGCCTGCGACGACCCCGATCTGCCGTACCCGATGGCCACCAAGGCGGAGCTCGACGCCGTGGTGGCGCGGGCGGGCGCACCCGAACGCGTGCGGCCCTTCGTCGCCGACGTACGCGATCCTGCGGCTCTCGCGAAGGCCGTGTCCGAAGCCGAGCGGTACTGGGGCGGACTCGACGCGGCGATCGCCTGCGCGGGTGTCATCGCGGGCGGCGTACCGCTGTGGGAGGTGCCGCCCGCGCAGGAACGCGCGGTGCTCGACATCGACCTGGGCGGCGTCCTGAACCTCGCCCGGGCCGCGCTGCCCGCACTGCTGCGCAGGCCCGAACCCCGGCAGGGCCGCTTCCTCGCGGTGGCGTCGGCCGCGGCCACGCGAGGTCTGCCGATGCTGGCCGCCTACTGCGCGGCCAAGGCGGGTGTGGCGGGTCTGATCCGTGCCCTGGGCGTGGAGTTGGCCGGCACCGGCGTGACCGCCAACGCCGTCAGCCCGGGCTCCACGGCCACCCCGATCCTCACCGAAAGCGCCCGCCTGTACGACCTGCCGAACTGTGAGGCGTTCGCCGCCCAGCAACCCATGGGCCGACTCCTCGAGCCGGCCGAAGTGGCCGAGGTCCTCGCGTTCCTCGCCGGGCCCGGCAGCAGCGGCATGACCGGGGCGGTCGTCCCGGTCGACGCGGGGCTCGCCCTCTGAGACCCAGTCACCACCCCAGCACATCCATGCACACGTAGAAGGGACTCCTCATGGCCCTGCTCGGCAACCCCTGGTTCGAGACGGTCGCCGAGGCGCAGCGACGCACCCGCCGCCGACTGCCGCCCGCCGTGTACGGCGCGCTGATCGGAGGTTCCGAAGGCGGACTCACCCTCAAGGACAACCAGGCAGCGTTCGGTGAACTGGGCTTCGCCCCGCATGTGGCAGGCCTCGCCGCGCAGCGCGATCTGACGACCTCGGTCATGGGACAGGAACTCGCCCTGCCGGTCATCTGCTCGCCCACGGGAGTCCAGGCCGTGCACCCCGACGGGGAGCTGGCCGTCGCCCGCGCGGCGGCGGCCCGCGGCACGGCGCTCGGTCTGAGTTCGTTCGCGTCTCAGCCCGTCGAGGACGTGGTGGCGGCGAACCCGCGGACGTTCTTCCAGATCTACTGGTCCGGCACCCGCGAGCAGATCCTGCACCGCATGGAGCGCGCCCGCGCCGCCGGTGCGGCGGGCCTGATCCTCACCCTGGACTGGTCGTTCTCACAGGGCCGCGACTGGGGCAGCCCGTCGATCCCCGAGCGGATCGACGTACGCACGATGATCCGGTACGCGCCCCAGGCCCTCACCCACCCGCGCTGGCTGGCCGCCTACGCGAAGGCCCGCAGGCTGCCCGAACTGTCCGTGCCGAACATGACGCAGGGCCCGGGCGCCGAAGTGCCGGGATTCTTCGGCGCGTACGGCGAGTGGATACAGACCCCGCCGCCCACCTGGGAGGACGTGGCCTGGCTGGTCAAGCAGTGGGACGCCCCCTTCATGCTCAAGGGCATCACCCGCATCGACGACGCCAAACGTGCCGCCGACGCGGGCGTCACCGCCCTGTCCGTCTCCAACCACGGCGGCAACAACCTCGACGGCACTCCTGCCGCGATCCGCGCCCTGCCGGCGGTGGCCGAAGCGGTCGGGGACGAGGTGGAGATCGTGCTCGACGGGGGTGTGCGGCGCGGCGCCGACGTGGTCAAGGCGCTCGCGCTCGGCGCGCGGGCGGTGATGATCGGCCGCGCGTATCTGTGGGGCCTCGCCGCGAACGGTCAGGCCGGCGTGGAGAACGTGCTCGACATCCTGCGCTCCGGCATCGACTCGGCTCTGCTCGGGCTCGGGCGCGCGTCGGTACGGGAACTCGGGCGCGAGGATGTGCTCGTACCGGAGGGCTTTGTGCGCAGGCTCGGCGCAGAGCAGTGACGCGCGGTGCTCCGCCGCTCAGCCCTGCGGCTCGTCCCGCTCGAGCAGGCCCGCCGGGACGTGGTTCGCCCAGCCCTGCCCCGGCCAGTTGAACCACCCCGACGACGCGTACGTCCCGCCGTCGGGGTGCAGGGTCGTGCCGGTGACGTACGAGGACAGGCGTGAGGCGAGGAAGACGACGCATCCCGAGACGTCGTCCACTTGGCCCACCCGGCCCATGGGGATCGCGGCCCGCACACCGGCCGTGTCGGCCAACACACCTCCAGCCGAGGCAAGTTGGGAGAGCCGTGGGGTGGGCGTGAGATCCGGGGCGACGTTGTTTACGCGTATCCCGTACGGTGCTTCCTCGACCGCGAGCGTGCGCGCGAACTGCTCCACGGCCGCCTTCGCCGCCGCGTAGACGGCGAATCCGGGCGCGGCGCGGTGCGCCTCGACGGTTGTCAGGTTGACGATGCTGCCGCCGCGTCCGCCGTCCCGCATCCGGGGTACGGCGAGGGAGCAGGCGTGCAGGACATGCAGAAGGTTGGCGCGCAGGAGCGCGTCCCAGCCCTTCGGTGACGTGTCCGTGAAAGCGGCACGGAAGGTGCCGCCGACGACGTTGACCAGGGTGTCCAGGCGCCCCCATCGCTCGTCGACCGCCTCGAACAAGTCGGTGAGAGCCTCCGGTTCGCGTGCGTCGCCGTGCCGGACGATCGCTTCGTGGCCGTTCTCGTCGAGCGTCCGGCGCGTGGTTGCGGCCGCTGCCGGGTCGATGTCGAGTACGGCGGTATGTACCCCGCAGGCCGCCAGGTCAAGGGTGATCGCGGCGCCCAGGCCGCCCGCCCCGCCCGTGATCACGGCCACGGTGCCGGCCAGGCCGGCGCGCTCCTCGAACCAGCCCATGGGTCCACCTCTCCGTTTCACCTCAGATACGTGGCGCCGAACGCGTCGATGAATTCGAAGGTGGCCCCGGCCGAGTCGGTCCCGCTGGAGACGACGACCCACGTGACCCCGGCCTTGGCCAGCTCGGCG
This sequence comes from Streptomyces sp. SAI-127, assembly GCF_029894425.1. Classification (NCBI taxonomy): domain Bacteria; kingdom Bacillati; phylum Actinomycetota; class Actinomycetes; order Kitasatosporales; family Streptomycetaceae; genus Streptomyces; species Streptomyces sp. SAI-127. The sequence continues at coordinate 103,255 of NZ_JARXYJ010000001.1, forward strand.
AACGCCTCCCGGTGACGGTCGGGCTCGGCGGCCGGGGTGGTCAGGCCTTCGTCCTGATAGGAGTGCACGATGTCGATCGGATCCGTACGACCCACGGCGGCCGCGTTCTCGTACAACTCCGCTACGAGCTGGGCGAGTTCCGGCACTCCGCCGAGCCCGGGCGTACGGGCCGTCTGCGCCAGCTGAGCGCCTCCGGACAGTGGCATCCAGCCATGCGCGCGCTCGGCCACTCGGCACCGGGTCAGCCGCGCGTTGCCGCCCACCCAGATCGGCAGCGGTGACTGGACGGGACGAGGGCGGCAGACGACATCGCGGGCGCTGAAGTGGCGGCCTTCGTAGCTGAAGGGTTCACCACTCCAGTAGCCCGGAAGCACGTCCAGCGTCTCGTCGAAGAGGGCGTTGCGCTCGTCGAAGTCGACGCCGAGTGCGTGGAACTCACCCTTCAGATAGCCCGCACCGAGCCCGAGGGTGAACCGGCCACCGGAGAGCCGGTCGAGGGTGGCCGCCGCCTTGGCCAGCAGGAACGGATTGCGGTACGGGGCGACGGACAGATAGGTGAGCAGGCGCAGCCGCTCGGTCACAGCGGCGACATGGCCGAGCGCGACGAACGGGTCCAGCGTTTGATGCCCGCCGGAGGCCAGCCACCGTGAGCCGGGGGCAGGGTGCTCGGTCAGCGAGAACCCGTGGAATCCGGCCCGCTCGGCGACCTGCGCCACCTCGCCGAGCGGGCCGGCGGCCAGAAGGTCGCCGTCGGGGCCGTGGGGCTCGGGGTACTGGAATATGAACTGCATCGCGGTCAGGCGTCCTTCGCCAGGAGCCCGGCGAGCGTCTGTCGGAAGTCCTCGGTCTGGAAGGACTGGTACTCGGCGGTGGTCGCGAAGTCGAGGGTGGCCAGGACCGCGCGTTCCAGGTGCAAGTTGAGCAGCCGCTTCGTTGCCTCGACGGCCTGCCGCGGCAGCCCCGCGATGCGCTTGGCGCAGTCGAGGGCGTCGGAGAGCGGATCCGCGCTGACGTGGTTCGCGAGGCCCATCGCCACGGCTTTGTCGGCGCGGATCCGGGCGCCGGTAAGGGCATACTCCTTGGCGAACATCAGGCTCGTGTGCAGCGGCCAGGTGAGCGGGCCGCCGTCGGCGGCGACCAGGCCGATCTGGACGTGCGGGTCGGCCAGATAGGCGTTCTCGTGAAGGTAGGCGATGTCGCTGAGCGCGATCAGGCTGCACCCGAGTCCGACCGCGGGGCCGTTGACGGCGGCGACCACCGGGACGCGGCAGCGCGCCATGCCGAGGACGAGGTCGCGGCCGTGGGCGATGGTGCGCGTGCGCAGTTCGGGGTCCTTGCTCAGCTGGTCCAGGTAGGTGAGGTCGCCTCCGGCGGAGAACGCGCGTCCGCTGCCGGTGAGCACGGCGGCGCGCGCGTCGTGGTCCTCGCTCAACTGCGGCCACAGTCGGGCGAGTCCGGTGTGCAGGGCGTCGTTGACGGCGTTGAGGGCGTCGGGCCGGTTGAGGGTGATCACACGCAGCGGGCCCTCGGCGCGTACGTCGATCTCCGGCGGCAGATCGTACAGCGGGCCGGTCATGTCAACCTCCAGGTCCAACAGGGCAAGTCACCCTCCAGGCCGAGCCGGTCATGTCAGCCTCCAAGTCGAGTCGGTCATATCAGCCTCCAAGTCCCAGGATCCGGCGGGCGATGATGTTCTTCTGGATCTGCGAGGTGCCGCCCATGACGCTCTGGGAACGGCTGTAGAGGTACTCGGCGAACAGCACCGGGTCGCGGGTGCCGCCGACGGCGAGCGCCGCGTGGCCGACGTCCTGTTCGACCCAGGTCATCAGGAGTTTGTCGAGGGAGCCCTCGGGTCCGTGGTGGACCCCGTCGAGTCGTTCGGACAGGCGGCGGCGCAGGTGGAGCCGGAGCATCTCGGCCTGGACGGCCGCCCAGCGCAGTTCGTCGGACGGCTCGGTCTCCGGTGCGCGCCGGGCGAGGTCGCGCACGAGCTTGCCGTAGCGGGCGGTGAAGCCGAGTTCGGCGGGTTCGCGCTCGTGGCCGACCACGGTCATGGCGAGGGCCCAGCCCTCGCCGGGGGCGCCGACCATGCGGTCCGCGGGGACCCGCGCGCCGTCGATGACGAGCTGTCCGAACTCGCTCGTCACCCCGTTGATCATCTTCAACGGCCGCTGCTGGATGCCTCCTTGATGCATGTCGACGATGAAGGCCGAGATGCCCTTGTGCCGCGGAACGTCCGGATCGGTGCGGGCCAGCATCAGGCACCAGTCGGCGACGTCCGAGTAGCTGGTCCAGATCTTGTGGCCGTCGAGGAGGTACGTGTCGCCCTCGCGCGTGGCCGTGGTGGTGAGGGAGGCGAGGTCGGAGCCTGCTCCGGGTTCGCTGAAGCCCTGGCACCAGCGTTGCGTTCCGTCGATCATGCCGGGCAGGAACCGGCGGCGCAGTTCCTCGCTGCCGTGCCGCCCCAGGCCCTGGACGAGATAGCCGAGGCTGGGGCGCGGGCGGGCTCCGGCGCGGGCGAGTTCCTCGTCGAGGATCACGTCGTACACCGGGGGCAGCTCGTGGCCGCCGTACGCGCGCGGCCAGGTCAGGCCGAAGAACCCGCCGGCGTACAGGGCCTGGTGCCAGTCGCCCTGCCGTGCCCAGTAGTCCTCGCCGGAGCCGGAGGCGGGGAACCTCGCGGCGTTGTCCGCCAGCCAGGTCCGCAACCGGCCGCGGAACGCGGCCTCTTCGGGTGCGTCACGATAGTCCAAGGTCGATCTCCTCCAGGCGTACGGGGAACAGCTCGCTCGACGTGAGCACGCGCCGCAGATACACATGGGCAAGGCACTCCCAGGTGTTGCCGATGCCGCCGTGCACCTGGATCGCGGTCTCGCATACGGTGCGCGCGGCGCGTGCGCAGTAGACCTTCGCGATACGGGCGGATCGCAGGGCCTCCTCCGGGCCGGTCGCGTCGACGGCCCAGGCCGCGTACCGCAGCACGCTGGTGGAGCCCTCGATCAGGGCGAGGCCCTCGGCGAGCGGGTGCGACACGGCCTGGTAGGAGCCGATGGACTGTCCGTACTGTTCGCGGATCTTGGCGTACTCGCAAGCCAGCGCGTGCGCTCCGCGGGCGGCTCCGAGCAGGTCGGCGGAGGTCGCGACGAGTGCGAGGGCGTGGAAGCGGGCGGCCCGCTCTTCGGTGAGCGCGGGCAGCGGCTCCGGTTCGCCGATGAGTTCGCTGCGTGCGCGCGTGAGATCGGCGGTGCGTATGGGGTCCCCCAGTGCGCCCGCGAAGGGGATGGTCTCCCGTAGCTCGACCGCGCGTCGCATCCCCCGCGCGTCGACGGCCTCGCCGTTCACCGCGAGCGTCCAGGCGGTGCGGTCCTCCGCGGCGGCCGGGAGCAGTTCGTCGGCGAGCACCGGACCGAGGTAGGGCACGTCGATCAGTCCGCGCCCGAACTCCTCGGCGACCAGGGCGACTTCGACACCGGTGGCGTCGTCCGAGCGCAGCCGGCGCCAGCCCGTGTCGGCGACGGCCTTCTCCAGGCGGGCGAGGCGCGCTTCGTCGTCCAGGTCGAGGACCGAGCCCGGTCCGAGGTCCGCGGACAGCTTCCCTGCCGCCTCCTTCAGCCACTGCTGCTCACTGGTCAGCCGTGCGTCCATGACGCTCCTTCAGGACTCGGCGCAGGACCTTCCCTGACGGAAGGCGGGGTATCTCGTCCACGAACACGACCTCGTGCGGCCGTTTGTAGGTGGCCAGGCGTTCGCCGACGTAGGCGATCAGGTCGCCCGCCGTCACCGGTGCGCGCGTGGAGACGGCGGCGATCACGGACTCCGAACCCTCATCGCCGGATACGCCGTAGACGGCGCAGTCGGACACGGCCTGATGGCCGAGGAGCACGCCTTCGACCTCGGCCGGCGCGACCTGGAACCCCTGGACTTTGATCATCTCCTTGGAACGGTCCGTGAGGTACAGCCAGCCGTCGCTGTCCACGCGCCCGACGTCACCGGTGCGGTACCAGCCGCCCCGGAAGGCCTCGCGGGTCGCGTCGGCGGGCAGGTAACCCGCCATCAAGGACGGCGACTTGAGCTCGATCTCGCCGGTCTCGCCGACCCCGAGGACGCGTCCCGTCTCCAGGTCGGTGACCCGCACCCGCACGCCCGGCACCGGCCGCCCCACACTGTCGAGCCGTGCGCCCTGAAGGGGATTGCAGGCGATGACGGGCAGTTCGCTCGCCCCGTAGGCGGGCACCCAGCCGACCCCCGTACGGCGGGTGACCTCCTCGGCGACGCCGGCCGTCACGGGTGTCGCGCCCCACATGATGAACCGCAGCGAGGACAGGTCGTACGACTCCAGGTCCGGGTGCCTCGCCATCGCCAGGGCGATCGGCGCGACGGCCATCTCGACGGTGATCCGGTCCTTCTCGATCCGTTCGAGGACCCGGTTCAGATCGAAGCGGCGATGCAGCCGCACCCATGCACCGGCGGCGAGCGCCGTCTCGATGTTGAGCAGGCCGAGGATGTGCGAGGGCGGGGTGGTCACCTGGAGGCGGTCCTGCCCGGTGAGTTGGAGGGCGTCCGTCCAGTGCCTTGTCGCCGCGGCGAACGACGCATGGGTGTGGCGTACGGCCTTCGGCAGTCCGGTCGTGCCCGAGCTGAAGACGAGGACGGCATCGGCGGCCGGATCGGGCGGGGAGAACGTCCCCGCGCCGTCACCGGTAAGCGTCACCTCGTCCAGGTGCAGCATGGGCATCAGGTCGGCGAGCACCTGCTGGTCGCCGAGCGCGTCGGCGGGGCGGGTGACCGCCAGGACATGCTCGACCTCGGTCCTCTTCCACGCCGGGCTGATGAGGACGACCGCGGCTCCCGCCTTCCACACGGCATGGACGGCCACCACGAACTCGGGCCGGTTCGAGGACATGAGCGCCACCCGCTCCCCCGCGCGCACCCCTCGGCGTACCAGGGTCGCGGCGAGGGAGTCGGCGAGGGACTCGAGCCGGCCTCGGCTGTACGTCTCCTCCTCGAAGGCCAGGGCCGCCTCATCCTGCGCGCCGGACGTCTGCATGTGAGAGGCTCCCATCTCGACTGCGAGAACGTTATTCTCAAAGAGATAGAACTTTCATACCAGAAGGAGGCCGCCCGTGCCGACCCCCTCGCCCGCGCCTGCTGCCTTCCACCGCGCGACGATCACCCGGATCGTCCGGGAAACCGCCGACACCACCACGTACACGCTCCGTCCGCACAGTGGCGATTTCTCCTACCGTGCAGGGCAGTTCTGCACGTTCCGCGTGCAGGTGGACGGGCGGCACCTGCTGCGCTCGTACTCGATGTCGAGTGCGCCGGAGACGGACGGCGAGCTGATGACCACGGTGAAGCGGGTGCCGGGCGGCAAGGTCTCGAACTGGCTGGGCGACCACGCACGCGAAGGCGACACGCTCGAACTCACCCAGCCCCGGGGGCGGTTCTGCCTGCGCGAGATCGAGGTTCCGCTGCTCGGATTCGCCGGCGGCAGCGGCCTCACGCCCGTGTTCTCGCTGGCCAAGAGCGCACTCGCCGGTACACGGCGCAACGTCAGGCTGCTGTGCGCCGACCGTTCGCGGGACGCGATGATCTTCGCTTCGGCCCTCGACGAGCTGGTGCTGCGCTATCCCGGAAGGCTCACAGTCGTACGTCATCTGGACGCGGATCGGGGCCTGTTGGATCAGGCCCGGGTCAAGGAGTTCGTGGGAGCGGACGGGGACGCGGACGTGTACGTGTGCGGCCCCGAGCCCTTCATGGAACTCGTCGAGTCGGCGCTTCCGGGCGGCGGAAAGTTGTTCAGCGAACGGTTCGGCGCGGCAGCTCCTGCCGCCCCTCCGACCGCGACGGCCGCCCCGCCGGCTCCGACGGCCGCGGCGCCGGGGACCATATCGATCCGCCTGGGCAACCAACGGGTCGCGGTACCCGCCCACCCCGGCGAGACGCTTCTGCAGACCGCCCGCCGAGCGGGCCTGACCCCACCGTTCTCCTGCGAGGCCGGAAACTGTGCCACGTGCATGGCAAAGGTCACCGAAGGATCGGTGCGCATGCGAGTGAATGACGTTCTGGAGGACGACGAGGTGGCGGAGGGCTATGTGCTCACCTGCCAGGGGGTACCCGAAACTCCGTCGGTGACAGTCGAGTACGAGTGAACGTCGCCCGGGAGTCAGCGCGTGCGCACCGTCTGAGTCTGCGTGGTCTGGCCCACCAGCACCCCTTCTCGCACCTCGAACACATCGGTCTGCACGACGATGAAGGATCGCCCGATGTGCAGAGGGCGGGCCACTGCCTCAACGGTGCCCGCGCGGACCGGGCGGAAGAAATGGGTCTTGGAGTCGACACTCGAAGTGTCGGCACCGGAGTCATCAGCACACCACCGTGGAGCGTGGCGCCGGCCGTGCACAGGTCGGAGGACCAGGACAGGGTGCCGCTCGCGTGCTCGGCGGTCGCCTCGGTGAGGTCGATTCCCAGTCCGTTGGCGAACGGCATTGCGGCCAGGAGGTCGGCGGGGCGGGTCAGGTCGGAGGCCATACACCACGGTGGACGGGACCGACTCCGTGGTCGATTACACCGGCAGTCATTGACACCGGCGACAGATGCGAGTCCGGGCCTGACCCTCAGTACGACCGGGGCAGCCCCATCACGTGCTGGGACACGTAGTTGAGCACCATCTCCTGGCTCACGGGCGCGAGGCGAAGCAGCCGGGACTCCCGGAAGTAGCGCTCGACGTGGTACTCGCGGGCGTATCCCATGCCGCCCAGCGTCTGCACGGCGCGGTCCGCGGCCTGGAAGCCGGCGTCCGCGCACAGGAACTTGGCCATGTTGGCCTCGCGTCCACAGTCCAGGCCGCGGTCGTAGCGCCAGGCGGCGTTGCGGGCCATGAGCCGGGCCGCGTCGAGGCGGGTCAGGGCCTCGGCCAGCGGGAAGGCGATGCCCTGGTTCTGGCCGATCGGCCGCTCGAAGACGATCCGTTCGCTCGCGTAACGGGTCGCCACGTCGAGGGCGGCCCGGCCGAGGCCCAGGGCCTCGTGGGCGAGAAGGATCCGTTCGGGGTTGAGGCCGTCAAGGAGATACCTGAATCCCTGCCCTTCCTCGCCGATCCGTGCGCTGACCGGGACCTTCAGACCGTCGATCAGGATCTCGTTCGACGCCACGGCGTTGCGGCCCATCTTCGGGATGGGCCGGATCTCCATGGCGTTGCGGTCGACGTCCGCGAGGAACACCGACAGACCGTGGGTGGGCTTGGCCACCTCATCGCGCGGGGTCGTACGGGCGAGCAGCACCATCTTCTGCGAGTCGCCCGCCTTGGTGATCCACACCTTGCGGCCGTGGACGATGTAGTGGTCGCCTTCGCGGCGCGCGAAGGTGGAGATGCGGGTGGTGTCGGTGCCCGCATCGGGTTCCGTGACGCCGAAGCACACATGCAGTTCGCCCGTGGCCGCGTGCGGCAGTACGGCACGACGGAGTGCCTCGCTGCCGTGCTTGGCCAGGACGTTGAGGCCGAAGATGGTCAGGTGCATGGTGGAGCAGCCGTTCATGCCGGCGCCCGATGCCGCGACCTCCTCCAGGAGCAGTGAGGCCTCCAGGACGCCGAGTCCGCCGCCCCCGTACTCCTCGGGGACGGCGATGCCGAGCCAGCCCGCCTTCGCGAAGGCGTCGTAGAACTCCCAGGGGAATTCGCCGCGTTCGTCGCGATCGGCCCAGTAGTCGGGAGCGAAGGTGCGGGCCAGATCGCGGACGGCCGCCTGGATGTCCCGTTGCTGTTCGCCGAGTTCGAGGTCCATCAGTCCCGCTCGCCGCCCGGATGGCACAGCACGAGCACGGACCGGGCCACGAGTTCGCCTCCGCTGCCGAGCCCGTCGACATAGCGCAGGGTCGTGTCGCGTACGGCGCCGGTGTAGGCGGGATCGACGGCGCGCGGACCCGGGGGCATGGGCAGTCCCTGAGCGAGCTCGCGGCGCCGGGCGAGCAGCGCGATGATCTGGTCGTCGAGTTCGGCGAGGTCGGCACAGGCATGGCCGCGCCCGGTCGTCTCGACCACGTGTGTCGTCACTGCGGTTCTCCCTTGGCGATGTGCAGCTGGTCCTTCATGACCTTCCCGGTCCCGTTCAGTGGCAGCTCGGTCCGGAACTCCACGGATCTGGGCACCTTGTACCCGGCCATCCGCTCCCGGCTCCAGGCGATCAGGTCCTCCTGCGATACGGGGGAACGCGTGACGACGAACGCCTTGCCCACCTGGCCGAGGCGCTTGTCCGGCACCCCGATGACAGCGGCCTGTGCGACCGCGGGATGCTCGAGGAGGAAGCCTTCGATCTCGGCGGGGTAGGCGTTGAATCCGCCGACGATGAACATGTCCTTCTTGCGGCCGACGATCCGCAGCCGTCCGTCCGCGTCGAGCGTGCCGAGGTCGCCGGTGTGCAGCCAGCCGTCGGTGTCGACGGCCTCGGCGGTGGCCGCCGGGTCGTCGAGGTAGCCCTGCATGACGCTGTAGCCGCGCACCAGGACCTCGCCGTCCTCGGCGATGCGCACTTCGACGCCGTCGCACGGGGTGCCGACGGTGGTGGCGATGGACTCGAAGGAGTCGCCGGGGCGTGAGGCGGTGACGGTACCGGCCTCGGTCAGCCCGTACCCGGTCATGATCGACCGGAAGGGCAGCTGCGTACGCACGCGCCGGATGAGCTCCACGGGAATGTCGGCGGCTCCCGTCACGGCGGCCCGCAGCGAGGACAAGTCGTTGCCTTTGCCGGCCACTTCGAGGAGCGAGTGGTAGAGGGTCGGCGGCCCGGGCAGCATCGTGATCTTCTCCCGCTGGACCAGCTCCACCACCCGGTCCACGTCGAAGACCGGCACGGGGAGGATCGTGGCGCCGCGGATCAGCGAGGCGATGATCCCGGCCTTGTAGCCGAACGTGTGGAAGAACGGGTTGACGGCCAGATACCGGTCTCCCTCGCGCAGATCGGCGAGGTGGCACCACTCCTCGTACAGGCGCAGCGTCTGCCGGTGCGTCATCAGCACGCCCTTGGGGCGGCCCGTGGTGCCCGAGGTGTAGATGACGTCGGCGATGTCATCGGGGCGGGATGCGCGGTCGTACGGTGTTCCGCTCGCCAGGAAGTCCGAGCGGAGGTCGATCACCGGGATGCCGTCCGGTGCGGTGAACTCACGCCCGAGGAAGCCCTGTTGGACGAGTACGAGCTTCGCGCCGCTGCGCCCGATGATGTCGGCGGCCTCCTGGCCCTGCAGCCGGGTGTTGACCGGCACCAGGACGCCGCCCGCGGTGACCGCGCCGAGCGCGGCCACGATCCACGCGGCCGAGTTGGGCGCCCAGACGGCCACGCGGTCGCCCGTGCCGACGCCTGCCGAGGCATACGCCCCGGCGGCCCTGCGGATGCGCTCGGCGAGTTCGGTGAAGGTCAGGCGCGTGGAGCCGTCCACGACCGCCTCGGCGTCACCGAAGCGTTCGGCGGCGCTGAGCGCCATCCGCGGGATGGTGCCCCAACTCGCCCATCCCGCCGCGTCCGCGGTGTTCATACGCCGAGCAGGCGGGCCAGGTTGCCGCCCATGACCTTGGCCTTGTCCTCGTCGCTCAGCTTCGCCAGGTGGTCGACGTAGGTCACCGGGTCGGCGAGGCCCTCCGGGTGCGGGTAGTCGGAGCCGAACAGGACCCGCTCGATGCCGATGAGGTCGCCGAGCGCGGCCATGTCCTCCTCCCAGAAGGGGCTGATGTGGATGTGGCGCTTGAAGACGTCGACCGGGTTCTCCTGGAACTCGTGCGGCATCTTCTTGTACACGTCGGCCAGGCGGTCGAGCAGCGGCTCGACCCAGGACGCGCCGTTCTCGATGACGGCGACCTTGAGCGCCGGGAAGCGGCTCAGCGCGCCGTGGCAGATCAGGGACGAGACGGCGTCCTCAATCGGCCGCCACTCGTTGATCTGCCGGAAGGCGTTGGGCTTGAAGGGCAGGAACTCCCGCTGGTTGCCTTCCCAGTCGTTGGCGTAGTCCGAGTAGCCGCTGTCGGAGGAGTGCAGGGTGACGAGCAGGTCGTGGTGGACCACCCGCTCCCAGAACGGGTCGAACTCCGGCAGGGCGAACGAGCGGGTGATGCCGCCGGGGCCGGGCACGGGCGCGGGACGGACCAGGATGGCCCGGGCACCTCGCTCCACCACCCATTCCAGCTCCTCGATCGCCTTGTCGACGAACGGGAGGGTGATGACCGGGACGGTGAAGATGCGGTCCTCGTAGTTGAAGGACCAGGTCTCGTGCAGCCACTGGTTGAGCGCATGGATTACGGTGTGGATCAGCTCCGGGTCGTCCTTCATCCGCTCCTCGATCAGGCTCGCGAGGGTCGGGAACATCAGGCTGCGCTGGATGCCGAGTTCGTCCATCAGCTCCAAGCGCGGGCCGGGTTCACGGAAGGCCGGGATCGCGCGCATGGGTTCGCCGAATATCTCCCGGCGGGTCTTGCCGGTGGGGTTGCCGACCTTGAAGTACTCCTCCATGGCACCGGGCCGCGCGACGACCTCGAAGGTGGGGTTGGGGATGTACTCGCTGATCTGACCCCGGACGGCGATCTTCGTCCGGCCGTCGACCTGGACGTACCGGATCGCCCCCGCGTACTGCTCCGGCAGGTACCTGGTGAGGGCCTCCTCGGTCTCGTAGAGGTGGTTGTCCGCGTCGAAGAGCGGATACGGCAGCTCGCGCGAGGGCATGAGATCCTCCTTCACTGATTACGAGAATGCTATTCTCATCAACCTTCCGCCGCAATGTCCTCGCGCGCCTTCGCCGAGAGTTCCGCACGGAGCACGAACTTCTTGACCTTGCCACTCGCCGTGCGCGGGAAGTCCTCGACGGCGTGCAGTTCCTCGGGCCACTTCTGCCGTGCCAGACCGGCACCTTGGAGGTGAGCGCGCACCTCGTCGAGTGAAGGGAGCGCATGGCCGGGGCGCAGGCGCACGAACGCGGCGGCGTGCTCGCCCAGGCGTGCGTCGGGCGCGGCGACGACGGCCGTTTCGGCGACGGCCGCGAGGCCGAGGAGCACTTCCTCGAGCTCGACGGCGCTGATGTTCTCGCCGCCGCGGATGATGACGTCCGCCTTGCGGTCGACGATGGTGAGGTAGCCGTCGTCATCGATCACGCCGATGTCGCCGGTGTGGTACCAGCCCTCCGCGTCGAACACGGTCGCCGTCAACTCCGGGTCGGTGTACCCGAGGCAGAGGTCGGGGCCGCGGGTGAGGATCTCCCCGTCGTCGGCCAGGCACACCTCCACACCCGGCATCGGATCGCCGTCCGTGTGCAGGCGCTTGGCGGCCGGCGCGCTGACCCGGGTGGCGGTGGCCGAGGGGTGTTCGGTGGATCCGTACGAGCGGAACACCGTGATGCCGAGGGCCTCCAGGCGCGTGGTGACGGGCGAGGGGACCGCGGCGCCGCCAAGGCCCGCGTACGGCAGGCGGGCGGCGTCGGCGGCGGTGAAGTCCGGGTGGTCGAGCAGGCTCGACATGTAGTACGCGGCTCCCCCTCCGACCGCGAGCCCTTCCTCGCGGATCAGGCGCAGCGCCTGCCCCGGGTCCCAGACGTCGGTCAGGTTGACCGGCATACCGTCGAGCACCTGGATGAGCAGCGCGTTGATCATGCCGATGAAGTGCCCGAGGGGTGCGGCGGTCAGCTGGTCGCCGCGGTCGGCCGGATACAGGTCGGCCAGCTGTCGCGTCTCGAAGCCGAGCGTGCGGTGGCTGTGTACAACCCCCTTGGGATCACGGGTGGTTCCCGAGGTGAAGGCGATCAGTGCGGGCGCGTCCGGGTCCACGGCGGCGGTGCCCGTCAGGGGTTCGCCGGCCAGCAGGTCGTCGAAGTCACGCCCCACCACACCCACGACGGGCACGTCCGTGCAGACCTCCGGGTCGAAGCTCAGACGGCCGAACTTCTCGGCGGTCACGAAGACCTTGGGGCGGGTGGCGTCGAGGATGTAGCTCAGTTCCTTGCGCCCGTAGAAGTGGACGACGGGGACCACGACGGCACCCAGGAACGCGGAGGCCCAGAAGACGGCCGCGGCCTCCATCCAGTTCGGCAGCTGCAGCACGATCCGGTCGCCGGGGACGACTCCGCGAGCGCGCAGCCCCGCCGCCAGCCTCCGTGCGATGCGCTCGACGTCGGCGAACGTGCCCTCGTACGGCCGGACTTGCGAATGCACGCGGAAGGCGACGTCGTGAGCGAAGGCGAGCCCCCGACTCAGGAGGTCACCGATGGTGTCGCGGGTCCACCAGCCCTCCGCCTCGTAGCGGGCGACCAGCTCCGGCGGGATCTCACGGAAGGTGTACGACAGCTCTGACGGCACCGTGGCAGGCATGGCGAACGCTCCCCTGACGACTTGGCGGCCGGATCTCGGGCCGGGGCACGATGGGCGGGCGGTGCGGGAGTGCGGGCAGGGCGCCGCCCGCGTGGCCCGGGCGGTCGGATCTTCCCCCTGGACCGACCCGCCCCTGCGCCGGATATGCTATTTCCGCTTACTGAGAATGCCAATATCCACGACGCCACAGGTACGGAGGTTCCGCATGGTCGAGCTGGACGGCGCGGTCGCGACGGTCGAGCTGGAGCTGTACGGCGCGGTCGCGGTCGTCACGATCAACCGCCCACACACCCGCAACGCCATCTCCCTGGACACCATGGGCGAGTTGGAGAAGACCCTGGATGCGGCCGAAGGGGCGCGGGCGCTGGTCGTCACGGGGGCGGGAGACCGCGCGTTCGTCTCCGGCGGCGACCTCAAGGAGCTCGCGGCCCTGCGCACTCATGAGGAGGCCGCCGAGATGGCCCGGCGGATGCGCGGCGTCTGCGATCGGATCGCGGACTTCCCCGCGCCGGTGATCGCCGCGCTCAACGGGCACGCCCTCGGCGGCGGCGCCGAGATCGCGATGGCGGCCGACATCCGGGTGGCCGCGGAGGGCATACGGATCGGGTTCAACCAGGTCAGCCTGGAGATCATGCCGGCGTGGGGCGGCGCGGAACGGCTGGCGACGCTCGTCGGACCGGGACGAGCGCTGCTGCTGGCCGGGACGGGGCGGATCCTGGACGCGGGCGAGGCCGAGCGGCTGGGGCTCGTCGACTTGGTGCTGCCGCGAGCCGAATTCGCCGACGGCTGGCGCCAGTTGGCGGCGTCGCTGGCCACTCGTCCCGCGGCGAGCATCAAGCGCGTGGTCCGCGGTGTCTCCGCGCAGGAGGCCGTGGACGCGTTCGCCGAGCTGTGGGTGGCGGACGAGCACTGGGAGGCCGCGGAACAGGTGCTGCGCCGCCGCCCCTGAGCGCGGCACGCCATCGCCCTGCCCGGGGAAACCATGCGAGAGGGCAGGGCGGATGCGGCAGGGTCAGCCCTGGCGCGGCGGCATCTCGAACCCCGCGAGCAGCACGCCGTTGCAGTCGGCCGCGGCCAGCCGCAGCACCTTCGCCTCGGCATACGCGGCGGACTCGTACCAGGCCTGGGCAGCCTCCACGGAAGGGAACTCCACGAGGACGGTGCGCCCTTCGTGCCACTGGCCCTCCAGGACCTGCGGGCTCGCGTCGACCGCGAGGACGCGTGCGCCCGCCTCGGCCATGGACGGCGCCGCCGCACGGCCGTAGGCATCCATTCCGGCCTGGTCCTTGATGGCCTCGGTGACGATGACATAGCCCTTGGGCATACGGGGCCTCTCTTCGTACGGGGGAAGGTAAGGGAATTGCAGGCGGACCGTCAGGTCACCGTGATGGCGCGCTCGGGGCAGGACCCGGCCGCCGTCTTCACGCCCGCCTCCGTCCCGGCCGGCAGCTCGCCCTCACGCGCCTCGGCATAGCCGTCATCGGTGAGGGTGAACACCTCCGGGCAGGCGAGCTCACAGATGCCGTGGCCCCGGCAACGCTCGTCGTCGACGCTCGCCTTCACGCGGCCTCCTGCGGGGGCGCGAGCGTGAACTGCAGGAACAGCCTGGTCAGTCCGCGCAACATGAAGGTCGGTACGTAGTGGAAGCGGCGCGCGCCCGCGGGGCCGTGGTGGTCCTCGGAGAGCCGGATGTCGGTGGTGCGGTCGAGGAGCCGTTCGATGGCCACCCGGGCTTCCGCGCGGGCCAGCGGTGCTCCCGGGCAGGTGTGCGGTCCGCGACCGAAGGCGATGTGGCGGCGGACTCCGGGGCGCGCGGGATCGAACGCGGCGGGGTCGTCGAACTGGCGTGGGTCGCGGTTCGCTGCGCTGTTGAGGAGCATCACCGTGGTGCCCGCGGGCAGACCGACGCCGCCGACCGTGACGGGTACGCGGGTGAGCCGGAAGTCGCCCTTCACCGGGCTCTCGGTGCGCAGCACCTCCTCGACGAAGAGCGGCACCCGGTCACGGTGCTCCCTCAACTCGGCCTGCAGTTGCGGCTGTTCGGCGATGAGCTTGAGTGCGGAGCCGAGCAGGCGCACCGTGGTCTCCTGACCCGCCGCGAACAGGTTCGCGGCGACCCGCACGACGTCCGCGACCTCGGGCAGCCTGCCGTCGGGGAAGGTGGCGGTGGCCAGGCCCGTGAGGACGTCCTCGCGCGGCGCACGGCGCCGGTCCTCGATGTAGCGCGCGACGCGCTCGTACAGGTGCCCCAGCGGGTTGCGGTCCAGGGTGTCCTCTCCGGTGCTGCCGATACCGCCGCCGTCCGCCGGACCGTGCCGCAGCAGGGCGGCGATCTCCGCCCGGTCGCCTTCCGGTACGCCGAGCAGATCCGCGATGACGAGAAAGGTGAAGGGACCGGCGAACCCGCTGACGAACTCACCCGGGACTGCAACGCCCTCGCCCTCCAGGAAATCGTCGAGCAGTCCGTCGGCGAGGCGCCACATGGCCTCCTCGTTCTCCTTCAGCCGCTTCGGCGTGATCAGCCGCATCAGGAGCGCCCGGTGGTCGGTGTGCACCGGCGGGTCGAGAGTCGGCAGCTGGTCGCTCATCGGCAGCTCGTCGCGGTGCGCCTCGATGAGCCCGCTGACGTCGTCGCCCTCGAGCGGCACCGGGAATCCGGGGAACGGCCCACTCACCGCGTTGCACGCGGAGAACGCCTCGGTGTCGTTGTAGATCCGTACGGCCTCGTCGTAGCCGGTCACCATGACCACGTCGTGGTGACTCTCGCGCTGCACCGGACAGCGCGCGCGGAGTGCGTCGAAATAGGGGTACGGGTCCGCGACGACGCTCTCGTCACGGAAGAAGTCCACTGCCTCGAAGTCCGTCTCATCGTCCGTCACTGCCGGCACGGCTCCCTTCATCGGCGTTACCCGGTAGGGAAGTTACCAACACCGGACAGCGGTGAGAAGGGCGTTTCCACACATGACAATGACAATCTCAACCTGGTGCGGCCATGGCGGCCCTGGCGCACGCCACCGGCAACGCGAAAGCCCCGTGCGAACGCTGGTGCGTACGCGCGGGGCTGATGTGATGCGCTGTGGCGGTAACGAGGTCAGTCGGCCGTTCGCTTGGCTGTGCGCGCGGTCGTCGGCTTCTTGGCCGGTGCCTTCCTCGCGGCGGCCCTCTTGGTCGTGGTCGTCTTCTTCGCCGGGGCCTTCTTGGCCGCGGGCGCCCGCTTCGCAGGCGCCGTGCTCTCCGCGGTGGCCTTGGCCGGCGCCTTCACCGCGCTGCGGCTCTCGGCCGTGAGCCCGCCGAACAGCAGCTCCCACAGCGCCTCGGCCTCCGCGGCTGTGTCGTCCCCGGCGTGCAGGCCACCGATCGTCACGGCGAAGGAGCTGAACATGGTCGCCTGCAGCACCGTCCCCGCGACGCGGCGGAGGTCCAGGTCCTGGCGCACGGCACCGGAGGCGGCCGCCGCCTCGAGCAGTTCGACGAGGAGGGCGTTGATGGGCCCGAAGGCGCGCGCCGCCTCCTTGGGGTGCTCGGTCATCAACTGCTGGGCGAACTCGGCCATGCCGAGTGTCGCCGCCCTGCGCTCCTTGGGGGCCGTGGCGATCGGCCGGCACAGCCGGTAGTAATCGACGGTGAAGCGGTGCAGACGCTCCAGCGGATCGTCGATCTCCTCGAGCGCGTCGCGCAGCCGGACCGTGGTGGAGGACACCGACTCCTCGAACAGGGCGAGCAACAGCTCGTGCTTACCGGCGAAGTACTGGTAGAAACTCCGCAGGGACTGGCCGGACTTCTTGACCACTTCCTGCACGGTGAAGTCCTTGCCGGACTCGCCGCTCAGCAGCTCGAGGGCCGCGTCGAGAAAACGCTGCACGCGCTTCTCGGCCCGCACCCGCGCGGGATCGACGGACCGCGCGACGGCCAGCTCACGCCAGCTGGCGGTGGTCTCGGTGGAAAAGGGCTCCGGCGCCGGATCGCTCGTGGTCATGGCCCAAGCCTAGCGCACGGGCGAGATCGCGCCTCTCCCTCACCAATACGCTCGCGGACAGTTCGCAGAAACTAGGTTCTCAATGTCCCGGGCCGTGTTCGCGAGGAACGGGCCCAGGCGGGGCTTCAGTCCCGGTACACCTGCCCGCCTTTCATCACGAACCGGACGTCACCGGTCACCGCGATGTCGGAGAGCGGGTCACCCGCAACACCCACGATGTCGGCGAGCAGCCCGGGTTCGAGCCGTCCGCGGTCCTCGGCGTCGATGAGATCGGCGGCGACGACCGTGGCCGCCCGTAGCGCCTGGAGCGGCGTCATCCCCCGGTCCACCAGGGCGATCAGCTCCTTCGATCCGCGGCCGTGCGGGATGGCGGGAGCGTCGGTGCCCAGGGCCACGCGCACCCCTCGGGCGATGGCGCGCGAGGTGGTGGCGCGGGCGAGCGGAAAGACCTCGGCAGCCTTGGCCTGTAGTTCGGGGGCGGCGTGTGTGAGGTCCATGGCCTCGGTCAGGCAGGTGGTGGCAACGAGGAAAGTGCCCCGCTCCGCCATCAGGTCCAAGGTCTCGTCGCTCGCGAGGAAGCCGTGCTCGATGCAGTCGATGCCTGCGTCGAGGGCGGCGCGGATGGCCCGGTCGCCCATGCAGTGGGCGGCGACCTTGACGCCGGCACGGTGGGCCTCGTCCACGATGGCACGCAATTCCTCGTCGGAGTACTGCTGGGCACCGGCCGGCCCGGTGTGCGACATCACGCCGTTGGAGGCGCAGACCTTGATGACGCGGGCGCCGTACTTGAGCTGGTAGCGGACGGCCTTGCGGACCTCGTCGACGCCGTTGGCGATCCCCTCCTCGACGGTGAGCGGCATGACGTGCGGGGCCAGGGCCTGGAACATGGTGGGGTCGAGGTGGCCGCCGGTGGGCGTGATCGCGTGCCCCGCGGGCACGATCCGCGGGCCTTCCACCCACCCCAGGTCGATGGCTTTCTTAAGGGCCACGTCGAGGAGAATGCCTCCGGTCTGCACGAACAGTCCGAGGTTGCGGACAGTGGTGAATCCGGAGCGCAGGGTCCGGCGGGCGTTGGCAGCGGCGCGCAGGGTCCGTACGGCTGGGTCCTCCTGGACCGGGATGAGCGGGCTGCGGTGATCGGCCCCGCCCAGGACCAGGTCCACCTCCATGTCCATCAGGCCGGGCAGCAAGGTGACATCACCGAGGTCGCGTACGACCGTGTTCTCCGGCAGGGAGTCGGGGCCGATCGCGGTGATCCGTTCACCCTCGACGAGGACCGAGCCCCCGGTGACGTACTCCCCCTTCTCGATGTCGAGCAGCCGGGCGGCGCGCAGGAGCACGGGAGGCGACGGCGTGCGGGGCCGGGCCATGCCTACACCGCCGGTTCGAGGACGGCGTCGATGCTGGAGGCGCCCGAGTCGGGAACCCTCGGCTGGCGCCAGGCCTCCACGGGGAAGGCGACGGTCACCAGCGCGCAGAACGCCCACAGCAGGCACTTGTCCTGCTCGGACAGGCTCTCCGGCTCGGTCATGTCGACCTGCTCCAGGTAGGCCGTGCCGTCCCGCAGGAGCGGGAACGCCACGCTGTAGAAGGCGTCGAGCTCCTCCATGGTGGAGGCGATGCGCTTGGCGTAACGAGCGCGCTCGGTCGGGATCGCCCAGTCGGCGAAGGGTTCGAGCGCGGCGAATTCGGGCGGGAAGGTCTGCGCCATGGTCGGTGTCTCCCAGGGGTTGTCGGCTGCTGTCAGGACGCGTCGGCCGTGGTCGCCTGGTGATCGTTCACGTACCGCATCGCCGTGTGGTGCAGATGCCGTAGGAGTACTTCCTGGTCGTTGAGCGGGAAGTCGAGGGCCGCCCGTGACTGCAGCATCGTCTGGGTCGCTTCGAGGGTGTTGCCGTCCTGAAGCCCGTACTCCTTGAAGGAGACGACGGCCAGCTCCTGCTGCAGCCGCTCGAAAGCGTTCTTCGGCGGTACGAAGTAGGCGGTGCCCTCGAAGATGTGCGTGTTGTACGAGGTCGGCCAGTAGTGGTACGTGAGAACCCAGTTGGGGCGCCAGATCAGCAGCATGAAGTTGGGGAAGAAGACGAAGGAGTCCATGCCCCAGCGCTTGTCGCGGGTCGGGTTGACCGCGGGCGGCAGGTCCTCGGTGGCCACGCCGAGGTCCGGTGCGTCCCAGGGCCCGAACAGACCGCTGCGCAGCGCCGCTTCGATGGGCTTGACCATCTTGCGGTCCAGCGGCGGCGCGATGCCTCCCCAGGAGGAGACCATGCTGTGCGGGCCGTCGATGTCGTACGCGAGGGCCTCGTACCCGTACTTCTGGATCTTGGCGCGCTCCTCGGCCATGTACTGACCGCCGTGCAGGATCGGCGCGTGATAGAACTCGGCGAACGCGTCGATGAACAACTTCCAGTTGGAGCCGATCTCGGCGCGGTACTTGTGCACCTGGGTCAGCCTGTCGAACGGGTAGCCCTTGATGCCGGACCCGAACTTACCGAGAAAGTCCCGCAGTTCGGTGGTGTTCTCCGGGTCGAGGTTGACGAAGACGAAGCCCTCCCACACCTCGCACTGGACGCCGACGAGTCCGTAGTCGCCCTTGTCGAGGTCGAAGAACTCGCCTTCCTGCTGCACGAAGGCCAGCTTGCCGTCGAGGCCGTAGCGCCAGGCGTGGTACTTGCAGGTGAACTGACGGCAGGTGCCGCTGGTCTCCTCGCGCGGGAAGTCGTTCCACACCAGCTTGTTGCCGCGGTGGCGGCAGACGTTGTGGAACGCGCGGATCTTCTCGTCCGTGCCGCGCACGATGATGACCGAGGCGCCGGCGGCGTCCAGCTCCTTGGTGAAGTAGCTGCCCTTCTTCGGCAGCTGCTCGACCCGGCCGACGTTCAGCCAGGTCTTCTTGAAGATCGCCTCACGCTCCTGCTCGTAGAACTCCGGCGAGATCGAGTCCTCGAACGAGAGCGGCTCGGTGCCGATCTTGAAGTGCTCGGTCCAGCTGCCCGCCTCGGGCTTGGGGAAGTGCGGCATGGGGTTCCGTCCTCACGCTCGTCGTTCCGACAGGCCGACGATAACAGAGCTACCGCCTGAAGAGAATGCCGTTCTCATTTTTCGCGATCACCTCTGATCCGTCGCTCGCAGCCGGGCCCGGAGACCAGACCGGTCCGCGCCCACGCAGTCAACTCCGCCTGTCGGTAGCCCACTTCGGTCAGGACGTCCCGGGTGTGGGCGCCCACCTGCGCTCCCGCCCACCGGATCCGGCCCGGCGTGCGGGTCAGGCGCGGCACCACGCCGGCCATGGCGACCTCGCAGCCGAGGTCGGTGTCGTGGACGCGCTGGATCATCTGCCTAGCCAGGTACTGGGGGTCGGTGACCATGTCCGGAGCCCGGTAGACCAGCCCGTGCGGCACGGCAGCGGCGGTGAGCAGCTCGTCCAGGTCACCATGGTCGAGGGTGCCGGTCCACGCGCCGATCAATTCGTCGAGCTCGGCCATGTGCGCGCCGCGCGCCACGTGCGTGGAGTAGCGCTCGTCGTCAGCGAGTTCAGGCCGTTCCATGGCCTTCGCCAGGCGTACGAAGATGGGGTCGGCGTTGGCCGCCACGATCATCAGGCGGCCGTCGGCCGTGGGGTAGGCGTTGGACGGGGCCGAGCCCGGGAGTGTGCCGCCCGAGCGGGTACGGACCTGGCCGGTGAGTTCGTAGTCGGCGATCAGGGATTCCGACAGCGCGAACACCGCCTCGTACAGGGCGACATCGACCACCTGGCCCCGGCCGTCGCGTTCGGCCTGCCGCAGCGCGGCAAGGGTGCCGAACGCAGCGAACATTCCGGAGAGCTGGTCGCCCATCGACAGCGCGGCGCGGGCCGGGGGGCGGTCGGGCGATCCGGTCAGTTCGCGCAGTCCGCCCATCGCCTCGCCGATACTTCCGAAGCCGGGATCGCCCGCGCGCGGGCCCGTCTGGCCGAATCCGGAGACCCGGGTCATGACCAGGGCGGGCCGCTCCCGGCTCAACTCCTCGTATCCCAGACCCCATTCCTCCATCCGGCCGGGCGTGAAGTTCTCCAGGACCACATCGCAGGTGAGAGCGATTCGGCGGGCCGCCTCCCGGCCCTCGGGGCGCCTCAGGTCGAGGGCGACCAGGCGCTTGTTGCGCGCGAGCGCCGACCACCAGATGCTGCGGCCCTCCAGCAGGACTCCCCAGCGGCGCATCGGGTCACCGGCGCCGGGGGCCTCGATCTTGATGACTTCGGCCCCGAGGTCCGCGAGGAGCTGCCCCGCGAAGGGTCCTGCGACGAAGCTGCCGAGTTCGAGAACGCGCACGCCGGTGAGAGGTCCGTCCGTCACGGGTGGGGGGTACCCGCCGTCTGTCGCGGACGTGGTACCCAAGCCCTCTGCCACCGGCTCGGCGCCCCGGCCGTCTGCTGCGGATGTCGTCATGCAGATTCCTCCGCGCTGTCCTGGAGAACTTCCTGATGAGCCCGTGCGGTGTACGGATAGATCCGGGTGAAGTCGGCGCCCGGCTCGGCGGTCGCGAAGTCGTCCCACACCTGGCCGGTGACCGGGCCGACCCGCCCGGCACCCCCGCCTCCCTGACCGGCGACGGCCTCCAGGTAGAGCGCCACGTCCTTCGCCATCAGCGTGTTGGCGAACCCGGAGGCATAGCGCCCGGTCAGCACGTGGTGCGGGAACTTGTCGGAGGTGGCCGCCGACCGACCGCTCGAGGTGTTGAGGACGTCGAGGACCGTGGCCAGGTCGAGTCCGAGCGCGCAGGCGAAGGCCACGGCCTCGCTGGTCGCGGCGAGGGCGGTCGCGGAGAGGAAGTTGTTCGCCAGTTTCAGCGCCTGCGCCAGCCCCGGGCGGTCCCCCACCCGTCGGCGCCGGTCGCTCAGGCCGGCCAGGACCGGCTCGACACGGGCGCACGCCTCGTCGCCGCCCGCGTACATGACCATGAGGGTGCGGGCGCGGGCCCCCGCCACGCCGCCCGAGACCGGCGCGTCCACATAGCCGACACCGGCCTCGGCGAGCAGGTCGGCGACGCTGCGGGCGGCCGCGACGCCGATGGTGGAGGTGTCGATGACGTGGGTGGCGCGCCGCCCGGCGGCCATCGCGATCTCACGGGCGACCTTCTCGCAGGCCGCCCCGTCGGGGAGGCTGAGCACCATCACGTCGCAGCGGCGTGCCACCTCCGCGACCCCGGACGTCATCGCCGCACCGGCAGGCAGTCCGCCGGCTCCGGCGGTGTCGTACGCCAGGACGCCGTGACCCCGCTGCACCAGGTTGGCGGCGAGGGCGCCGCCCATGTTGCCCAGCCCGATGAACCCGACCGTGCTCATACCCCGGGCGCCTCTCGCCCGCCCTGCACGTCCGGTACGTCTTTGAGAGCACGCCGTGCGGCCAGTCCTGCGGGCGCCCCGCAATAGCCCGCGATCTGGAAGAGCAGTTCGTCCAGCTCCTCGTCCGTGACACCGGTCCGTTCCCGTACGGAGGCGTGCAGACGGAACTCCTCCATGCGCCCCATCGCGGCCGTCATGGCGAGCACCAGCAGGCTGCGGTCGCGCGGGCTCAGCGCACCGCCTCTGGCCCATGCGCCCCAGGCGACGGTGGTGATGTAGTCCTGGAAATCCGCGGCGACGGTGCCCGCGGGGGCCGCGTTGGCGTCGACGTACGCGTCGCCGAGCATGGCCCGGCGCAACGCTCGGGCGGCCTCCGGAAGCGGGGCCGCCTGTGGCGAAGGCGTGGGCGGGTCGGCCTGTGGCATGGGGTCTCCCGGGTCGGTGACGGTTCGGTGACGGTTCGGTTCATGAGCTGCCCAGCGCGAGGCTGACCGTCTTGACCTGCGCGTACTCGTGCAGCGCTTCGAGGCCCTTCTCCCGGCCGTAACCGCTCTGCTTGTAGCCGCCGAAGGGGGTCTCGATGGTCAACGGGCCGCCGTTGACGGTGACTTGGCCCGCCTGGATCCGCTCGGCGAGGCGCAGTCCGCGGGCGGTGTCGCCGCTCCATATGGAGGCGACCAGCCCGTACGCGGTGTCGTCGGCCAGAGCCAGTGCGTGGCCCTCGTCGGTGAACGGCATGGTGACGAGGACCGGTCCGAAGATCTCTTCGCGGGCGAGCGGCAGCTCGCGGGGCACGTGGGCGTAGAGGGTCGGCCGGATGTACAGACCGCCGGCGGGCGGCCCGTCCTCGTACGCTCCGCCGCCTGTCAGCGGACGGCAGCCTGCCTCGCGGGCGCGGTCGAAGTGGTCGAGGACCTTGGCGTACTGGGCCTCGGTGATGATCGGGCCGAAGTCCGTTGCCGGTTCGAGGCGTTCGAGCCGTGCGGCGACCTCGCGTACGAAGGGGTCGTGCACGGAGGACTCGACGAGCAGCCGCGTCGTGGCCGAACACACCTGTCCGGCGTTCGCGGCGACGGCATTCACGGCGGCGGCAGCCGCGCGCTCCAGGTCGGCGTCGGCGAAGACCACCAGCGGTGACTTGCCGCCGAGTTCGAGGGTGAGCGGGATCAGGCGGTCGGCGGCCACGGTCGCCAGATGCCGACCGGTGGGCACGGACCCGGTGAACGCGACGCGACGCACCTCGGGGTGCGACGCCAGCGGGGTGCCCACCTCGCGGCCTGTCCCCGTCACCACGTTGAGCAGCCCGTCGGGCAGGCCCGCCTCGCTCGCGATCCGCGCCAGGCACACCGTCGAGGCCGACGTCAGCTCCGACGGTTTGACCACCACGGCGTTGCCCGCAGCGAGAGCCGGGGCGAGCGCGCGGCAGGCCTGGTTGAGCGGCAGGTTCCAGGGAGTGATGACCGCGACGACGCCGTACGGTTCGAGCCGGGTGTACGTGAGGGCGCCCGCGCCCTGATCGATGGTCCGGCCGTGGTGGGCGGGCAGCGCCCCCGCGTAGTAGCGGAAGTACGCCGCCGACATCTCGGTCTCCAGACGCAGTTGAGCGTCGGTCTTGCCCGTACAGGCCCGTTCCAGGGCGGTCAGCTCGCCGGTCTGTGCCGCGATCGCGTCCGCGACGCGGTGCAGGACCGAGGAGCGGTCGGCTGCGGGCAGGGCGGCCCACGCGCGGTACGCGGCGCGGGCTGCGGCCACGGCGCGGTCCACGTCGTCGGAGCCGCCGGCCGCGACCTCGTCACCCGGCTCGCGGGTGGCCGGCCGGAGCGTCGGCAGGTATCTGCCGCGGGAGGGTTCGCTCGGTTTCCCGTCGATCCAGTGGTCATGACGGACCGTCGCCCGCGGGGGCGCGGAGGCACCCATGTCAGGTGTTCCGCCCGCCGTTGACCCCTATGACCTGACCGGTGACGTACCCCGCCTCCTCGCTCACCAGATACGCGCAGGCCGCCGCGATGTCCTCGGGCAGACCCGCACGCCGCACCGGGGTGCGGGCCGCGTGGTTCTCGATGGTGTCGCCGAGCAGCCCCTTCTCCTCGCTGCGCCGCGACATCGGGGTGTCGATGAAGCCGGGCGGGATGGTGTTGACGGTGATGCCCTCGGGGCCGAGTTCGAGTGCGAGGGCCTTGGTGAAGCCGATGACGCCGGCCTTCGACGCCACGTAGTGGGTCATGAGCGGCTGGCCGCCCTGAGCGCTGGAGGAGGAGATGTTCACGATCCGGCCCCAGCCGGCGTCGAGCATGTCGGGAACCGCTGCCTGGCAGCAGTGGAAGGTGCCGGTGAGGTTGACCGCGAGGATCCGTTCCCACTGCTCGGCGGTGATGTTCAGGAACCGCTTGAAGCCGTCGATCCCTGCCGAGTTGACGAGGATCGCGATCGGGCCGAGCTCTTCGCGGACCTGCGCGTACGCGGCGTCGATGCTTGCACGGACGGCTACGTCCACCCGTACCGCGAGCGCCGTTCCGCCGTCGGCGCGCACCTTGGCCGCGGCGGCTTCGACCGCTTCGGCGTCGAGGTCGAGCAGGGCCACGGCGGCCCCGTCGCGGGCGAGGCGCTGGGCGACGGACAGGCCGATCCCCGAGGCGGCGCCCGTAACGACCGCCACCTTGCGTCGAGTTGCTGCGTGCACGCGGGCTCCTTGGTGTGTCGTGGGCGTCTGCCCTCGGGCGGTACGA
Organism: Streptomyces sp. SAI-127; assembly: GCF_029894425.1. NCBI lineage: Bacteria > Bacillati > Actinomycetota > Actinomycetes > Kitasatosporales > Streptomycetaceae > Streptomyces > Streptomyces sp. SAI-127. Next base: position 127,620 of record NZ_JARXYJ010000001.1, read on the forward strand.
ACGCTTCCTTGTTTCGAGAATACGATTCTCTTCAGTCGACAGCAATGACTCCGATCATCCGGAAACAACCCAACCGCAGAGCCCAGCGAAGAATCCGACGACCGAGGGGTTCCGCGCCCACAAGCGGCGAGATTACGATTCTCGCCACCGGAAGGGAGATTCTTGTGCGCCTGGGATTCATCGGCGCCGGCCGCATGGGGCTGCCGATGGTGCAGCGGCTCACGGCGGCCGGGCACGAGGTGAGGGCACTGGGGCGCACGCCCGCGGCGCGAAGCCGCATCGCCCGAGCCGCACCCCGAGTCCGCTCCGAAAGCGGCATCCGAGAGGTCGCCGAGAACTCCGAAGCGGTCCTGGTGTGCGTGTTCAGCGACGATCAGGTCCGCGAAGTGTGCCTCGCGACGCCCCTGCTCGACGCCCTGGCGCCGGACGCGGTCGTCGTCGTGCACACCACGGGCAGCCCCGCCACGGTCGAGGCGATCGCCGCCCAAGGTGCCAGGGTGGTGGACGCCCCCGTGAGCGGCGGCCCGCACGACATCGCGGCAGGACGCCTCACGCTCTTCGCCGGCGGCGCGGACGGCGCCGTAGGCCACGTACTGCCCGCGCTGGCGGCGTACGCGGATCCGGTGCTGCACCTGGGGCCGCTCGGCTCGGGGCAGCGCCTGAAGTTGATCAACAATGCTCTGTTCGCCGCCCAGTTGGGCCTGCTCGACGAGACCGTACGGCTCGCGGCGGCGCTCGGGGTGGACGAGACGGCACTGCTCACCGCCCTGCCGCACGCAAGCGCCGAGAGCCGCGTGGCCAGGGCGGCGGCCGCCAGGGGTTCGGTGGCGGCGTTCACCGACTCGGTGCGCTCCTTCCTCGAGAAGGACATCGCGGTCGTACGAGAGGTCGCGACCGAACTCGGCACCGATCTGGGCCTGTTGGAGGTGGCCATCCGTACGGCTCACAGCAAGCAGTCACTACGACACCAAGGGGACACCGCTCATGGGACGTGTTGAGGGCAAGGTCGCGTTCATCACCGGAGCGGCCCGCGGCCAGGGCCGCAGCCACGCCGTGCGGCTCGCCGAAGAGGGCGCCGACATCATCGCGGTGGACCTGTGCCGCGACTACGAGACCGTCGGCTACAAGATGGCCACGCCCGACGACCTCAAGGAGACCGTGCGGCTGGTCGAGGCGCAGGGCCGCCGGGTCGTCGCGCTCCAGTCGGACGTGCGCAGCATGGCCGACATGCGCGAGGCCGTGCGGCGCGGGGTGGCCGAGCTGGGCGGACTCGACATCGTGGTCGCCCAGGCCGGTATCGCGCCGCTGCGCGGGGAGCCGAAGCTCCAGGCCTGGTGCGACGCCGTCGACGTCGACCTCATCGGCACGATCAACGCCATCCAGGCCGCCCTGCCCCAGTTGCGCGAGGGCGCCTCCGTCATCGCCACCGGCTCGACCGCGGCCCTGATGGACCACGGCATCGTCGCCGAGCCGGGATCGAATCCGGGCGGCGCCGGCTACGCGTTCGCCAAGCGGGCGCTGTCGGAGTACATCCACGAACTCGCCCGCAACCTGGCCCCCTTGAAGCAGCGGGCCAATGTGGTCCACCCGACGAACTGCGACACTCCGATGCTGCAGAGCGAGCCCATGTACCGCTCGTTCCGCCCGGATCTGGACAACCCCACGCGGGCGGACGCCGAGCCCTCCTTCGCGGTGCAGCAGGCGATGCCCGTCCCGTACGTGGAGCCGCTCGACATCAGCAACGCGGTGCTGTTCCTCGCCTCCGACGAGGCCCGGTACATCACCGGCACGCAGCTGCGCGTGGACGCCGGCGGCTACCTCAAGTGGCACGACTGGCGCCGCTGAACCCGTGGCCCGCCCCGCACCCGTACGACACCCATGTACCCGTACGAAAGGAGAGAGGCCGTGAAGGTGCGCGTGGATCCCGAGCGCTGCCAGGGCCACACCCTGTGCGCCATGGTCGCGCCCAAGGTGTTCCGGCTCGACGAGGTGGACGGCCACTCGTCGGCCGTCCACGAGGACGTACCGGCCGACCAGGAGGAGACGGCGAGCGAGGCCGCGCACTCCTGTCCCGAGCGTGCCATCACGGTATGGGGGGACCGTTGAGCGAGGAACGCGAGGAACGGAAGAAGCCCGTCTACGCCTTCGACCGCCACGCCCCGGGCTACCGCGAGCGGTTCGAGGCGATCACCGAGGAGATGCAGAGCCGCTGTCCGGTGGCCTGGTCCGACACGCACGGCGGGCACTGGGTGGTCAGCGGCAACAACGAACTGTTCGAGATCGCACGGGCGGCCGAGCATCTCTCCAACGACCATGACGTCACGGGCGACGGCACCGGCTACCAGGGGATCAGCATTCCCGCCCCGACGCGCGCCCGGGGGTTTCGCGGCGGCTTCCTGGAGATGGACCCGCCCGAGCAGCGCCACTACCGCCAGGCCCTCAACCCGTACCTCTCCCCCGCCGCCGTCCAGCGCTGGATCCCCTTCCTCGACGAGGTGGTGCGCGCCTGCCTGGACGAGCACATCGATCACGGCCGAATCGACCTGATCGACGACCTGGCCAACGTCGTGCCGGCGGTGCTCACGCTCGCCATGCTGGGCATTCCGCTCAAACACTGGACCATCTACAACGAGCCCGCCCACGCAGGCGTCTACACGCCGCCCGACTCCCCGGACATGCCGCGGGTCATCGAACTGCACATGGCGATGATGCGGGACATCGCGCAGCAGATCGCGTCCGTACGCGTGCAGCCGCGACCGGGCCTGATCGACGCCCTGGTGAAGGCGGAGATCAACGGCAAGAAGCCCGACGAGATGGAACTCATCGGCGTGGTCGCCCTGTTGATCGGCGGCGGCTTCGACACGACGACCGCACTGACCGCCCACGCGCTGGAGTGGCTGTCACAGAACCCGAAGGAACGCGAGCGGCTCAGCGCCGAGCGCGCGAGGCTGCTCGACCCGGCGACCGAGGAATTCCTGCGCTTCTACACACCGGCGGTCGGGGACGGCCGCACCGTCTCGCAGGACTGTGCGCTCGCGGGCACCGAGTTCAAGGAGGGCGACCGGGTGTGGCTGTCCTGGTCGATGGCCAACCGCGACCCGGCACAGTTCCCCGACCCGCACCACATCGACCTGGCCCGCAAGCACAACCGGCACAACAGCTTCGGCCTCGGGATCCACCGCTGCATCGGATCCAACGTGGCACGGACGGTGTTCAAGCGGATGCTGCTCGCCGTGCTCGACCGCATGCCCGACTACGTATGCGACCCGGACGGCACCGTGCACTACGAGACGATCGGGGTCATCAACGGGATGCGACATCTGCCCGCCACGTTCGCACCGGGCGAGCGGCTCGGTCCGGGGCTCGACGAGACACTGGAACGGCTACAGAAGGCGTGCGACGAGCAGCGGCTCGCGGAGCCGGTCACCGTACGCAAGTCCCGTGCGGAACTGGGCGGTTGAGGCCCGTGCCCGAACAGAACGGTGAGGGCGTGCGTCCGCTGCCCTCACTCACCGACGACTCCGCGTTCTTCTGGACGTCCGGGGCGGACGGGCGGCTGCGCTTCCAGGAGTGCGGCGCGTGTGCCGCACTCATCCATCCGCCTCAGCCGGTGTGCTCGTACTGCCGCAATCATGACACCCGCGTCACGGCGGTCTCCGGGTACGGCACGCTGGTCGGCTTCACCGTCAACCAGCGCTTCGGCCTGCCGGGCCTGCCCGCCCCGTACGTCGTGGCGCAGGTGGCGATCGAGGAGGACCCGCGGGTCCGTCTGACCACGAACGCGGTCCAGTGCGATCCGCAGGACCTGACGCTCGGGATGCGGATGGAGGTCGTCTTCGAGCAGGTCGAGGATGTGTGGCTGCCGCTGTTCCGGCCCGTCCCGGAGCAGGGCGAGCCCACCGAACTGCCTGCCGACGAGACAGGACCCGCCGAGATCACCCGGCTGATCCGGCCGCCGGTCCGAACCGCACGCAAGTTCGAGGAACAGGCGGCGCTCACCGGGGCCGGTGCCTCGCGGATCGGGCGCCGCCTCATGGTGGCCCCGCTGGCCCTGACCGTCGAGGCCTGCGAACAGGCGGTCGCGGACGCCGGGTTGACGCTCGACGACATCGACGGGCTCGCCACCTACCCTGGCGCCGGCCCCTTTGGCGGCTTCGGGGAGGGCGGGACGACAGCCCTCGAGTCGGCGCTGCGGATCCGCCCTACCTGGCACAACGGCGGCGGTGAGACCTTCGGCCCGGGCGGTTCGCTGATCGCGGCGATGCTGGCGGTGGCGGGCGGGCTCGCCCGGCATGTGCTGTGTTTCCGTACGGTGTGGGAGGCCACGCACGGCGCACTCGTGCGCCAGGGCCGTCTCACGGCGGCGCTTCCCGCCAGGGTGGAGGGAACGGCCGCATGGCGGATGCCGTTCGGCGCCACCTCCGCCGCGCACCTGCTCGCGCAGAACGCCCAGCGCCATATGCACCGTTACGGCACGACCCGCGAAACGCTCGGCTGGATCGCCCTCAACCAGCGCGCGAACGCCGGGCTCAACCCCGCGGCGGTCTACCGCGAACCGATGTCCATGGACGACTACCTCACCGCCCGTCCCGTCACCAGCCCTTTCGGTCTCTACGACTGCGACGTGCCGTGCGACGGCGCGGTCGCCGTCGTGGTCTCCGCCGTCGACGCGGCCCGCGAGCTGCCCAAGCCGCCCGTCCTCGTCGAGGCGGTCGGTACGCAGATCGTCGAGCGCCTCGACTGGGACCAGTCCACCTCCACCCACGAGCCGCAGGTCCTGGGGCAGGCGGCCCATCTGTGGACCCGTACGGACTTGCGTCCCGAGGACGTGGACGTGGCGCTGCTCTACGACGGCTTCACCTTCAACTGCCTGTCCTGGATCGAGGCTCTCGGCTTCTGCGGCATCGGCGAGGCGAAGGACTTCCTCGACGGCGGCAAGAACATCGCCCGAGACGGGATCCTGCCGCTCAACACGCACGGCGGCCAGCTCTCGCACGGCCGCACCCACGGCATGGGCCTCGTCCACGAGGCGGTCACCCAACTGCGCGGCGAGGGCGGAGCGCGGCAGGTCGCGAACGCCCGGGTGGCCGTGGTGAGTTCGGGTGGTCTCACTCCCAGCGGCGTACTTCTGTTGAGGACGGACACGTGACCCCTTGCGACACCCAGTCCCCCGCGCAGCCTCACGGGGACGTCGTCGACGCCGACGGCGTCCCCCTGTCGGCGCTGGTGTGCGAGGTGCCCCGGCCTCGGGCCGTGGTGCTCGCCCTGCACGGCGGCGGCACCACCGCGACGTACTTCGACTGCCCCGGCCGTCCCGACCTGTCCTTGCTGCGCCTGGGCGCCGCGCTCGGGTTCACGGTCATCGCGCTCGACCGGCCCGGATACGGAGCTTCGGAGGCGTACGCCGAGAAGGTCCGCGATCCGGCGCGCCGCGTGGACCTGGGCTTCGCGGCCCTCGATGCGCTCCTCGCGCACCGGCCCGGCGGCGCCGGAGTCTTCCTGCTCGCGCACTCGGCCGGCTGCGAACTGGCCATGCGGATGGCCGCGGACGAGCGCGGCTGTGACCTCATCGGCCTGGAGATCGCGGGTACCGGCCTCGAACACAACCGGTCCGCCGTCGACACGCTCGACACGGCCGAGCGCGACGCCGGCGGACGGCCTCTGCGCCCACGCGGGTTGCGCGAGGTGCTGTGGGGTCCCAGCCGGCTGTACGCCCCCGAGGTGTACGACGACGCGGCGATTGCCGGACCCTCCCCGCTCTACGAGGCGGAAGCGCGCCACTGGGTGGACGAGTTCCCTCAGCTGGCTGCCCTGGTCGGGGCGCCGGTCCAGGTAAGCCTCGGTGACCACGAGACGGTGTGGCGCTCGGGGCCCGCCGAACTCGACCGCCTCGCGGCCCTGTTCACCGGTTCGCCTCGCGCCTGCGGGCACGAACAGGCGGGCGCGGGCCACAACTTGAGCCTTGGGCTCACCGCTCGCGCCTACCACCTGCGGGTGTTGTCGTTCGTGGAGGAGTGCGCGGTGCTGCGCGAGTCGGAAGAAGGACGGCGATGACCGGGGCCGAGTCGACGGCGGTGCTGCTGCTGCGGGTGGTCCTCGGCGTCACGGTGATCGTCCATGGCCTCAACCACTGGCGGGGCGGCGGGAGGATCGCCGGGACGGCCCGCTGGTTCACCGGGCTCGGGCTGCGGCACGGGCGGTTGCAGGCCTGGCTGAGCGTGGTCACCGAGGTGGGCGCAGGGGCCCTGCTCGTGCTCGGTTTGCTCACGCCGCTGGCCGGCGCGGCCGTGGTGTCGGTGATGCTCGTCGCCGGGTTCCTCGCGCACCGCCGCAACGGCTTCTTCGTGTTCAAGGACGGATACGAGTATGTACTCGTGCTCGCCGTGGCCTGCGTGGCGCTGGCGATGCTCGGCCCCGGAGACGTGTCGCTGGACGCCGCGGCCGGGATCGACATCGACGGCTGGGCGGGCGGCGGGCTCGCAGCGGGGGTCGGAGCGGCGGGCATGGCGGGGCTGCTCGCGGCCTTCTGGCGGCCGGGTGCACAGCTGCCGGAGGCGACAGCCGGCGAGGCAGCTGATGGGCCACTCGGCGAGGCACCGAATGGGCCACGCGCCAAGACACCTCATGCGACTCCCGCCGGGACAGCCGATACGCCGCCCGCCGAGACACCTGATGCGACCCGGGCCGAGACACCGCAAGAGTCACCCGACGAAGGGCAGGAACCATCGTGACGCACGTCGGATTCATCGGTCTGGGCAGCCAGGGCGCCCCCATGGCCCGCCGCATCATCGATGCCGGCTATTCCACGACGTTGTGGGCGCGCCGCTCGGCGACGCTCGCACCGTTCGCGGACACCCCGGCGAAACGGGCCGCATCGCCCGTCGAACTCGCCGCCGACTGCGACCTGGTGTGCGTGTGCGTCGTCGACGACGCCGACGTGGAGCACGTGATCCTCGGCGAGCACGGGGTGCTGGCCGGACTCCGCAAGGGCGGGGTGATCGCGGTGCACAGCACGGTCCATCCCGACACCTGCCGCCGCCTGGCGGAACAGGCGCGTACGCACGGTGTCGAGGTGATCGACGCACCGGTCAGCGGCGGCGGACCGGCCGCCGAGGCAGGCAGGCTCCTCGTCATGGTGGGCGGGCAGAATCCGACGTTCGCGTTCTGCCGCCCGGTGTTCGAGACCTTCGGCGATCCGGTGGTCCATGTCGGTCCGCTGGGTTCGGGACAAGCGGCGAAACTGCTCAACAACGTACTGTTCACGGCCCACTTGGCCGCGGCCGCCGACACGCTCGCGCTCGGGAACGAGCTGGGCCTGGACGCGGGTCGGCTAGCGGAGGTGCTCGGCCATGGCAGCGGCGCGAGCTTCGCGCTGGGACGGGTGGCCGCGGCGGGCGGCACCCTGACGCCGCTGGCGGGCCGCGCCGGCCCGTTGCTACGCAAGGACGTCCGGCTCCTGGCACAGCTCGTCGGGCGAGTCGAAAGCGCCACGCTCACGGCCGCCGACGACGCCTTGGGCCGCATGGAACATCCTCGTTGACATCGGAAGGCGGTACGTCATGCACGAACCCTCATTGATCTCCCATGCGTTGAGGTGTCAGCGCTCCGGCTCGGTCCTCACCCTCCGCCTGTTCTCCGACTGCTCGCGGGCCGTGCGCCGTTGCCGGTGGTCGGAACCGCGACGGGCATCATCTCGGGCAGCGGTCTCGAACTCCTTCTTGGCTGCAATGTCATCGTGGCGTCCACAGCCGCACGGTTTTCCTGTCCGCAGCTGCGCCAAGGCGTGATTCCGGTCCAAGGCGGGGCCATTCCGGGCGCACGGGTACCGATGGGTGCCGCACTGGAACTGCTACTGACCGGAGACTCGGTCGACGCGCAGCGCGCCCTCGAACCAGGCCCCGTCAACCGCGTCGTATCGCCCGACGCGCCGTGGAGTTGACGGGGTTCACGCCGGCCGCGCGGATCGCCGAAGGCTCCGCCCACGGACTTGAGCGGGCCCCGATTCACGTCGGGACTCTGGAGTTCCTTCCAGGCGGGTATTAGATTTCCTATTTGGAGAATCACATTTTCATCGAGTACACGACGCAGGAGGCGGGATGCCTGTCCACGGAAACGATCCAGGCGAACCGGGCCGCGCACGGCGACGCCTGTTGATCGACGGACGACTCGTCGACACCAAGGAGCACTTCGAGAGCCTCAACCCGGCCACCGGCGCCGTACTCGGCCATGCGCCCGACGCCACACCCGCCGACGCCGAGGCCGCGATATCCGCCGCACACCGCGCGTTCGACACCACCGACTGGGCCACGGACCGGGACCTGCGCATCCGCTGCCTCGACCAGCTGCACCAGGCTCTGCTCGACCAGGTGGAGGAGCTGCGCGAGCTGACCATCGCCGAGGCCGGTGCCACGCGCATGCTTACCCATGGCGCTCAACTCGAGGATCCCATCGGCATCGTGCGCTACTACGCGGACCTGTTGCGCACCTACTCCTTCACCGAGGACCTGGGCGAGGTCGAGAAGCACGGTCAGCGCCACCACCGCTGGCTGGAGAAGGAGGCGGTGGGCGTGGTGGCGGCGATCCTGCCGTACAACTACCCCAACCAGCTGGCCCTCGCCAAGCTCGCCCCCGCCCTCGCGGCCGGCTGCACGATCGTCCTCAAGGCCGCGCCCGACACCCCGCTGATCACCCTGGCGCTCGGCGAGTTGATCGCCGAGCACACCGACATCCCGCCCGGCGTGGTCAACGTCCTGTCCTCGTCCCGCGCGGACGTCGGCGAGGTGCTCACCACGCACGCGGACGTCGACGCGGTCAGCTTCACCGGATCCACCGTGACCGGCCGCCGCATCATGGCCGCGGCGAGTGAGACGGTGAAGAAGGTCTTCCTCGAGCTCGGTGGCAAGTCCGCGATGGTGGTCCTGGACGACGCCGACTTTGCGGTGAGCGCCCAGTTCGCCGCGTACATGATCTGCGTGAACGCGGGCCAGGGCTGCGCGCTGACCTCCCGTCTCCTTGTTCCGCGCTCCCGCCACGACGAGATCGTCGAGCTGATCGCGGGCCACTTCGCCCGTATCCGCCCCGGCGACCCGTCGCATCCGAAGACGTATCTGGGCCCGCTGATCAGCGCCAAACAGCGCGACAAGGTGGACGGCATGGTGCAGCGGGCCGTCGCCGACGGCGCGAAGCTCATCACCGGCGGCGAACGCGTCGACCCCGGCTTCTTCTACGCGCCGACGCTGCTCGTCGGGGTCGACCCGGACAGCGAGATCGCGCAGGAGGAGGTGTTCGGACCGGTGCTCGCCGTCATCCCGTACGACGACACCCAGGGCGACGACGACGCCGTACGGATCGCGAACAACTCGGTGTACGGCCTGTCGGGCGCCGTGCACAGCCGCGATCAGGAGCGGGCGGTGCGGGTGGCGCGCCGCATCCGCAGCGGCACGTTCAGCATCAACGGCGGCAACTACTTCCACCCGGACGTGCCCTTCGGCGGCTACCGGCAGTCCGGCATCGGCCGCGAGAGCGGAGTGGCCGGCATGGAGGAGTTCCTGGAGACCAAGGCGTTCGGCGCGCCCGTGGCCGCGGGGGTGAAGGCATGAGCGCCACCGGCCCGCTGGCAGGGATCCGAGTCGTCGAGGTCGCCATGTACGGCTTCGTTCCATCCGCGGGGGCGGTGCTCTCCGACTGGGGCGCCGATGTCGTCAAGGTCGAGCACGCGGTGACCGGCGACCCGCAGCGCGGACTGCGCCAGACCGGCGCGATGCGCGTCGAGGGAGACCCGAACCCGAACATCGAGCACGCCAACCGCGGCAAGCGCAGCATCGGTCTCGACATCGCGCGCCCCGAGGGCATGGAGGTGCTGCGCCAACTCATCGCACGCGCCGACGTGTTCCTCACGAGTCTGCTGCCCGCCGCCCGCCGCAAGCTCGGCATCGAGGTGGCCGACGTACGCGCGATCAACCCGGGCATCGTGTACGCGCGCGGCAGCGCACTGGGCCCGCGCGGCCCGGAGGCCGAGCGCGGCGGCTACGACATGACGGCGTTCTGGGCCCGCGCGTCGACGGCGGCGAGCATCACCCCTGCCGGCATGGAGGGCATCGTCTCCGCGCCGGCGCCCGCGTACGGGGACACCATCTCGGGCACGAACCTGGCCGGCGGCATAGCGGCAGCGCTGCTCAAGCGTGAGCGGACGGGCGAACCCTCGGTCGTGGACGTGTCGTTGCTCGGCAGCGGGGTGTGGGCGATGGGCCACGGCATCGCGCTGTCCCTGCACCTGAAGCAGGCATGGGAGATGGCACCGCCGGGCGTGCACAGCTCACCGGTCAACCCGCTGACCGGCCTGTACCGCACGGCCGACGACCGCTACCTGTCCTTGGTGATGCTGCAGCCCGCGAAGTACTGGGCTGAGGTGTGCCGCCATATCGACCGTCCCGAGCTGGCCGACGATCCGCGCTTCGCCACGTCCCAGACCATCGCCGAGCACACGGCCGAGGCAGTGGCACTTCTGCGGGAGGTCATCGCGACGCGCACCCTGGCCGAGTGGTCCGAACGGTTCGCCACCCTGACTGGGCCCTGGGCGCCGGTCCAGGACTCACTCCAGGTCGGCGACGACGCACAAGTACGGGCGAACGAGTACCTCGTACAGGCCGGCGAGCTCCAACTCGCCGCAAATCCCGTGCAGTTCGACGTCGCATCCCCCACACTGCGCCCGGCCCCGGAGTTCGCCGCACAGACGGAGGAGATCCTGCTCGAACTGGGTCTGGACTGGGAGCGGATCGCCGCGCTCAAGGAGGCTTCGGCGGTCACGTGAGACCGCGCAGGGGCGAGCTCCCGACCAGAAATCCGGGAGCGCGTCCGGCCTATTCCGGCAGACCCGAACCATCCAGGGTGATCGACCGCAGCGGGCAGTCCGCGTACTGGCGCAGCCGGCCCGTCATGTCGTACGCGTCCGGGCCGAGAGCTTACTGGCGTGCAAGCCGTCCATGACGGCGGCGAGGATCGGGGCACCCCTGGCTGCGAAGTACCAGGTGTCGTTGCCGCATCTGGACGAGCGTCAGCGGCGGCCGGCCATAGGCGCGGAAGCGCGGCCGCTGGGGCATGGCGGGATCAGGCTCGTCGCCGCTGCGGCTGGAGTCCGGGCGGGCACGGTCTCGCGGCGGGGTGGCTGAACTGAAGTCTGGTCAGGCCCTGTTGGGGCGAATCCGGCGTCCTGATGGAGGCCGGATGAAGGTGTGCTGGCCACAGCCTCGCTACCACCGTCGCCTGGCGCAACGGCTCTCGAGGAGAGTTACGGTCCCGCTTCGCCGCCATGCACATCCGACCTGCGGGCAAGGCCGTCGAGCATCCGCTCCGAACCGCTGCCGCGGCCGGGCAGGCCTGGTGGGACGGGGTTCTGCCGGACTGCTGGCTGCTGGTCGAGGGCCCCGAAGAGGCCGAGGCTCCCACCGACTACTGGCTGTCCAACCTGCCGGCCGACGTGGCGATCGCCGACCTGGCCCGTCTGGCCAAGGTCCGCCGGCGCATCGAGCACGATTACCGCGAACTCAAGCACGGCCCGGGCCTGGACCACTTCGAAGGCCGCTCGTGGCCCGGCTGGCACCACCACGTCACCCTCGTGACCGCCGCCCATGCCTTCCTCACCGAACAACGCCTGGCCCCAAAAGCACCCGGACCGGCCTCACCCTCTACCAGATCCTCGATGCACTCCAGGACGCCTTGAGGTGCTGGACCGGCATCTGCACCCCTTGCCAACAACCCTTGCCCAGCAGGACACACAGAACACCTAGATCAAGAACGACCGGAGTCCTACCAGGCCAATCCGGCATGCTCCTGACTGTCCGCTACGCAGTACCGTTCGACATCCAGCCGCCCCCGCCGTGCGGGGGCATCCAGCTCCCGCACGGCGGCTTCCCGCGGCTGCGCTACGGCTTGATGCCCACCCCGGTCCACAGGCTGACCTCGGCGTCCGAGGCGATGGGCTCCTCGTCCGGGCGCCAGCGGTGACCGACCGTGACCCCGGGGTCGAGCAGCTCAAGACCCTCGAAGAAACGGGCGACCTCCGCCTGGCTGCGGAACTGCACCGGCGTGCCGGCGTTGGTGTAGATGTCCGTGACCTTCTGCCACGTGCCCGGGTCGAAGTCCGGCGTGCAGTGGCTCAGGGCCAGTGCGCTGCCCGAGGGGAGCACCTCCAGCAGACGGCTCACGATGCCGTACGGGTCCTGCGCATCCGTGACGAAGTGCATGAGAGCGTTGAGGGACAGGGCCACGGGCCGGTCCGTGTCCAGCACCTGGGCCAGCTCCGGCGCGTTCAGCAGCGCGCCCGCGTTGTTGACATCCGCCTCGATGTACGTCGTGCGGCCCTGAGGCGTGCTGCGCATCAGACGCTCGGCGTACCTGAGGACCAGCGGGTCGTTGTCGGCGTACACCACCCGGGCGTCGGGCACCACCGACTGGGCGACCTGGTGCAGGTTCGGCTCGGTGGGGATGCCGGTGCCGATGTCCAGCCACTGACGGATGCCGTGTTCACGAGCAAGGACGCGGGTGGCCCGATGCATGAAGGCACGGTTCTCGCGGGCGCAGGTGAAGATGCCGGGGTAGACCGCCGCGACCGTCTCGGCCGCCTGCTTGTCGACGTCGAAGTGGTCCTTGCCGCCGAGGTAGTAGTCGTACATCCGGGCCGAGTGGGGCCGGCTGGTGTCGATCTCCCGCGCGGCGTGCGAGTTGGTCATCCTGTCCATACCTTTCGGTGCTGTGCGTGGGGGTGCCGGGAAGGTGGTGGCCCGAGGCAGGCTCAGTCCCACCGGTCCGGATTCAGCCGACCGCCAGATGGTCGGCGAGGCCGTGTTTGATGCCCGCGACGAACGCGGCGATCTCCTGCGGGGTGTAGATCAGCGCGGGTCCGGCCGGATCGGTCGACTGCCGCAGCGCCACCCGGCCGTCGGCCAGCAGCTTCGTCTGGACGCACTGGCCGCCGTTGGGCCCGCTCCACGGGGACTCCCAGCCCTGCTCGCCCAGGTCGGTGGCCGGCATCCCGTTGTAGACGTGACAGTCGGTGCTGGTCATGAGTACTCCTTGCGCATGCGGTTCAGCAGCGCCTTGCTGTCCGCGTCCGAGGTCAGCAGCGACATGCGGTTGTGCGCCTCCAGATGCGCCGACACGTCCGAGCGCTGGTCCAGGTACATCGCGCCGGAGAGGACCTCGGTGTACACGATGTCCGGCAGTTCCGGCTCCTCGAAGCGGAAGTAGGTGAACGGCGCGCACGCGCCCACGTGGGCGCCGGCGGTGAACGGCACCACGTCGACGCTGACGTGCTCCAGCTCCGAGACCTCCAGGAGCCGTTCGATCTGCTCCCGCATGACCTCGGGGCCGCCGACCACCCGGTGCAGCACGGCCTCTTCCAACACCACCCACAGCGTGGGCGCGTCGGGTCTCTCCAGCAGACTCTGGCGGCGCAGCCGCAGGTCCACGCGCCGCCCGAGGTCGTCGTCTGCCTCGCCCGGGAACCCGCCGCGCAGGACGCCGCGCGCGTAGGCGTGGGTCTGCAGCAGCCCCGTGACGTAGTGGGGCTCGTAGGCGCGCAATGTCCTGGCCCCGGCCTCCAGGCTGACGTAGGCGCTGAACCAGTTCGGCAGGACGTCCCGGTAGGTGTGCCACCAGCCGGGCTCGTTGGCCCGCTCGGCCAGGACGACGAACTCCTCGATCTCCTGCTGGTCGGCCCCGTAGGTCTCCAGCAGCTTCTCCACGTAGAGGGGCTTGAGGGCGACCTCGGCCTTCTCCAGGCGGCGGATCGTCAGGGATGTCACCCTCAGGGCCCTGGCCGCGTCCTCCAGCGAGGCCCCCGCGCCCTGGCGCCGCTCCTGAAGACGCCGGCCGAGGATCATACGGAGAACGGTGGGGGCACTACCGCTACCCGCAGCCGACCGGCCGTCGCTCACTCTGGCACCTCCTGAGGCGCTGTCATGTGCTTGAGTCTGACACCTACTTGAGGGCGTGACCACATGGACGCCAGCTATCTGAAATTATCAGAAGGCTTGTTTCAGATTGAACTTGGGTGCGGGGGTCGCTACTTGTGGAGCACTTGCCTTCGAGCAAGGACACGGCGCAGCCAACCGCGGCTTGGCAGCGCGTGTTGGCAAGCCTTCGGGTTCACGACTCCCCCAACCTGGCATCCCATCGCACGGAAGGCCGGCATCGTCTGCCCACACGGCCTCCCCCTCAACCCAACCGCCGCCCTGACGGCGCTCTGGTTCGGTTGCAGAGTCCGTCGCCGCCGCCCGGGCTCGGAACCGTCAACTGACGCATCTGGCAATCGACACCTGGCGGCAACACGCCACTGACGCGCATGCGCAGGTCCGGCGATAGGTCACCACACTGCACCCGCCCTGACGCCAGCCTCAAAGGTGCCAACAGGGCCGCCGGCCCGGTCTGGCCATCGATACCGCCGGGGCGTGCACGACCCACACGGCAGATGACCTCCTGCCCTGGGCGGGTCGGATATAGGGCGCGAAAAGCCGAGTTGTCGGTGCAGGCCCCGATACTCGTGCCATGCGGTGTTGAGGGGACGCCGGTGGCGCGGCCGCCGGTCGTGCTGTTCGCTCTGACAGCAGTGGGGTTGGGCATGGCGGCGGCAGTTGCCGACCTCGATACGTCCACCCAGCCGGCAACCGTGGCTTCAGCAGCGGGCAGTCTCATCGTGGCGGCAGTAAGCAGCCACGATGAGCCTTCGACCTTCTGCAAGCAGCTCTGCACAGGCCAGGACCGCCGCCGTGACCGCGCACGCTTGGCTGCTCCTCCGGCGATGCCCGCGACGGGAACCTCGGGTCCAGCGCAGCCGACGAAGAGCGGGGGTCGCGGCTGGGGGCGCGTTCGGCGAAGCGGTCACGGGGTACGGCGCACGCGTATGAAAGGGCGGAAGCAGCCGGAAGCGGCATTCAATATGCGCGACGCCCCACAGTCCCCTGCCAACGGCCTCCAGTTCGGCGGCATCGGGCTCCCCGTCCGGAGCCAGCCCCTGGGCGGTCAAGGTGTCGATGATCGCGGGCGCCTTGCCCGGCTAGATCACGCCCGCACGTATCTCATCGACGGATCAGAGGCTGAGGTGCCCGATGCCCTCCCGGATGGTGATCTCCGTGCCGAACGGCTTGGAGAGCCGCTGCAGACGGAGCAGGATCCGCTGCGCGGTGGGCCGGTCGGCGAGCCGGGGAATGCCACGGTCCGCATCGCGCGGGCCGTCCCAGTGCAGTTCGATCGGATGCAGCTCCACGGCCCGGAGGGCGCCGTCGCCGTCGAAGCGGCTGACCGCGACCACGGACTCGTACCAGATCTGCTCGCCGAAGACGCCGTGGACCCTTTTGCGTTCCAGGAACTCGGCCTCGGTCTCGTGTTCGCGGCTGCCGTCCTTGTCGTAGGCACCCGGAGTCAGCGGCTGCTGGGTGTTTTCCATGAAGACGAAGTTGCCGAGGGAGTAGAAGATCGGGCGTCCCCGGTGCACCTCGATGCCGCGCAGCTGGTGGGGGCCGTGGCCCAGGAAGGCGTCGGCGCCGTTGTCGATCGTCTCGCGGGCGATGAGCGGGAGGAAGTCGGGGGGCTCTTGGCTGTAGTTGCCCGGCTCGTGGGTGTGCATCGTGGCGATCGTGAAGTCGGAGGTCTGCTTGGCCTGCCGGACGGTGTGCAGCACCTCGTGGCGGTCCGACTCGTGCACGTTGAAGTGGAACTCCACGGCGTCGGTGTGGGGTTGGGGACCGGGCTTGGCCGCGTAGCGGGTGCCGAACAGGGTCACGGTGGCGTCCCGGCGGTCGGCGGCGAGGATGGAGGCGCGGACCGAGCCGGGCGGCAACGCGTCTCGGATCAGGGCGAGTTCGCGAAGACGGCGGGCCGGGACGAGTACATGGCGGGTGGTGCGCAGGGCGTTGACGCCGGGGCGGCCGGGGACGCGGCCGAGGGGGTCGGCGGCCCGGGACATGGGCTCGAAGCGGGAGGCGACGGAGATCAGGGACACGCGGCCCGCGGCCGTGGTGAGGAAGCGCGCAGAACGTGCGTCGGCGAGGGTGTCGCCGGTGCCGGCGTGGACGATGCCCGCCTCGGTGAGCAGACGGTCGGTGGAGCGCATGCCGGCCACGCCCCAGTCGGTGGTGTGGTTGTTGGCCCTGGCCATCAGGTCGAACCCGATCCGGCGGAGATCCGCGGGCACCCGCGAGCTGCTGATCAGCCATGATCCGCCGGATTCGGCCTCGGGCCAGCCGTCGAAGTCCGTCAGGTCGACGGCTGTGCTCTCGAAGTTGCCGAAGGTCACGTCCGCCGACCGCAGCAGTTCCAGCAGGCGGGGCGAGCGGGTTTCCAGCAGCGGGGCGAGCGCGTCGTCCACGACCAGGTCACCGACGGCGGCCAGGGTGAAGCCGTCGCGCACATTCGCCTTGCGCCAGGAAGGGGACAGCCTTCCGTCGGTCATGCGGGGCGTCCTTCGGGCTTCGGGCGGAGGGTGGACAGGGTCAGCCACGAACGGCCGTCCGTGTGGACGCGGTTGGTGGCGACGACCTTGCGCCGGTCGCCGACTTCCGTACCACCGGTGTTGGAGTTGACGTCGAAGCGCGGGAAATTGCTGGAGCTGACGTCGAGCCGCAGCCGGTGGCCGGCCAGGAACAGGTTCGCCGTGTCCGGCGCCTCCACCGTGATCTCGTACGTCTCCCCCGGCGTCATCAGCTCCGGGTCGCTGAAGGAGTTGCGGTAGCGGCAGCGCAGGATGCCGTCGGTGAGGTTCATCGCGAAACCCTGCGGATAGTCCTCGCTGGGCGGGTGGACGTCGATCAGCTTGATGGTGAAGTCGGTGTCGCGGGCCGTCGACGACACGGCCAGGTGCACGGCGACCGGTCCCACGACCGCCAGGTCCTCGGTGAGCGGTGGGGTCTGGAACACCAGCACGTCGGGTCTGCTGTCCAGGGGCAGGTGGGGCTCGCTCACGCCGAAGAACCGGTCGTCGGGGTGCTGGTGGAAGGCGCCGCCGCTCATCACCGGTTCGCCGGAGGTGATTTGGCCGCCGAGGGTCGGCACCGGGTCGCGGGGGTCGAAGTCGTATTCCAGGAAGGAGCCTTGGGCGTCGCACGTCTCGCAGGCCGTCGCGAGGGTGCCCGCGCTGCCGAGGACGAGGGTGAGGTTCGCGCTCTCCTCGGGCGGCCACGAGGTCGCCGTGCACCAGTGGCCGCCGTGGTCGAGGCGCCCCTCGGCGGTGCGCCGGCCGGAGCCGCCGCCCATGAGGAAGTACCGCACCGCAGGCGGCGGTTCCGCCATGCCGTCCGGGCCGAGGTGCGCGTCGAACCAGCTCAGCCGCATGGCCGCGTAGTGCTCGGCGAGGCTGCCGTCCAGCCGGGCCTGCGGACCGAAGTCGACGTCACCGGCGAAGCTGTGGCTGCGCCCGCCGTGGGTCCACGGGCCCAGCACCAGATACGCCGGACTGTGCTTCTTGCGGCCGAGCTCGCGGAAGTTCTCGGTGGCGGTGCGGACGTAGGGGTCGTACCAGCTGGACATGTGCAGGCTGGGGACGTCCGGGAAGTCGTCGTAGAAGCCGCGTGCGTAGATGCCCGGCTGCTGCCAGTAGGGGCCGAAGGCGCCGTTCTCCCACTGTTCGAGGAGGTAGTCCTCGTACTCGGGGACGAAGCGGAGCGGGCTCGCGCCGCGCCGCCACGGCATGCGGGTGAACCATGCCGGCAGGTCCTCCGACTCCAGTGAGGCGCGCAGGACCGGATCGGTGCGCACCGTCTCGCTCACCTTGGCCCGGTGGAACGCCCAGGTGGCCTGCTTGAGTTCGAAGGCCCCGCCCATCCGGGTGCCGGCCTCGTAGGCGCTGGCGAAGCCGCCGGAATCGAGGAACATCGCGGCCAGGTGCGGCGCGCCCAGGGAGGCCAGGGCTGCCTGGGCGTGTGCGGAATAGGAGACCCCCATGGTCGCGACCCGGCCGTCGCACCAGGGCTGGGCGGCGATCGACTCGATGGTGTCGTAGCCGTCGGTCGCCTCGTTCAGGTACTTGACGAAGGTGCCCTGCGAGTCGCCCCGGCCGCGGCAGTCCTGCCGTACGATCCGGTACCCGCCGCGGGTGAACACCTCGGCCACGGTCTCGGGCGCCGGCGGGTTCTCGCCGCCGAGGGCGCCGTCCGAGGTGCGCGCGGCCCGGCGGCCGTACGGCGTGCGCTCCAGGATGACCGGGCCCGGCCCCGGGTCGGGCCGGTCGGCGTAGACGTCCGCGACGAGCTGGATGCCGTCGCGCACCGTCGTCCGCAGCACGCGCCGCCAGCACGTCCGCCCGCCGGGCAGCAGGACCGGCTGCCACTCGTCGTCGGCTGCGGGCATCACTTGGCTCCGGGGAACTGGGACTTCAACGCGGGCCATGCGGCGAGGAGTTCGGGCTGCGGCCGGGTGGTGAAGTACTTGCGGTAGAGCTTGGCGTAGGTGCCGTCGGCGACCATGGCGCCGATCTCCTTGTCGAGCGCCTTGAGGAAGGCGCCATGGTTCTTGGGCACCGCCATCGAGGTCGGGTGGTCCACCGGCGCGGACACCGCCTGGCGCAGGCCCTTGTACTGCTTGATGAACTCCGTCGCGTCGGGTCCGCCCACCAGGAAGGCGTCGATGCTGCCGTTGAGCAGCTGGCTGACCGCAGCGTTCTGGGCCTGGAAGCGGACCGGCTGCGCCTTCGGTATCCGCGTGGGCAGCTGAGCCTCCTGCGAGGATCCGGTGACCACTCCGACGCGCTTGCCGTTGAAGCCGTCGAAGGTGGAGATCGTGCTCTTCGAGGTCGTCAGCACGGTCACGGTGCTCCAGAACAGCGGCTTGGTGAAGTCGACGCTCTTCTGCCGCTCCTCGGTGACCCCGAGCCCGGACGAGGCCAGGTCGTACTGACCGGCGGTCAGGCCGGCCAGCGACCCGGTGACCGACGTCGACTTGTAGTCGACCTTGAGTCCCAGACGCTTCGCGGCCTCGTCGGTCACGTCGACGATGAAACCGGCGGGCTTGCCCGAGTCCTCGGCGTAGGCGAAGGGGGGCTGGCCGGTCTGGGTGGCGGATCTGATGGTCCCGGCCTCGATCAGACCGTACGGGTTCGATGCCTTGCCGGTGTCGGCGCTGCCGCTGCCTCCGCAGCCGGTGAGCGGAAGGACGAAGCTGGAGAGGGCGGCGAGGGCGAGCAGTCTGCGACGCCCGAGAACATTACGGGATGATATGGACATGGAGGAGTCTCCTCGAGGAAGGGGTGGGCGGTGAAAGGGACGGATTCGGAGAAGCGGCGCTTCAGAGGACGCGCGCGAGGAACTCGCGCAGGCGTACCGTCTCGGGGGTTTCCAGCGTCTGGCGGGCCGGGCCCGACTCGGCGATGCGGCCCTCATCCATGAAGATCACTCGGTCCGCGACCTCACGGGCGAAGCCGATCTCGTGCGTGACGGCGATCATGGTCATACCGGATGTGGCGAGCAGCCGCATCACGTCGAGAACGTCCTTGACGAGCTCGGGGTCCAGCGCCGAGGTGGCCTCGTCGAACAGCATGACCTCGGGCTCCATGGCCAGTGCGCGGGCGATCGCCACCCGCTGCTGCTGACCGCCCGAGAGTTGACTCGGCCGGGAGTGGGCCAGCCCTGCGAGGCCGAGCCGCTCCAGCTGGGTCGTGGCGGCGGTGTCGGCCGCCTCCCTGCCCATCCCGCGGACCTTGCGCAGGGCCACGGTCACGTTGTGCAGGACACTCAGGTGCGGGAACAGGTTGAAGTGCTGGAAGACCATGCCGACCCGGGTGCGGATCGCGTCGACGTTCACGCCCGGACCGGTGATCAGGTCGCCACTGAGGCGGATCTCGCCCGCCGTCGGGGCTTCCAGCAGGTTCATACACTTCAGGAGCGTGGACTTGCCCGAACCGGACCGGCCGATGACACACACGGTCTCGCCCGCGGCGACATCGAGATCCACTCCGCGCAGGACCTCCACGTCGCCGTAGCGCTTGTGCAGGTCGTGAACGGAGACCGCCGCCGCGGTGGCCGTGCCCGCCTGGTCGGTGCGGGAGTTCTTCTCGGACAGCGTCTTGGCCATGGCTCAGACCTCCATCACGGCGGGGGCGGGCGTGCCGGCGACCTGAGGGGCCGAGGGTTTGTTCGTCTTCCGTCCCCCGGTCCGCAGGCGCAGATCGAGCCGGTTGACCAGGAAGGTGAGCGGGACCGTCAGCATCAGATAGCAGGCGCCGGCGGCCACGAGTGCGGAGGAGTTGTACGTCGCCGCCTGCCGCTCCTGTGCGATGAAGTAGAGCTCGCGCTGCCCGAGGCCGAGCCCGAGCAGATACACCAGCGCACTCTCCTTGATGTCGATGATGAACTGGCCGGCCAGAGCCGGCAGCACGTTCCGTACGCCCTGCGGAACGACGATCACCCGCATCGCGGTCAGATAGGACATGCCCAGGCTGCGGGCCGCGCTGAGCTGCCCGGACGGGACGGCCTGGATGCCCGACCGGAAGATCTCCGCCAGATAGGCCGCCGATATGAGGCCGATGGCGAGAACGGCATAGCCGAGCGGGTCACGGCCGAACGGCCGGATCCCGGCCGACGGCAGACCCAGGCCCACTAGGCTGACGGTCACGATCGCGGGCAGACCGCGGAACACGTCCACGTAGATCCGCGCGGGCAGCCGCACCCACCGGCGGTGCGACAGCAGCAGCATCGCGAGCAGCACACCGAGCACGACACCGAAGACGATCGCCAGCCCGGCGATCAGCAGCGTGTTGCGCAGGCCCTCGGTCAGCAGGACGGGAAATGCCTTGAGTAGTTCGTCGGGATTGAAGAACGTCTGCAGAAACAGGTGCATGGCCGGAGCCTCTCGCTGCTCGGACAGCTCAGAGCGGAAACGACTGCTCGGAGCGGCATGAATTGGACGCAGCCTAGGTCGGCCGGCCGACGGCGGCAGTGATGCTTACCGCACACGCGACAAGCATCCGCTGTACGCTGCGCCGCATGGCCGTGGTCATCACCTTGCAGGGCGCGGTTCCGGCGGACGTGGCCGTCGGTCTCTCACCGCTGGCCGAGCTGATGGCGTGCCTCCACTCCATCGCCGAGCCCGAGCACCACCTCGCCGTACGCCCATGGCTGGAACGCGTACGCACCGACCTGTCTGCGGAGGCCCAGAGCCTGATCGCGGTCTACGCACCCCTGTGGACCCGGCGGCGCTGCCGCCTGCTGATGCCGCTGGAACCGCCCCTGGGACAAACACTTGAGCAAGAACTCGACCGCCTGGAGGCGTTGCCGCTGAACGACTTCGTTCTGGGTGTCGCGCCGAGTGTGCACGGCGGCGTCTTCGACACCCGCGCCCTGCTCACCGACCAGGCCGTCCGTGACGCCTACACCGTCTCCAGCGAACGGCGCTCCTTCACCCGCGGCGAGCTGGCCCGCAGCCTGCTCCAGGCCCCCGAGCGGATGCGGGCAGGACTGCTGGAGCTGCTGCGGCTCTGTGCCGCCGAGTTCTTCGACGCCGAATGGGCGCGGGTACAACACCGGCTGGAAAGCGAATGCACCCGCCTGAGAGCCAGGGTCCAGGCCCTGCCGCTCCCCGAGGCACTGGCCTCGCTCAGCCCGAACGCCGTCGTCCGGCACAACCCACCCGCGGTCGTCTACGACAAACTGCAGTCACTCACAGCCGACCTGCGCGGCCGTCGCTGCCTGCTCGTACCGTCCGCCCACTCCCGACCCCATCTGATCGTCAAGGACGACCCGCCCTACCCGCTCGTCGTGCACTTCCCCGTCGAAAACACCACCCAGGTGGAACGGGCCACACTGGCACAGGTACGGCTCAGACTCGCGGTCCTGTCCGACCCAGCGCGGCTGTCACTGTGCCGGCACCTGGTGAACGAGCCCATCACCACATCCGACCTGGCCGTACGCACCGGGATGACCCTGCCCCAGGTCTCCCGCCACCTCGGACGCCTCCGCGAGGTGGGCCTGCTGACCTCCCGGAGGGACGGCCGGCAGATCCACCACCGGCTGGATACGGACCGCCTCATGCACCTGGGCGTGGACGTGCTGACCTCGATCATCCGCTGAGGCCGTCGGCTACGAAGCGCCCGCGGTTTCGTCCTCGCACAGCGGCCGATTGAGGCATGCGGGGCGGCAGAGCCGCACCCCGTCTCGTGGCATCAACTCCACCCAAGTCAGGCAGTCTGGATCCTCCATCAGACCCGGGGCGCTTCATGGGAGACGCGGTCCGCCGGAACGTGACGACGACTACGCTGGCTGAGGCCGTTCATAGTCTTGGGGGGCGTCGGATGGATCCCGCAGTCATCGGCACACGCCTGGCTTCGAGTGTGGTTGCTCCGCTGGTGAAAAAGCTGCTCGTCAAGGAGGAACCGGGCGCCGGGCTGGTCGACAGGCCGCCCGTGCGGTTATCGGCCCTCGTCTCCTTCCGTGGCCAGAAGCGGACCTTGACCGAGAAGGACGTCCGCGTGCTCGCCGCCCGCCTGGTCCAGGAGGCGGTGGAGTCGCCGGGAGAGCCGCCCTTTCCTCCTGCCGAGGAGGCAGCGGTCACAGATGCGCTGACGGCCAGGTTACTTGTGCTGGGTGAGCTCGACATGGATGACGTGCAGGCGGTACGGCTCGGCTACCGGGAGCTGGCGCGCAAGCTTCACCACCAGGCTCCAACCCGCGACCTGTCCACCGACGCCTCGCTGTTCCTGGACTCCCTCGCCGAGTGGGCCTGCGTTCACATCATCAACTTCTTCACCCAACGCTCGACCTTCGTGGCCCGCACGCTTGTGGAGCAGAGCCGTGATCAGGTCGAGCTCCTCGCCAAACTAGACGAGCTGATCACCCGGAATCCACGGCCTGACGCCCGTGACGCCGCCTTCGAGCGACGCTTCCTCTCGTACATCACCAAGAAGCACGGCCGGTTGCAGATCTACGGCATCGACCTGATCAACTCACCGGGCAGGTGGCCGCTGGACGTGGCTTACATGCGCTTGGAGACCACATCGCCCGTGGACGCGTATGAGGACTTCCTGCGTCGGCACCCCCGGTACCGGCAGGGGCACCAGCCCGCTGACGAGGCCCTCGCCGACAACGACCGCGTCCTTCTGCGCGGCGAGGCGGGATCCGGCAAGACCACGCTCATCCAGTGGCTGGCCGTCTCCGCTGCACGCCGGAATCCTGACGACCGCATGGCGTATCTCGCCGGCCTGATCCCCTTCGTCCTCCCACTGCGCAGCCTGACCCGCCACGGTGGCCATCTCCCCGCCCCAAAGGATTTCCTGACTGCTGTGGGCGCGCCCCTTGCGGGTGAGGAGCCGCCCGGCTGGCAGTCCCGCGTCCTCACGGCAGGACGCGGACTCCTCCTTATCGACGGCATAGACGAAGTCCCCGAGAGTGAGCGGGCACACGCACGCGGCTGGCTCGGTGACCTGGCCGAGGCCTACCCGGGCAACCGCTGGCTGGTCACTTCCCGCCCGTCCGCCGTGCCCGAGGAGTGGCTGGCGGCTGAGGAGTTCGTCGAACTGAGGCTGTCGCCGATGCGCCCTTCGGATGTTCAGTCTTTCGTTGGACGTTGGCATACAGCCGCCCGCACGGGGGCGTCCGAGGAAGACGAGGTTCTCGCCTGTTACGAGACCCAGCTCCTGCACGCCATCCGTACCAAACCCGATCTGGGGCGACTTGCCACCAACCCGCTGATGTGTGGCCTGATTTGCGCCCTGCACCGGGACCGCCACGGCTTCCTGCCGATCGGCCGCAAGGAGCTGTACCAGGCCGCGCTCAGCATGCTCCTCACTCGCCGTGACCGCGAGCGCGGGGTGACGGGGGCCGAGCTGAGGGAGGAGCCGCAGCTCCAGATCCTCCAGCGGCTCGCTTACTGGTTGATCAAAGACGGCCGTACGGAGGTGACCCGCGACCGGGCGCTCACCGAGATCGGCAAGGCACTGCCCGCCCTGCCCGAGATAGCGGCCTTGGGCGGGCCCGAGACCGTTCTTACCTACCTGCTCAATCGCAGCGGTCTGCTGCGCGCCCCGGCTCCTGAGACCATCGACTTCTGCCACCGCACTTTCCAGGACTTCCTGGGTGCGCGTGCCCTCCTGGACGAGGGCACGTTCGGTATGGTCCGCAAGCACGCCGCCGACGACCAGTGGGAGGACGTGATCCGCATGGCGGTGGCGCAGGGGCGTCCGCGCGACCGGGCGGACATCCTGCGCGAGCTATTGCACGACGGGTCGGCCCGGGCCGTGGTGCTGGCCGCATCCTGCCTCGAACAGGCTACGGAACTGGACCCGGCTGTACGGGCCGAACTCGAACGCAGCATGTCAGCGCTGCTTCCGCCACGTACACCCGAAGCGGTGAGCGAACTCACTTCAGTGGGACCGCTCGCCCTCGGCTTCCTGCCGGGACCGGAGGAACTGGCCGGCGCGTGGCCTGCCTCGGATAGCGACGAGTATGCCCAGCTGTGCGTTCGGACGGCGTCCCTTATCGGAACCGACGAGGCGATTCCGTACTTGGCTCGCTTCAGAAACCATCCATCTGTGAGAGTGCGAGGTCAACTTGCCCTATTTTGGCACCGGTTCGGCATAGAGGCCTATGGCCGGGAAGTCATCGCTCACCTTTCGTACGGCGACCTCTACCTGATAGCTCACTCCGTGGCAGAGCTTCGTGCCCTCCAACAGCTGGGCGGGCGCCCATGGATGAGGCTGGTGGGCGACTTCCTGGCCGTCAACCTCCTCGTCTACCTAAATCCGGACCAACTCGCCCGCCTCGACCTGCGCGGCACCGTCGACGACATGTCAGTACTGGGCGAATTCCCGCTCTTGGAAGTTGTCTCGGTCTCCGAGTGTCCTGATGACACCTCGCTGGCGAGTCTGCGGGAGCTGCCCAGGTTGCGACAGTTGGGCCTGTCGGCACGGCACGCCTCCCACGCTGCCCAATCGGGTCTATGCCTACCTCAGGTCCGCCGTCTCGACCTCCACGAAACGGCAACCGAAGCTGCGCTGGAGCCGCTCCCGCAGGCCTTCCCCACGGTTGAAGCGCTACGCCTGTCCGTCGGCTCGGGCCCAGGTCACCGCATGGACCGTGATCGCCTCCGCGCCCTTTTCCCCCACGCGTCGATAAGCGTGACTGAGTAGGTCAGCCCAGGATCGCCCGGATCGGGGAGGGCATCTGCTGCCGGCAGTTCGAGCCGTCAGACAGTCGAGGCCGAGGTACGGAGGTATCGGGACGCCGGCGCCACCGAGGTCGTGTTCTCCGGCACCGAGATCGCGGGAGAGACGGACCGCCCACGCACCTGGGCACTTCTCGGCGAACTCGCCGGCGGAGTACGCCCGTCGGGCCGTACGCCCGACATGCCGCTGTAGCCCTCGAAGGAGAACCCATGACCACCGAAGCCACCGCAACCGACCTCCAGGCCTTCACCGAGAACTGGCTGGACTGGTACCGCGCCCAGGACGTCCGACTCGCCGACCCGCACGGGTTCCTGGCGATCACCGGCCTGCACTGGCTCGACGACCGGCCGCAGCGCTTCCCGGACGCGCCCGGCGCCTGGCACACCGGCCGCGACGGAGTCGTCGTAGACCTCGACGACGGCGAGGTCTCGCCGGCCCACTCCGCGATGGTCCAGCAGTTCTTGCGCGACAGGTCGGCCGATAGACCGAGCACCAACCGCGCCGCCCTGCGCCGGGGTTCGACCCGGGCGAAGCGCCCCGCGATCCGGCCCATCAGGCCCTCAACCGCGTCCCGCCAACGGGTGGGTTCTATGCTGTGACCTGCGGCCACCGTCTCTTCGTCAGTCCACACAACTCGCGATGATCAACGGTGGCCGCACCCGTCTCCACAACGTGTCAGGGTCGCGCAGTTCCGCCTGCCGTCCTGAGTCAGGAGGACATGTGCAACGTGGCGAAGTCTGGTGGGCGGAGTTCGACGAGCGGCGGCTGGTCGTACTGCTGGCGGCAGACGACGCGTCCAGGATCCGGGTGATGCAGGTCGTCGCTCCGGCGGGCGTCGACATCAGCGGTCTGGGCGTCGAAGTGCACGTAGGTGCCATGGAAGGACTGCCCTTTGAAGGCGTGCTGCGGTTCGCGTTCCCGCGCCCGGGCTTTACCCCCTGCACTTGGCTGACCACCGTGTCCCGGGACGACCTGATCGAGCGGGCGGGCGTCCTGTCCTCCGCGAAGCTCAGCGAGATTGAGGACGCCCTCCGTCTCGGTGAACTCGGGTAGGCGGAGAGGCGCCACTCACCATCGAGATCACGATCTACGGCTGGAGTAAAACCCCTGTTCGCCGGTTCACCGCCCGTGAGGAAGCACGGGACGAGGTCGCCCACCTGGTCGGGAGTAAGCCTGAAGGTGTGCGAGGAAGCAGGCAACCTGGAGGACGCGTCCGTGCTGACGCGTTGCCAAGGGCCCCACCGGGGCGAGTATCGGTGCCGTCGAGAACCCACACGCCCCGGTCACGCGGGCCTTACTGGATCGGGGAGTCGGGTGGGGGGAGGTGTATGGTGCGGTCCCGGTCGACGGCTGCTACGCCGGCGACCTCCTCAAGAGCCGGGATCCGGTCCTCGGCAATGGTTCCGGACAGCGTGCCGAGCATCGGTTGCTCGCCCGTGACGTTCAGCCCGGCCCGTCGCACGGCCTCGGTCACTTCCGCGAACCGGCCGGGGTCGACTGCGAGGATCACTCCGACCGGTTCGGACTGCGAAGACTCGCTCACGGGGCCTGGAGCAGGCCATGGCCGACGTCCTCGACGGGTTGCGTCAGCGGGAAAGTACCGGACAGGAGAGTACCCTTGAGGCCGTCCGCACTGGCGTTGGGGTTCGCCTCGGCGAGCAGTGCGACGACACCCGCGACGTGCGGCGTGGCCATGCTGGTACCCGACATCGACTGGTAACCGCCGCCAGGGGCTGCCGAATGCACGTCCCTGCCGGGTGCGGCGATGTTGACCTCGCCGCCGGCACCGTTGAGGGCACCGCAGGAGAAGAACGATGTCGTGAGCGACTGATCGAGCGAGGCCACGGCGAGGATGGAGGGGCAGTTGGCGGGTCGGCCGACGGGCTCGACGGACTGAGGGCGCCGGCTTTCGTTGCCCGCGGCGGCGACGATCAGGGTCCCTCGCTGGAGCGCGCGCTGGGCCAACTGCTCGTACGTCTGGGGGAAGAGTTCACCTGGCCGGACGCGAGCACCGAGCGACATGGAGATCACCCGGGCACCGCGGGCGACTGCCCAGGCCATGCCCGCCAAGATCTGGCCGTCGGCGCCGCTGCCCGCGTTACTGAGCACCTTCCCGGCGAGTATCCGGGCCTCGGTCGCCACGCCGTAGCGGGGCCCCTGCTGTGGGCTGGCCGGGCCGGCAGCGGTGCCGATGCAGTGGGTGCCGTGGCCGTGGCCGTCCTCGACGGTCTCGCCGGGCACGAAGGAGGCCGTGTCCTCGATCCGCCCGACCAGGTCCGGGTGGTCGGGGTCCACGCCGGTGTCGAGGACCGCGATCGTCACACCGCGTCCGGTCAGGCTGGACAGGTTGGCCCGGATCGCCTGGAGGCCCCAGGTCCACTTCTGCTCGTCAACGGCCGGGCCCTGCGCAACGGCCATCTCGGTCTTGGTGTGGCGTTCGACCGTTTCCTCGTCGCTGCGGTAGGCCGGGAAGAACTCGGTCGGCGCCTGCTGCGGGGCGGTGATCACCGAGGCGTAGACCATGCGTTCCGGTTCGGCCGCGATGATCGACGGATCGGCCTCGGCCGTAGTCACCAGCGCGTGGCGCTGGTCGGCCCGCACTTCGACGACGGCGGCGCCGAGTTCCTCGAAGTGCACCGATACGCCAGGGTCCTCTAGGAGGTCGGCGACGGTGGCGGTCTCGGCTCCACTTACCAGCTGCACGGGCGCGATGTCGGCGGCCGAACGCAGTGCGCTCAGTCCCACTCTCCTGATTGCCCGGGTCGAGCAGGACCACGTACCGCCCGGTGTACTCCGCGCCCCGGCCCGACGGTGCCCCGTTGGCTCGGGGCGGCTGTGCGCCGAAGGCGTGCCTGTCCAAGGGTCCGTTCGTCATTGCATTTCCCGCTTTCTGTGCGCTTCCCCGGCCAGTGGACGCACGCCGACGCACACAGTGCCAGGCTCCAGGGGTGGTGGGGCGCGGTTCGGCCGCGTATCGACGCGCGAGCCGTCCGCCTGCAGGGCTGTCCCTGCTGGGCAGTTGTCTGGGCAGTTGTCTGGGCAGTGCCCTCTTTCCACCGTCGCACCGGGTACGGGGGCCCGCAACAAGACGGTGCGTCGGCACGTTCCAGAGGCGCTGACTGCCCGTTGTGGCACCGGAGTTGACAGCGGACCGGCCACGTCTCAGTATCGGCTCCGCCCCTCGCGCCACGGCGACCTGGCGCAACCTCGCCATCGGCACCGTTCGCCTCGCCGGGACGAGCAGCATCGGGGCCCGCCCCCGGCACAACGCCCGCGACGCGAGCCGGCCGCTCGGCATCCTCGCACTCACATGAGACGTGCTACGCGACTCCGCGCGGCCTCGCGGACGTCGGGTTGGCTGGCCAGTACCGCACCGACCGCACCGTCCACGTGCTGGGCTTTGCGGCAGGTCAGCGCGGTCATTTCGGGAAGAGCGTCGAGGACTTGGCTCTGGTGCCAGCTGTCTGTGGTGGCTTGGGCGTTGGCGGTCATGATGGACGCGTAGGTGGGGAACCGGCTGGGTGGAAGGAGGGCTGGCACAGTCGCCGCTGGAGGGCGGTCGTGTGTGATCCGTTGCGAGTGATGGGGGGCGGGGTCGCCGGCCCCGTACGCAGCCCACCTGTTCGCCGGGTGCCGTATCACGCTGTCGGCCCACCTCCCAGGTGGCCAATACACCGCCGGTCAAAGTCCCGGACAAGAACAGTGAGTTGGGGTTCAGGACGAAACAGCGGCGAGGTCGCGGGCGACGTACAGGCGGCCGTCGTGAATTCGGTGGGGCTCGGCCGGCACACGGTCGCGATCCTGTACGAGACGGGGTTGACGGGGACGTACGAGACGATCGTGTTCCACCGGGTGCCGCTGGAGGCGCTGGACCAGACGTGACCAACACCCGAAGTGCGAAACCGGTACAGGAAGTTGAAACCAATACGGTAAGAATCTCCCGTTTGCTGGCATCTGCTCCGGGTGTGAGTATGTTATGGGGAGCCTGAGCACGTGTGGGGGGCCGGGGCAGGGAGCACCCATGGCCGACGCATCGCACGACAGTCAGGACACAGCCCTCGTCGACACCGTGGTCGTCGGCTCGGGCTTCGGCGGGGCGGTCACCGCGTACCGCCTCGCCGAAGCCGGCCAGTCGGTGGTGGTGCTGGAGAGGGGCAAGCCGTACCCGCCGGGCGGCTTCCCCCGCAGCCCCGCCGACATGGCCCGCAACTTCTGGGACCCGAGCAACGGCCTGCACGGACTGTTCGACATCTGGTCCTTCCGCGGTCTGGAAGGCGTCGTCTCCAGCGGCCTGGGCGGCGGATCCCTCATCTATGCCAACGTCCTGTTGCGCAAGGACGAACGGTGGTTCGTGAACGAGTCGCCGCTGCCCGGCGGCGGTTACGAGAACTGGCCGGTCGGCCGCGCCGACCTCGACCCGCACTACGACCGGGTGGAGCGCATGCTCGGCGCCGCCACCTACCCGTACCAGAACACCCCGAAGACACTCGCCCTGCACCAGGCGGCCCGCCGGCTCGACCTGCCGGTGTTCCGGCCGCCCCTCGCCGTCTCTTTCGCGCCCCGGCCCGGTGCGCCGCCCGTGCCGGGCGCGCAGATCACCGACCCGGACTACGGCAATCTGCACGGCCTGCCCCGCAGCACCTGCCGACTGTGCGGCGAGTGCGACATCGGCTGCAACTACGGCTCCAAGAACACCCTCGACCACACCTACCTGTCGGCCGCCCGGCACCACGGCGCCGACATCCGCACCCGCTGCGAGGTACGAGGTTTCACGCCCCGTCCCGGCGGCGGCTACGACGTCTCGTACGTCGTGCACGACCCGGCCCGGGAAGGCCGCCGTACGGCCACCGACCGGCTGCCCCTGCACCGCATCGGCTGCCGTCGCCTGGTGCTGGCGGCCGGCACCTTCGGCTCGACCTATCTGCTGCTGCGCAACCGGGCGGCACTGCCCGGCCTCAGCAGCGCGCTGGGCACCCGGTTCTGCGGCAACGGCGACCTGCTTGGGCTGGTGCTGCACGCCACAGCGGGCGCCGACGGGAGCCGTCCCTTGAAGCTGGACGCCAGCAGGGGACCTGTCATCACGAGCGCCGTGCGCGGCGGCGACGCACTCGACGAGGACGGCTCGTCGGGGCGCGGCTTCTACATCGAGGACGCCGGCTACCCGGACTTCGTGGCGTGGCTCGCCGAGTCCTCCCGACTGCCGGGCGGCGCCCGCCGCCTTCTCGGGTTCGGACTGCACCGGCTGCTGGCCCGGCTCGGGGTGGATCCGGCGAGCCGCGTCGGCGGGCAGCTGGCGCTGCTGCTCGGGCCCGCCGTGTTCTCCGCGACCTCCCTGCCCCTGCTGGGCATGGGGCGGGACGTGCCGGACGGCCGGATGCGGCTGCGCCGCGGCCACCTCGACGTCGACTGGACGACGCTCACCTCACGCGCGTACTTCGAGCGGGTCCGCTCGACCATGCGGGACATCGCGGGGGCGCTGGGCGGCGACTTCCTCGACAACCCGCTGTGGTGGTGGGGCAACCGCGTGATCACCGTGCACCCGCTCGGCGGCGCCCCCATGGGCCGTCATCCCGGGGAGGGCGTGTGCGACGACATCGGCGAGGTCTTCGGGTTCCCGGGCCTGCATGTGCTGGACGGGGCGCTGCTGCCGGGCGCGGTGGGCGCGAACCCCTCCCTGACGATCGCCGCCGTCGCGGACCGGGCCTGCGACCGGATCCTGGAAGGGAAAACGGCGCCGCGTACGGCCGGTCGGGCGCCGCACGCGGCCGGCCGGGCCCCGGCGGGACGTACGGCACACCAGGGGCCGGCGGCCGGCGGGACCGCGCCGCGCACACCGGCCGAAGCCGCCCCGTCGGCCCCCGCGACGCCGGCCACCCACCCTGGACGCGGCCGCTCCGGCACCCCGGCGGGCTCCACCGGTACTCCGTTCGGCTTCACCGGAGCCCCGGCGGACTCCGCCCACACCCCGCCCGTCGAGCCACCGACCAGCCTCAGCTTCACCGAGGAGATGAAGGGCCATGTCGCCCTCGACGTCGACGATCCCGAAGAGGGCCGCGCGCTCGGACGCTCGCTCGGGCAGCGGCTGAACTTCCGGCTCACCATCACCGCTGCCGACGTGGACCGCTTCGTCGCCGAGCCGGCGCACGCGGCGGACGCCGCCGGCCACGTCGACTGCGACATCCTCGGCGGACGGCTGGAGGTGGAGCACGGCTGGTTCAACCTCTTCACCCAGGACGGCGACGCGGGCCGACGGCGCATGCTGTACAGGCTCCACCTGCGCACGCAGGAGGGCACTCCGCTCACCCTCACCGGGCACAAGGACGTCCACGACGACCCCGGCGCCGACGTCTGGCCCGACACCTCCACCCTCTACGTCCGCCTGCTCGCCGGGCACACCCACCCCGACGACGACGCCACCGCGCCCGTCATCGGCGCCGGGATCGTCATCATCCGGATCGGTGACTTCCTCCAGCAGCTGACCACCTTCCGCACCACCGGCCCACACCCGGCGCGGGCGATGGAGCTCTTCGGCAAGCTGTTCCTGGGCGAACTGTGGGCCGTCTACGGCGGACGCCTGGCACGCGCCGTACCCGGGAAGGACAGGCCGTGAACCTCAAGCACCTGCGCGCCCACGCCAAGGAGCTCGACTTCACCCCGTGCGAGCCGGTGCGCTGGCTGGACCCGGCCTCCCTCGTACGGACCGGCGTCAAGGTCGCACTGGCCGACGTGTTCGCCGCGTACGCAGACAAGCGGGAGATCCAGGGCACGCTCAGGGCCGAGCCCCTGCGGGCCCCGCTCGACGACCCGGACGCGCGCGAGATGTGGATCGACTACGTCGCCGACCTCGGTGACGGATTCGACGCCACCGCGTCGGTGGCCGGGTCCCTCGCCGCCCCCGGCCTCACCGTCCGCCGTGAGCGGCTGCCGCGCGGCTCGCTGCTCGTGCTCGGCGGCGACGAGACCTACCCGGTGGCCTCGATGAAGCTCTACCGCGACAGCATGACCGGCCCCTACGCCTCGGCCCTGCCGAGCACCGAGGGCGCTCCGCCGCTGATGCTGGCGTTGCCGGGCAACCACGACTGGTACGACGGCCTCACCGCGTTCCTGCGCACCTTCGCCCTGCGCCAGCCCGTCGGCGGCTGGCAGACCCGGCAGACCCGCAGCTACTTCGCCGTACGACTGCCGTGCAAGTGGTGGCTGGTCGGCCTCGACAGCCAGCTCGGCGCCTACCTGGACGACCCCCAACTGCGCTACTTCCAGAACCACCTGTCGGCCCGTCTGCGACCGGGCGACGGAGTGATCGTCTGCTGCGCCGAACCCACCTGGGTCAAGTGTGCCGACGACGCCGACGCCTTCGACACGCTGCACTGGTTCGACCGCGCCGTAATCCGCACCCGCACCGACCCGCGCACCGGCGAGCCGGTGCCCACCGGCGCGTCGATCCGGCTGTGGCTGACCGGCGACAAACACCACTACACCCGCTACGCCGAGCGCCTGCCCACGGATCCGCCCGAGCGCGAAGACCTCCCCCCGGATCCCCGGCGCCGGCAGATGGTGACGTGCGGTCTCGGCGGCGCCTACCTGGCGTCGACCCACACCCTGCCCCGCAGCCTGTCGCTGCCACCGGCGGGGACCCAGCTGCGGGAGAAGGACAACCCCGCGGTGACCTTCACGCGCGCCGACGAGAGCACCTACCCCGAGGTCCGGGAGTCCCGTCGGCTCGCCCGCCGGATCGCGGCGCCGTGGTCCCCGTACTGGCTGCCCCGGCGCAACCCCGGCTTCTGCCGGCTCACCGCGGCCGTGCACACCGCCGCCTTCGTCGTTCTCGGCTTCCTGTTCGCAGTGGCGCGGGACCAGCTCCAGCCCGTCGACGCCGTACGGCACGGGAGCGCCGCGGACCTGGGCCTGTTCACCGCAGTGACCGGCGGTGTCCTGGTGGTGCTGTGGGGTCTCCTGCGCCGGACCTGGCGCCCGCGCCCGGCCAAACCCCGGGCAGCCGACGCCGTACTTCTTCAGGCCCTGGTGGCGCTGGGAGCTCTCGCCGTCACCGTCGCGCTGCCGTTCCCCGCGCACTGGCCCGGCTGGGCGGTGCTGCTGGTCTGTCTCGCGGTCGCCGCGGTGCTGGGCGCGGTGGCCGGCTCGCAGGCCTTCGCCCTGTGGGTGCTGTCGGCACGCGGCGGCGCCGTCGCCGACTGGCAGATGTCCGGCCAGGCCGTCGAGGACCACAAAGGCTTCCTGCGTCTGCACATCGCGCCGAACGGCGACCTCACCCTGCACGCCCTGGTGCTCGACGGGATCTGCCGCCGGTGGAACCTGGCCGACGCACCGGGCGGCCGGAAACGCGTGGTGCCCGCCGAGCCCCTCACCGTACGGCTGATCGAGGACCCCGTCGTGATCGCCCGGGAGGCGAAACGCCATGACCGCACGCCCCCAACCGAACCCGCGCGGCCACGGCAGCAGCGGCCCCCGGACCGGGACCGGCGTCGTCCGGCGCACGCCCACGCGCCCCACGACCCGCCGTGACCACATCACCGAGGTGCGGCCCCTCACCGCCCGCGACGGCCGGCCGCTGACCGTCGTCCATGTGCAAGGCCGGCATCCGCCGACCCGTGGGCCGGTGCTGGTCGTGCACGGCGCGGGCGTACGGGCCGAACTCTTCCGGCCGCCGCTGCCCAGGACCTTCGTCGACGCCCTCATCGACGCCGGCTGGGACGTGTGGCTGCTCAACTGGCGGGCCTCCGTCGACCTGGACCCGATGCCCTGGACCCTCGACCAGGCCGCCGCCCACGACCATCCGGCCGCCGTCGAGCATGTCCTCGCCGCCACCGGCGCGGACCGGCTCAAGGCGGTCGTGCACTGCCAGGGCTCGACGTCGTTCGTGATGGCCGCCGCGGCCGGGCTGCTGCCCCAGGTGGACACCGTGGTCAGCAACGCCGTCTCGCTGCATCCCGTCGTGCCCGCCGTGTCCCGGTTCAAGATCAGCAAGGTGGCACCGGTCGTCGGCCGCGTCCTGCCGCAACTCTCACCGGCCTGGGGCGACCGGCCCGAGGGCTTCGCCGCCCGCTGCGTCGCCGGCTTCGTCCGCGCCACCCACCGGGAGTGCCGCAACGGCGTCTGCCGCATGGTCAGCTTCACCTACGGCTCCGGACGGCCGGCCCTGTGGTCCCACACGAACCTCGACGAAGCCACCCACGACTGGATCCGCGGCGAATTCGCCGACGTCCCCATGACCTTCTTCGCACAGATGGACGCCTGTCTGCGCGCCGGCCATCTCGTGACCACCGGCGAGGTCGAGGGCCTGCCGCCGTCCTTCACCGACCAGGCACCGCAGACCGACGCCCGCTTCGCGCTGTTCGCCGGCGAGGACAACCGCTGCTTCCTCGCCGAGAGCCAGCGCCGCACCTTCGACTTCCTGCACCGTCACCGCCCCGGCCGCGACAGCCTGCACATCCTGCCCGGATACGGCCACCTGGACGTCTTCCTGGGCCGCCGCGCGGCGACCGACACCTATCCGCTAATCCTGGAGGAGCTGGCGCGATGAATCCCGCACTGGGCCTGGCCCGGCTGGTCCTGTCCGCGACACCGTCCCCGGTCCCGCGCCGGCAGCGACGACTTGCCGGACGGCACGCTCTCGTCGACGGCATCCCGTTCGTGCTGCCGGTGGATTCCACCGACACGCCCGCGCTGATGGCCGCGTTCCCTGTCGACCGCGGGGCGGCGGCCCGGCTGCTGCCCGGCGGCGAGCTGCACCCGCTGGCGATCCCCGGCGGCCGCGGTCTGCTCGTCGTCACCGTCGTCGACTACGCCCGCACCGACATCGGCCGCTACATCGAGTTCTCCGTGGCCATCGCCTGCACCCACGGCTCCCGGCCCGCGCCGCCGCTGCTGCCCGGGCTGCTGCGCGGCAGCTTCGGCACCGGCCAGTACGTCGTGGACCTTCCGGTGAGCAGCGAGATCTCGGTCAAGGGCGGCAAGGGCATCTGGGGCATGCCGAAACACCGGGCCAGCCTCGACTTCCAGGTGAGCGACCGGGCCGTCTCGAGCCAGTACGAGGACGACGGCCGGCTGGGCATGCTCATCGAGGTCGAGCGCCCGCCCGAGACGCGGCTGCCGCTGCGGGTGGCCGCGGTCAACTACTGCGCTTTCCGGGGCATGCTGATGAAGTCGTCCATCTACTTCGAAGGCGCCGCCGACATCGCCCTGGGCAGGCGGGCCCGCGCCCGTCTCGTCCTCGGCGACGCCCCCGGAGCCGCCGCACTGCACGGCCTCGGGATCGCCGAACAGCCGCTGTTCACCTGCTTCCTGCCGTCGACCCGGGGCATCCTCGACGACCACTTCGAATCCTGGTTCCTCACGGCTGAGGAGGCCGGGCGCACGTTCGGCGAACCACTCCAGAGCGTCGTCGGCCTGGGCCTGTCGGAGGAGTGGCCCGCACCACCGCAGATCGACGTGGGAGCCCGGCCATGAACACCTTGCTGCTGGTGAACGCGCTGTACTTCCTCTTCGGCGCCACGATGTACATGGGCACCATGTGGGTGCTGCGTCTCTTCCTGTATCCCACCTGGCGTGCGCTGACTCCCGAGAACGTCGACGTGCACTTCGGCGTGCCCACGACGCTGGCGACCCGGTTCTTCACGGTCGTCGTACCGCTGATGTTCATCTCCGGCATCGTGCTGGTGTGGAGCGAGTGGGGCAGTTGGTACGTCGTGCTGGCGGCCGTCTGCCTGGTCGGTATCGCGCTGCTCACCTGGGTCGGGCAGGGGATCATCATCCCGGTCAACAAGCGGATCCGGGGCGGCCAGTTCGACGGCCAGGCCGGCCTCACCCCGCTGCTGGGGCGGTGGATGCGGCTCAACGACATTCGGTTCGTCGGTGCCACGGTGACCTGGGCGGCGATCGTCTGGTACATCGCGGCCAAGGGGGATCTGTGGGGTGCCCTCTCATGACCCCGCTCCCAGCACGGGTGAGCGGTGACCCGCTCCGGCTGGTCCTCCTGGCCATCGCCGCGGTGACGGTGGTGACCGGGGCGTGCCAGATGGTGGCCCCCGGCCCCGTGCTGGAGCTGCTCTCCACGGACTCGGCCCGCTCCTCGTCCCTGAGCCGGCATCTCTTCGCGACCGTCGGAATGTTCATGATCGTCATTGGTGGGCTGCTCGCCCAGCAGCTGCTGTCCCCGGGGGCGCCGTCCTTCCCGCTGCTGTGGGTGGGGCTACAGAAGTTCGGCGCGTTCGCCCTGGTGACGGCTGGGGTGGCGCGGGACCTGTTCACCGGCCTGGCACTGCTCGTGGCGCTGTTCGACCTGGCCACGGCGGGGCTGTGCTGGCTGCTGTGGCGCCGGCCGCCCCGCCCGGCCGAGTCCCGCGTCGCCGCGGACGCCGATACGGCAGGGCCCGGGATCCGGTGAGGCGGTGATCGGCGTTGACTTCCTCCCCCGCCTAAAGGCGGGGGGTTCCAGCGGTCGCCCGCTGGGGTTCCTGTTTCACCGACGACTGCCCCGTCCGGGAGGACTCCCGTTGAGGTCTTACACCGTCTCCACAGGCAGACGCCGCCAGCCCGGCGGCCAGAATGTTACGTGCCGCGTTCACGTCGCGGTCATGCACCGCGCCGCAGACGCACGTCCATTCGCGGACGTTCAGCGGCAGCTTCGCCGCGACCGTCCCGCAGGTTCCGCACAGCTTGCTGCTGGGGAAGAAGCGGTCGATCACGACGAGTTCACGCCCGTACCAGGCGCACTTGTACTCCAGCAGGGAGCGCAGTTGCGTCCAGGCCGCGTCACTGATGGCGCGTGCGAGCGTGCCGTTCTTCAGCAGGTTGCGGACGGTCAGGTCCTCGATCACGACCGTTTGGTTCTCACGGACGAGTCGAGTCGACAGCTTGTGCAGAAAGTCACGGCGCCGGTCGGCGATCCGCGCATGCACGCGGGCGACGCGACGACGGGCTTTCTCCCGGTTCGCCGAGCCCTTCGCCTTGCGCGACAGCTCACGCTGCGCTCGCGCCAGGCGCGCGCGGTCCCGCCGCTCGTGCTTGGGGTTGGCGACCTTTTCCCCGGTGGACAGCGTCACCAGGGACGTGATCCCGGCGTCCAGGCCGACGGCCGCTGTGGTGGCGGGGGCCGGGGCGATGCTGTCCTCGCACAGCAGGGACACGAACCAGCGTCCCGCCGCGTCCCGGGACACGGTCACCGTCGTGGGCTCACCACCGTCCGGCAGCGGACGCG
This sequence comes from Streptomyces sp. SAI-127, assembly GCF_029894425.1. Taxonomy (NCBI): domain Bacteria; kingdom Bacillati; phylum Actinomycetota; class Actinomycetes; order Kitasatosporales; family Streptomycetaceae; genus Streptomyces; species Streptomyces sp. SAI-127. Next base: position 164,978 of record NZ_JARXYJ010000001.1, read on the forward strand.
ACCAGCGGACGTCCAAGGGCTTGGCCATCTTCGCCAAAGTCAGGTGCCCGTCGCGCCACGTGAAGGCGCTGCGGGTGTACTCGGCCGACGCCCGGGACTTCTTGCGGGACTTGTAGCGCGGGTACTTCGCACGCTTGGCGAAGAAGTTCCCGAACGCCGTCTGAAGATGACGCAGCGCCTGCTGCAACGGAACCGAGGACACCTCCGCCAGAAACGCCAGCTCTCCGGTCTTCTTCCACTGCGTGAGCGCGGCCGAGGACTGCACATAGGAGATCCGGCGCTGCTCGCCGAACCAGGCCCGGGTGCGATCCTCCAGCGCCTTGTTGTAGACGAGGCGGACACAGCCGAACGTGCGCGACAACTCAGCCGCCTGCTCGTCCGTGGGGTAAAAGCGGTACCTGAACGCCCGCTTGACCTGCTCCGCCATACCTCACAACCTATCAATTCCCGGGTGAGCAACGGATGTCGATCCATGGACGGTGGACGCCGGTCCGCCCTGGCGGCGAACCGGCTTCCCCTGCCCTGCTCCGCAGGAGCTTCGCTTCCTCCCCGGCCTAAAGGCCGGGGTATCCACGAAGGACAGACCCGATGAAACGGTCGTTGGTCCTGGCGGGCGGCGGGATGCGGGTGGCCTGGCAGACCGGCGTGGTCCGGGCACTCGACGAGTACGGCACGGAGTTCGACCACGTCGACGGCACCTCCGGCGGGATCCTCACCACCGGCATGCTGCTGTCCGGCCAGGACCCGGCGGAAATGAGCCGGCGCTGGTCCGACCTGCGCGTTCGTGACTTCAACTCGCCGCTGCCGCTGTCGGACTACCTGCGCGGGCCCTGGGCGCTGCCCGCGCTCGGCGACGCGGACGGGGTGATCCACCGCGTCTTCCCCGCGCTCGGCATCGACCCGGACGCCATCCGCTCCTCGCCGCTGCCCGGTACCTTCAACCTGGTCGACTTCGCCACCAAGACCTGCGTCGCCGTACCGCACACCGAGGTCGACGCGGAACTGCTGGCCGCGGGCATGTCGCTGCCGCTGTTCATGCCACCGCTGCATCGCGACGAGCACATCTGGACCGACGCCGTATGGGTCCAGGACGCCAATGTTGGGGAGGCCCTGCGCCGCGGCGCCGACGAGGTCTGGCTGGCCTGGTGCATCGGAAACACGCCGTACTGGGGCGACGGACCGCTCGAACAGTACGTCCACATGATCGAGATGTCCGCGAACGGGGCGCTGTTCGCCGAACTGGCCACCGCGTCCCGGCCGTTCACGCTGCATGTGGTCAAACCGGAGTACCCGCTGCCACTGGACCCCGAGTTCTTCGCAGGACACGTCACCGCCGACACCCTGATGGAGATGGGCTACCGCGACGCCTGGCACTACCTCGACGGCGCCGGCCCGGAGGGCGTGCCGAAGGACTCCGAATGTACGGCGATGCGGGTTCCCCCGCGCGGCATGCGGTACCGGGAGCGCCTGCACGGCGAACTCGACGGCGCCGACCTCGTGCTGGAGGCCGCCGTCGACCTGCCGCTGCCCGACGACGACGCCCCGTCACCCGGAGCCCGGCTGGTCGGACACATCGACCACGACCCGTGGGGCGGCCGGGTGCTGCTGGCCGACGGTCGCGCGGAGGCGGACGGCAGCGCGCTCACCTACACGGCCCGGGTGCGCCTGGCGGGTCGGTGGCACGAGGTCCGGGCCCGCCGCGCACCGGCCGACGCGACGGTACCGGCCCTGTGGACCCGGACCGGGCCCGTGCCCTTCCGGATCGCCGACGGCAAGGACGTCACACTCGAGCTGGGCCTGCGCGACGCGGCACACGCACTGGCCTCCGTGACCCCCTTCGGCACGCACGGCATCCGCGACCGCGCCGACACCGTCACCGAACTGGCCGACATCCCACTGCGCAGAACGGTGACGGGCGCGCAGGGCACCCGCTGACGACGACGCCCTACGGCCCCTCCGGGAAGGGAAAGTCCCGGTAAGTTGCAAGAAGGCCCGGTCATCTTCCGCGATGGCTGTTCAGCGCCCGCTTTGCCATCCGCTCCCAGAACAGCCTCAGTTCGGCGAGGTCCGTGCCCCGTTGCCAGCGCGCCTCGGGTCTCGCGAGGGATCGCCACCGCGACCGTGACAGCAGGGTCAACTGGCCCCGGCAGAAGGCCTCGGACAGCTCTGGGCGGTAGCCGTCCAGCCCCGAGGGAGGATAGGGACACAGCTCGAAGGCACAGTCGTCGCGGCAGTTGGAGCCGGCGTGGGCGGCGGCCGTACGCACCAGGGAGCGGCCCGGGTCGAGAGGGCGGCGGTCCTTGGTCAGGCACGGCGGCAGCTCCGGCCGGGCAGTGCGGTGCAGGCGCCGCAGCCGGTCCTTGGGCCAGTCGCCGCGGCCGGCGAGGTTGAGCAGCAACATGACGTCGGCGAGGAGTTGCTGGGCGCGCGGATGCAGGGTGCTCCAGCCGGTGGAGGGCGGAATCCACAGCTGGTGCTTGCGCACCTCCCCGTCCCCGGCCGTCTGGGAACCGACGTGCGCGGACACACCGGACTCGTCGATCCACAGGAACCGATCGGGCCGACGGGTCCTCAGGGCCCAGACACACAGCTCGGCGGCGGCCTCGACGAAGGGATGCTGCGGCGTGCCGTCGGGCAGCGCGAGCCACTGACGTACCTGTTCCGCCGGGTCGAAGCCGTGATCCTCGGGGCCCGGGGCCGCACTCGCGCCGTCGGGCAGCTCCCACAGCGTCAGCGCGTGCAGCAGCGTGACGCGGGTGAACCAGAACCGGGAGCGTCTGAGCATGTCCCAGGCCTGTTCGCTGAGGTACTCGCGGGCCTGGGGACGGGCGTGCGGATGGCGGGCACGGCGGTTGGCCGCGTACTTGAAGCCCTGGGCGAGGGCGATCTCCAGGGTGAGGTCCAGGCCGGAGCCGTCGTCGTTCTCGTCGGAGGCCCTGACCCGCCGCACCCAGCTCTCCAGGATCTCGTACGGGGTGTCGTGGTGGCGGCGTGTGGTGACGGAGCCCACGAGCAGGGGGATCAGCCAGGCGCACAGCACATTGTCCCGCCACTTGTGTTCCTCCTCCTCACGTTCCTCCTCCTCTCGCCTGCGCAGCCGCGCGATGTCGTCCTGCGTGCCGTCGGGTCCATCGGGTCCGGGGCTTCGCTGCCACTCGGGCCTGTCGTCCCACAGGTCCACCAGCCACTCCGGTCTGCGTCCCAACGGCTGTTCACGGATGATCTGAGGACCGCGCAGCCGTGGCTCGAGCACGTCGAAGGCGCTGTCGCCGCCCGCGCCGATCTCCTGCGCGATGGCGACCCGTACGTCGTGCGACGGCTCCTGGCGCCCGATCTCGAAGAGTTCCGGATACGCGGGCTGAAAGGAGTTGCGGCGGGCGACGCTGCGCACGGCCTCACCGAAGCGGGAGACCAGAAGCGCCTTGGCCACGCGCAGCGTGTACGGGTCGCGTGCCCGCAGGTCCGACCACGACGTCGTCAGTTCCATGGCGATTCGGTGCTGCTGCGGGTCCGCGGCTACGCCGTCGATCTCGAGGGCGGCGGCGTACAGCTCGAGCGCCTTGGTGTGCAGGGTGCGACCGAAGACGTGCCGCGGATCGACCGCCCCCTCGGGGCGCCCGGCGTCCTGGGCGCCGTTGGCGCCCTCGTGGCCGGTGACGCCCTGGTGGCCGGTGACGGCTGACTGTGCCCGGCATGCCGCGCGCAGCAGGAGGTCCCGCGCCGAGGCCACCGGGCACCAGGTGCGGTCGCCCGCGGGGGACGCCGGGTGCGCGCAGGAGCCCTCCGGCGTACGGGAGTAGAGCACCAGTGCGATCAGCAGTTCGCGACCCGGGCTCTCCAGCGCCGCCGGGAAGTACGAGCCCTCCGTGGGCTCTTCGGGCACGTGCGGATGGATCACCGCGTTCATGAACCGGGCACCCAGATGGGCCTGGATCACGCTGTGCTGGAACCGCACGCGGTCCCCTTCGAGTTCGACCAGGCCCATACGGGTGCCCCAGTGTGCGGCCAGGCGGATGTCCATCCGGCTTGCCTGGGCACGCTTGGCCAGCTCCCGGACGATCTCCGGGAAGCGGGACCCCGCCGGATCGTGTTCGTCGACCACTTCGGTGATACGGATCTCGGCCGCGTCGTCTGCCAGCGCCGCGCACGCCAGCGCCGACAGGTAGTCCAGCACCACCCTGCGTTCGTCCTGGCCGAGCGGCAGTTGCGGGGACAGTCTTCCGGCGACGAGGGCGCTCAGCCACGTGTCGAGCAGGTGCAGGCGCAACGCCGCCCGGTCGCCGCCGCGTGTCTCCACGCCCTCCTCGAACCGACCGGTGAGGGCGCGTACCAGCAGGCCCTCCTCGTGCAAGTCGCTCGCGACCTGCAGATAGGTCGGGGCCTCGGCGATCCCCGCCTTCTCGACGATCCAGTCGAGCCGCTGCCGGTCCTCCCAGGCGGTGCCGGAGGAGATGTAGGCGAGGGCCGCCTCCTCGCTGAGCGGTTCCAGATCGGTCAGTGAGGCGTCCAGGCCACGCAGCGCGTCGTGCGGGCGCGAGGTGATGATGAGCGGCAGGCGCTCCTCGTTGGCACGGCGGATCGCCAGCCGGATGACCGTGTCGCGCTCCTCCTCCTGGTCGTCCTCCGTCAGGGCGTCCTCGAGGCCGTCCGCCAGGACCACGATGCGGCCCTGCTGGCACAGCCGCTGCCACACCTTCTCCGCTTCGCCCTCGGATCGGATGTGCTCCTGCACCTCTCGCTTGAAGCGGTCGTAGGCCAGCTGCCGAAAGTCCAGATCGCTCCCCGCGCTGCGCAGCCGCAGCGGGACGGGCACCGCCTTGCGCTGTGCCAGCCGCTCCGTGAGAAGCACGAGCAGCGCGGTCTTGCCCGCACCGATGCCGCCGACCACCACATGGGTGCGACGGAATCGGCTGTCCCTCAGATCCTCCATGAGCACGTCGCACAACTGGTCCCGGCCGACCACCCGCCCGAAGATGCCGCCCGCCGTCTCCACCAGATCCAGTGGTGCTTCCCGGGCCTTCCTGAGGTACGCCCCGCTCACCTGCCGGAAGCGGAAGAACAGGTACGTGAAGGTGGCCAGGGCCAGGGTGAGCAGGGGCGTGAGGACGCCGGACAGGACGTCGCAGGCCTGCTCGTTGTTCCGGCACCGGCTCTCCACTTCACCGAGGGCCCAGTGCGCCCCGCCCAGTTCGGCCGCGGCCACGCCGACCAGGAACAGCTCGGCGAGCGCGCCCAGCACGGTCAGGGCGAGGACCGGGTAGTACCAGCGGCTCTTGCGGACCCGCCAGGTACGGGCCGGCTCGGAGCCCCGACGGGCCAGTTGGGAGGAGGACGTCCGGCGGAGGTTCACGTCAGGTGAGGTTCCATGCGGAACTCCCGGAGATTCCCTCCCGGCCAGGGGTTTCGTCCTCCGCCGACCGACTTTCACCCGCCCGGACCAGCGAACCGGGGGGCGCCTGGCGGCCCGCCGCTCACAGCAACCCCGCACCGGCCAGGTACTTTCCCACCCGCTCCACCTCCTCCGCCGACAGCGGCACCTGAGGCTCCGTCGTCGCCGGACAGGCGATGACCCCCCGCAGATGCAGCGCCGCCTTGAATGCGCCCATCGCCGATGAACGGCCACCCATCCGCTCGGATGGCAGCTTCGTACGACTTCCCCCAGGACCTGACCGACGCTCAGGACAAACTCCATCGGGTCCGTGCCGATCTGCAGACGCTCTTCCGGCGGATGCCGTGGTCGGTCGAACTGCTGAAAGCGTGGGAGAGGCACGAGAACGCCTGGCGGCCGTCGTCGTCCCGACCCGCCTCCCCTGGCTGGGAACCTCAGGACGCGGCGGAGATCGCCCGGCTTCGGGCGCGGGAAGTCGAACTCGCCACGGCAATCGTCATCGGTCCGGGAGGACTCGGAGGCGTTCGCGGCGGGGTTGTTCGACGGGTTCTTCAGTGCGGATCAGCGGCGGTGGGGGCAGGCGTGTGGGCGCGGGCTGCTGCTGGACGGGCGGCGCAAGTCGGTGAGCCGATGGCGGCCCGGTTGGGTGAGGACGGCAACCGTCAGGCGCTGGCGCACTTCACTCCGCCTGGTCCCCGGCGACGACACCGCCACCGTCACCGCCCGGCAGCTGCGCGATCTGCTTCAGCGGCTGATCACGGCCGGGCAGCGGCAGACGCGCGACCCGGACACCCCTGTCGTCGCGGACGCCGGATACGACGCACCCCGCCTCGGCTTCCTCCTCAGAGACCTGCCGGTCCAGGTGCTGGCCAGGATGCGATCCGACCGCGTCCTGCGCAGGGCTGCCCCACCCCGGCTGCCGCACACCCAGGGCCGGCCGCCCCGGCACGGAACGAAGACGCCAACCACCCCACGACCGCGTCCAACAGGTTAAAGATCAAGCTAGCGCGTCGGGCACCTTCTCGTTGGCCGCTTCTCAGAGCTGGATGATCGGGCGCATCGCCAGTCCCTCGGTGCCGGCCCAGCCGTTCACCCGCGCCGCGTCGTCGACGGAGACGGTGTCGAGACCGTCGGGCAGGTCGAAGATGAGCGTGCCGCTCAGTTCGGTGCCCTCGCCGGCGACCAGGGTGGCGGTGAAACGGTCGGACTGGTCGTACTCCGCCTCGCCGCCCTCGTCGTTCCCGAAGACGTACAGGCCTGCGTACGCCTTGCCGCCTCCCTCGACGACGACGGGTTCGGTGTCCGGCTCTCCGAGCGTATCGACGATCGGGGCGTCGTTGCCGGCCTTGAGCCGCACCTGCGGCGCGTCGTTGAGGACGCACGGCGTCCTGGTGCTGTTGGTGACGGTCAGCAGGAAGTGGCGGGGGGTCTCCCCGGAACCGTCCTGAAGCTCGACCGCGGTGTTGAGCCCGGTGACCTCGCAGTCGGCATACGCGGTGCCGTTCCCGCCGCCTGTCTCGCCGCTGTCCCCGGTCCCCGCGCCCCTCGTGCTGCTGCTGCCGGTCCCGGAGCCGCCCGAGGGCTCCGTGCTCGCCGACGCACTCCCCCCGGCCGAGGCGGCGGCGGTCGGCGATGCGGCTGCCTTGTCGTCACCCCCGGAGGGTTGGCAGGCGGTGGCCGTCAACAGAGCCGCGACCATGGTCGCGCCCAGGACGGCGCCGCGCAGTCCCCGACGCGATGAACCGGCTCCGGCCGTCTTCGAGTGCATGCCGTTTCCTCTTCCCCCGTGACCGACCCGGAGGCGGTCGATGTGTACGCGACATGGCTAGTCTCGCCACTCGGGGGAGCCGGGTGACCGTCGTCCCGCGTTTGTTACAGCCCTCGCACGAACCGGCAGCCCTGGCGTGACCATGGCTCCTCGCCCATGAGAGCCACTGCTGAAGAGGACCGGCCCAAATATGGCGGGTTGCAGCTCACGCCGCGTACAAGACATGGTGCCGAAGCGAAGGCCCACCCGTCATGTCCTCCCGCGCGTTCGCCGCCCGCGCCCGCGAACTGACCGGGGTCGCCTCACCCAGCGGGATGATCCGGTCCAACCAGCGCAAGTACTACCCGAGTTTCGGACTGCTCGCCGATGCCGAGACGGAAGCCACCACGTGAGTTGCTGATGCCTCACGGTCCTGGGTGCTCAGCCCGCTGCTCCCATCGCCGCAGGCGGCTGAAGGATTCTGGCGGTGAAGGCCACGAGGTCTGCCCGCAGTTGCTCCCGGGGCATGTGCTGGTGGCCGACGAGGTGTTCGACGAGGTCGGCGCGGGTGGCGGCCAGCAGTGCGTGAGCGGTGAAGGCGCTGTCGGTGAGACCGGGGATCCGTTCCAGTACGGCTTGAAGCGTGCTGTGCCACCGTTCGTAGTGTTCGGCCTGGTAAGGGCTGCCGCTGCCGGTCTCCTCCAGGGCCAGGGCGAGGTGGCGGTTGTCCAGCTTGAAGCACAGGAGCGCGTCGAGCAGGGCGGGTACGCGCTCCAGCGGCGGGGCGGCGGGGCCCAGGGGCGGCGGCCCCTCTTCGACGGCGTTCCTGACCGGTTCGAGTCGTTCCGCGTACAGCGCCTGGATCAGGCCGGTGCGATCACCGAAGGCGCGGAAGAGCGTCCCTTTGCCGACGCCGGCCGCTGCCGCGATGTCGGCCATGGTGACGGCCTCCGGGCTCTCGCAGCGGGCGAAGAGGCTGTCGGCCGCCGCGAGGACGGCCGCCCGGTTGCGCACTGCGTCCTTGCGTGGCCTGCGTTCGGGCATGCGGTTTTCCTCCGATTGCAAAACGGACCCCGGGTCCGTATCGTCGCAACGAACCGGACCCACGGTCCGCATCTTACGGGACGGAGTACTCATGACCACGCACACGGCACCGGCGGACCTGTACCGCCACGGCCTGAAACTGCTGCTCGACAAGGACATCGCCGCCTGGATCGACCTCTGGGACGACAACGGGGTCTTCGAGTTCCCATTCGCGCCCGACGGCTGGCCCAAGCGGCTGGAGGGCAAAGCCGCGATCGCCGACTACATGCGCGGCTACCCCGACCACATCGACCTCCACGACTTCCCCTACGTGGAGATACACCAGACCACCGCTGCGCAGACCATCGTGGTCGAGATGCGCGCTGTGGGCCGGCTCGTGGAGACCGGCAGCCCCTACGACATGACGTACATCGCCGTGGTGACCGTCGAGGACGGCAGGATCACCCGCTACCGCGACTACTGGAACCCGCTCTTGGTGCTCCAGGGCTCCATGAGCGACTTCACGCGGAGCAGCCGATGAGCACCCCCGGTACGACCCTGATCATCGGAGCCACCGGCACCACCGGCAGCCGGGTCGTCTCCCGGCTCGTGGCGGCTGGGCACCCTGTCAAGGCCGCCGGCCGGCATGCCACCAACGTGGGCGGCGCTCAGGCCGTCCGTTTCGACTGGAACGACCCTGCGACGTTCGACGAAGCCCTCGACGGTGTGGACCGCCTGTATCTCATCCCGCCGCTCGGTTCCCGGGAGCCGGCCGCCGTCATGCTGCCCTTCCTCCGGCGGGGCCGCGCGGCCGGGGTGCGCCGCGTGGTGCTGCTCAGCGCGTCGGCGATCCCCTCCGGAGGTCCAGCTGTAGGGCAGGTCCACCAGGCCCTTCCCGGCCTGTTCGACGCGTGGGCGGTCCTGCGGCCCTCATGGTTCATGCAGAACTTCACCGGCGACCACCCGCACGCGCAGAGCATCCGCAAGGACGGAACCCTGCTGACCGCGACCGGCGAGGGCCGTGTCGGGTTCGTGGACGCCGACGACATCGCCGCGGTCGCCGTGCACGCCCTGACCACCCCTCAGGCCCCCAACACCGATCTGGTCATCACCGGGCCGCAGACGTTGAGCTACGGCGACATCGCAGCGGTCCTCACCGAGGTCACGGGCCGGAGCGTCACCCATCGGCAGCTGACCTACGAGCAGATGCGCGACCGCCTGGCCGCCGGGATGCCAGCTGAGTTCGCCGAGTTGCTCGCCGGCATGGACCTCGCCATCGCCGAGGGAGCGGAGGACCGCACCACCGACACCGTCGAGCGCCTCACCGGCCGCCCACCGCGCAGCTTCCGTGCCTTCGTCGAGCGGGAATTGCTTTGAGGAGCCGGGCGTCCGAGGAGGACACCCGCGCCCCCGGGGCGGAGACGTGCCGGCCCCGGGGGTGCGCCACCCGCTCCAGGGCCAACCGACGAAATGCGCTGAGCTGCTGAAACGCGGCCTCTGCCGGGTAAGGATCCCGTGTGGGGGTGTAAGGGTTCCCGGTGATCGGCCGTACGCCGACGCCCGTTCCTTCGGGCCGGTCCGCCGCCGGACCGCACCCGATGGGAGGGCTGGCAGCAGTGGCGGAAGATCCGCGGCACCTTCGTGCCCGCACCGCCGCTCACGCCGGCCTTGTACCAGAGCCTGAGCCCCCGGCGTCGGGCCCTGCACGACCTGCACCGCACCGCGACGCACGTCAACATGCGGCTGAAGGAGACGCCGATGAGCGCGCGGGTCGCGAACCTGATGCGCGGCCGGCTGCAGAACAATGGGGTGAACTGGCTCCGCACAACGGACTACCAGCCCTACTACGGCGCCCTCAAGCCGCTGCTCGAAGACCACGCCAGGCTCCTGGCCGAGGCGATCGACAATCGTTCGCATCGGCGGTGACAACCAACCGCTTGGTGATCAGCCCGCGAACTCGTCCGCGGAGCGGGTGTCGTGGGCCTTGCGCAAGGACAGGACCTCGTCGACGTGTTCCTCGGCCCAGGTGGTGATCGGCTCCATGACGGGCCGCAGGGAGTGGCCCAGCGGGGTCAGTTCGTACTCCACGCGGGGCGGGACCTCGGCGAAGACCGTGCGGGTGAGCAGGCCGTCGCGTTCCATCCCCCGCAGTGTGTAGGTGAGGACCTTGGGCGTCACGTGGTGAAGCACCTCCCGCAGTTCGCTGAACCGCTTGGGGCCGTCGCCCAGGTTCAGCACGATCAGCACCGACCATTTGTCACCGATGCGGTCGAGCACCAGCCGGGACGGGCAGCAGATCTCGGAGTCGTCGGCAGCTTCTTTCACCATATCCAAAGGGTACTTCAGTATCTTTGAAGTAACCAGTATCCCATTGATACCTTCCCGGTGAAGGCGTGTGCGCGGCACACGCGATGACTACCAGGAGGTCATGAGATGCGCATCTTGCTGTTCGGAGCCACCGGGATGATCGGCAGCCGGATCGCTGCCGAGGCGGGCAAGCGGGGCCACGAGGTGACGGGTGTCACGCGCAGCGGGAAGGACGGCACCCTCGCGGCGGACGCGAGCGACGCCGACACCGTCGCGCGCCTGGCGGCCGGCCACGACGCGGCGGTCCTGGCGGTGTCACCGCCACGAGCCGGCATCGAGGCCACCGAGTCACTGCTGGAGGTGGGCCGCGGCGTACTGGACGGCGTACGCAGGGCCGGGGTGCGCCGCCTGGTGGTGGTGGGCGGCGCGGGCATCCTGGAGGTCTCCCCCGGTGTACGGGTCGTCGACACCCCCGGGTTCCCCGAGGACCTCCTGCCGCCGGTTCGCGCCCAGGTGGCGCTGTTCGAGCTGGTCCGGGACAACGCCGACGACCTGGAATGGACCTACCTCTCCCCGCCCGCGGTGATCACGCCTGGCGAGCGCACGGGCGCGTACCGGACAGGCGATCACCAACTGCTCAGCGACGGCGAGGGCAACAGCCACATCAGCACCGAGGACTACGCCGTCGCTCTCGTCGACGAGTTGCAGCGGGGCGAGCTCACCCGCCGCCTCGTCCACGTCGCGTACTGACCGGCTCACACAAACGGAAAAGTTGGCACGTCACCGGCACGTGTGGTGTGGGTTGCCAACCAAATATCAGAGGAGCACCACATGACGAACAACAACAGCACCGCCGACGCGGTCGGCGTAGTCGAGGCGTACATGCAAGCGCTGCAGATCAAGGACACTGACACGATCTTGCGGCTCTACGCCGACGAGGCCGAGATCATCCCCGAGAACTTGCCCAGCCTGCGCGGCCGCGACGCCATTGACTCCTTCTACGCCAGCACCTTCGCCGCCATCGGGATGGAGGTCAACGTGAAGGTGGTCTCGACCGAGGTCTACGACGAGATCGCGATCGTCCGATCCGAGCAGCCCGTCACGGTGATTGCCGTGGCCGACGGCACTCGCTCCCAGGCCTACTTCCGCGAGCTGTTCGTGCTGCGTCGCACCCCGGACGGGTGGCGCATCCACAAGTACATGTTCTCCCAGAACCCGGCGCAGGCCTAGAAGGATCTGGGCCGGCTGCGGCTCGAGCGCGCCGAGGCCGGGGACACCGACGGCGTGCTCGCGCTGTACGAGCCCATCGGGGCCCTGTACTTCCAGGGTTCGGCCAGCACCGGCTACAGCGGACTGCGCAAAGCCTACGAGGCGATGCCGGCCGGCACCCCGAAGATGCCCTCACATCCCCATAGCGAACCGCTGCTGGAGCTAGGCCGTCATATGGGCTTGCAGTCCGGCCGGTGACAACAAGCCTGCCTATGTGACAACTATCGCGCTTCGGCTCAAATACGGTTTACAGCAGGCCATTAATTCCTCATGGTCAGAACTCAAAATCTATCGACCGTACGTGCGTGAAATCCGCTCTGAGGCCGTCGGTGCGGGTGCCCCACTCCGTGAAATACGACTCGGTGATCGCCTCCGCGACGATCGGATGCGGATCATCCTCCGTCGCACCGGCCTCCTGAAGTTGGAGGATCTGCGCGGCGTAGGTGGGCGAGATCGGCGTGGTGATGTGCGCTCGCGGCCGTCGTCCGAGCTACCTGTGCAGGTGAATCCGAAGTAGGCCGTCACCTCCACCATCATGCCGCTGGAGGTCGCGGCGCGCTCCCGTGCTTGTGCTCTGACCTGTGGTTGCCACTGAGATTCAGCCTCCTCCACCAGCGTGGCCTGCAGGCGCTTCTGAGGCTTCGTCTGCTGTCCGGCGTGGTAGCGCTGCACCGTGCGGGTCGAGACGCGCCAAGTAGTTCGGCCAGGGCCTTCGTGGAATGCTTCGCGCGCGCAGAGGAATTCAGGCCCGGCCCCGGCGATGGAGTGGCCTCCGCGCCCCGTCAGCGCTACCTGACGGTGTTCGCCCGCGGCACCCCCGGGCCGCGCAACGGGAGCGTCCGGCTGAGGACGAGGTTGGTGGTGGTGCTCCCGAACTCGGCCAGCTCGTCGACGATCTCCTCCAGGTGGGCCATCGACGTGGCCACCACCTTCATGACGTAGCAGTCGTCTCCGGTGGTGCGCAGGCACTCCAGGATCTCCGGGCGCTCTTCCAGCAGCCGGCGCAGCGGCTGGTGCCGGGTTCCCGGCCCCGGGTACTTGAGCCGGACCACCGCCATCACCGGGTAACCGGTCCGCTCCGGGTTCACCTCCGCCCGGTACCCAGTGATCACCCCAGCCTCCTCGAGCCGACGCACCCGCTCCTTGGTTGCCGAGGCGCTCAGGTTCACCCGCCGCGCCAGCTCGGTGAACGGGATCCGGCCGTCCCGTTGGACTTCTGCCAGGATCGCCCAGTCCGTCACGTCGAGACTCTCGGTCATACGCCCATTCTACCGGCGGATCCACGGCCGAACCGCCTCTGAACAGGCGGGAATCCCTTCTGGCGACCCATACGCCCTGCCTAGGGTTGGGCCCTGTGAAGATCGGAGTGAACGTCCCCAATTTCGGCCCGGGCACCGACCCCGGAGTGTTGCGAAGCTGGGCCCAGACCGTGGAGGGCCTGGGCTTCGACCTACTGATGATCTCGGACCACATAGCCATTACGGAGGATGTCGCCGAGCGCTACCCGGCACCCTTCTACGAGCCCTTCACCACCTTGTCCTGGCTGGCCGGCCTCACCACCCGTATCCAGCTCGGCACAACAGTCCTCATCGCTCCCTACCGGCACCCGCTGCTCACCGCCCGAATGGCGGCCAATCTGAATGAGCTGAGCGGCGGCCGGCTGATCCTCGGCGTGGGAGTGGGCTGGGCGCGGCAGGAGTTCACCGCCCTCGACATCCCGTTCTCACAGCGCGGACAGCTGACCGACAGCCACCTGCGGGACATCCGGGCCGCCTGGAAGGACACCGCCTCATACGGAGACCGCCGGATCCCGGTGTGGGTCGGCGGCAACAGCGACGCGGGGCTGCGCCGGGCCGTACGACTCGGAGACGCATGGCATCCGCTGCACCCCACCATGCCGTGGCTGCGCGAAGCCGCAGGCAGGCTGCAGACGTACACGGACGAGCAACACTTGCCCGTGCCCGCCCTGGCTCCCCGCATCGCCCTGCGACTCACCAAGGAACCGGTCGACGGAGCGGGACGGCTCGCCGGTGAGGGCACCATCGACCAGATCATGGACGACCTCGACCAACTGCGGCTGCTGGGCGCCGAGTCCGTCGTCCTCGACACCTACCAGGGCGACCCCCACACGACATGTCACCCGCAGGCGGCCTGGCAAGCCCTCGCCACCGTGGCCGCGCACCTTCTCCCGCCCAACATCCCACCCCGCACCACGAGGGAGCAGTCATGACCACACCCGACGACCACACCCTCCTCCGACAGGCCATCTCTCTCGCGGCCAAGGCACGCGCGAGCGGCAACCCGCCCTTTGGATCTCTGTTGGCAGGACCGGACGGGACGATCCTGGCCGAGGAGCACAACACCACCCTCACCGACAACGACGTCACCGCACACCCGGAACTCAAATTGGCGAGGTGGGCCGCAAGAGAACTCGACGCGCAGACGGCGGCAGGCACCACCATGTACACCAGCTGCCAGCCGTGCGGGATGTGCGAGGCCGTCATCCAATGGGCAGGACTGCGGCGAGTGGTGTTCGCCCTGTCCAACGAACAGCTCCTGGACATCAGGCCGGGCAGCAGCCGACCGCCCGTGCCACAGGACGGCCCCGCGCTGCTCGACGAGGTACGGGCTGCGGTCGAGCCCTACTACCGCTGACCGCCCGGCTCAGGGCGGAGCCCGCCACCAGCGGAACGCACCTGGGAACGCTCGTCCCTCCAAAGGAGCCACACCCTTTTTCATTCTTCTGGGCTTTTCTGGCCACCTACCCGAGTGTTCTTTATTGCGTGCAATAGCTGCTCGATCCTATGTGACGGTGACCGACAGGCACCTTGGAATGACGTCCCCAAACCATTCGCATTGCCGTGACGCGAGCCCACCTCCTTGGCTGAATCGGTGGGGGCAGGCGGTGCATCACCATATTCACGTCGAAGCCAAGGCCGACGTGCTTCAGATGGCCCAGTTGCTAGTTCAGAGAAGTCACGAGACCGAAGCTGATCGCTCCGGACCAGATCGTTCGGGGCATGGCAAGCCTCCTGCGGTACGCCCCGAGCCCTCCGAGCCTGAAAGCACCACCGGCACCAGGCACCCGAGCAGCAGATGGCCGCGACGCTGGCGTCAGGGTTCGCCAGCGCGCTGGCCTGAGCCTATGAGGGCTGGGGCTTCCCCTCGTGGTGCGTTCGGAGCACCCTTGTCCGTGGGGGAGCCGAGTCCGGGTCAGGAGGCCCGCGATGCAGGCTTACGTCGGAATCGATGTGCACCGCCGCCGGTCGCAGATCGCCGTAATGGACGAGGGCGGCCGGACGGCGGTGAACCGCAACGTCCCCAACGGGCGCGAGACAGTGCTGGGAGTGATCGGGGACCTGCCGGTGGGCACGCAGGTGGCGTTCGAGGCCACATTCGGCTGGGGCTGGTTGATCGAGCTGCTTCAGGACTACGGCTTCGAGCCGCACCTGGCCCACCCCTTGCAGTGCAAGGCGATCGCCTCGGCCCGGCTGAAGAACGACAAGGTCGACGCGGCCACCCTGGCTCACCTGTTGCGGACAGATCTGCTGCCCGAGGCGTGGATCGCCCCGTCCGATGTCCGCGAGCAGCGGGCCGTACCGCGCCACCGTGCCCAACTCGTGCGGCTGCGAACGCTGTTGCGCAACCGCATCCACGCTGTCCTGGCCGATCACGGCTGCGACCGGGGCACCAGCTGCTGGAACGGAGTAGGCCGTCAATGGCTGGATGCGTTGCCGCTGCCGGACAGCGCCCGCCGAGCGGTGGCCGACCGGCTGGAGATCATCGATGCGCTGCAGATAGTCATCGACCGGCTCGATGCCGCGCTCGCCCAGGTGGCGAAGGCGGATGCGGTCGGGAAAGTTCTCCCGACCGGTGAGGTTCTTGGGCCTGCCGCACTCGCCTATGTCACGGCCGATGGCTTCCGGCCGTCAGCGTCTGCAGAATTGCGCGTGGAGGAACTGCCCGCCGGTCATGCGGGTCTGGACGCCCTGGAGCATGCTGCCGGGGCGAAGGACGCCGGGGAGGCTGGCCTCGCCGAAATCACCTCGTTGTTGCTGCCGCCGGTTATCACGCCTGGCCGAGCTCGACGGCTCACGTGAGCGTGCCGACTTCGCCTGGTGGCAGCCAGGTAGTCGGTCATCAAATACCTCGTTGGTGTGGATCGAGGCTGAGCAACAGGCCAGCGACAGGGCAGGATCGTCCGAATGCGTTATGGATCATGCCAGCCTGCCGTCCGCGCCGGTCAGGCCACCATCCTGCGGTAGCGGAGCAGGGCGGCGGCAATGCCGGCGTACGCCAGGAAGTGGCCGGCCTTGCGTTCGTAGTGACGGTGCAGGCGACGGATTCGGAAACACACGCCCGGCGTGTTGGCGTCAGTCGATGGCCGACGGAGGTCGCCATGCCCGTGATCGCTACGTGGGTGTCGTCTCTCGGCGTCGGGCCGCCGTCGGCGCGGTGACGGCGCCGTTCAGGCATTGGTCGAGGAGTGCGTGCATGCGGTGGACGGGGAGGGACGGGTTGGCCGCGGCGCCCTGTGCGGTGCGGAGGTCGGTGAGGAGGGTTTCCAGGGTCTCCGGTGTCAGGGTCGGGTTGGCGGCGGCTGCCCGGCGTACTGCATCGTCGGGGTCTCCCAACGGAGGTTCGGGCAGGGTGGGGTCGGCTGCGGCCAGGGCGCGCATCTCGGGGTCCGGGTGGGCGATGAGGTGGGTCCGGCCGGTGCGGGGGAACGCGGGCAGCGTCAGCAGGTGCGGACGGTGGGCCGGGCGGGTCACGAAGACGTCCAGGAGGAGGTGCGGTGGAGCGAGCGGGTGGTGGCAGGCCAGCCGGATCCTCACCTCCTCGTCGTCGTCCTGCGCGAGGGTCTCGACGAGTTCCGCCGACAGGCCGGGCCAGCTTGCCGCGACCCGGCGGAGCATCGGTTCCTCGGACGCAGCGCAGGTGGCGTACCAGTCCGGCGACGGCTCGGTGGCCGGCTGCGTGATCGGGCAGGTGCAGTCGGGCCCATGATCGACGACCTTCTGGACCTCCTGGAATTCGGCCCAGGTACGGATGGAGGGCTGGAGGCGGGCACGCATCCGCACGTCCTCGTCCGGATCCTGCCTCAGCTGCGCCGCCTCCGGTCCCAGGTCGGGACGGGTGGCGACCAGCCCGCGGATCTCTGCATCGGGGTGGCGGGCGAGCCGGGCGAGGGCGTCGGCCGGGGTATGGCGGTTCCGGGCCAGCGGGGCTACCTCGTCGGCCGCGAAGCACTGTTCGACGACCGCGGGTGACAGGGCACAGGTGCTGAGCACGAACACCGCGTTTCGTGATCCGATGGGCGGCAGCTCGGCCTCCACCGCCTCCGGGTCCAACTGCCGGCTGCCCCTCCTGGCTGCTTCCCGTACGGCGGGGTCTGGGTCGTCGAGCAGGGCATGGCGCTGCGCAGCGGTGAGCGACTGCCACTGGAAGGCGGCGTACAGACGGAGTGCGGGGTGGTCGTGACCGGCCATGTCCCGCGGGAAGGACAGAGGGACCTGCCGGGAGGACCAGAGCTCGCCGGCGATCTCCTTTTCGGTGACCCTGCCGTCCTCGCCTCCGTCCTGGGCGGTCAGGAAGGTGACGAGGATGTCGGCCGGCAGGGGCCGGACCCACCGGGGCTGGAGCCTGGTGCCGCCGGCGAGATACGCACGGACGAGTCCCGATGGGTCCGATGCCAAGGGAGCGAGTCGCGCCGGTTCGACGTGCAGGTTGCGGGCGAGGGCACGGCGGATCCGCTCGACCGGGTGGCGCAGGGCCGCGT
Organism: Streptomyces sp. SAI-127; assembly: GCF_029894425.1. Taxonomy (NCBI): domain Bacteria; kingdom Bacillati; phylum Actinomycetota; class Actinomycetes; order Kitasatosporales; family Streptomycetaceae; genus Streptomyces; species Streptomyces sp. SAI-127. The sequence continues at coordinate 182,492 of NZ_JARXYJ010000001.1, forward strand.
CGATGACGGCGCCGGGCAGGTCCCGGCCCTCGCACATCAGCAAGCCGGCCTCACCGGCCGCTTCATCCAGGAGACGTATCAGCACGTCGGCGGGCGCCGCCGCGTTGAAGGCGATGCCGCGCAGCCACAGTTCACGGAGAGAGTCGGACACCGCGTCATCCTGCCACCTCGCCTCCTGGACCGGGCCGCCCGATGGCTCCCTCGTCGGCGCTGACCGGCGGCTCCGTCCGCAGGGCTTCGGACCACGTCGCGAAAGCCTTGCTCATCATGCGTACCCTGACGGTACGCGGCACACCGCCAGGCTCCGCATCCGCCCCCGCCGACGGATGCACGACAAACTGCGGTCAGAGCCCCCGAATACCTCAGCCAACGCGGACCCATGCGAACCGGCAACACACCAGGCCAGGCGCCGCCCGGTACACCGACAAGCCCCCCTCCGAGCGTCAGGACGGCTGAGGAGGAAGCATCACGTCTCCGGTGCGCTTGAGCCGCTGCCAGGGCAGACGGTATCCGTTGATCGCGGTGAGGCACGCCTGGATGAGGACCAGATACATCAACTGGCGGTAGACCACCTGCTGCAGGGGAAGCGCCCACAGAGGTCGCACCCTCTCGCCGTCGAGACGGAACGCGTAGAGGGCGCACAGCGCCTGTACCGCCAGCACGGCAGTCCAGGCCAGCAGCGTGCCGAGCCGGTTTTGGAACACCAGACCGTAGAGGGTCAGGATGTCAATCAGTGGGGCCAGGAGGGGGGTGAGGATCTGGAAGACGGCCAGCAACGGCAGGCCCAGACGGCCGAAGTGTCCCGCATGACCTGACTCGAACAGTGCGTGACGGTGCTTCCACGCGGCCTGCATCGTGCCGTAGCTCCACCGGTAGCGCTGGCGCCACAGCTCCCGCAACGAGCCCGGTGCCTCGGTCCAGGCGTGCGCGTCCTGCGCGTAGCCGACCTCCCACCCGGCCCGGTGGAGAGCCATGGTGATGTCGGTGTCCTCGGCGAGGGTGTCGCCGCTCATCATCCCGGCTTCGCGCAGGGCCGTAGCGCGGAAGGCCCCCACGGCGCCGGGAACAGTGGGCAGGCAGCGCAGCAGATCGTACATGCGGCGGTCGAGATTGAAACCCATGACGTACTCGATGTGCTGCCAGCGGCCGAGCAGACGCCGGCGGTTGCCGACCTTGGCGTTCCCGGCGACGGCCCCGACGCGGGGGGCGGCGAACGGCTGGACGAGGCGGCCAACGGTCGAGGAGTCGAAGACCGTGTCGGCGTCCATCATGACGATGAGGTCGTGGGAGGCCAGCAGGATGCCGGTGTTGAGAGCGAACGGCTTGCCGCCGTTGGGCCGGCGGATGACGGTGACGTTTGCGATGGCGAGTGCTTCCGCGATGTCGGCGGTACCGTCGTCGGAACCGTCGTCCACAACGATGATCTCCACGGGATGGTCGCTCGCGGCGAGGGAGCGGAGTGTCTTGGCGATGCACAGTCCCTCGTTGTAGGCCGGGATGACGACGCTCACCGGTTCGGTGACGGGCCGGCCCGGGGCGGCCCGTGGGTGCGAGCGCCGACGCGCGTGGCGATGGGCCAGAAAGACGAGCAGCGCGCACCGTGCGAGCACAAGCGATCCGACCGCCCACAGCAGCGCGCTGATGACGGGCACCGCCGTCCCGCACACGGCCACGGCCGCCACGAAAACCCTGCCCTTCCACTGGTCCAGGCCGTCGGCGGGGCGGGTGAGGCTGTCGGCGCCGACGACGTCAGCGAGGGTGGTGAAGCGATAGCCCTGCGCGGTGAGACGGGGAATCAGTGTCTCTATGGCTTCGACCGTCTGAGACCTGTCCCCGCCCGCGTCGTGCAGGAGGATGACCGCGCCCTTGCCCGGTACGTCTGGCATGGCCGCTTCGACGATCGCCCGGGCGCCCGGCCGCTCCCAGTCCCTGGTGTCCTGGTCGATGAAGGCCAGAAGGTACCCCTTGTCTCCCAGGCGCCGCGCCACAGACCATGCCGGGTCGTCCAGGGCGGAGGTGGTCGCGGAGTAGGGCATCCGCATGACCGAGCTGTTGAGGCCGCCCGCTCCGGCGATGGCCAGTTGGGTCAACGCCAGTTCACGGTCGACAGCGCCGGCGGACTGGGCGGCCAGGTCGGGGTGGGAGAAGGTGTGTACGCCGATCTCGTGGCCGGACCTGATCACATCGCGCAGCACGCCACGGTAGCGGGCCGCGTTCTGCCCGGTGACGAAGAAGGTGGCGGGTACGCCGAAACGGTCGAGTGTGGCCCTGATGCGCGGCGTCCAGGTGGGATCGGGGCCGTCGTCGAAGGTCAGCACGATGGTCTTCCTCGGCACGCGGAAGGTGCGCAGGTGATCACCGGTGGTGTCGACGATCGGGCCGCCGTCCACGACCTCCCTCGGAACGCGGGTGGCCGGCCGGTCGGCGCGCCCTTGCTGATCACCGGTGAAGCCTCGGGTGGTGTACCCCTCGACCAGAAGCACCGAGAGGAGAAGCATCAGCAGGGCCAGCGGAACGACGATGCGGAAGCGGTGCCGGGACAGCCGGGGCGCTCGGCTGCGCCCCGCACCGGGCCGAAGCGATGGGCGGTCGGCCGACCGGTGACGGCTGGCCCGCATCAGGGGGCCTGGGCCGCCGGTACGCCGGAGGGCGGGACGCTGCTGGAGCCCTCAGGCGGCCCCTCGGACGGCGCTTGGGGGGTGGCCGCCGACGGTGTGGGCAGCGGCGTTTCCGGCGCGGGCTGGGGCAGCGGCGCAGCGGGCGGGGTGCCGGTGTCCGGAGCCGGTACTGGCGAAGGAGCATCGGGAGCCGGGGACGGGTCCGGTGGTGGCACAGGTGATTCCGGCGCTTCCGATGCGTCTGGGGCCTGCGGCGCATCTGGGACACGTGGTCCCTGGGGAGCTGCTGGTCCCGCCGTAGCGGGGGGCACCGGTGCACTGATGAACGGCGACGTCCCGGGCACAGGCGGGGGGAGAACACCGGGCGGGCCGCCGGTCACCGTGGTGAACCCCGGGACCAGCAGCGCGCTGGGACCCATCGCAAAGCCCGAGTCGCCGGCCATCCGGCCCCCCACTCCCGGCGCGCCGCCGGACAGCGGCGGCATCTGGCCAAGGGCTCCCGGTCCCGGCACGGCAGGCGCGGCAGGCCCACCGGAGACGCCGGAGACGCCGGGGACTGGCAAAAGGACCCCGGGCGCGAACGGCGTCGCTCCCAGCAGGCTCAGCCCCAGCACAACCACATAAGTGGAAGCCAAAGCGGCCAACCCGTATCCGGTGCGCCGAAACAACCGTGCGCGATGACCGCTGGAATCGACGAACACCGGCCTGTCCGCGGTAGCCACCGCACTTCGCATATGCTGTGATATACGGGCATTAAGGGCCATAAGAGTCAGCGTACGTCGCCGCTGGGCGTGACCCGCAAGAGAGCGTGTCTACAACCCTTCCACCGCACCCACCGGCAAGAAGCCGACGACGCGCGAGCACCACCCCCACGACGTGCTGGCAGGGCTCCTGGTGGGCGCTCTGGCTGCTCTGCTCGCTATGCCGGCACTGCGCAAGCGTGCGGAGGCCACAGCGCTGTGGCTCACGGCCACCCGCCGGCGGCCGCTGCTAGTGGTGTCATGAAGCGCGGCGAGATCGCCGAACTTCGATCGCCTGGGCGCGCGGCCGATGCGCGACATCACCGCCACACGCTTGCGCCGACTCGAGGAGCGCGACATTCCGAGCCGCTCGACGCGGACCGCCGGCCCCGACGGGCTGCGTGCCCGCGAGCGGGAAGTGCTCACCCTGCTTGGCGATGGACTGCGCAACTCCGAGATCGCGCAGGTGCTGTGCCTGTCCACCCGGACCGTCGAACACCACGTCGCGGCGGTGCTGCGAAAGCTTGACCAACCGGGCGGAACCGGCTCGGTACGCCCGACGAAACGGCGTAGCCGGCCAGTGAACCGCGGCGCTGGTCGAGATGGTCCGTTCCGGGGACCAACTCAGCCCTGGCGTCAGACGGTGCCGACTGGAGCGCCGACGATGACATGCGAGGCGAGGACCGCTGACCCCGTCGTCTCGGCGACGTACGTCGAGAGGGCGAGGAGAGTCCCACAGTCGGCGACGGCTCACTCGCACCTCCCAGAGCGCGCCCACCGCCACTCCCCCAGCGGCTGCGCCATGGTCACCGGAGCAGGCTGAGCACGCGACGCGCAGGGACGCGCAGGGACGCGCCGACGCAGCGCAGCCTGAGCACGGCGTGCCGGGCGGCCTGTCCTGTTTCGTACGGCACGGGCTCTCACCCCGGTGGCACGCACGGTGTCAGTCGGCCCAGCCCAGAGGCAGGGCTGCCTGCCCAGGGTGCCCCGGAAGTTGGCGCGGAGCGCCGGCGTCCTGTGGTGGTCGACGACCGGCCGCCGGTGGCGCCTGACGTTCCACCCGTCTCCTCCGGGACACCCGTTTCCGGGACGCCCGCGCAGTCGGCACATACCAGCAGCCTCGTGAGTCGCCGGGTACATGGATGCGCATCGCGCCCCGTGTGGCGCATCGTCAGTCCGCCCTCGCCGGATGCGTAAGGTTGACTCCGTTCCCCGGGTCGAAAACGTGGGCCTTGGCCACGTCGACCTGCAGCTCCACGGGTTCCCCCTCCCGGGCACGCGTGGCGGCGTCCAGGCGGGCCACGAGGTGACTGGCGTCGGCGCCGGTGTCGCGCATGCCCGAGTCCGTTGCCAGCTCCTCCAGCTCGGCGCTCGTCGCGGGACCGCCCTCCGCGGTGAAGTAGACGTACACGTCGGAGCCCAGCGACTCCAGTACCTCCACGGTGGTGGTGAAGACCGGGCCCGTTCGGTCACGGTCGTGCGTCAGGGCCACGTCCTCGAATGCCTCCGGCCGAAGCCCGAGGATGACCTCGCGGGGGGCGTTCTGCCGTTCCAGCGCCTGTCTCGTGCGGTCGTCGAGGGGAAGGTCACCCACGGGCGAGCGCAGGACATCGTCCTCCAGGGTGGCATTCAGGAAGTTCATCGCCGGGGAGCCGATGAAGCCCGCGACGAAGATGTTGCGCGGGCGGTCGTACAACTCGGCGGGTGTGCCGATCTGCTGGACCAGGCCCTGCCTCATGACCACGACCCGGTCGCCGAGCGTCATCGCCTCGGTCTGGTCGTGGGTGACGTACACGGTGGTCGTGGCGAGGCGCCGCTGCAGCCGGGAGATCTGGGTGCGCATCTGTACCCGGAGTTTGGCGTCCAGGTTGGACAGGGGCTCGTCCATCAAGAACGCCTTGGGATCACGGACGATCGCCCGTCCCATGGCCACCCGCTGGCGCTGACCGCCAGAGAGGTTGGCGGGCTTGCGGTCCAGGTGCTCGGTCAGGTCGAGGATCCGGGCGGCTTCCGCCACCTTGGCGTCGATGGTGGCCTTGTCCACCTTGGCCAGGCGCAGCGGAAAGCCCATGTTCTCCCCGACGCTCATGTGCGGGTACAGGGCATAGCTCTGGAACACCATGGCGACGTCGCGTTCCTTGGGAGCCAGGTCGTTGACGACTCGGTCTCCGATGCGCAGCGTGCCCTCCGTGATGTCCTCAAGTCCGGCGATCATGTTCAGGGTGGTGGACTTTCCGCATCCCGACGGACCGACCAGGATCACGAACTCGCCGTCGGCGATCTCGAGGTCCACGTCCTTCACGGCGAGGGCTCCATCGGGAAAGCGCTTGGTGACTCCCTCAAGGATGATCTCGGCCATGGGTGGTGCCTCCTTGCCTACATGCCTTCCGGGTCTGGGTATCGCGGTCGGTGTCTCGGGCCGGCGGCGTACCTGCCGCGGCCGGTCCGATCACCCCTTGACTGCCCCGGAGGTCAGTCCGGCGACGATCCGCCGCTGGAAGAACAGGACGAAAATGATGATCGGGATGGTGATGACCACAGCGGCGGCGGCGATCGACCCAGTGGGTTGCTGGAACTGCGAGCTCCCGGTGAAGAACGCGATCGCGGCGGGCACCGTACGCGCGGACTCGGTGGAAGTCAGCGAGATCGCGAACAGGAAGTCGTTCCAGCAGAAGATGAACACGAGAATGGCTGTGGTGAACACGCCCGGCGCGGCCAACGGCACGATGACCAGCCGGAATGCCTGCGCGGGTGTTGCCCCGTCCACCTTGGCGGCCTTCTCCAGATCCCAGGGGATCTCCCGGAAGAACGCCGACAGGGTGTAGATCGCCAGCGGCAGCGAGAAGGTCATGTACGGGATGATCAGCCCGACCCAGGTGTCGAAGATCCCGATGATCCGCTCGATGTTGAACAGCGGTGACACCAGGGAGATCGGGGGGAACATGGCGATCAGCAGCGACATGCCGATGAGCACCCGTTTGCCGGGGAAGCGCAGCCTGGCCACCGCGTAGGCGGCCATGGTGCCCAGCGCCACCGCGATCACCGTGGCGATGAGGGCGATGCCGATGGAGTTGATCAGCGCCCGGGTGAACTCGGAGGTATCGAAGATGCCCCGGTAGTTTTCCCAGGTCCAGTCCCTCGGGATGTAGTCGCCGTCGGTGAGGGTGCTGGGATCCTTGAACGACAGCGCGGCGATCCACCACACCGGGAACAGGGCGTACAGCACCACCACGACGTTCACGACGGTCCATCGGGCGGCGTGCGTCTTGCCTACGGCGGCCATCAGCGCTTCACCTCCGCGCCGGGTGCGGCAGCGCCGAACAGCTTGACGAACGTGAAGGCGATGATCCCGACGCAGATGAAGATCAGGACCGAGATCGCCGACCCGATGCCCAGGTTCAGCGCGGTGAACAGGTTGTCGTACCCGAGGATCGACACGGAGCCGGTTCCCTGGGCTCCGGCGGTCAGGACGTAGATGTTGTCGAAGATGCGGAACGCGTCCAGGGTGCGAAAGAGCAGTGCCACCAGGATGGCCGGCTTCATCAGCGGCAGCATGACCTTGGTGAAGCGCTGCCACGGGCTGGCGCCGTCCACCATGGCCGCCCTCAAAGTCTCCTCGGGGACCAGCGCGAGGCCGGCGAGCAGCAGCAAAGCCATGAACGGGGTCGTCTTCCACACCTCCGCGAGGACGATCAGCCACAGTGCGGGCCACTGCTCGGTCAGCGGGGCGTCACCCGCGGGCAGCAGTTCGGCGAGGTAGCCGAGGTCCGGGGTCCAGGCGTACTGCCACGAGAAGGCGGCGACCACGGTGACGATGCCGTACGGGATGAGGACCGATGTGCGGACGACGCCGCGCGCGAAGATCGTACGGTGCATGACCAGGGCGAGGCACATGCCGAGGATGAGTTCGATGGCCACGGACACGGCGGTGATGAACAGCGTCACCCAGAACGCGTCCCACCAGAACGGGGAGGTCAACACGGCCCCGTAGTTGCTCAGGCCCACGAACTTCGCCTGCCCCGGAAAGCGCAGGTCGTACCGCTGGAGGGACAGGTAGAGGGCGTAGCCGATGGGATACGCGGTCACGGCGAGCATCACGACGACGGCGGGTGCGCACAGCAGCCAGCCGAGCCGCCGCTCCTGCCGGGCGCCACACCGAGAGCGCCGCCTTGTCCTGCCGTGTCTGTTCTGCCTCGGGGGGTACCGGCGCCCCGGCCGGCTCGGCTTGCATGCTCACGGGATCACACCCTCCGATCGCAGGGCATCGTCGATCTGATCCCTGATGGTCTCGATCGAGCTCACCGGCTTGATCCCCGACGGCGGGGACAGCGTGTGGGAGACCGCGATCGAGATGTTCTGGTAGGCCGGAGTCAGCGGCCGTACGCTCGCCGCTTGCAGGGAGGCCAGCACCTCCCGCGAGAACGGGTACGCCTTCATGAACGCCGACTCGTCGTACAGGCCGCGCAGCGTGGGCGGCAGTCCGCCCTCCAGCGCGGCGGTGAGCTGGTTCTCCCGGTTACGCAGGCACAACGCCGCCTCGAAGGCCAGGTCGGGGTGGCGCGAGTAGGCGCTCACCGCCAGATCGATGCCGCCGATGGTGGGCCGTGCCGGGCGGTTCGCGTCGACCCGAGGGTACGGCGCCCAGCGGAAGTTCTTGAACAAGGCGGGGTTGTTCGCCTTCATCGACGGATAGACGAACGGGTAGTTGAGCTCGAACGCCGCTGCCCCCGACTCCATGGCGAGGCGGTTCTGGTCCTCCATCTGGTTGGAGAGGGAGGGGTCCGCGGCCGGGGACTTCGCCAGATCACGCATGATCTCGGCGGCCCGCACCGCGGGAGGGCCGAGGGACGGCTCGGTCGCGCTCGCGTCGAGGATGGAGCCGCCCGCACTGTTGATCAGCGTGTTGAACCAGACGGTCAGGCCCTCGTACTGGGCGCCCTGGATCTCCACGAAGTGCGGCTTGCCCTGGCGGGCGAGGACGCCGGCCATCTCCAGCATTTCGGCCCAGGTCCTCGGTGGGGTTGGCACCAGGTCCTTGCGGTACCACAGGAGCTGGGTGTTGGTGTTGTACGGGACGGCGTACAGCTTGCCTTTCCAGGTCGCGGTCTGCAGCGGTACGCGCAGGGTGCCCTCGACGGCCCGCCGTCTCGCCGTCCCCCTCCATTCCCGGATCCAGCGCGCCTCGGCGAACTCCGCCGCCCAGGTGACGTCCAGGCCCAGGATGTCGAGCGAGTCGTCCTCGGCGGCGAGTCTGCGGACAAGCTGCTGGCGCTGGCCGTCCGCCGCACGCGGGAGCTTGTTGTAGCTGATCCGGTAGCGGCCGCCCGACGCCTGGCTGCACCGGTCGGCCGCCTTCTGGAGCGCACCGGAGTCGTCGGGGAAGTTGTACCAGTTCAGGGTCGGCCTACCGGAGCCCTCGTCACTGCCACAAGCGACGAGCACCGACGCCAGCAACGGCAGTACGGCGAACGCCCGCAGCCATCGAGTCCCTCTGGGAGGTCCCACATGGCCCGAAAGGGGCTGGCAGCCACACCTAGCGTGCACGCGCTCCACACCTCGTTTCCGGACGATGGCACCGGAGACTCGACCTCGCGGCGTTTCTACCGGGGGACACTAGAGACCCCAAAAGGGAAGATCAAGCGCAAATGGCATCAAATACCCCAATGGTCGACTAGAGGTCTTCAATGGCTGGGGTTAAGGCGGGGAGACGATCGATGGCAGGGCCGGCGACACCGCCCTGGCGAACTGAACGCTCGGGCGGCCACACTGGGTCCATGGAATACGTCGGCCGGGTGCCCGCTCCGCCGCTCGACCGTTTCATCGACGACATCTACTGTCTGACCGGGGTGCCGCACCACCGCCTGATGAACGTCCCGCCGATGCCGTCGGCCCACCTGTTCCTACACCTGGACGGACCTGTCCGGCTGTGGGACTCCGACCCTTCGGTGCCGCCCGCTGTGTTCACCGACGGGTGGTTCATGGGCGTATGGACCAGGCGCTTCCTCTTCGAGTACCCCACACGGGTGCGGCTCGTCGGGGTGCACTTCAAACCCTGGGGGATGTCACCGTTCATCGACATGCCGGCGACCGAGCTGCGTGACCGGTGGGCGCCGGTGAATACCGTCTGGCCACGCTCTGTGGAACGGATCCGAAACCGGGTCGGCGACGCATCGTCGGCCGCCGAGACATTGCGGGTACTGGAGGAGGAGCTGAGGTCGCGACTCGCCGAGACCCCGGCGCGCGGCCTCGGCCTGGTCCAGCACACAGGCGGGCGCCTGGAGACCTCGCACGGCACGATCCCGGTCGGTGCGCTGGCCGATGCCGCCCGGGTCAGTGGCAATCATCTGGCCAACCTGTTCAAGGCTCATGTCGGCGTCACTCCCAAGCGGATGGGGCGGATCTACCGCTTTGCGCGGCTGATCGTGTCCGTGGACGCCCTGCGCCCGGTCGACTGGTCGACGCTCGCCCAGACGGCGGGCTACTTCGACCATGCCCACTTCAGCAGGGAGTTCAAGGACTTCACCGGCCACACCCCGACGGAGTACCTGACCCTGCTGCGTCGATTTCCCACCGAGCGGCGAGGCCCGCAGGACAGCGGCCCGATGCCCGCCGATTGATTTCTTACATGCCCGGATCCCATCGGCGCGAAAGGATTGCCGCGAACCCGCAAGAAGACTCCGAGGAGGGCCCGTGGGCACGGTGATCATGCACAGCGTGGTGTCGGTGGACGGCTTCATCGCCGACGACAAGGGCGAGGTCGGGTCCCTTCACGAGTGGTACTTCAGCGGGGACGTCCCGATCATCACAGGCGGGGACAAGCAGTACGACCATTCCGGAGCCGGAAGTGGCATCAAGGTCTCGCGGGCGTCGGCAGACTACGTCCGGTCGATGTGGGAGTCGATCGGCACGATCGTGATGGGCCGCAACCTCTTCGACCAGGTGAACGGCTGGGAGGGCAAACCACCCGCGGGCGATCACGTGGTCGTGGTGTCCCACCGGCCCAAGCCCGAGGGATGGCACCCCGAGGCGTCCTACCATTTCGTCGAAGGCGCGACGGCCGCGATCGGCAAGGCCAAGGAACTCGCCGGGGACCGGATCGTCGCCTTGAACGCCGGCGACGCGGGCGCCCAAATCCTCGCGGCCGGTCTCGTGGACGAGGTAGCGATGGACGTGGTCCCGGTGGTGTTCGGATCGGGCCGACGCTACTTCGGCGGCATCGACGGGCAGCACCTGCTGGAGGATCCGCACGTGGTCCTCCAGGGCGACAGGGTGCTGCACCTGAGGTTCAAGGTACGCCGCTAGAGATCATTGACGGACTGAGGTCACGGCGGTCGGAGGTCGAGCCCGGTCTTGGCGACGAGCCCCTCGATGAGGCGGTGGCAGTACTGAATCCTCCACGACCAGGGTCTCTTCCGTGGCGGCGCCGAAGCGTTTCAGCCCGGCCAGGTACGGCTCCGGGTGCGGCTTCGCGAGTTCGTAGTCCTCGCGAACAATGAGGCTGCGCATATTGTATTGGCTGGTCAGCAGGGGTGGTGGGGAACCATCGGCGACGGCCCCCTTTGACGCCTCGGCGGCCTTCTCCAGGGACGACACGACCTCCTCCTCGACTCGCATACCCGCGGCGTCGTGATGAGTCCTGGCGACCGTGGAGTCCACGCTGACCAGGGACAAGTTCGTCTGACCCCACTGGGCCGCATCGGCGATCATCCCGTCCGTCAGCGCCAGGAGGACGCCTGCGTCACGCCGCCGGACGAAGCAGTCGTAGACGGTCTGCCAGACCCCGAACTCCGGCGGCATGCCCCGCCATTGGGCACCCGAGCGGAACTTCCAGATCACGCCCTCGAACTGCTCCCGCAGCTGCTCCGGCTACGGGCCGGACGTGTCTATCGGCAGGAACGGCTCGAATAACTCCCACCCATCGTCTGTGAGTTCCCTGCGAGCCATCCCCGACCTCTGCCAGCTGCCCTGTGTCACTCTACAAGCTCAGGTCAGGAGCAGGCCGACGCCGATCAGCAGGGCGGTACAGGCCAGGGCCGCGACGACCAGGACGGTGCACTTGCTTGCACCGCGGCGGTGGAGCGCGAGGGCCAGCGGGCCGATCGGAGGAGTCTCGTTGTCCATGTCTGTCTCCCTGATGATCTGGGTGATCTTGGCTTGGGCGAATTCGGCTGTTCAGGGGGCGTCTTGTCGCAAGGCATCCCGCAGTCGCAGTAGTTCGCGTCGACGGCGCCGCGCCCGTACCAGGGCGAGCACCGCGGCGGCGATGAAGACGGCCCCGCCCGCGGCGGTGGCCACCAGGTCGGCGGTGCTGCCGCGGACTGCAGCCAGCGCCACCCCGGCCAGGGCGGTCACCACGGTCGCCGCCAGTGTGATCCGGGCGGACAGCACCCGGTCCCGGGCGAACAGCGGCCGACGCCTGCTCAGCACCCAGCCGGCGAAGACGGCCCAGGCCAGCCCGATGGCGATCAGTCCGGCGAAGGCGGCCTGAGTACGCGTCGGCAGAGCATTCGACTCGGTGGCCCACAGCACCGCGATCATGGCCGCGCCGCATCCCCCGGCCAGGCCCACTGCCACGTGGCGCAGCCGGGACCGCAGTGACACCTCCGTGGCCAGCATGCGCTCCAGTTGCTCGGGCACGGCCCGCTGCGCTGCGCGGTTCTGCTCGCTCATGCTTCGTATCCCTTCTCGGCAAGGTGGTTGCGCAGCATGCGCCGGGCGCGGTGCAGCCTGCTCTTGACCGTGCCGGCCGGTACGCCGAGCACCTCCGCGCAGGAAGCCAGTGGCAGGTCCTCCAGGTGGAAGAGGATCAGCACCTCGCGCTCCATGGGCGGCAGAGCAGCAAGACCCGCCTCGATCTGCATCGTGGTGAGTACGCCGCTGAGCTCGTCGTCGGCGACGACCGTCGTGGCTTCCTCCATGGCCGTCTCCGGAGCCTTGTACGTCTGCCGCAGATGGTCAGTGACCGTGCGCCGGGCGATGGTGAACAGCCAGGGGGCGAACCGCTCCGGCTGCCGCAGCCGGGGCAGACCGCGCACCACAGCGACCCACGCCTCCTGAGCAAGATCGTCCGCTAGGTGCGGAGAGCCGACCATGCCCCGGACATAGCGCCACAGCGAGGGGTGCCACATGCCCACCAGTTCGCGGAACGCCTCCCGCTCCCCAAGCTGGCAGCGCACCACCAGCAACCCGTCGTTGCCCACCACACCTCCCTGCTCTGCACCGTCCGTCAGACAGACAGTCGGCATTCCGAGCGGAAAGGTTCACGGAATCCTGAGAATCGAGTCGAAGCGCCGGTCGGAAGAGGGATCTCCGCTCACCCAGTGGCTCGACGAACGCCGCAAGGCCCGTATCTCGCCGGGGCAGTGCCCAGCCGAGTTTGCCCTCGGCCCCTGAGACGTCCTGTTCCTGCACGACGCCCACGTCGCCACCCCGCAGGAGCGCGAGGCCCTCATTCACGACGCGGCACGCAACGGCGCTCTGGTCCGCCTCACCGGCACCCCTGCCCCGACCGCCGCAGGTCCGACGGGGGCCTTCCGAAAGCTGGCCAAGGCGTTCAGCCAGATCAACAAGTCCGCGAAGCTCATCGAGGACCGGCCCCCGGCGTTCGCGCACATTCCGCACGACCGTCCGAGGTTCGGGATTGTGGTGACCATGGAGCCGTACCACCTGGTCAACTTCCCCGACTTCCGCGTCCTCCTGCCGGACACGGCGGTGCCCACGGCGATCGCCTCGGCCGACGAACTGGAGGATGTCGTCGTCGCGGCGGACCCCGGTCTGCAGGAGGGAATCGTGTCCTGGCTCGGGCAGCCGCCGCCGGGCGGATGGTCCCTGCGGGATCTCGCCAGCGGACGGGTGGTCATCAACCCGGTCCTGAAGCAGGGGTGGGCGGCGTACCCGTAGGGCACCGAGCACGCGTCTGCCGCCTAGAGCCCTCGACAGCAACACCCACCCGCGACCTCTCACGTCATGACAGTGCCCGACCGGCCCCAACACCCCACTGACCAGCGCCGACACAGCACACCACCAGACCAGCACCACCGACTCTCACCATTACCGACCCCACGCCGAGAGGTCGCACACGGGGGTACGGCGGTACCGGACGGGTCCTCCGTCCGATACCGCCGCACGTCGCCTACCGGGTCAGGAGTAGTTCATCCAGGTGTCGGAGAAGGCGCCGCTCGACAGGGCGCTCGGCTGGGCCAGGACGTCGCCGGACTTGCCACCCATGATGATCTCGTTCGAGCTGCTGGGCAGTGTGGTGCCGTTGGCCTTCGAGCCGCTGAAGCCGACGGTGCCGAAGTTGGACAGCTTCGCGATTCTGCCGTTGACGGACGTGGCCTCGGCGATCACCTCGGCAGAGCTGTCCTGGTAGCCGGAGCTGCCGGCGTGCGTGGTCGACTTCGTCCATCCCTGGGTACTGTCCGTCAGCGTCATGGTGAAGGTGCCGTTGGCGTTGTCGGTCACCGAGGCGGACATGTGGTCGCCCGGCAGGACGTTCACCGAGTACGCGGACTCGGCGGCCGGCAGCACCTCCCACCACGCGCCGTAGACGGCCTGGCCGTTGATGCAGTCGGCCTCGGTGCCGGTCTGCTCCAGGGCCGAGTTGCTGTAACCGTCGAGGCCCACCCAGTAGGAGGAGTAGGTGTTGGTTGACGTGCAAGTGACGCTGGGCTGCACCCACGTCGACGACACGGACTTGTAGGCGCCGGCCGATCCGACGGCGGCGTAGCCCGACCAGTTGCCGGAGGTGACGGTGGTGTTGGACGCCGTGCCCGCGGACTTCAGCCCGTGCAGGGCGTGCGACTCGTGTGCCGCGAGGGAGGAGCTGACCCGTCCGACCGACGGCGCGGCCTCGGCGCTGGTGACGGTCAGCGCGCCGACGGCCAGCGCGGCGGCGCCGACGGCCAGCAGGCGGGTGGTCGAACGGTGGCTGGTGAAAGCGTTTTCTTGCATGGCGATGAGCACTTTCTTTCCGGGGTTGGGGGGAGGAGGGTCGGTGGAGAAGAGTCATGCCGTGCGGATGACGCCGACCGGGTGCCGGGCCCGTGATCACCGGTCTGCGGACACAGCGTGACCCGTGTGCCAGACCGTCGGCAAGAGACCAAGGTTCTTTAGATTTGCGGGTTTTGAGCGACCGGAACGGCCCCCTTGGAGGCCAACCGCTGCCAGCACCGGCCTGTTGAGAGCTCTGCAGGGTCACCTTGGCCCTGCCTTGGTTGACCTGTGCTGATCACCCGGCTTTAACTGCGTGCGAAGCGTGCATGTCACGACAGCTGGTGGAAGGAAGGCAGGTTCCTCCATGCATCCCGGACCCCCGGCGGCTGCTCGCCCAGCAGGTCAGCGCCCCACCGTTCCTTCGCCGCAGATCGCGCCCCTGCTGCGGTCCGGGCCCTTCCACGAGGCACTGCGCGCGGCCATCAGCGCCAGCGGACTGAGCCTGGAGCGAATACAGGACCGGCTGCGCCGAATGGGCATGGAGATCAGCCTCGCCTCGCTCAGCTCCTGGCAGTCCGGCCGGTACCGCCCGGAACGCCCGCGTTCCCTGGAGGCGCTGCGCGCCCTGGAACTCCTGCTGGCCGTGCCGGACGGCGGCCTTCTCTCCCTGCTGGGACCGCCCCGTCCGCGCGGCCGTTGGCTTCCCGCCGGCCGGGGCCGACGGGCCCTGGAGGACGTCTGGCCACGCAACGCCAAGCATGCGCTGGGGGATGTCGAGACCCGCTGGGACGCCCACCTGACCAGAATCAGCACCCACAGCCGGATAGAGCTGGACGCGTTCAGCCGCGTCAGCCGCAAGTGGACCCGTCAGCTGCTGCGCGCGGACCGTGACGGACCTGACCGCAAGGTGACGCTCTACCAGGCAGACGGGCCCGGTGCGCCGCCGGAGATCCATGTCTCACCCCCGTGCCGTCCGGGCGCGGTGGTGACCCGCAGCGACAGCGGCCTGTTCGCTGCCGAGTTGCTCTTCGAACGTCCCCTCGCTCAGGGTGAGACGATCATCGTCGAGTACACGCTGGAGTTCCCCTCTCCCCGCCCGCACACCACGTTCGTCGAGGCCACGCTGCACGTGCCGATGCGCGAGTACGTACTCCAGGCGCGCTTCGACCCGGCCGCCCTGCCGACCTCATGCCACTCGTACCGGGTCAACGAGGAGAGCACGTTCCCCACCGAGCGGCTCCTGCGGCTGGACGCGGCCGGCTCGGTTCATGCGGTGGCCCTGGAGACCGGGCCGTGCCGCTTCGGCATCCGTTGGACCCACGACGAATCACCGCCGCTTCCGTCGCTGCCTCGCACACCGTGAGTCCACGGAGGTGCCGGAGCGGCTGCCGTCGTTCTTCGCCGAGGAGCCCCGGTGAGATGTGGCGATGAGCGTGACCTCGCGGTGCAGGCCCCACAGTTGTGCCGCGCCGCCAACTCACCCAGCCCGCCGCCGAGCGGCAGCCCGGAGGCTGCCGCGCCGAGTTGAGGTACCGCAACGGCGTCTACTCCTGGGCGGCTTCGGGCTGTGCCGCCGCCCAGGAGACATCCTCGAATATCTGGAGGACCCGGCGCTCGGTACACCGGCCCTGGCCGAGGGCGCCGCCAGGACGAACGTTCCCCTCGCCACCAACATGTGCATGACGACCTTCGCCGAGATCAAGGAGGCGTTCACCCGATGCCGTCCAGGTGGTGCTCTGCGACCACCGCTACTGGGGCGGGCTGCGCAACACCCAGCAACTCGCCGCCATCTGCCGCACCTTCGGCGTCGGGCTGTCCATGCACTCCAACACCCACCTGGGAATCTCGCCGGCCGCCATGACCCACGTCGCGTCCACCGTCCCGGGCCTGCACCACGCCTGCGACTCCCATTGCCCCTGGCAGTCCGAGGACATACTCACAGAGCGGCTGACCTTCGAGGACCGGTCCGCGAAGGTCTCGGACGCGCCCGGGCCTGGGTGTCGAACTCGACCGCGAGGAACTCGCCTTCCTCCACCGGCGCTTGCTGGACGACGACGGTTCGCTGCGCGAGCAGGACGACGCGGCGGCGATGCGGGTCGCCGAGCCGGGATGGGAGACGCCCGCCGTGCCGCGCTGGTAACACCAGGAGGAAGTTACGGCCCCGACGGCCGCCGAGTGCGGCATCCGTCGGGCCCACAGTCGTGACGAAGAACGTCCAGGTGGGGCGGAAAGCCCCCTCGGCCGTCTGTCCGGTTACAGGCCCCAGCCCCAACGCAGTTGTGCCACGCCCGAGGAGTTGTTCACCGCCAGCCCGCTGCCGCTCTGCCGGGTGATCGAATAGCTGTCGTCCGAGCGCAGGCCGGGCCAGTAGACGACGCCCATCTGACGGGACCTCGTCAGGTCCGTGGTGGCGGCGAAGTACGCGGTGAAGGTGTTGCCGTCCTGGTTCCCGCCGTAGTAGTTCAGCCCGGTCGTCATCGGGGCACCGGCCTCGTCGATGATGGTGCGGGACGAGTACGAGCCGAGACGGTTGCTCAGGTTGGTGGTCCACGCCGAGCGGGTCGTGTCCGAGGCCCAGTATCCGTAGAAGTGCAGCGACAGCAGTGTGCCGTTCAGGGCGCTGGCCGCTCCGACACCCGTGACGTTGTCGTTGTAACCGGTGCCGCTGATGAGGACCCGCCCGCGGGGGGTGCTCGAATGCCGGGACAGCCACGACGAGCAGAGCGACACCCAGTCGTTCAGGCTGTAACCGAATGGCTCGTTCATCGGTTCGAAGTAGACGTTGCCGTTGCTGCCGTAGTCGCTGATGACCTTGTCCCACATGGTGTTCCATGCGTTCATGTCATCGACTTTGCCGTCCTTGTTCGCTTCCCAGTAGCCGAAGATGACCTTCATGCCGTGGGACAGGGCCGAGTCGGCGGCGCCCTTGTACCGCCCCCACCAGTCCGAGTTGACGCTCTGCGGGTTGATCGGCAGCCGCACGGTGTTCGCGCCGAGCTGCTGCTGGAAGCCACTGATGATGCCGTCGGCCTTGGAGCGGACGCTGTCGTAGCTGTCCCCGGCCGTGAGGCCGGTCGGTATCACCCAGCCGTCCACGTAATTGTCGCGGCTGTCCGCCCAGTTGACTCCGCGGAAGGAGTTGGTGGCGGCGGATGCGCCATGGGAGACCGTCAGCAGTGGCGCGAGGAGTGCTGCGATCAGGAAGGCGCGCAGACGGGCGCGAGAGCGGAGGCGATTCACACGAACTCCATTGTTCGATTGCTCGATGTTTACGTAAACATCCGTCCTGACGTGGGGCTACCGAGTCGAAGACGGGGAGGTTCCTGAATGCTGATCCTCCATCGATTCAGTGTCAAGCGCCTGTCAGGAGCCGTGCCCCGTGTGACAGCGGCGGGTTGGGGCGGGCGACCAATGGGGGCTCGCCGAGGTGGACCCCGAACGCCTTGCCGGGGACGCCGAACACCCGACCTGGCCGACCAATAAGCCGGTGTTCATCGGCGGCCAGGTCCCGCAAGAAGTTCGCTGGGTGCGAGGTCTCCACAGTTGGAAGTGTGCCCGGTGTGCGACGGCCCCCGGGACTCGTGCGTGGAGGCTGGCTGAGTGTCGCTGGCGTTGGTGCCGAAAACGGTGAGCGCAGTGACCAACTCGTAAGGTGAGGAGGGGACGCTTCACAGATTCTCACCCGAGCCTGTTCGCGGCGACTCTGTACTCGGCGGCTTGGTAGTGCGAGACGCGCACGAGGACCGTGCCGTGGACGTAGTCGTACTCGGCGAGGGCCGACATCGACTTGGTGACGGTGTGGATGTAGTCGGCGCGGGCCTTCGCGTCCGACGGGTCGGCGAACACTTCGATCGCTCCCCCGCGTTCGAGGGCGCCCTTGTCGGTGCCGCTCACGTCGGCGGCTTTGATGCGGGTGTCGGTGAAAGTGACCTTCGAGGTGTACTGGTTCGGCCGACCGAGAAGGTGATTCGGGTCATTGGCGGCTGTCACAGTGCCCGAGAGCTTGGCCTGCGGCACCTCAGAGGCAACACGAGAAAGGGCGCTGCCCGCGCTGACCGGCTTGCTCGCTGCAGCGTCGGTCTTTCTCCCGGCGGTGGAGTCAGATGCGCTGTTGCTGCACGCGACGGCCCCGCCAAGGAGGAGGACGGCGGAGATCACGGTAAGGGCATTTCTCATGGCGCCGATGATGGAGGTCTGAGCGGTCGAATGCCGTTGAAGTGGCCGTGCTGTGACGGTGCGTTCGGTCGTGTACGAGCCGCCCGGATCCCGATGCTGAGGCCGGGGCCTGGACGACTCATCTGCCGACACCTTTGTGCTCCACCCTGAACCGTGCTGCCATTGCTCCCACAGCAACTCAACACCCCAGGGGCCGACTTGGACGTCAAAGGCATACAGGGATCGATCAACTTCGACGGCGACTGGGTCACCATCACGAAAAGGCAGGCTGGGGCAGCGGCCACAACCACACGGTTCCGGGCAGCCGACGTGACAGGAACCCGCTTCAAGTCCGCGACTACGTTCTTCAACGGATACCTGCAGTTCAACGTGCCGGGGTCACTAGTCGACCAGGAGGGACGCAACAGGCGTCCGACCGCCGCTGACCGCCACAGGCTGTCGTTCTGGAAGTCCGCCAACGCCGAAGCGAGCCAGCTGCTCGCTGCCGTCGAGCAGGCGCGCGGCTAAAATCTCTCCCAGACGGATCGGTGGGCGCTTCGATCGGGGCGTTCCAGCACCCTTCGCGTCTTCCTCACCACGCTCAACGTCTTCGCCACCAGCCGGTTCGCAATCTAGGAACCGGCCGTGACCACCCGAACCGACGACGCCGGCGTACAGAGGTTCACCGGGAATCTCCATACCCCTGCAGGCGATACAGGCGTGACGCGCACCGTACGAACCACGCCCGGTTGCTTCGGGTCTGGCTGCTGGCCTGTCCGGTACGCGCAGTATCGGACAGGAAGCGAGCAGACCTCGATGATCAGCGTGGAAATAGGTGGCGGGGATCGACTGCCGCTGGCGTTGCACGTTCTGGGCGCGTACGGACCCGGCGGTGCCGTACATACGCAAGACTCTGCCAGTTGTGCACCCAGAGTCGGCGTTCCGGTCCGGGGTCGGGATGGCGCGTGCCGTGTCCGGGTCCGGCCTCCGGACCAACGCTGCCGTCCCCAGCCGGGTGGCGCCGTTGTCGGACAGCCGCGGCCCGTAGGCGATCAGCTCGTCCCGGTCGAGCGGCACCGCAAGGTCGGCGACCTGCCCCGTACCGAGGTCGAGCACCAGGTCAGGTCCAGTCCGCAGCGCGCAGAGCCCGCGCCAGCCATTCCAGCTCCTCGGTCGCGTCGGGCGACGAATTCTGCCCGCGCACACGGGCGACGAGCCTGCGGTAATGCTCCGCTCTCGCCTCGATCCCGGCCTCCAGGCTGCGCATCACGGCGGCCTGATCGGCGTCACCGAACAGCTCGGACAGCACCTCGGCCGCTGCCGGCCCCTCGGGAGCAACCCCGCCTTTTCTGACCTCCGCGACGGTCTGCACGATCTGCCTGGCCCACCAGATGGACGCCCCGGGGGGACGGCCCTGCCCCGGTATGGGCGTGTTGAGCTCCATCCATGTGCGCAACCGGGCGCGGAACCCAGGGTCCCGAACCAATTCGGCCAATTCGATCCAGGCGTCGACCTGCTCAGGTGTGGGATCGTCGGGCAATTCGATGCTGAAGGCGCGCATGCGGTCGCGCAGGCGCGGGTCGTCGAGGCCGCCGAACACCTCCTCCTTGAACTCGTCGACGATCTGCTTGCGCTCGGCGGCGGAAAGCCGCGCCAACCGGTTCATCAGTGCTGTCTCCTCAACGGTCGAACCCCGTTTCGCCACGGTGGACAGGACGGCCCGGCTCACCTTGAGGGAGCGGATCTGCGCGTCGAGCGCGGCCACATGCGCGTCGGCGACCCCGGCGAGCGTGGTGCGGCCGCTCAGGACACGGCACACGTCGTCGAGCCCGAGGCCCAGCTCGCGCAGGGTGCGAACCAGCTCGACGCGGGCCACGGACTCGGCGTCGTACAACCGGTAGCCGCCCGCGGAACGGCCCACAGGCGGCACCGCCCCCTCGTCCGACCAGAAGCGCAGGGTACGTACCGGAAGTCCGGTGCGGTGCGCGAGCCGGCCAATGGTGAGCACGTCGGGGCGTTCATCGTCCATGAGTAAGATCCTGAACCCTCCGGCGGCTGGAGACTCAAGCGCCTCAGAAGATGTCGCAGTTGGCAATGGAGCCCTGCCTACAACTCGTACCAATCACTCAGTTCACCAGGCGTCCCTGTCTGGATGAAGTCGTGAACGATGTCCCAGGCATGATCCATGGACAGTGCGACGTCTGCCGTGAACGCGTATAGCTCGTCCATGATCACCACTTCGACCTCGGCGCTCAGTGCCGCGGAATCATCGCCTACACGAAGAGACACTCCGCCAGAGTTGTCGAAGAGATGGAGGACAGCGTGATCTCCTTTGAAGCCCAGAGCCAAGTAGGGGAGTTCGCCGTCTGGCCGCCGGATCTCAAGGTAGCCCTGGCCGAGGCCGGTTCCGAGGGCCTTGATGTGAGCCTCAAGGTCCTGGACATTCGAGTGCCGTTCAAGCCCTGAGAACCAGCCGGTCTCCAGTGCCGTCGCCGCCCACACCGCGTTCATTTCTGCTCCTCCCGTCCTCGTCAGCCTCTTCCCTGCCGCTTTCACGGTCCGCCCTGTGCACACCGGCGGTAGCGGATGAGGGCACTGGCCAATCCAACGATGGCACGATTGGTCCCGTCATGGGGCTGTCCGCCGTCGCCGGCCCCGCGCTCGGCGGTGTCCTCACCCACGCCGACCTGCTCGGCGCCTCCTGGCGCACCGTCTTCCTCGTCAACCTTCCCCTCGCCGCCGCCGTCCTGGCGGCCACACCCTGGCTGCGCGAGGACCGCCCCCCGTCCGCCCCCGCCTCGAACCGGCCGGCACCGCACTGGCCATGTTGGGCACCGCCCTGCTGGTGTGCCCGCTCGCCACCAGTCACCCCGGGCCTGCCGCCTGGGCGACCGCCTCGTGCGGCGCCGCCGTCCTGACGGTGTTCGTCGCCCAGCAGCGCCGCACCGCCCGCCGTGGTAAAGCTCCGCTGATCGAACCCGCCCTGCTGCGCGGCCGCTCCTTTCCCGCCGCACTGGCCACGTCCACGCTGTTCTTCGCTGTGATGAACGGCGTCATGATCACCGTCGTCCTCCACCTGGAGCTCGGGCTCCACGAGGGGCCGCTCACCGCCGGACTCACCTTCCTGCCCTGGTCCACGGGACTGGCCGTCGCCTCGTGGGCCGCCGGAAGCCGCCTGCCCCCCGGTACGGTGACCGCGTCATGCACGCTGGCATCGCCACCCTCGCCGGCGGACTGGCCGCAGCCGCGCTCGCCTACCGCGCCGCCGCCCCCGACGCCTACCCAACGGCCCTCCCGTTCGCCCTTGCGCTGGCGGGGCTGGGCACCGGACTGTTCACGCCGCCGTTCTTCACCACCGCGCTGGGAGCCGTCGGGCCACAGGAAACCGGATCTGCGGCGGGACTGCTCAACGCCGTCCAACAACTCGGCGGAACCTTCGGTATCGCCCTCGTCGGCGGGACCTACCTCAGTACGACCGGAGGCCCCCGCACCGCGGCCGGACACGCGCTCGGCGCGGCCGCCGTGCTCCTGGCCGCCACCGGTGCGGCCGCCGGTGTGATGACTCGCCATACCCGACCACCCGGCGACCACACACGCTGAACGCCCTCCTTGAACTACGCGCCGGGCGAAAGGTCACACCACTCGGCTGCCTTCACCCCACAGTGGTGACCATGCTGAACCGAGTAGCCGTCCTGTCCGACATCCACGGAGTCCTGCCGGCCCTGGAGGCAGTACTCGCCGAACCAGACGTCAGCACCGCCGACTACTTCGTGCTCACCGGCGACATCACCGCCGGCCCACAACCGACCCAGGTCCTCGACCTCCTGACCAGTCTCGGCGACCGCGTCATCTGGATCAGCGGCAACGCCGACCGAGAACTCCTCGAATACCGCTGGGGACAACGCGACACGATCCCCGACCCGATCGCCCCCTGGGCCGCCGAACAACTCCGCGAGGACCACCTCGACCTCCTCAGCTCACTTCCACGATCCCTCTCCCTGTCCGTGAAGGGTCTGGGAAAGGTGCTGTTCTGCCATGCCACCCCACGCGACGACGAGGAGGTCGTCCTGGTCGACTCCCGCATCGACCGCTGGAAGGAAGTCTTCAGCGGACTCGACACCGACATCCGCACCGTGGTCTGCGGCCACACCCATATGCCGTTCGTCCGCCTCGCCCACGGCCGGCTCGTGATCAACCCCGGCAGCATCGGCATGCCCTACGGACGAACCGGAGCACACTGGGCCCTGCTGGGCCCGGGCGTCGAACTCCGCACCACGCACTTCGACCTCGAGGCCGCAGCCACTCAGCTCAGCCAGGACTCGTCCTACCCCGACATCACCGAATGGGCCAACTACTTCCTGCACGCTCGCGCGACCGACGCCGACGCCCTCGCAGCCTTCGCACCACGGGACGGACGCAACCACAGCCCGTAACACCCGCCCCCACACACGACAACGGGCAGCCGAACACCCACTACACGATCAACGACGCCTCCAACCCCGAGTGCCAAGTCCTCCCCGCGGAAGCCGTCATCACCCCCGAGCAGTGCGCCGGCCGCCATCTCACCGCCGCGTCCTGGTACTCGCCCTACGACGACACCTTCTTCACCGCGGCCCGCGCCCTCGGCATCGACCACCTGGCCCCGCTCGCCGAGGCCTGAGACTCCAGCGCCGCCGCCTGGACGCCCAAGGATCGCGAGGCGTACGCCAACCACCTCCGAGCCGACCGCACCCTGATCGCGGTCTCCGCCACGTCCAACCGCTCAAAGGCCGACCAGGACCCGGCCACCTGGCAGCCACCCGCCGCCAGCTACCGCTGCGCCTATGCCGCCGACTGGATCACAGTCAAAACCCGCTGGCAGCGCACCATCGACCAGGTCGAAGAGACCGCCCTCGGCTGTGTCTTGGACAACTGCCCGAACAGCATCGTCGAAGTGACGCTCGATGGCCGACGGTCGGAAGGCCGCGCGCGACGCATCGAACCTGGGGCGCGCGGCTTCCCGCCGACGCGGACTTCACCTGCCCCGTGTGCGTCCTGCAGCGGCACTGACGCGTTTGGGACCACTTGAAGCGGCGAGGGAAGAGTGACGGCCGCGCGAGAGCGTCGGCATGATGGCCGCATGACGGATCGGACATCTCTGGAATCTGAGCTCGCCGCGTTCATGGGCGAGTACGAACGGGCCAACAACAGCCACGACATCTCACGTGTCGTGCCGTTCATCGCCGAGGACGCCGTGTACTGGTTCTCGGACGGCTCGCATCGGGGCATCGAGGAGATCCGCTCCGCGATCGAGAAGACGTTCGCGAAGATCCTCGACGAAGTTTATGAAGTGCGTGAACTGGAGTGGCCTGTGCTCACCGCTGATGTCGCGGTGTGTCGCTATCTGTTCGCCTGGACCGGCGTCGTGAACGGTGAACTCCGCTCTGGCCAGGGCCGGGGCACCAACGTCATCGTGCGTAGGGACGGCAAGTTGAAGGTGCTGCATGAGCATCTCAGCTCCTGATCGTTGGCAGTCGCTCATCCCAAACTGTTGGTCTTGCTCGCCTTGGTGCGGGCCAGCCGGTAGGAATCCGTTCCGGTCTCGATCAGGGAGGGGTTGAAGGTGAGCCGGTCCACGATGGCCGCGCGGAGCCGCGGATCGGTGAACGTCTTTGACCATCCGGTGAACGCCTCGTTGGAGGCGATGGCGATGCTGTTCTTCTCCTCGGCTCGGTCAGAACCTGGAAGAGCATCTCCGCGCCGCAGCTGTCGAGTTCGAGGCCGAGTTCGTCGATTTCCAGCATGTCGACGCGTCCCTAGCGGGCGATGGTCTCGCCGAGCTGCTTGTCGTCGGCGGCTTCGACCACTCGTTCACCAGGTGTCGGCGTACCCGTGAATGTGGCTCTGGCAAGATTCTCGTAGCCGGAGATCATCTCGGTGACGCGGGCGGCCCGTCCGCATAACGGGCCTCCTGTGACCGTGCTCCGTTGAACTGGCCAGTCTGTTACCGCAGTTGGCAAATGTGCTCGTGATATCGGCCGATGTATCCGATTCTGTCGTGGCGGTCTGTGCCCGCAGGAGATCTGGTGAACCGGCGGGATGTACGGCATGCGGACGGCTCAGACCGCGGTCCGCAGCGCGGCCCTCTCCGGTGCGCAGGCCGCCGTCCCGGACCGCCGGGTCGCGCGCTCTTGCCGGCCCTGGCGCAACGCTGCGGCCTCGGCCGCCATGCCGTCGGCGGCGCTTGATCCAGTACCGGCGTGCCACCTGCTGGTGCAGATGCCTCTTTCTGGACTGCTGCTCGTTCGCGAACTGACGGCTCCGCAGCTTTGCCCTCCCAGCCGTTCTTGCGTCTCGTCAACGGCTGCCGGGCGACGTCCCCATTTACGCAAGGAGATGGTCGAGGGCGCTGCCCGACGCGCAAGATGTCACCGCCAGGGAAGGCCGTCGCGCGGCTTCACGGTCACTCGGGAGCGCCCTGGGCTTCGTCGCCGCTGTCGCTTTGGTGTCCGCGGCGGGCATCGCGGTCGAAGATGCCGAGGATCTCGCAGGGCCCGCCGTCAGCGCCGATCGCGTGCGGGATCATGGTGGGGAACTCGGCGGCCTGGTTGGTCTCGAGCCGGAAGCGGCGGTGGCCGAGCATGAGGATCGCCGTGCCGGACAGGACGACGAGCCATTCGCGCCCCGGGTGGGCGCGCATCCGCGTCGGGTTCTCGGGGGGCGGTTCGGTCATGCGCTGGCGCACCACGCTCATCCCGGGGTCGGCCTTGATGGTCCAGCGCATCCGGGGCGCTGTCGATCGTCGGGCTGGTGACGACGTCGTCGTTGGCGGTCTCCACGAGTTGATCGAGCGTGGTGTCCAGGGCGCGGGCGAGGGTGACCAGGTGATCCAGTGGGAGGCGGCGCTGGCCGTTCTCGATGCCGCTCAGTGAGGACTGGCTGAGGTGGGCGCGGGAGTTGGACCGCGAGGACGCGAGGTGATCATGGTTCCATCGGCGAAATCCTTCTTGGAAGAGGTGCGAGCACGTCGGGCGGACAAGCCCCGACCGGACCCTGCGTTCGGCCCGGACCCCCGTCCACCGCGCTTGTCCACGATTCCAGGTGTGATGGCCAGCGCTTCGATGTCCACCGTGAAAGAGACGGCATCCGTCTTGAAGCGATACCGCACTCCATATCGCGCCCGCTCGCCCGCCTGCCGCGGCCCCACCATCGCGAGGGGGGCGTCGGCAGGCGGGCGAGCGGGCGCGGAGAGTTGTCGGCGGGGACAATGGCCGGGTCGGGGTGTCCGGAAAGTGGGAGCGGGTGTAGCGGTGCGCGACGGCTGCCCACAGTGCCGCTGTGGCCCCGATACCGACCG
Organism: Streptomyces sp. SAI-127; assembly: GCF_029894425.1. Taxonomy (NCBI): domain Bacteria; kingdom Bacillati; phylum Actinomycetota; class Actinomycetes; order Kitasatosporales; family Streptomycetaceae; genus Streptomyces; species Streptomyces sp. SAI-127. The sequence goes on from NZ_JARXYJ010000001.1 coordinate 208,276, forward strand.
AGCCGGTGGAGAAGTCGACGGTGTCTGGGTCCTTCAGCCGGCTGGGATAGCTCTGCAGCCCGCCTTTTGCGCGCAGTGTCGTCAGGTAGGCGGGGTCGAGGTCACCGAGCAGATAGTTGATCGCGTGCAGGACCGGGGAGGCATGCGACTTGACCGAGAAACGGTCGGAGCGGCCGAGGCAGTGGAACCACAGCGCGACCCTGATGTCGACCATCGAGGCTGAGGACGCCTGGTGTCCGCCGACCTTGACCCCACTGCTGTTGGGCCGGCCCCGGTTTGCTGCGTCGACGATGGCGGCCGAGAGCCAGAGAATGCGCCGGGAGACAGAGCGCAGTACGTCCGCATCATCTGTCGACTGCGCTTTGAGGCCGCCGCGGCGGCCGGGACCGCGGCCGGTGCCGGTCGTGGGGCTGGTCGGAGTGGCGGTCATGCAGGGCGCTCCCGGATCATCATTGTGTTGCACTAAGAATGCACTATGATGCACTCCATGAACAGCAACGCTAGCGAGTTGTCGGCGGCGATCGGCGCCAAGGTGCGCGCCGAGCGTCAGGGTCGCGAGTGGACGCTCGACCGGCTCGCGGACGTGGCCGGCGTGAGCCGTCGCATGATCATCAACGTCGAGCAGGGCACCGCGAACCCCAGCGTGACGACCCTGCTGCGCATCAGCGACGCGCTCGGCATCGGCCTGCAGGCACTCGTGGCAGTCCCGCAGACGAAACCGGTGAAGGTCGTGCGCAGCGGCGCCGGCGCCGCACTGTGGACCGGCCCGGGCGGTGGTCGTGGGGTCCTTCTGGCCGGCACCGCACCGCCGGACGTGCTGGAGCTGTGGGACTGGACCCTCGCCCCCGGGGACAGGCACGACAGCGAGGCGCATGTCCGGGGGACCAAGGAGATCCTCCAGGTGCACGAGGGCACGGTCACCATCCAGGTCGCCGGCCAGACGGAGGTCCTGGAGGCCGGTGACGCCATCTCCTTCGCCAGCGACGTCGCCCACTCCTACGCGAACGAGGGGTCCGAGGGAGCGCGCTTCTCCCTCACGGTGTTCGAGCCCGGTGTCGGCGCCGGCGGGAAGTCGGAGGCGAGCCATGACTGACCAGCCAAGCCTCGAGGTCTTCCTCGCCGGAGCACGGATCGGCTCCGCCGTGACCACCCTCCGGCCGGACTACCTCGCCCTCCTCATCGCGGTCGACGGCATCGCCCCGGTCCACCAGGGTGACGACGCCGAGGAGCACCCCTCGCTCGCTCGAGCCGAAGCCGCGACGAGCGACCCCCTGGCGAACGGCCCCGCCGAAGAGGTTCCCCATGTCGCCGCGTGGCACGAGGTCTACCGCGCTTTCGGCGTCGAGCCGCAGCGCATCCGCAACAGCCTCGAAGCGCTCCTGCGTCGCGCCAGTACTGGTCGTCCGCGGGTCAACGGGCTCACCGACATCTACAACGCGATCAGCGTCATCCACCCGGTACCGCCGGGAGGCAAGGACCTCGACGGGTAGGCCGGTCCGCCACGGCTGATCCGTGCCACGGGGCCGGGTGCGACGACCAGGGCGTGACGTGCCGCCGCTGGAACTGGCGCCCTGGCGACGTCCACAGCTCGGCCCGGACACCACGTCCGCTCTGTTCATCCTCGACGCCCTCGCACCGATGTCCGACGGCGCGCCCGCCGCGGCCGGCGACGACCTCACCGGCCATCTGCAGCGCATCGGCCCCGACGTCCGAGTCGCCACCCACGTCCTCACCACCCCCCGCAGTCTGAGCCCCCAGGAGCACACCCGTGATCTGCTGCCAGTTCATCTTCAAGCCCGGCACCTACGACGACGACTTCCACCGCCTCGACCAGGAGATCGACGAGTACGCGCGCAGCCTGCCCGGATTCGACAGGGTCGAGAAGTGGGTGGCGCCCGACGGAGACGTAGTCAACGCGATCTATTACTTCACCGACCCGGAGTCGGTGGCGCAGCTGGGCCGATTCCCGCAGCACCGAGAGGCCAAGGGTCAGGTGCAGCGCTGGTACGACGGCTACCGCATCGTCGTCAGCGACATACGAGCCACCTACGGGGACGGCCGGCTGCCCGCCTGACGGTCCCTGTCCCACACGAAGGCCCCACGACTGAATCGGGCCTGTCATCGCACGCACCCACCCATGAACTTGAGGGCAGACCATGACCACCGACGAGAGCACCCGCAAACCCTTCACCCGGCCGGACAAGCACGACTACGACAGCCTGACGGGCAACACGTGGTCCGTGCACGGCGGCAACCAGGCCGACGAGACCACGGGCGCGATCCGCACCCCGATCATCATGGCGAACTCCTACCGCCTGCCCACGGATCCGACCACGATCGATGACCCCGGCTTCGAGGGCCTCGTCTACACGCGCGAGCACGGAGCGAACCAGCGGGGCCTCGAGGAGAAGCTCGCCAAGCTCGAGCACGGCGAGGCCGCCGCGGTGTTCGGCACGGGCATGGCCGCCCTGCACGCCGCGTTCTTCACCCTCCTCAACCCCGGCGACCACGCCATCATCTCCAACGTCGTCTACATGCGCGTCGCAGGACTCTTCGAGAACCTGTTCCCGGCCAAGCTCGGCATCGAGGTCGACTTCGTGGACATCACCGACCTCGAGGCCGTCCGCACCGCCGTACGACCCAACACCCGGCTCGTCCACACCGAGGTCATCGCCAACCCCGACCTCCGCGTCGCCGACGTCCCGGCCCTGGCACAGATCGCCCACGACGCAGGGGCCCTGCTAACCATCGACTCCACCTTCACACCGCCGCCCCTCATGCGTCCGCTCGACCACGGTGCGGACCTCGTCATGCACTCGCTCACCAAGTACTACAACGGCCACGGCGACGCGATGGGCGGCGTCGTGATCGGGGACCGCGCCTTCGTCGAGGAGATGCGCACCGGTGCCATGTTCCACGTCGGCGGCGCCATCTCACCGTTCAACGCCTGGCTCATCATGCGCGGCTCGACCACCCTGCCGCTGCGACTCCAGCGGCAGTGCGAAAACGCCCACGCCGTCGCCGAGTTCCTCGACGCAGACCCACGCGTCGCCCACGTCGCCTACCCGGGGCTGGCCGGCCACGGTCAGCACGCCGCAGCGGCCACCCAGTTCACCGGCGGGTTCGGCGGAATCGTCTCGTTCGCCCTCGCCGACACGCACGAGAACCGCCTGCGATTCGTCAACGATCTGCGCGTCATCACCTCCGCGGTCTCCTTGGGGCACGACGAGACTCTCGTTGCCTACGAGCAGTACCCCGACGGCCCCTCTGCCGCGTTCGCTCCGGTCTTCCAGGAGCACGGCCTGATCAGGCTCGCCATCGGTCTCGAGTCCCGGGAGGACCTGATCGCCGACCTCGAAGCAGCCCTCACCACCGCCTACGGTCCGGCCCGCTGAACTGCCAGTGTCCGTCGCCCCAGCAGCACCCGAACCATGACCAACCCCGAAAGACCAAGCGCTGCCTGCCCGCGAGAACAACGAGGCCGACCGCACCCCGCGGGTACAGACGCGGTTCTCGTATTCGCGGCGGGCTTTGCGCTGTGCTCCCGTTGACCGCACGGTGCGCTTCGAGGACGGCCCCATTCTTTCGCTGCTCACCTGCTACACCAAGGAAGAGCGCAAGGCAGGCCGCGCCACCAAGGTCGTACACGACGCCCTGCTCCCCGCCCCGGCCGAACGCGAAGCACTGAGCGACTTCGCGCACGCCTACCCCTCCGCGGTGCGCGCCAAGGTTCTGGCCAGGCACCAGCACTGAGACCGCCGGATCCGCCGGGCCGCGTCCTGAATGGGCGGTGCCAGCCGCACAGAACGGGGCCCGGTCCGCGCATACGAAAGGGCAGTTGCATGCGATTGATCGTGGGAATGACGGGTGCCACGGGAGCCATCCTGGGCATCCGGTTGCTGCAGGAACTCGCCGGCCAACCGGACGTGGAGACACACCTGGTAACGAGCCGCTGGGCGCGAGCGACCATCGAGCTGGAGACCGGCTGGTCGGCGCGGCAGGTCGCTGACCTCGCCGATGTCGTCCACGGCCCAGATGACCAGGCGGCCTCCATATCCAGCGGCTCGTTCCGCACCGACGGCATGGTGATCTTGCCGTGCAGCGCCAAGACGCTCGCCGCGATACGGGCCGGCTACGGCAGCGACCTCGTCTCGCGGGCCGCGGACGTCATCCTCAAAGAACGGCGTCCCTTGGTGCTCGGCGTACGGGAGACCCCACTGTCGACCATCCACCTGGAGAACATGCTGGCCCTCTCCCGGATGGGGGTGACGATCCTGCCGCCCATGCCGGCCTTCTACAACAAGCCCGCGACCGTGGACGACATCGTCGACCACCTGGTCGCCCGGGTCATGGACCAGCTCGGCCTGGACAGCGAACGGGCCGTGCGCTGGCAGGGACCCGCCACCGCACGCCGCGGTGACCGACGCACGCCTCCCGACTCCGACGTGCCGACTCCGGTAGCGCTTGGCCGACCCCGAGATGGTGTGACGACCACGGCGCGGACGGCACATGGCACGTCAACCGGTTCAAGGCCTGCGGGGGTTTCCCCGCTGATGTGACGGTGGCCAATCCCCGCACGGCGGCGGTCGTGGGCCGTATGCATGGCCTCACCGTCGCCTACGCCTACGGCAAGCGCGACACCAAGACGTGGGTACCAGGTGCAGGTGCTGGTGGTGTCCACTCGGCTCGGTCAGGGCAGCAGTGTCAACGCCGCCTCATGGGTCGACCGGATGGCGCGTCTGAATAGGTCTTCGCCAGCGGCGGTCGCAGATTCTGATGGGCCCCTAGCGTGGGACCTGTCAGTAGAGCCTGGGTGCGTCATTGCCTGATCGCGATCCCGCCCCGGTGAGGCACCCAGGCACGCTCCTGCCCCTCAGCGGCTGTCGGCTGGCCGGAGTCTCCTATCGAACCTGGAAGGGTTCGGGTGGGACACCCCGGCAACGGTCATAGTCAGGCGAAGCGATCCCAGGCCGACAAGGGTGCGTTTGATGGGGTCTACCCGCAGTAACTGCCGCGCCGGGCATGGGCGCTAGCTTGTCGGCTTCGGCGACGGCGGCGTTCCAACTGAACTCGTTGTTGTCGCTGAAGTAGTAGTAGGTGGCGCCGTTCGGCATCATCGCGACGGTGATGCCGCCGTATCCCGACATGAATGGTACGTAGAAGGGGCTGCTGTAGGCGGGGTTGTCGGCGGAGGTGAACTCGGCGCCCCAAAAGCCGTTCTGGTACTTCATGGGCTTGGTGCCGGTGGTGGTCATGCCCCGGTCCTGCGGTGAGCGTTGCATGGTGGCCGCGAGCAGTGTCGGGTCGAGTATCTGCGTGCCGTTGACTGCGCCGTGGTCGTTGTTGAGGAATTTCGCGAACCGGGCGACGGAGTCCTGCGTCCAGAACATGCCGTAGCCGCCGAAGGGTGCCCCGCCGGGGCTGTTGTCGGTGCGGGAGGAGACGAGGGAGTCGGGCCCGACGCCGATGGGTTCGAGCACGTCGTCACGGAGCATGTCGAAGATGTCGGCGTCCGAACCGGCCTTGTCCTGCAGGTAGTTGTTCATCGCGCGGCTGGCGAGGAAGGTGTCCGAGGTGTGGTAGACCCACTTGCTGCCGGGGCTGGCCTTGCGCGGGAAGGACAGGGCGTGTCGCATCTTGTCGGCGTAGGGCTCGGCCGCGAAGAAGTCCGCCATGGTGCGGCCCGATTCGTCGGTCTCGTAGCCGGGCGAGGTGTAGTTCCCGGTGGCCATGTCGAGGGTGTGGTCGAGGGTGATGCCGCTCCAGGCGGTGTTGCCGGCGGTCTCGGGGATTTGGTCGGAGAGTTTCTCCTGGGCCACGGCCGGGCCGTATCGCTGCGCCAGACGCAGCATGGCGGTTCCCGCGAACGCCGACTTCGCGGTCGAGTACGAAGGCAGCAGCATCTGGCCGCAGAACGGGTACTCACCTTGCCGGGTCCGACAGTTGCCCACGTAGTGGACTCCGCCGAAGTAGAAGCCGAAGGTGCTCAGCGCGGACGGCGTGATGCCGGAGCCGAACTTCGCCACGTCCACCCCACTGTCCGGGTAGTCGGTGGCCAGCGCCGAGATGGGCTTGGTCGGGAGCTGGTCCCCGACCTCGGAGGCGTACGCGTCGCGCAGGTTCTCGGCGCCGTCGACGGGGCCGGGCCGGTAGTCGGCCGGTACCTGGCCCCACATGTCGAACTGGAAGTACGCGCAGGTCTCCGTGGTGATCTGGTAGCGGACTTCGGAGATCGATGTGTGGTCGAAGAGGAACGTCAGGGCGCCGTTGTGCACGCAGTTGGCGTTGCGCTCGACAAGCGCGAACGGCAGGGAGGCGCGGGTGCGTTGGCCGTCGCCGTCCTCGTTCCACGCGCGGCCGGGTCCCACCGCCAGGTTCCACGCCTGGTTCCCCGTGTACTGCAGCCCGCGCTTCGCCGGGACGAGATGGCTGCCGTTCTGCACGAGCGCGATGTCGACCGGCGGTAGGTGCCGGGTGGCTGCTGCGTCTCCGTATCCGTTCGGGTCCTTCAGTGCGCGGAATCCGCCGGCGGTGGAGAGGCCGTCGAGGGTGAGGGTGCCTTCGAAGCTGTGGGTGGGTGGCGCTGCTTGCGCCGGCAGGGCGAAGGCACTGTCGGGCACGGTGTCCGTGGCAGTACCCCCGGCGAGTTGGCCGGCGGTGAGTTCGGTTCGGTTCACCGCACCGCTTCCGGTGAGCGGATCACCCGGTACGGGTGCGGCTGCGGCGGGCGCCGCCATCGTCGGCAGCGGGACGGCGAACAGCCCCGCGAGCACGGCGGCAGTGGCGGCGGCACGGCGTAGCCGTCGGACATGGAACGGTCTCGGCATGGTCCGAGGTCCTCTCGGGCTGGCAGCTGATGCGGGATATCGCCGCATGGTGGGGCGCGCTGGGGCCGCCGTCCAATGCCTGCCCGATCTGGTCAGGCTGCCTGCCGGGCATACCTCCAGCTCTCCTTGGCCTGTCGGACGTCGGGTCGGCGTGCGGTCACGCCTCGTGTCCTGGTGAGGGCCGTGGTCTGTAGTCGTCGCTGCAGTTCACAGGCGGGCGGCGACCTGTGGCCCGTACCGCTCGACACAAAAACGTGACAACCCGGCCGCGAATGCCTCGATGCTGCGCAGCGCATAGTGGCCGGCGTCCCACGCCGCGTGCAGGTGGATCTGCAGCGGTTCGCCCGTGCTGTCGAGGATCAGCAGCGGGTGCAGGTCGAAGCGGGGATCGTCGGAGACCACCGCGACACCATGGCCCGAAGCCGCCATGGCCTGTGCGACGTGCGGGGTGTCGCATTCGAGCACGATGTCGTACGAGGCGTCCGCATCCTGCACGGCATGGTCCAGGATGCGGCGGGTGCCGTGCGCCGGGGTGAGGACGATGAGGGGCTCCGCGGCAAGTTCCCTGATGGTGACGCGGTCCCGGTCCGCCCAGGCATGGTCGGCACGGACGTAGGCCCACAGCGGCAGGCGGGCCACCGGGAGCCCGGCGAAACGGCTCCTCGGAGGTGCCGAGGAGATGGCTACATCGGCGCCCCTCGCAAGGGCCTGGTACGCATGTGCCGGACTCTCCGCCTGCACGGTGACGAGCGGATCCTCCGGCCCCCAGGTGGCCAGGAACGGCGCGATCACGTCGGTGATGGTGGTGGGCGGCGCCGCCACGGTGATCCGCATGGCACGACCGGCAGCCAGCGCACCGACTGCGGACTCGGCGGCGTCCGCGCGGGCGACCAGGTCGCGGGCCAGGGGAAGGAAGCGCCGGCCGGCCGCCGTCAGGACCATCTGCTTGCCGCCGCGGTCGAAGAGTGTCATCCCCAAGGTCCCTTCCAGGCCGCGCAGTTGGCGCGACAGCGAGGGCTGGGCGACGCGGACCACCTCGGCGGCCTTGGTGACCGAACCGGTCTCGACGATGGTCAGGAAGTAGCGCAGCACTCGGATTTCCATGGCGGTGGTCCCTCGGGAGATGGAGGCGGCATGACGCCTTCATGCCTCAAAGGCATGGTAACCACCCCTCACAAGTATTTGAGGCTATGGCCGACCAGCCGCATTCTTGTCCCACCGGAATTTCTGGTTATCGGCGCCCGAATCTCCGTCGACTTCTCCTCGAACAGTTCCTTCGATTGGCTGGTGTTCCCGCATGGCCCGCCCCCTGCCCCTGATCCTCGCCCAGGCGCCCGGCCGCCCGGCCGACGACCTCGCAGGCTTTGCCGCCGACGTGGAGCGGCGCGTGAAACTGCACGCACCCGGCGCCCTCGTCGTCTACCCCGAACTGCACCTGGGCGAGAGCGCCCCCGGCATCCCGGCCACCCCGGAGAACGCCGCCGAGCCGCTCGACGGCAAACGGGATGCGGCCTTCGCCGAGCTCGCGGGGGACCTGGGCATCTGGCTCGTACCCGGCAGCGTCTACGAGCGAAGCACCGGCGACCGCGTCCACAACACGACACCGGTCTATTCACCACGGGGTGAGCGCCTCGCCGCGTACCGCAAGATCTGCCCGTGGCGCCCGTACGAGACGACCACACCCGGCAACCGATTCGAGGTCGTCGACCTCGCCGGGGTCGGCCGCATCGGACTGTCCATCTGCTACGACACCTGGTTCCCGGAGATATCCCGCCACCTGGCCTGGATGGGCGCAGACCTGATCGTCAACGTGGTCCGCACGCCGACGAGCGACCGCGCGCAGGAAGTCGTCCTCAACCGCGCCAACGCCATCACCAATCAGGTCTTCGTCGCCAGCGTCAACTCCGCGGCCCCATCCGGGATCGGCCGCAGCCTCGTCATCGATCCACAGGGCACGGTACGCGCCGAAACCGTCGATGCCGGCGACACGACCCTCACCGACGTCATCGACCTCGACGAGGTCACCAACGTCCGCCGCTACGGCACCGCCGGTCTCAACCGGATCTGGGACCAATTCCGCCCCGGCGACCCAGCCCTCGAGCTCCCGCTGTACGGGGGCCGCATCGACCCCGCCACCTGGAACCCCGCCCACACCACCGAGGAGCCACCACGATGAACAGCGAGACCACAGAGAACAGCATGAGGCTGAAGGGCGACCTGAGCCTCCTCTCCGTCGTCCTGTTCGGCCTCGCCTACATCTCACCCGGCATCGTCGTCACGATGTTCGGCGTGGTCGCCGCCACCAGCGGCGGCACGGCCCCGACCGCGTTTGCCGTCGCCACCCTCGCGATGCTGCTCACCGGGCTGAGTTACGCGAAGATGGCGCGCGCCGTGCCGGGCGCGGGGTCGGTCTACACCTACGCCCGCAAGATGCTGGACAGCCGCATCGGTTTCCTGTCCGGCTGGGCGATGCTGCTCGACTACTTCTTCATCCCGATGGTCGGCTGGCTGATCACGGCGATCTACTTCAACGCCCAGTTCCCTGAGATACCCAAGTGGATCTGGCTGATCGCCTCGGTGGGCATCACCACCGCCGTCAACGTCTTCGGCATGAAGCTCGCGGACCGCGTCAACAAGGTCCTGATGTTCATCGCTCTGGGGTCGCTGGTCCTCTTCGCCACCCTGTGTGTCGTCTTCCTCGGCAAGCACGGCACCTCCGTCCCCGCCACGGACGCCCTGTGGAACTCCGGCACTTCGATCGGCGCGGTCACGGCGGCCGCTGCCATCGCCGCATACTCCTTCCTCGGCTTCGACGCCGTCTCCACGCTGGGCGAGGAGGCCAGGGGCGGGGCGAGGACGATCGGCCGCGGCATCATCGGCTGCGTCATCGCCGCCGGTGCGATCTTCATCGTGCTGTCCTTCGTGATGCAACTGGTCCACCCCGGCGCGAAGTTCGCCGACGTCGACGCGGCCGCCTACCACCTGAAGGTCCAGGTCGGCGGCGAGACGTACGCCGAGATCATCAACTTCGTCACCATCGCCGGATCCATCGCCTCCTGTATCGCCCTGCAAGCCTCCGCCGCCCGCCTCATGTACGTCATGGGACGCGACGGCGCACTGCCCAGGGCCGTCTTCGGCAACCTGTCGGGGAAGACGGGCACGCCGGTGTTGAACCTGCTGCTGACCGCAGCCGCCGGTGTCATCGCCATGAAACTCGACCTGACCACAGCCACGTCATTCATCAACTTCGGCGCCTTCCTCGGCTTCACCCTGGTGAATGTCTGCGTGATCGCCCACCTGGTCCGCGAGCGCAGACACGGCCGCACCCCCAACCTCTTCTCGTACCTGGTGATGCCGGCCATCGGCGCCGGCGTTTCCCTCTACCTGCTTACGAAGCTCGGTGACGTCGCTCTCCAGATCGGCGGCGTCTGGCTGGCGATCGGCGTCGTCTACCTGGCCCTCCTGACCAAGGGCTTCCGTCGGCCCGCACCGGAGATGACCTTCGACGACGACACCGAGGCCACGGACAGAGTCACCGCATAGCTCGCCTCCCTCGCTCCGGCTCGTCGTGCGGTGTCGCGACGCCGTCACCGGCCGGTAGCGTGGTGCGAGTCGATGTCGTGCACGAGGACCTGGCGGTGTTGCCGCAGCTCATGGAGCCCGCGCAGCACGAGTTCAGCTTGCGTGCCCGCGCCGATGATGCCCAGCACCGCGTCGCCGTCCGGGGGCAGGCACGGCCGGCAGATCAGTCCCCAGGGCCGCGACAAGACCGGTGCGCCAAGCTGTGATCGTGGCGGAGTCGCGTACGGGGATCCGGTGCACCCTCGACCGCACTGTCCCGGTCGCCGCTCAGGACGCCTTCATCGGGCGGCTGGACACCGTGGCTCCCGGCACCCCCTGAGCAGCACACGCTCGAGACCGGTCACTCCCCGGTCCCTTCGGCGCCCGAGATGCTGTCGTCCGTGCTCCTCAAGGCCGTCAACGCCTGACTGGACGACCCGGACGAACAGCCCCGCCACCAGCCTGCGGCGGCTCCCGCCATGGGCAGTGCGGCCCGCGGCGCTGTTCCTCCCGGCCCTGTTCCGGTTCGGCCCGCACCCCGGACGGGATGTCCACGATCACCTGCCGGATCGTGCGGCCGGACTCGTCGGAGACCTTACGGTCTCTAACAAAAGTTGTTGGTCATGTGACTGTGGGCGGGTCTGATCGCTGGTGTGGTCGTGGGGAAGAGACAGTCGCGGCCGTGGATCGTCTCGGATGAACTGTGGTCGCTCATCGAGCCGTTGCTGCCGGAGCCGGGGCCGAAGCAGGTCGAGGGCCGGCCGAGAGTGCCGGACCGGCAGGCTCTGTGCGGGATCTTGTTCGTGCTGCATACCGGCATTCAGTGGGAGTACCTTCCCCAGGAGTTGGGCTTCGGTTCGGGCATGACGTGCTGGCGGCGGCTGGCCGCCTGGAACGAGGCCGGCGTCTGGGACCAGTTGCATGCAGTCCTGCTGAAGAAGCTACGGTCGAAGAACCAGCTGGACTGGTCGAGGGCGGTGATCGACTCGTCCCACGTCCGGGCCGCCCGCCGGGGCCCAAAAGCGGTCCCAGCCCGGTCGACCGCGCACGGCCGGGCAGCAAGCACCACGTCCTCACCGACGGCCAGGGCATCCCGCTCGCGGTGTCACTGACCGGCGGAAACCGCAACGACGTCACCCAGCTCCTGCCCCTGCTCGACAAGGTTCCGCCCGTCGCCGGGGCTGTCGGCAGGCCGCGCCGACGGCCCGACATGCTCTTCGCCGACCGCGGATACGACCACGACAAATACCGGCGCCTCCTGCGTGAACGCGGCATCCGGCCGGCGATCGCCGAACGGGGACAACCGCACGGCACCGGCCTGGGCACCTTCCGCTGGGTCGTCGAACGCACCATCTCCTGGCTCCACGGCTTCCGCCGACTACGCATCCGATGGGAACGACGCGACGACATTCACGAAGCCTTCCTCGGCCTCGCCGTCTGCCTGATCACCCACCGCCACGTCCAACGCCTTTGTTAGGACTTCTTAGCCCTGGCTTTGACCATCGACAGCTACACCCTGGGCACGCTGCGAAACCCCGCCCTGCCGCTTGGCTTCACTTTCACGGGACAGGGGCGATCACCTCACGAGGAGGCGGCGTTCGCGCCGGCCCTACCGGCGGCGCCAGGGCAGCGGCTCCTGGTCGTCCTCGGTGGCGTCCGCGCCCTGCAGTGCGGTGTTGATCGCCTCGCCGATCTCCGCGAACTGGCGTACCTGCTCCGGGGTCAGCGCGTCGAAGACGGCGCGGCGTACGGCCTCGACATGGCCGGGAGCCGCACGCTCCAGTAGCTCGCGCCCCTGTGGGGTGAGCAGGGCGAGCTGGTTGCGTCGGTTGACGGGGTCGTCGCGGCGGTCCACGTAACCGGATTGCTGGAGGCGGGTCACGGCGTGGGTGAGCCGGCTGCGGGTGATCCTCACCCGCTCGGCCAGTTCGGACATGGTCAGGGTCTGGTCCGGGACGGATGACAGGTGGGCGAGCAGGGTGTAGTCGGCATGCGTCACGCCCGCTTCCCTGCGTAGTTGGCGGTTCAGATGGTCGGACAGCAGGGTGGAGAAATCGATGTAGGCGAGCCAGGCTCGTCGTTCCTCGGGGTCGAGCCAGCGGGGCGTCGTGGGCATGGTCACACTCTAGCCAGACTTCGTTTGAATCTTCAAACCATTGGCGTAACGTGCATCTCAACGCAACGTTTGAAAGCTCAAACCTTGCTCGTTCTTGAGAGGCACCACATCGCCATGAAGCAAAAAACCAAGCTGATCGGCGCGGCCATCGCCACCGCCCTGACCCTTACCGCCGTTTCCACGACCGCCATGGCCGACACCGCCGCCCACCGGCACCCTTTCGTGGGTGAACAAGACCAGCTGAACGCCCTCTACCGGCAGGCCAAGGCTGAGGGCGGCAAGGTCACCGTCTACATGGGCGGCGACATGCCCGGCCAGTGGGACGCGCTGGCCGCCGCGTTCCAGCAGCAGTTCCCGGACGTGAGGCTCAACCTGGTCACCGACCTGAGCAAGTACCACGACGCCCGCATCGACAACCAGCTTGCCACCGGCAAGCTCGTCGCCGACGCGGCCGTCCTGCAGACCTCCCAGGACTTCGACCGCTGGAAGAAGCACGGCGACCTGCTGAAGTACAAGCCGGTCGGGTGGGACAAGGTCTTCACCAACGCCAAGGACAAGGACGGCTACTACACCGGCGTCTTCTACGGCGCCTTCTCCTACATCGTCAACACCAAGCAACTCCCGGTGAAGCCCGGTGACTTCAAGGGCACCGACCTGCTCAAGCCCGCGTACAAGAACAAGCTGATCCTGACCTACCCGAACGACGACGACGCCGTACTGTTCGGCTACAAGCAGATCGTCGACGAGTACGGCTGGGACTACCTGGCCAAGCTGGTCGAGCAGAACCCCAAACTGATACGCGGTGTTCCCGGCTCCGCGGCCGGCGTGGCGAGCGGCGACTACCTCGCCTCCATCGCCGTCGGCGGCGACGCCCGCCCGAACGGCACCCAGGTCTTCTCGGACTCCGAGCGCTTCAACACCTGGACCCAGCGCGGTGGCATCTTCAAGAACGCCCCGCACAAGGCCGGCGCCAAGTTGTTCCTGGGCTGGCTGAACTCCAAGTCCACCCAAGAGCACGCCATCGCGACGTGGACCTGGTCCGTCCGCAAGGACGTCGCACCCCCGGTCGGACTCAAGCCGTTGGCGTCGTACAAGAACACCAATCCGAAGGCCTTTGCGCAGTTCATGGCGGACCGTGACGCCGTCGAACGCTTCCGATCCCAGGTCGAGCTCTACTTCGGCCAGGTCAAGGGAGCGGACCCCGGCGACCCCCAGGGCACCCTCGGCCGCTACCCCGGCGCCTTCTGACCCACTCGATACACGAGTCCCGCGAGCGGGTCCGCCACGACAGCAACGGCGGGCCCAGCTCCGGCGGCTCATAAGCTGTTGACGTTGTACGACAGGGGGTCCAAGTGTCGCCGTTCCTCGGTCTTCTTCCACTCCGTGAGCGCGGCGGAGGACTGCACATAAGAGATGCGGCGCTGCTCGCTGTACCAGGTACGGGTGCGCTCCTCCAGCGCCTTGTTGTAGACGAGGCGGACACAGCCGAACGTGCGCGACAGCTCGGCCGCCTGCTCGCCGGTGGGGTAAAAGCGGTACCTGAACGCCCGCTTGACCTGCTCCGCTATACCTCACAACCCATCAGCTCCGGTGCAAGCGGCGGATGTCGAACGCTGGGCGGTGGACGCCGGTCCGCCCCGGCGGCGAACCGGCTACCCCTGCCCTGCCCCGCAGAAGCTTCGACTCCTCCCCGGCCCAAAGGCCGGGGTATCCAGGTAGGACAGACCCGACAGCCCACCCCGACCACCGAAAAGGCCCTATCCCACACGCGAGTTCCGCCGCACCGTCCAGGCATCCTCCCCGCCCCCTGGCACGGCACCCATCGTTGAGTCAACCCCCGAAGAATTTCGAGAGTTGACCACTTCGAGGTCGTAACACGATCACGATCCGGGCTTCTTGAGGCGTGTCCACGCACGCGCGGGTCGTTGGCGGTGCGCGCCCCGAAGGCGCGATGCCCTTCGGGGCGTGCGGCAGGGGTTCGGGTTCAGGCGTTGTAACCGCCGTGGGCGTCCAGCACCGCGCCCGTGACGTACGACGCGGCGGGGCTCGCCAGGAAGGCGATGGCCGCTGCGATTTCGTCAGGGTGCCCCATGCGTTGCAGGGACAGCGAGCTGACCAGGGCATTGAGGGTCTCGGGGTCCGGCGGTTGCATGCCGCCCTCCATCAGTCCGGCCTCTACGACGTTGGCCGTGATGTTGCGGGGCCCGAGGTCGCGTGCGACGCCCATGGTGTACCTCTCGATCCCGGACTTGGTCGCCGAGTAGTCGGCAAGGCCGGGGGCTCCGACCCGGGAGCCCAGTCCGGAACTCACCGTGATGATGCGGCCGCCCGTGCGCAGCACTCGGGAGGCGGCCCGGATGACGGCGATCACGCCGAGGTAGTTGGTGGCGTGCATCCGGTCCAGTGCGGCGGTGTCGGCGTCCGGGTCGTCCACTGTGCCGGCCACGGAGATCGCCGCGTTGTTGACGAGGATGTCCAGACCGCCGAAGTGCGCGACCACGTCGTCGATCAGCGCCGGCGCCTGACTCGTGTCCGCCTGGTCGGACTGGAGAGCGACGGCCTTGACTCCCTTGCCGTGCACCTCGTCGACGACGGCCTGCGCCTGTGTCTCGGAGCTGACGTAGGTGAAGGCGACGTCGGCGCCCTGCTCGGCCAGCAGTCGTACGGTCGCGGCTCCCAGTCCGCGCGACCCCCCGGTGACCAGGGCGACTTTGCCCGTGAGTGGCTTGCTCATTCTTCTCACCTCGTTGATTGACCCTTTCCGGCTGTCGCAACGTTAATTGTTACGACAGGCTGTTGCAACATTCACTGTTACGACAAAGCTGTCGTAACATGAAGCGTTGCAGCCGAGAGGAGGAGTCCATGAGCGCCAACAGCAGGCTGACCATCGCCGCCCACGCGCTGGCCTGGATCGGCCTCTACCAGCGCCAGGGCCATGAGGTCGCCACCTCCGAGCAGATCGCGACCAGCGCGAACACCAACCCAGTGGTGATCAGACGGCTGCTCGGCGAGCTGCGCAGGGCCGGGCTCGTGGACTCCCGGCGGGGCGCGGGCGCAGGCTGGTCGCTGGCACGCGAGCTGGAGTCGATGACCCTGCTCGACGTGTACGAGGCAGTGGAACCCGGCCCGCTGTTCGCAATGCACCGCACCACCCCCGACCAGGAATGCGTGGTGGGTCACGGCATCCAGCCGGCAATGCAGAGCATTTACGAGGGCATCGAGGAGACCCTGAGACACGAGCTGGCCCGCGTCACGCTCGAGAACGTACTCCGGGACGTACTCGCGGCACCTCACTAGCCTCTCCGTTACGCCCTGACATCACCAAGATCCCTGTCTGAACCCAAGCCGGCGAACAGCCTGGCATCCAGTCGCGCCGAAGACCGTTGCAGCATCAGCCGTTTCCTACGAACTCGTCACTTGATCTTGTTGAAGTGCTCTGGTCCGGCGTGACCGATGTGGCGGCTCACATCGCGCAGTTCGATCAACGGTGTGGTCATGGTCGTCTCCCTGATGGCCCCAAATGGCCTGGTCGACGCTACGGGCGCCGCCGGGCATGTGCGTCCGCCGCGGGAGGCATTCCCCGTACCGCGTCGGGACGAGGCTGACCGCTGGCATCCCTGCGATGTAGTCCACGGATGTGGCCCGCCTGATCACCAGGTGGATGCCGCAAGGCCGCGACGACGGCGAGAATGAGCGGACGGTGAACGTGCCGATCAAGGACCGACTGTGCGGACTGGCCGGGCAGATGGCGCACCCGACCGATCAGCTGCCACGGCCCACCCCTCGCAGCCGGGCATTCGACGTAGCGTTGGCTGTGAACCTCGCCGCCGACCGCATCCGCAACGTCACGATCATGATCCTGCTCGCGTGACCCGCCGCTCTGGCTCATGCGCCCCGCAGTTGAGCATTGTCATCAGTGGCTGGTCACCAGTAAGTTCGATCCGCCTTTGTTCGAGCGATGGGGAATATGGGGCCTGGGGTGGCACTGCTGGACACACTGGTGACAACAGCCGCTGGGGCGCTGTCCGCCACGATCGGGGTCCTGGTCGGGGGCATCGTTACGCACCGGGCCTGACGAGGCATGCCTCATGGGCACCGTCCAGGCGACGATCAGCCCCTCCGGCCACGGTCATATCTCCGAGATCGCCTGGGTGGCAGGGACCCCGTGGCAGGGCGGCTCAGCTGGGCTAACGACGGGATTCGCTGACCTGCGGAAACGTGGCTCGTGTTGTGTGGGGTTCCCGTGCTGAGGTGTGAAGGTTCCCGGTGAACTTCCGTCCGTCGGCGATGTGACTGAGCACGCTGGTTGGTCACTCTGAGCATCCCAGTTGGCTGCAGAAGTCAGGGGGCGAACTGACGGCGGGCGGCCTCAATGTGACCGAGGTACCGGCGGGTCCAGCCGCACATCCCGTCGACTGTCGCTCGCAGAGACTGGCCCGGCTCAGTGAGGGTGTATTCGACCCGCGGTGGGACAGTGGGATGCACCGTGCGCTCGACCAGGCCGTTGCGCTCCAGCATGCGCAGGTTCTGGGTGAGCATCTTGTGGCTGATGCCCTCGATCTCGTTCCGCAGCTCGCTGAAGCGCAGAGTGCGATCACCGAGACCCTCGACGATCAGGAACGCCCACTTGTTGGCGACGTCGGAGAAGATCTCCCGCGCCAACGAGCCCGCACGCGCAAGGTCTGCGTCCTCGGGCGAGCCCGTGAACTGCTTGGTCACCATAAGGTTCTCCTGTCACTGAAAAGTGCGTTCTTCCACGTCAGCGACCACTCTCCTACAGTGCCTGAGTAACCACAAGAGACCAAAGAGTGTCTTGGGTGTCGCGGACGCGAGCCCACCGGCGCTCAGGACGAGGAGACAGGCAGCATGGCCATCACGTTTGTTAACCCCAACGGATTGCCCAAGATCGACGTCTACCAGCAGGTGTCGATCGCATCCGGATCAAGGCTGGTCTTCATCGCCGGGCAGGTCGCATGGGACGCCGAGGGAGTCACGATCGGGGAAGGTGACCTCACCGCCCAGGTCGAGCAGAGCTATCTCAACGTCGGCACCGCCCTGGCCGAGATCGGCGGCTCCTTCGACGACGTGGCGAAGCTGACCTTCTACGTCGTCGACTGGACCCCCGACAAGATGCCCGCGCTCCTGGAAGGGATCTCCCGCGCAGCCGCGAAACTGGGGGTCACCCCGGCCCCGCCGACCACGCTGATAGGCGTTGCGGCACTGGACGTCCCCGACCACCTGGTCGAGATCGAAGCCATCGCGATCCTCGACTGAAAAGATGTCGTTCGCTCATTGAGCGCCGAAGCGGTCTAAAACTGCCGATCATCGTTGACACCTGGGTCTCCGATCACTACGGAGGCCCACATGCCGAAGTCCATATCCACCACCCCGCCGCTTGCCCGTGAGGACGAACGGCCTGGCTCGGGCAGGCGGACGGCCACCATCAAGACACCGAGGTAAGAGCCGGATTCTCCCAAGCGGTGTCAGTAATCAGACCGTTGTCCACTTCGTGTGGTCGGTGCCCCTCACACGCCAATTTTGCTGCGGACCGTGCACGCGGTCCGCAGCAAGATTGGGGTCGGTGTCCTGGTCGGTGGCGGGCCGGCTCACCGGCCGCATGTCACGGGTACTGGGTGATCTTGGATGGGATGGTATCCGTGCCGGAGGTGGGCGCACCGGTGTCGTTGACGACGTGGGCGTACTGACCCTTGCCGCCCAGGGAGATCACCTGAATGCTGTGCAGCTTGATGCCGGACTTGACGGGCACCTGGAAGCCGTGACGCTGCACGATGGAGGGATCCGAGGTGTAGTTGCAGTAACTGCCCAGGCCCCAGGCCTCGTGGACGTTCACCGTGTCGGCGACCTTGTAAGCGGCATAACCGACGATGCCGTCGTGAGTGATGGCGGCGGCGTTGGGGGCGTCGTAGGCCTTCTCGTTCTGGAAGAAGATCGTGCGGCCCCGTTCGCCGTTCCACAACACGTCGTATTTGTTGAAGTGTTCGACGAACAGGCCGGTGGTCAGGACGTCATCGCCGTTCACCACCAGACCGTAGTCGGCGCGGTTGGTCTCCCAGCCGACGCCCTGGCCGTGGTCGGCGCGCCAGATCCAGGTGTGGTCGATGACGACGTCGTCGCTGTTGACCACTACGGAGTTGGTCGCGAGACCGGGGCCCGCGCCGCCGATGCGGATGAACACATCCTGCATCGTGGTCGGGTTCGCGGAATGGTCCGCGCCCGCGCCGACGGGGCCGATCTGGAGCAGGGTGTCGGACCGGGTTGCGCCGGCGTCGATGAGGAATCCGGCGAGCCGGACGCCGTCGACGTCCGCGACGTGCATGGCGTCGATGCCGCCGTCGGGCACCAGCGTGGCCAGGCCCAGCCCGAGCACCACGGTGTCGGGCCGGGTGACGTTGATCGTCTGGTCGAGGTGATAGACACCGGGGGTGAAGAGCAGGTTGAGGCCCTGAGCCAGTGCGGTGTTGATGGTGGCAGCCGTCGCGCCGGGCTTGACGAGGTAGAACTGGCTGAGCGGGAGCGACGTTCCGGCATTGGCGGGCCAGGACACACCGCGGACGTTGGTGCGCTTGGCGGGGACGAAGACCTTGTAGTCGTTGCCGTCGAGGTAGAGGAACGGCTTCTCGCGGGAGATCGGAGTGGTGTCCAGCGTGGTGTACGGTCCGGTGTCGAAGTTGGTCGCGGGGGCACCCTGGACACCGGTGAACGTCATGTTCCACACACCGTTGGTCCAGCCGCCGACTGAGCTGTCGCGGGTGTACCACTGCTGCTGCGAGTACGGGCCGACGGTACCGTCGATCTTGGAGTCGGCGATGTAGCCCCCGGAGGCCCAGCCGTAGCCGTTGGGCGCCAGGTTGAGGCCACCCTTGACGTGGATACGGCGGAAGGGCGCGGCCTGAGCCACAGCCCAGCGGTCGGTGCCGTTGGACGGAGTGATCGCGAGGTTCTCCGCCGAGCGCCAGAAGTTCTGCGTCGCGTTGCCGTTGAACCAGCCCGCGTCCACGGTGATGTCACCGTTGATCTGGGTGTCGTCGGGGTTCAGTCCGAGACCTGAGATCGAGGTGTAGAAGCCGAGTTGGGCGTTGATGCCGTTGTAGGTGCCCGGCTTGAGGAGGAACTGGTACCGCTCGGAGCCGAACTGTGCGGACTCCTGCTGGGTGAAGACCTGGTCGAACTTCTGCTGGAGGTTGGGCGTGGAGGGGTCGACGACGATCACGTTCGGGCCGAGGTCGCCGCCGCCCTGGACCGGGCCTGAGGTGCCGCCGGAGGTGGTGTGGACGGCGACTTCCCAGAGCGAGTAGCCGTAGGCCGTTCCGCGAGCGGTTCCGAGAATGCGGACGTAGCGGCCCGTGCCGCTCACGTCGTAGGAGACGCGGCCTCCGGTCGCGCCGGCGACGGTCTTGAGGGTGTTCCAGTTCTGACCGTCGGTGGAAGCCTGGAGCTGGAAGTCTTTGCCGTATGCGGCTTCCCAGTTCAGGCCGATCTTGCAGATGTCCTGGGCCGAGCCCAGGTCGACGCGCAGCCACTGCGGGTCCGCGGCCTGGCTGGACCAGCGGGTGGAATCGTTGCCGTCGACTGCTGCGGATGCGGGGGTGCCGGCGTTCTCCGTCGAGGACGCTGAAGCGGTCTTTCCTTGTGCCGAGTCGGCGGTCGAGCAGCTGCCGGGCTGGGTTGTGCCGGGGGTCCCGAAAACCTGGAACTCCCAGAGCGAGTAACCCCATGGGGTGGCCCGGTGGATGCCCTGCATACGGACGTAGCGGCCCTGGCCCGAGACGGTGAGGGTGTCGGTGCCGCCGTCCCCTCCGGTAACGGTTCGAAGATCGGTCCAGGAGCCGCCGTCCGGCGAGACCTGGATCTTGTAGTCCGCGGCGTAGGCCGCCTCCCAGTTGAGGACGACCTGGCTGATCGAGGCCGTGGCGCCGAGGTCGACCTGGAACCACTGGTCGTCGGTCGCGGCCGAGGACCAGCGGGTGCCTGTGTCCCCGTCAACCGCCGCGGCGGCGGGCGTTCCTGCGTTCTCCGTGGAGGACGATGCGGCCGTCCTGCCCTGGGACAGATTGGCGTCGGCCGCGAGGGCCGACGGTGGTGCGACGACAGGAAGGGCGATGAGCGCCACCGTACTGGCGAGCGCGACACCGAGAGATCTGAGGCCCATGCCATGTTCCCCTGGGGGTGGATGAAGGATGGTCACGAAAGGCCGTGCTGTGGCAGTCGTGCGGTGCGTGAGGTTGTGCAACATGCAACGAAGCTGTCTCACGGCTTAGTTCACGTCTTGATTTAAATGTTGACCTCAGCGTTCGGCAAGCCCTCGGACACCAGAATCCGTGCAACTTGTGCACACCGCAGACGGGTTGACCCGCCAGCAGCTTTCATCAGGTGACGCCGACCCCCTGTCAGTTTGAGGAGAAGCACTTCGCCGAGCGGTGCGAGGTCGATCCGGCTGACCATCGACAGCCTCCTCAGTTCGCCACATCCGCAGATGTGACCTCGCCCCGGAAACTGCGCATCCACTCCGGCCAGGAAATGTCACGAAAGGACACTTCGCTACAAGACGCCCGCCCTCGCCGCAGCCGATGCTGAGATGTGCCATGGAACGAGGCAGGCCCCAGACGCACCCCAGCATGATCCCCGTGGCCGAGGAGCCGTTTCGCGCATTGCTGGAGACAGCCCCCGACGCGATGGTCATCGTGGACGACACCGGCATCATCCGCCTGGTCAATGCCCAGACCGAAGCCCTGTTCGGGCATCCCCGCAACGAACTGCTCGGCCGCCCCATCGAGATGCTGGTCCCCCAGCGCTTCCGCGCGCAGCACCCCGGCCACCGTCTGGGCTACTCAGCCAACCAGCAGGTCCGCCCCATGGGCGCCAACCTGGACCTGTACGGGCTGCGCCGGGACGGAGCCGAGTTCCCGGTCGAGATCAGTATCAGCCCGCTGCAGACCCCCGACGGACTGCTGATCTCCGCCGCCGTACGTGACGTCAGCGAACGCAAGGCCGCCGAAGCCCGCTTCCGCGCTCTGCTGGAAGCCGCCCCGGACGCCATCGTCATCGTGGACGACACGGGCACCATCCAGCTGGTCAACGCACAGACCGAAGCCCTCTTCGGCTACCGGCGCGAAGAACTCCTGGGACAGCCCGTGGAAATCCTGGTCCCCCAGCGGTTCCACGATCACCACCCCACCCACCGCCACGGCTACGTCGACAACCGTCGTGTGCGTCCCATGGGCGCCGGGTTGGAGCTGTACGGGCTGCGCCGGAACGGGGCCGAGTTCCCGGTCGAGATCAGCCTCAGCCCGCTGGAGACCCCGGAGGGCACGCTGGTCTCCGCCGCCATCCGCGACGTCAGCGAACGCAAGAAGGCCGAGACCCAGCTTGCCGAACTCTACGAACAGCAGCGCCATGTCGCCTTGACCCTGCAGCGCAGCCTGATGGGCTCACCTGCCCCACTGCCCGGCATGGACACCTCCAGCCGCTACTTCCCCGCACGCCAGGGACCCGGCGTGGGCGGGGACTGGTTCGACCTGATCGCCTTGGGCGGCGGCCGCATGGGCGTCCTGATCGGCGATGTCATGGGCCGCGGCCTGGAGGCCGCCGCCGTCATGGGCCAGCTGCGCTCGGCCTCTCATGCCCTGGCCAAGACCGGCATGCCGCCCTGGCAGCTGATGCGGGCCCTGGACGCGGTCGTCAGCGAACTGCCCGACCAGCTCGTCACCTGCTGCTACCTGGTCCTGGACCCCGACGAGAGCGCTCTGACGGTGTGCTCGGCCGGTCATCTGCCGGTGCTGGTGGTGGATACCACCGGACAGGTCCGCAGGCTCCCGGTTGATGTCAGCGTGCCGCTGGGCGTGGGCGACGTGCCCCACCAGGAGACCCGGCTCACCGTGCCGCCGGCCTCGGTGCTTGCCCTCTACACCGACGGCCTGGTGGAAACCCCCACCAGCGACATCGAGTTGCAGATCGACGCCCTGGCCATCGCCCTGGAAAAGGCCGTCGCCGACACCGACTGCCTGGAGCGGGCCGCCAACTCCGTTCTCACCGCCCTGCTACCCGACCCCCAGGACTATAGCGACGACGTGACCCTGCTCCTGGCCCGCATCCCACCCGCTCCCGTGACCGCCGTGTCCGCACTCCTTCCCGCCCAGCCCATCAGCGTGCGGGAAGGGCGCCAATTCCTGCGCCACACGCTGCAGGACTGGCACTGCGAGGCTCTCACCGACACGGCTTGCCTGCTGGCCTCCGAGCTGCTGTCCAACTCGGTGCGCCACGCCTGCGATCCTCTGCGGCTGCGCCTGCGCCGGACCCGGGACGAGCTCCACATCGAAGTCTGCGACGGGAGCCCGGTCCTGCCCCGCGCCAGGACCGCAGGCCCCGACGAGGAGTCGGGCCGCGGCCTGGCGCTGCTCGACCAACTGGCCTCCACCTGGGGCACCCTGCTCGCCGAGGAAGGCAAAGCCGTGTGGTTCTCACTCCCCCTGCCCGGCCATCCTGACCGCCAGGGCGAGAGCACGCCGGGAGACGCGAGCGGCTATCCGGGGTAACCGCTCCTGAGCCAGGCAGTTCCCTCTGTCCCCGGGGAGCTGATCTGTCGTACCCCGAATCCGGCGAAGTGAGCAGATGTCGCCGACGCCACCTCTGCCGACTCGACAGGCTGGGGATCGGTCACGTTCTCACTGGTCACCGATGCGTCTCCCATGACCGGGAGGCACACCTCATGTCTCACAGCCCCGAGGCCCGGCAGACCCAGGGGAAGGTCGAGCCGACTGTCTGAACGGCTCCACTCGCTCGGCGGGCCACCGTCGTCAGAACGCGAAGTCGCGAGGTTCACCGCGGAGGGTGATCCCGCTCAGTTCCGTGAACTCTTCGCCGCGAAGGCCGTGCCGCAGCGGCCCCTGCCGCTCTCCTTGACGCCGAGTGGATGCGACAGCACCGACCATGCTGCCCCACCGCGAGATCGATCGGTCCTGACGTAAACATGCGGCCGCACGCGGCCGCATGGACCTACTCGGCGACAAACCCAACTACCTGGAGTTCCAACGCCCTCTGCAGCCCGGCCACTCCACCCACTGCCGGGCCTGAGGTTGGAAAGTCTCAGTGCGTCTAATGGGCATATGCCTAGAAGGGCAAGTTGGCAAATCATCGAACCTCACTTACAAAAGCAAGGCCCAGCCTCAAGAATTGCGACGCCCACTCCCCACACTGTGTCACAGTGAGCCGTGCGGCGGGCGGTCAGGTAGATGCGCACACCACAGAGTCGTTCCGTAAACTCGAACTGACCGCCGAACGTCAGGCATTCTCCTTCTGGCGCCGCTTGAGAGCCCCCGCAACGCGCCTCCAAGCCTTACCCAAGCACCCACTGCGAGCGGGGCGTGCAACGGGAACAGGTGCGGTATGGACGCCATCTACGCGGCATGAGAAACCACCTCCAAATCCACTCATCCAGACGCCCGCACCCCCGCGGGTTACAGCGAACGAGACCTCGCCGTGCACGATGACGCCGGCCTGGAAGATTTCCGGGGTGATGCCCATGTGTGGTGGTTTAACCCGGACCCAAGCAGACCATGCCCCATCCCGGCGCACGCGCACGGACGCATCCGCCGGAAGCCGCTGCACTTGCCCCGCTTCCGGACCCGGAATGACAAGAGTGACGTCTTCCAGAAGGAACTTCTGATCCATACCAATTACGGTAGTTACACCGTCAAGAGGGTGCGGTTCGCCAACGAGGCCGGATCCGGCCATGGAGGCGGCCTCAGTACCTATTCTGGCCGGCACCCGGAACACACCGCAGGGTTACTCGAGCATGCTTTCGGTATATTACTGAGCGGCCGAACGGTTTCACTCAGGCATGTCCCAGACCTCCTGCAGCGTACATTCAACGATCGCGGAGATGCAGCGATCCAGCGGACTCGCAGGAGCAGCTATCCAAGACTTTCCCATAACTGCTTCGGCTGCAGGGGGCGGGTCTGCAGCACTGGAGGCAGGGCTGATGCTTTCTCAGGTTGTGAGATGAAGTAGCTCACGCGCCGGCAGGGTGTGCCCGGCAGTGGTCACACGGACCGGTACGTGGGCGTATCAGCCACCGTGTACGAAGCAGGGCCAGAGCCGCCCGGGTCAGTCGCTCACCCGTTGGCTGTGGCCGTGCCGGCCATTGTCCCCAGCCGTTCGGGGGACACGCGGGCCACATCCAGCGCGTTTCCCGGCCCCCCGGGGCATCCCTTGGTGAAACGAAAGGGAAACATGATGCCGCTCTATCTATCGAGGTTCAGCTACACACCGGAGACTTGGGCGAGGCTGATCGTCCAACCCGAGGACCGCGCAAAGGCCGCTCAGGCGTACATCGAGTCCGTCGGCGGGAAGCTCCACGGCTTCTGGTATGCCTTCGGCACGCACGACGGCTACAACCTGTGGGAGGCCCCCGACAACGTGTCCATGGCCGCGGTTGCGCTGGCTATCAGCGGAGGCGGCGCGCTTAGCTCGTTCGAGACGACAGTTCTCCTGACCGTCGATGAAACCATCGATGCCCTGCGCAAAGCCGAACGAATCCAGTACCGGGCGCCGGGCGCGTAGCGGTCCAGGCCGATGCGTTCTCGGGTGACGACATGAGGGGTGCGCCCAAGTGCGGTCATTCGCGGGTGATTCGCCGGACTGGAAACGGCGACTCGTGATGATCAGGGTTGATCGAAGCCAAAGATCACGGGCAGGGGTAGCGTTCGCATGCCGTCCTCCCTTATCGACGTCCTCGTGCTCCACCGCGAGGACGTCGTACTTCCAAGCCCGTCTGCAGGGCTGTCCGAACTGTGCACTCCGGCCGAGGTCCTGGACCGGGTTCCGGACCCCCGCCGCGCCCGGGGCCGCCGCTACCGCATCGGCGTCCTGCTCACACTGTGCCTGGTCGCCGTGCTCAGCGGCGCAACCTCGCTGGCCTGTATCGCGCGCTACGCCACCAACAGCGGCCCGGGCCTACGCCGACGTCTCGGCCTCACAGCCTGCACGCCGGCCGCCACGGCCCTGGGCCGACTGCTGACCCGCCTGAACGGCGACGCGGTCGACGACGGTCGGCGTCGTCGAGGCGTTCACCCAGGAGGAGCCGGTCGGGGTGAAGTGGACGTGGAAGCGGGGGTGCTTGCCCAGCCAGGTCTTGATCTCGGCGGTGTTGTCGGTGGCGTAGTTGTCACAGACCAGATGGACGTCGAGACCAGCCGGCACCGCCTTGTCGATGGTGACCAGGAACTTCTTGAACTCGATCGCCCGGTGGCGGCGGTGCAGTGTCGATACGACAGTGCCGTCGGCGACGTTGAAGGCGGCGAACAGGCTGGTGACGCCGTGCCGCAGATAGTCGTGGGTACGGCGCTCGGGCATGCCCGGCATCATCGGCAGCACGGGCTGGGACCGGTCCAGCGCCTGGATCTGGGACTTCTCGTCCACGCACAGCACCACCGCCTTCTCCGGCGGGTGGTGATACAGCCCGACGACGTCGACGACCTTGGCGACGAACTGCGGGTCGGTGGAGAGCTTGAAGGCATCCTGCAAGTGCGGCTTGAGATCAAACCTCTTCCAGATCTGCCCGATGGTCGACTTCGACAGCCCGGTTCGCTCGGCCATCGAGGCCCGCGACCAGTGCGTGTCCTTACCCGGCGTCGATTCCAGCGTCGCGACAACAACGTCCTCGACCTGGTCGAGCAGGATGGACGGCGGCCGCCCCGGCCGGGGCTCGTCGACCAGCCCGTCCAGGCGCCGCTTGACGAACCGGGCCCGCCAGCGGTTCACCGACTGCTCTCGCACCCCGAGTTCGGCCGCCACCTGCTTGCTCGTCCCGCCCTCCGCACACCGCAGCACGATCTTCGCCCGCAGGGCCAGGAACTGGGCGGTCTTCGCTCGTTTCGCCCAACGCATCAACTGATGCCGCTCGTCCTCGCTGAGTATCAGTTCTGCCTTGCGCCGGCCTGGCCGCGGCATGTCCGTCAGCCCCTCGAGCCGATGGTCAGAAAACCGCGACCGCCACTTCCTGACCGTGTCGGCGGTCACCTTGAGATCCGCCGCCACACGCGTATTCGGCGCCCCGGCCGCACATGCCAAAATGATGCGGGCCCAACAAGCATCCCATCCTGCTGACACCCACCCGTTGCCACCAACCCGCCCACTCACACCCGTACACGCCACCCTGTCCTTTCGAGATGCGACCTTGCAGAAACGTGTGGGTCACATCAACAATCCACGGGACGTAATCGATCACTGGGAGGCTTCCCCGGTCTTCATTCCAGACCGAATGGGAGCCCAGTCATGGCACAGCCTCAGGTCGGGCCGGGAACGAGTCGCCGAGCGTTCCTGCGCCGCGTCGGAGTCGCCGGTGGCGCCGGAGCCATGTTCGCCACCATGGGGGCCCTCGGCCTCGCACCCACGGCCGCCTACGCGGCAGAGAAGGAGGGGTCCTTCCAGGCACCACGCCGCAGCGACTTCACCCTTCAGGGACGCGGCGGCAAGCCTGCCAGAGTAGTCGTCATCGGAGGCGGCATCGCGGGCCTCACCTCAGCTTACGAGCTGGGGAAGGCCGGCTACGACTGTACGATCCTCGAGGCCCGGGACCGCGTCGGTGGCCGAAACCTCACCATCCGCGGCGGCGACAGCCTCACGGACATCAACGGCAGCAGCCAGACGGCCCACTTCAGCAACGGCCAGTACATGAATGCAGGCCCGGCCCGCCTCGCCCAATGGATGGTCACCCTCGACTATTGCCGCGAACTCGGCGTACCGATCGAGGCCTTCACCAACACCAATGCCAGTGCGCTCATCTACAACCCGGGCCGGGGCATGACGGAACCGGTCCAATACCGGACCGCGAAGGCCGATGTATACGGCTATGTCTCCGAGCTGCTCTCCAAGGCGACCAACGCGGGCGCTCTCGACGGCGAGTTGACGGCCGACGACAAGGAGCGGCTGCTCACCTTCCTCAAGAGCTACGGCTCGCTCGGCGCCGACTACACGTACACCGGCACCGAACACCGGGGGTTCAGCGTCGACCCCGGCGCCTCCGGCACGCCCGGTGAGGAACTCGGCAGCGTTCCGTCGCTGTCGGACGTCTTCGCCTCCAACGTGGGCCGCTACTTCTCGTTCGAATTCGGTTACGACCAGGCGATGCTGATGTTCCAGCCGGTCGGCGGGATGGACCAGATACCCAAGGCTTTCGCGCGTGCCATCGGACACGAGAAGATCCACACCGGCGCGGCCGTGACTGATATCAAGAACACTACGGACGGCGTGGTCGTCACCTACAACCAAAGCGGCCGTACCCGTGTGGTCAAGGCCGACTACTGCATCGCCACCCTGGCACCGCATGTCCTCGCGAAGACCCCGCACAACCTCGGCACCAAAGTGCAGACCGCGCTCCTCGCCGTGAAGCCCGCCAACGCCTCCAAGATCGGCCTCGAGTACAAGAGCCGGTGGTGGGAGAAGGACCTCAGAATCTTCGGCGGCATTACCGAGACCGACATGGACCTGGACCACATCTGGTACCCGTCCTATGGCCACCTCGGCGACCGTGGCCTGATCATCGGCTACTACAACACCGGTGCTCACTCAGACGTGTATTCAGCGCTCACCCCGGCCCAACGGCTGGAGCGTGCTGTCGCGCAGGGTGTCATGATCCACGGCGACAAGTACCGTACCGAGCTGGCGGCTTCCTTCTCCCATCAGTGGAAGCTCGCCCCGTACCTCGAGGGAGCCTGGCACTCGATGCCCGGGGGCCCCGACGCGCCGGCGTACGCGCCGCTCAACATGGCGCAGGGCAATGTGTACTTCGCCGGCGACTACCTGAGCTATCTCGACGCCTGGCAGCACGGGGCGATCTCCTCGGCACGCAAGATCGTCACGGAGCTCCACGCGCGCGTGGTCGCCTCCTGACCTTCTCCTTCAGCGGCGTGCGGACCACCAGCGCCCTTGCCGCCCTTGCAGACCGGGATGGAATCGGTTCCAGCGTGAACGAATCGGACCCGCGCTCCGTATGCTTACCCGATCGAGCCACTCATCCGGATGAATGACTCGATCTTCATGGGTTTTGTGCATACGGGCCGCAAGTGCCGCGGCCCCGGGGGATGTGAGGCGACCGTGGTGACGGCGAGCAACGCGGTACGCAGAGGCACCGTTCCCCCAGTGGACGCAGCACGTTGGGCGATGTGGACCTTCGTCATTGTCAACGCGGTGATCGTCGAGACGCTCTTCCTCAGCGCCGGTTCGGGCAAGAACGGGGTCCTCACGACCGCGAAGTTCTTCGGACTGCACGCGGCTCTGCTGATGATGTTCCAACTGCTGCTGGTGGCCCGGATACCGTGGCTGGACCGCCGTATCGGGATGGATCGGCTCACGGTGTGGCACCGCTGGGTCGGCTTCACCCTGCTGTGGACGGTCCTCACCCATGCCACGCTGGTGATACTCGGCTACGCGACACTCGACGACACGTCCATGGGCAAGACGTTCGTCGCCCTGAGCGGCGTACCGGCCTCCCTGCTGGGCATGTGGGCCGCCGCCACCGTCCTCGTGATCGGCGTGATCTCCACCCGGCCCCTGCGCCGAAGGCTGCGCTACGAGGTCTGGCACGGCCTGCACCTGTTGCTCTACGTCGCCCTGGGCCTGGCATTCGTCCACCAGTTGGAGGAGACCACGACGTTCACGTCCTCCGCGTTCGCCAAGGCCTACTGGTGGATTCTGTGGCTCTTCGCGTTCGGCGCCCTGTTGACGGGCCGAGTCGTCATGCCGCTGTGGCGCAACGCCTACCACCGGTTCCGCGTCGCGGCCGTGGTGCCGGAGTCGGACAACGTGGTCTCCGTGTACGTCACCGGCCGACACCTCGACAAGCTGCCGGCCAGGGCGGGTCAGTTCTGCATCTGGCGGTTCCCCGGGCACAACCACTGGTGGCTGGCCAACCCCTTCTCCCTGTCGGCGGCGCCAGGCGGAACAGGGCTGCGCCTCACGGCGAAGGCGGCGGGCAGCACCAGCGCCGGCCTGCGAAACCTCCAGGTCGGCAGCCGCGCCTTCGTCGAGGGTCCGTACGGGGCGTTCACTACGCTGCACCGGACCCGGCCCGGCGCCCTGCTGATCGCCGGCGGCGTGGGGATCACGCCCGTGCGGGCCATGCTGGAGGAGCAGGCTACCGGCGACGTCGTCGTTCTGTACCGGGTACGCAGCGAGGCGGACGCCGTGTTGCTGAACGAGGTGCGTCAGCTGATCGAATTGCGGGGCGGACAGCTGCATCTGCTCACCGGCCGGACAGGCGAGGGCGGCGCCCCTCCGCCGTTCAGCCCGGACGGCCTGCACCACCTGGTGCCCGACATCACCGAACGCGACGTGTACGTCTGTGGCCCACCCGCCATGACCAAAGCCGTGCTTGCCGGCCTGCGGGATCTGCGGGTCCCCGCGAGTCAGGTGCACGCCGAGAGGTTCGGCCTGGCCTGAACCGGACAGCGGCCCGAACCCCGGAGCCGCACGTAACTGTCTGCTCTCCATCCGCTTGCATGGTCGGCGAAGTTCGAACAACGTGCTGGTACGGATGAGCTGGCCGGTCGGCAGGCATGGAAGAAAGGCCACTTGGTGGCTTGCGGTTGTCGCAGCGGTACCTCTCGCCTCGTTCCTGAACCGTTCCGGGTTCGGTAGGGACTGTGTTGCGGTCTTTGTAGAGCGTGGCGTCGTGGCTGCTTTACCTGATGCATGTCAGCCTCGAGGACCCGGACGTGGTCTGGATGTGCGAATGCTTCGCCGACGAGGCGGCCTTCGAGCGCGCCGTGTCGCTGGTGCGCGCGGAGGTCACCAAACGTCTCCACGAACTCTGCATCGCCGGGACGGAGGTGTACCGGCTCGGCCTGGTCGCCGGGAAGGGGCTCCCGCGGCGCCTTGAGACAACGACGCGTCCCGACGGTCAGGCGCCGCAGGCCCCGTTTCCGCCGAGGCTGATCATGGCTCGGTACAGCTGCTCCCCGGTGAGCGGCGGCGCCGGTAGCGGGTGGGCGCGGTCGGTTCGGAAGCCGTCGAGCAGAAGGTAAAGGTGGCGGCGCCAGGCGTCCGGGGCGATGGCGTGGGTGGCCTCGGTGACGCGGCTGTGCGACCAGATGACGAAGGCAAGGTCCTCGGGGGTGAGGTCGGGGCGCAGGCTGCCCTGCTCCTGCGCACGCTCGACGATGTGTACACCGAGTTCACGGATGCGGGTCTGGGCGCCCGCCAGGCAGGCGCTCTCCGGCAACCGCATGGAGGCGAGGTCGTTGAACCCCCGGTCCTGTGACTGGAGTTCGCACATGGTCTCCAGAAAATGGCACAGCCCCGCCCAGGCGTCGTCCATGGTGACGGCCTTCTCGGCGGCCTCCCGCCAGAGGGCCAGCTTCTCGGCGAAGGTCGCCTGCACCAGGTCCAGCCGGGTGGGGAAGTGCCGGTACAGCGTGCCGATGGCCAGCCCGGCCCGCTTGGCCACCTGCTCCAGGGGTGCCTCCAGGCCCTGCTCGGCGAAGCAGGAGCGGGCCGCGGTGAGCAGGGTCTCGCGATTGCGCTGCGCGTCGCGCCGCAGGGGGCGGACAGGGGCGGGGTTCCCGGCGGAGGCGGACGGAGGGTCGATGGCCATGTCACTCAGACTACCAACCGGAGGGGTGCCTCATGTTCTCTGCTACGATCCAAGAACATGAGGCTGCCCTCGACTTTCAGTCCTGACCGCTGTCGTGGCGGGAGGTGCCCCTCATCCGTCCAGCCCGTCCGACCAGAGGAGCACCACCCATGCCCGTCATCGCCGTCATCGGAGCAGGCCCCGGCCTGGGCCTGTCCATCGCCCGCCGCTTCGGAAGGGAGGGTTTCCAGGTCGCCCTGGTCTCCCGGACCCAGGACAAGCTCGACGCGCTCGCCGCGCGGCTCGCCGAGGAGGGCATCGAGGCCGCAGGCTTCGCCGCGGACGTGACGCGTCCCGACTCGCTGCAGTCGGCGCTCGCCGCGGTCGCCGACCGGTTCGGGGCCGTCGACGTACTGGAGTACTCACCCGCCGACCCCACGTTCGCCGGCGCCGCCGCCGTCGACGCCAAGGCGCAGGACCTCCACAAGCAGCTCGACTACTACCTGTACGGAGCGGTCGCCGCGGTCCGTCAGGTGCTGCCCGCCATGCTCGAACGCGGCAGTGGCACCCTGCTGTTCTCCACGGGCGCCTCCTCGGTCCGGCCGATCGGCGGCCCGTTCGGCAGCATCGGCGTCGCGGCGGCGGCCCTGCGCAACTACGCCATGGCCCTGAGCGTCGACCTCGCCGAGCGCGGGGTGCACGCCGCGCACGTGGCGATCGGGGTGTTCATCGGCAGCGGTCCCGGCACCGAGCCCGAGACCATCGCCGAGCACTACTGGGACGCGTACACCAAGCGCGACCAGGCCGAGATCGTCCACACCGTCCCCGGCGGCATCTGGTGAGCACCTCCGGCACACCCACGGCGAACGCGACCAGGCCACCTATGGTGAAGATCTTCCGAGCCGCCAACAAGGTCGTACGGCCGCTGCTCGCCTCCCGCTTCCACAAGCCGCTGAGCGGGCGCCTGATGCTGCTCACGCACAAGGGGCACAGGACGGGGCAAGCACTCCAACCATGAGCGCCACGAGCGGATCCGGGCCCGCACCTGGCGCCGGCCAGGGCACACGCCGGTTCTGCGAGTGCGGGGCAGGTCCTGGCGCCGCTTGACTTCTTGGCCGTACCGGGTGCCCTGCTGATGGACTCCTGGAAGGCGTCCGCATAGGTGCCCGAGTCCTTGACCAGGTCGTCGCAGAACGCGGCGACGTCGTTGCTGATGGGTTCCAAGAGTGTGGGTTCCAAGACAGTCCGGGCCTGCAGGCGCAGCGTCTGGTCATAAGCGGCGGCGGCTGCAGCGCCCCCGGTGAGAAAGGCTCAGCTGGGCGGCGGCCACCGATGGCCAACAGCGGGATCACCGGGAGCGCGAACGATGTCACAGGTCCGCGATCGCCTCGGTGAGCCGACGGAACGGCACGGCCGTGTTCGGCTGAGGCGCAGCCCGACGGAGCCGACCGGCTCCCGCGACCGGTCTGGCCGGAGCGGGAGTCCAGCGGGCACCACGGCTACTGGTCCGAACCGAAACGCCCTGGCTACAGCCAGGCCATGGGCCTGCTGCACGTGTTCACGGGGTCCCCAGCGACGCCTGCTTCGCCCACCGGCGCCTACTGGCTGGACGGGCCGGAGCGCGGGGACGACGAATGCCGCTGGCCCGAGCCCCTTCGCGCTGCGTCGAGGCGAACGAACCGCGGGCTGCTACGCCCACTGGCAGCAGGCGGGGGGTGTTACTTCTCGGCCGTACCGGGTGCCCTGCTCAGGGACTCCTGGTAGGCGTTCGCATAGGTGGGAGAGTCCTTGACCAGGTCGTCGCAGAACGCGGCGACGTCGTTGCCAATGAGCTCCAGGACCCCCTGGGCTGCTGCGGCGCCTTCCTCGAAGAAGTCAACGATCCTGGGAAGCAGGGGTCCGTCAGGCAGGTCGACCGGTCCGACTTTGAACAGGTACTTCTGCATCTCCTTGTAGACGATCTGGTAGTCCTGCGGGAGCGCCTTGACCCGGGCCATGTGCGCCCGCCACTGCTTCTTGCCCTCGATGATGTCCTGGATGCTCACGTCAGTCTCCCAACCGGCTCAGCTTCTTTGCGACGTTCCTGTTCAACTGCTCGCGCCACCGGTCGCGATAGGTCCGAGCCCCCTGTCCACCAGCCAGCGCGGTGCAGAAACCTGGGATGTCGTCGCCGAGTACCTCCTGGACGCTCTGTCCGTCCGCCGCTGCCATTTCGAGCAGCCCCAGGGCGGCGTCGAGGATCGGCATCAGGTTGCGGCCGGTGAAGTCCCCATAGGGGAAGAGGTGGGCGATGACCTGCCCCCACGCCGCCCGGTAGGCGTCCGGCAGGGCCTCGGCCCGGGCTTCGAACGCCTTCCATTCCCTGGTGAGATCGCTGCCTGTGATCTTCTCCCAGAAGTTCATCTCCCGCCCCCGTTATGTTCTTCGCGGTTCCGCAATGGGACCGCTGGCCTCCGGGCCCGGCATCACTGTTCCCCCCTGTCGCAGGGATGACCTGGGGGGTGGTGTCACCGGGTCCGCGGGGTGCCGTTGGAGACGCTGATGAGAGGTCCGACTACCGCCCGGCCTGGCGCAATGCCCGGCTGCTTGCGGGCGGCAGGTCTGCATAACGTGGATGCGCGCATACGACACCGAAGCCCTGGCCAGCACCACACGAACCCTGCTCGGGAGGATGGGTTGGACGACATCGACGACGTGGGCGTCTTCCTCGGCCTGGACGTCGGCAAGACCGCTCACCACGGGCACGGGCTGACCCCGGCCGGCAAGAAGGTCTTCGACAAACAGCTGCCCAACAGCGAGCCCAAGTTGCGGGCCGTGTTCGACAAGCTGGCCGCGAAGTTCGGCACCGTCCTGGTCATCGTGGACCAGCCCGCCTCGATCGGCGCCCTGCCCCTGACGGTCGCCCGGGACGCCGGCTGCAAGGTCGCCTACCTGCCCGGCCTGTCGATGCGGCGGATCGCCGATCTCTACCCGGGCGAGGCGAAGACCGACGCGAAGGACGCCGCAGTGATCGCGGACGCCGCCCGCACCATGCCGCACACCCTGCGCTCGCTGGAACTGACCGATGAGATCACCGCCGAACTCACGGTCCTGGTGGGCTTCGACCAGGACCTGGCGGCCGAGGCCACCCGCACCTCCAACCGAATACGCGGCCTGCTCACCCAGTTCCACCCCAGCTTGGAACGCGTACTCGGGCCCCGCCTGGACCACAGCGCCGTGACCTGGCTGCTGGAACGCTACGGATCCCCGGCCGCACTGCGAAAGGCCGGTCGCCGCAAGCTCGTTGAGGTGATCCGGCCCAAGGCCCCGCGCATGGCCCAGCGCCTGATCGACGAGGTCTTCGACGCACTCGGCGAACAGACCGTCGTCGTCCCCGGCACCGGCACCCTCGACACCGTGATCCCGTCCTTGGCCCGCTCCCTCGCCGCCGTCCACGAACAACGCCGGGCCCTGGAAGCCCAGATCAAAACCCTCCTGGAGGATCACCCTCTTTCGAAGGTCCTGACCTCGATGCCGGGGGTCGCGGTCAGGACCGCTGCCGTGCTGCTGGTCACCGTCGGCGACGGCACCAGCTTCCCCACCGCCGCCCACCTCGCCTCCTACGCCGGCCTGGCACCGGCCACCAGATCCTCCGGGACCTCGATCCACGGCGAACATGCACCCAGAAGCGGAAACCGGCAGCTCAAACGGGCCATGTTCCTCTCCGCCTTCGCCGCCCTGCACGATCCCGCCTCCCGCACCTACTACGACAAATGCCGGGCCCGCGGAAAGACCCATACGCAGGCCCTTCTCCGCCTGGCCCGTCACCGCATCAGCGTGCTGTTCGCCATGCTCCGCGACGGCACCTTCTACGAGCCCCGCACCCCCGAAACCGCCCCCGCATGACCCACTCAGCATTGACGAAGAACATAGAGGCACCCCCCTTGAGCCTGTCGATGCGTGATGAGACGTACTGCCACTTCGCCCAGAACTTCGCGAGCTGCTCGCGTCCGGCATCGTTGAGCGCATAGAACTTGCGCGGAGGACCGACCCCGGATGGCTGCGTTCGGTGAAAAGCCAGGTACCGACGTGTGCAGGACCTGCTGGTCAACGCAGTCGCCGCAGCCGCTGTCGTCCCGGATTGCCCTCGGTCGGCCTGACCGCCGCCCCCGGTCGGGCACCTGGTCTGCCCGGCGTCGCGCGCGGCCCCGCCGTCGCGCGCGAGCAACACCCGAGGCGCCCGATCGCCTCGCCCTCCGCCGGGCCTGTCCCACCCACCCGCTCTCGCAGCAAGGTCAGCTGGTACCAGTCCTGGCTCTGACGTTGTTCAGCGGACCCGGCATGTTGGCTTCGAGCGGCCCCATTTAGTGAAGATCCCGTGTCGTCGCAACGTCTTCAAGTGGCCCCGGGGAATGGCTTGTTCTGGGACCACCTGTGAACCGCTTCGGCCGTAGAGCAGGCCGAAGGCGGGAGGGAACGGCTAGGGTCGAGGTCATGACAATCGATGACGAAGCCCTTCTGGCGGAGCAGATTGCCTACTACCGGGCCCGCGCTTCCGAGTACGACCGGGTCTATTCCGAGCGTGAGGACCTGCGGGAGCTGCTGGCTACGGTCGACGGCCTTCCGATCACCGGAGATGTACTGGAACTTGCCTGCGGAACGGGTCAGTGGACTCGGGCGTTGGCCGCGCGGGCACGCTCACTGACCGCTGTCGATGCCTCGCCCGAGGTGCTGGAGATCGCCCAGGAGAGGGCCGGCTTCCCCAACGTCCGGTTCGCCCAGGCCGATGTGTTCAAGTGGCAGCCGCCGCACCGCTTCGACGCCGTGTTCTTCGCCTTCTTCCTCTCCCACGTCCCGTTGTCCCAGCTGAGCGCCTTCTGGGACACCGTCGGTGCCGCACTCGCACCGCACGGCAAAGCGGTCTTTATTGACGAAGGCCCCGCCGAGGCAGCGCGGGAAGAGGTGGCCGCGAAACTGCGCCGGCTCGACGACGGCCGCGAGTACCGCATCGAGAAAATCTTCCATGACCCGGAAACACTCACCGGTGAACTCGCCGCACTGGGCTGGTCGGCAGATGTCCGGTCCCAGGGAAACTTCATCGTCGGCGTCGCACAACCGCCGCCTGCGTCCGCCGCGTCCTGAAGTGGCCCCGGGGCTTGGCTTGCGCCAAGACCGCGCGGTTGGTGCCCGGCGGCCCTCTCACAGCTGAATCGGTACGGCACAAGGTGGGGTTGGCCGAGGCATCGTGCACCGAAGGCTGCTGCGGCGCTCTCTGCGAACTCGTAACAGGATCATGGGTGCGCCTTCTTGAGGCGTCGCCAGCAGATGAGGCTGCATGCCGGAGATGAAGGCGTCGTGGGGTTCGAGGCGTCGTTCCCATCGGATGGTGAGGCGTTTGAACTGGTGGAGGAGGGCGACGGCCTCCTCGATGACGCAACGGGGTGTGTGAAGCTCCACCTGTCGTTCGCGAAGTTCAGCTGTGTGGCGTGCCTGCTACCGGTTGGCCGCGAGGAAGTCCTCCAGGATCTCGACAAACCGCGCCGGCTGCTCCTCGGCCGGGTAATGGCCGCAGTCGTCGAGGACGATCCCCGTGACGTCGTCGGCCGCCAGTCGCATCGTCTGGGCGGCGTTGTCGCCGCTCCACAGCGCGCCGCCGAGGGCGAGCACCGGCAGTGTCAGCCGGGTCTTGCTGCGCTGCTCGTTCTGCGCGATCGTCTCGTCCAGCTCCCGGTAGTACGCGAAGCTCGCCCGCAGCGCGCGAGGATCCGCGGTGATCGCGTCGACGTAGACGTCGACGGCGTACGCGGGGATCGCGGTCGGCGTGGCGGCCTTGGTGGCGAACTGCCAGCCGAAGAAGAGCCGCTCCCGTCCCCGGACCAGTTCCTCGTTGAGGTCGGTGAGCCGGTTGAAGCCGAACTGCCAGAGCTTCAGGTTGGCCGCGGCCGGGCCGAAGAACGGCGGGGACGGCGTGAGGCCGGGGATCACTGCTTCGAGGATGGCGAGCCGGCCCACCCGCTCGGGGTGATCGGCGGCGAGGGCGTATGCGGTCCACGTGCCGATGTCGTGGCCGACCACGTCGAACCGGTCGTGCCCGAGCGCGGCCATCAATGCGACCAGATCGGCGGCCAGCGTGC
The DNA here is from genome assembly GCF_029894425.1 of Streptomyces sp. SAI-127. Lineage (NCBI taxonomy): Bacteria > Bacillati > Actinomycetota > Actinomycetes > Kitasatosporales > Streptomycetaceae > Streptomyces > Streptomyces sp. SAI-127. The sequence goes on from NZ_JARXYJ010000001.1 coordinate 245,482, forward strand.
CGGCGTCGTACCCGTCGTCGGGCTTGCCGGAGAGGCCGGCCCCGCGCGAGTCGACGGCGACGACGGTGTGCCGGCGGGCGAGCGCGGGCATCACCTCCCGCCAGGCGTACCAGGTCTGGGGCCACCCGCCGATCAGTAGCAGTGCCGGGCCGTCCCCACCGGTGACGGCGTGCAGCCGCAGCCCGTTCACCTCCACGAGCCGGCTGGTGAAGACGTCAAGGAATCCGTCAGGCAGCCGCAGCGAACTCAAGCTTGTCATGCTGGCGACCATACCCATGTTTGAACGATCGGTACAAGATGTGTAGGCTGACGGACCATGGCAGGCCGCAAGCAATTCGACGTGGACGAGGCGCTACGACGCGCGATGCACGTCTTCTGGCGCTGGGGTTACTCGGAAGCCTCGATCGATCGCCTGGCCGAGGGCACAGGCCTGGGCCGGGGCTCGCTCTACGGCACCTTCGGCGACAAGAGCGCCCTCTTCCGCAAAAGCCTCCAACGGTACGCGCAGACCTACCACCCGCTGTACGAGCAGGCACTGTCCGGCCCCCACCCGAGCCCGAGCGCCGTTGTGGCCGCCTTCCTACAGGTCGCCCTGAACCGTATCGCCGACCCGACAGTCCCGGATGGCTGCCTGCTCACGGTGTCGGCAACGCAGTTCCCGGCACTTGACGCGGAGGGCCAGGCGATGGTCCGCGCCATGATCGACGGATTGCGGGCGAGGCTGGAGCAGGCGTTGCTGGCGGCGGGGGCCGGTGAGCAGGAGGCGGCAGACCTGGCATTGTGCACGCTGGCGACGAACAAATCTCTGGCGGTGCTGAGCCGCGCCGGCTTCTCGGGCGAAGACCTGGCAACCGTCGCGGCAGCCGCCGCCAAGAGCTCGTAACACGATCTTGTTGAGGTGCCCTGGTTGGGCGTTACCGGTGTGACGAGTCGGCCGTTCGAGAGGGTGTGGGTACTCGACCGTGGATCGTCGACGATGAGCTGCGGGCGTTGACCGAGCCGTTGCTGCCGCCGTGGCCGGAGCGGTCACCCGGGCTTCGACCGGTGGCAGACCGGCTCCGTCTCCAGGGCATCCTGTTCGTCCTCCATAACGACCTAGCATGGCAACTGCTGCCTCAAAAGCTGGGGTTCGGCTCAGGACAGACCTGTAGGCGTCGACTGGAGCGGTGACAGAAGGCACCGGTCTTCGACCGGCTCCACCAGGTTCTGCTCGCCGAGCTGAACGCGGTCGGCGAGCTGGACTGGTCACGCGCATGCGTGGATGGTTCCCACATCGCGCCAACTAGGGCACGACACCGGGCCGTCGCCCGTCGACCAGCGGAAGACGGGCAGCAAACACGACCTTACCTGCGACGCACGCGGAACCCCGCTGAAGGTCATTACCACTGCGGCGAACGTCAACGACGTCACTCAGACCCTCGCCCTGGCCGACGACATCCCGACCGTATCGGGGCGCCCCGGCCGGCCCCGCCGCAGGCCCGAACCCCTGCTCGGCGACAAGGGATACGACTCCGACGCGCACCGTGACGCGCTGCGTCACCAGCGGATCCTGCCCGTCACCTCCCGCAAGGGAGCTCCGAACATCAAGGGACTCAGCAAGCTCCGCTACGTGGTGCAGCAGACCTTCGCCCTGCTCCACCACTTCAAACGCCTCGCCGTCCGATGGGAACGCCGCACCGAACTGCACGACGACTTCGTCTCCGTCGCCTGCAGCCTCATTTACTGGAGACGCCTCAAGGCACACGCGTGAACGCGTCCCAAGCGATCACGCGCAGCGCAGCACCTCGAGAGGCTCTGGGGCTACTGGTGCGGAACGTGCCTGGTTCCGGTTGGCTCGGCAGGGTCTGCCTCAGCTGCGGTGAGGATGAGCCGTCCCTCAACTCCCGCTTCGACGACCTTGACCAGCAGCGCGCTCGCGTCGTCAAAACGCAGGGTGAAGTGCGGATCGAGTTGCATCAGGACGTGGAAGCTCTCCCTGTCCTCCGCGGCCACGTGAGGTTCGAGAATTGCCTCGCACGTCCAGATGTCCCCGGCGGCACGGGCCGCGACCCGCACACGAAGACTGCCCAGACACTTCGATCGGTTGGCCCACCACTCAAGCGTCGCGGTGCTCTCGTAGCTGTCCATAGTTCAAGTATCGCGAGCGAGTAGGCGGCCGCGTACCAGCGATGCAAACCCTGAGGTCACAAGATCGCGCTACGAGCTCTTACCTGCGCAAAGGCAATATCAAGGCAGTCATCCCGGAAAAGAAGGACCAGGCCGCCAACCGGAAGAGGACGGGCAGTCGCGGCGGCCGACCCACAAGCGGCGACGCCGATCTCTACAAGGAGCGGAACACCGTCGAGCGCCTGATCAACAAACTGAAGGCCTGGCGGGGCATCGCGACTCGATACGACACAACACCCGAGAGCTACCTCGCAGGCCTACGCCTCCGCGCCTCCATGATCTCGATCAACGACCCGCTGAAGGCGACTGATTGATCACGACACCACACAAGCCCAATTTCAGCTGCCGGCACCTTCCATGGCGCGCACTCACTCCAGGGCAGGGCCGGCGGTCGGTGGGGCGGGTTGGGTGAGGATTGCGGTGACAGCCTGGTCGAGGGTGGTGACTGGGTGACCGAGGACGTGCTCAAGATCGTCGGTCTGCTGCTCCAGGGCGCCGGCACGAACCTGCTCCTCAAACCAGCCCTGGACGCGGGGCGCGCGGTCGTGCCGGTCTCGGTGGGCGACGGGCTTGCCGGAGATGCGGCTGAGTGCGTGGGCGAGCTGGTTGTAGGTCCACAGCCTGCCGGTGAAGTCGTAGGCGCGGCCAATGTGGCAGTCCTCAGTGAGGACGCGAGCGGCGGCCTCGGCGAGATCGCTGCGGAAGGCGGTGTTGATACCGCGCCCGCCGGTACCGTCAGCCAGTTCACCCGAGGCGACGGCGGCGTGCAAGCCCGGGTTGAGGAACGCCTCGCTGTAGAAGGGGTGACGCAACAGCGTGTGGGGCAGTCCGCTGGCGAGCAGGGTGCGCTCGGTGGAGTGGTGAGCGGCGGTAACGCCGTCGGCCTGGGTATCGGCACCCAGGAAACTGGTGTAGGCGATCGATCCGACTCCGGCGGCGCGGGCCGCGTCGATGGCTGCCTGGTGCTGGCGGGCGCGGCGGTAGGGTTCCAGCTCCGGAGACGAGATCAGCAGCAGCCGGTCGGCTCCCTTGAACGCGGTGCGCAGCGTCGCCGGGTCATCGTAGTCACCGAGGCGGACATGGACACCGCGAGCGGCGAGATCCACGGCACCGTTGGGATTGCGCACCGCGGCTACGACGCGATCGGCTGGCCTCCGGGCCGGCAACTCGTCGATGAATCAGTGGCCCTTCTCTCACCAACCCGCGGAACCGATCGTCGATGCGACGGATGCGCTCAACGAAGAGCGTGTACATCACGGTGCGTTTGGCCTCGGAATCGTCCAGCACCAGCTGGATGAACTGTCGAATGGAGGTCGTTCGGATACTCGGACAGATCGAACTCGTAGCCGTCCGTGCACGTTGTGACGAAATCTTCCCACGCTCCAAGCATTTGCGCCGGGCGAGTAGGAACATGCCATCCCGAGGAGAGAGCGATATCGTGGAACCGCTCAGTGAAGTCGTTGTTGACAAATTCCACTTGAACTCATTCCAGAAGTCGAACGGATCACGGTGAAAGTCGCTGGAGGGACGACCTCAGCCGACGAACGTCGTCGTCCCACCCTTTGCCCTCACACGCCTGAAGGACGAGCCGCCCGGCGGCCAGGACCGCGGACGACACACTCGCACGGTCCGTCACGCAAGAAGGAACATCAGCTCCTCCCCCGCCAGGTACAAGCTCCAGGTCACCCCCCATCCGCCCAATTTTGATCCAGAACGGCCCGTCGAAGAACATCACCTGGACTTGTCGACCACTACAGGCGTCCCGTACACCTTGCGCCAGCGCCGTGAAATATGGAACCACCATGTCGTTCCACCGCCAGTGAGGGAATGGGTGCCCATCGAACTCATGCCAGACATTCCCCCAGGTCGCCCCAGACGCCGACTTTTCCAGCGATTCAACGTCCACGAATACCTGAAACATTACCCACGACCGATCGGATATGCCGTTTCAATTAACTGCGTCGTCTTGTTGTACCAAAATTCGATGGCCATTCCCTTGCTGATGCGCCTCATTTGAAACCGCTCACCCTACACCTTGACCGAACTACCGGCATTTTGATAAGCCCGGACTCAATCTGCTCCGGGGTATGTCGTCGTAGAACTTGTCCTTATAGCGAATACCGTCATTGCTTTCCACGTCGCGGACGCTCTGCTGGTAAGTCTTCCCCGCCGCGGTATGCCGATCGAGTATATGGACCATGTCGATCTTCATCTTCCTTGGGGCGGGGAAGCTAATGGCCTGCCAGGGCGGCGTCGTTCAGTCGGTGTGTCCGGGTTGATGGGGCTTCAGGTGCTGAGGCAGGACCGCGAGGTGGTCGCCGGGGGCTGACGCGGAGGCAGGCGCGACTTCCGGTGATCATGAGGTGTCGAGTCCCTGATCACAGATGACCTCCCCGGCCTGCTGACCTGTCTGGCTCAGGTGCCCGATCCCCGACGGGACCAGGGCCGACGCCACCCACTCGCCTTCGTCCTGTCCCTGGCCGCGTGCGCGGTCCTGGCCGGAGCGAAGTCCCTGGCCGCTATCGCGGAGTGGGCCGCCGACGCCCCGCCGCACGTCCTGGCCCGGCTCGGCGGCCCACGCCGGGAGCCGGACCGCGGCCCCGTCGCCCCGGCCGAGGCCACCGTGCGTCGCATCCTCCAGCGCATCGACGCCTACGCGCGGGATACGGCCGTCGGAAGCTGGCTCGCCGGGCGCGAACGCGCCGCCGGCCAGGCGGAGAACGACAGCGGTCGGCCCCTGCCCTCCCTCGCCGTGGACGGCAAGACCGTGCGCGGTGCCCGCCGCACCGACGCCACCCAGGTCCACCTGCTCGCCGCGATGACGGTGACCGGCCCGGTCACCGCCCAGCGAGAGGTGGACGGCAAGACCAACGAGATCACCGTCTTCCAGCCCCTGCTCGCCCCGCTCGACCTGCACGGCACCGTGGTCACCTTCGACGCCCTCCACTCGCAGACCGCCCACGCACGCTTCCTCGTCGAGGACAAGCACGCCCACTACGTCGCACTGATCAAGGGCGACCAGCCACCCTGCACCGGTGGCTGAAGGCCCTGCCATGGCGGGAGGTACCACTCCTGGACAAGACGCGGGCCACCCGCCCACGGCCGCGACGAGATCCGCCGGATCAAAGCCGCCGCCGTCACCCAGATCGCCTTCCCGCACGCGGTGCAGGCCGTCCAGATCGTCCGCCGCCGACGGCCCGTCACCAACGGCAAGGTCACCCTGGAACGCGTCTACGGGGTGACCGACCTGACCGCCGAGCAGGCCGAAACAACCGAGATCGCCCGCCGCGTCCGCGACCACTGGGGCATCGAGAACAAGATCCACCACGTCAGGGACACCACGTACGCCGAGGACACCTCCCGCGTACGCACCGGCACCGTTCCACGTGCCATGGCGTCCCTGCGCAACCTGGCCATCGGCGCTCTCCGACTCAGCGGCCGGACGAACATCGCCGCTGGACTCCGCCACCACACCCGCGACGCCAACCGTCCACTGATCCCCCTCGCCATCATGTGATCAACCAGGACACGTCACCTGAACGACACAGCCGTACGGGACCCTCGCGAAGATCCTCGGAGCGCTCCGCGCGCACGCCACCGAGACGATCGAGGCACTGGCTGATCCACGCCGCCGCAGCAGCCGCCCGGGAGGCGAACAAGACGTCGTCGACGGGGAGTTCGACGAAGCGGACGACGACGAGGACCAGGAGGAGGCTGCCACGCGCGGCGGCGGCCGCGGTGCTGCGCTTCAGCGAGGAACGCGACGCGACCCCGCGGTGCTCACGCAGTTCGTGCGGCTGCGGGTCACGGGCCCTGAAGGCGCGTACTGGCGGCGCGGGAACGAGGCGGCGAGGCGGTGGCGGCGGGAGACCGGCAGCACCGAGCTGCGGGTGCCCTACGCGTGCCTCACACCCGACGACTGGCCCAACTGGCGACTTCAGAACGACGCGTGCACTCTGGAATCAGGGCTTCCGCGCGCCGCGGCGTGACGACGATTAACGCGATGCGGGCCGTTTCTGGTGCGGCAGTTCCCGGACGACGCCCGTGTGCGGCTGCCGATTGTCCCACTGCCTGACCGCGCAGCGATGTCACGCCCTCTCTGCGATGACGACAGCAAAACGAGGTGACACCATGACACTGGCCCCCACCCGTGAGATCACCCGGCCGATCAGCCGAGCTACCTCCGAAGAAGTCGTTCGCAACACCTCCCTCAAGAAGCTTCAGCAGTCCCTGGCCGAATTCGGGCACGCCCGGCTCGCGGAGTTGAGCTCCTACCGCCGGTATCCCACCGGCCTCGAATCGGACGCCCCCACGGTGATGGGTGACGACGAGACGATGGAGGCGTTCAAGAAGGACATGCTCGACGGCCTCACCCATAGGCTGCGGCCCGAACTCACCCCGCTCAGGCTGGACATCCACCCCGGAACCCAGGTGGTCGCGGCCCCGTACGAGCACAGCTGGCAGACCGGCCTCGGGCTTCCCCTGTCGCACGTCGACGGACACATGACGCTACTCGGGGGCGACGAGTTCTCCGGCGCTGGCTTCAGTTTCTTCGTCACGGCCGGCGCCGACGTGTCGGTGGCGGTCATCCCGCAGGGGACGTACGAGCATTCGTTCTTCGACCTGCAGACCCATCCCAACCTCCGGACGACGGGCGGGGCCGGGGCCGTCGTGTACGGCAGTGGCGGCACCACGCTCGTGGACACGAAGGCCACGCTATGGAACCGGGTCGGCATGTCCCCCGGCACCGGAGAGTCGGTGAACATCGCCATGGCCGACATCACCGGGATGTCAGGCGGCCCCTTCCCGGGGCAGCGCCTCTTCCCCCTCTTGTTCGACATGCACCAGGGAGACACCTGCGAGGTGTGGATCTACCTCTGGAACGCGTGCGCCAACACTGCCGGGACACCCTTCTTCCTGGCCCAGTCCGGCCAGGCCCCGGTCGTGACCGTCGAGGCGGGACCGCTCATCATCGTGCACTAAGAGGGCATCTGATCAGTGTTCACGCGGATGCGTCGTCCGGGATCTCCGGCAGGGCTTCGTAGTCCCGCGCCAGGCGGCGGTGCTGCATCAGCCAGCCTAAGGTCCGCTCCATCGTCTCGCCTTGCTGAGGGAGAACGCTCATGGACTACAGCAAACTCGCTCCAACGCTTGCCATGGCCTACGACGAGTACGCCGAGGGGCGCCAAGCGCTCGCTGACCACGTGCAGGAAGACCAGATGCCGGGTTTTGTGGCGCCACGGGACTTCGCCAAGCCCGCTCGGGTCGTGGTCACACTGGAGTGTTCGCCGGACGCTGACTTCAGTGATTTGGAGGGCACTACCGGAATCGAGGTCAACGCCGGTGGGGGGAGGGTGCGCACGGCCATCGTCCCGCTCAGCGACCTGCCGACCCTGACTCAGTATCCGGGAGTTGAGCGCGTGGCCCCGGCACAGAGGGTCCATCCTCTGATGGACGTAGCCCCGGGCAAAGTGGGGCTCCCCGCTTTCCGGACGACAAACCAGCTCACCGGCAAGGGCGTCATCATCGGTGTCGTCGACAGTGGGATCGACGCGCGGCACCCGACCTTCGCCGGCCGCATCCTCCGGATATGGGACCAGGAGGCGCGTGGTGGAACAGGTGTGCCCGAAGGCCAGTACGGCATCGAGTACGCCAACCACACCGACCTGGTCAAGTCCAAGGACGACCATGGGCACGGCACCCACGTCGCGGGCATCGCCGCCGGCTCGGACAGAAAGTTCCAGGGTGTGGCGCCGGAAGCGGATGTGGTCGTGGTCAAGACGAACATGACGGACGTGGGCATCATCGACGGCATCCAGTATGTGTTCCGCCTCGCCCGCGAACTCGGCAAGGCAGCCGTGGTCAACCTGAGCCTCGGCGGCCACAGCGATCCCCATGACGGAACGGACGCCCTGGCCAAGGCGATCGACGATGAGTCGGGTCCCGGCAGGATCGTGTGCTGCGCGGCGGGGAACGAGGGAGAAGACAACATCCATGCCCAACTCGCCCCGAACCCAGGGGAAACGCTGAGAGCTCCCTGCCTGCACAGCCCCGACCCCGGCGGCGTCGTCCAGGATCTGTGGTTCAACGGCTGGTACGCGGGCGGCGACGAGGTGGAGGTGGCGGTAGCCGCGCCGGAAGGCCTGACAACACCGTTCCAGGGCGTTCTGCCCAACGGTCCGCAGGGCAACCCGAACAGGGTCTACCGGCTAGGTAACTGGACGGTGCAGATCGGCACCCCCGGGCCCGACAGCAGGAACCAGGACCATCAGTTCACCGTGCGCCTTCGACCCCCTGCCAACGCCGCGGGCTCCCGCACCTGGACCTTGCTGGTCCGAGGGAAGAAGGCGGCCCAGCAAACGACGCGGGTGGACGTCTGGGCTCTCGGCGATGGCAGATTCTCCGGTCCGCATGCCAGGAATTCCATGACGATCGGATCTCCGGGCACCGCGACCAGCGCGATCACGGTTGCCGCCTACACGACCAGGACTCGCTGGACGGACATCGATGGCACCAGCCGCGAGGCCAGCTGGCTGAAGCCGGACGACATCGCGCCTTTCAGCAGCCTGGGGCCGCGACGTGACGGCAAAGCCAAACCTGATTTCGCCGCGCCCGGTGCCATGATCGTCTCCGCGCAGTCCCGCGACTCCAGGAACAGCCGCCGCTGGATGATCGACCAGGACCATGTGGCGATGCAGGGCACGAGCATGGCAGCGCCCTTCGCGGCCGGCGCGGTCGCGCTCCTGCTGTCCCACAACAAGAGCCTCGACCCGGCAAAGGCGCTGTCGACCTTCGCCTACAAGCAGAAGCCCGACGCGGACACCTGGGGGCGTGGCCTGATCGACTTCTAGCGCCGAACGCGACGCGACAACGGCCCCCGACCAACTACCCAATGTCGGGGGCCGGAGTCACTGCTGTCCAACACGCAGAGGCGGTGGGCCACGGTGGCATCGCTGCCACGACGGTTTTCAAGAGCGTTGCCGTACGCGAGGGCATGTGCGCCGCGTGGGACCACCTGCGCGGACCCATGAACATCAGAACGACGGAGCCCTGAGCGGCCTGCCCTTGGCGTTGACCGGCCTGTGCACGAAGATCGCCGCCAGCGCCGAGGGAACCTGGTACTCGTCCCCCTCGATGTCGCACCCGTATTCGGCGACCTACTTTTCGAACTGGGCTCCGTAGTCGCAGCCCGGGGTGCCCGGCCCCCGCCCCCCTCCCGAGGTTCCGCCCGTGTACTCCAGGCACTGCGGGTTGATGAGGCGCGGTCAGGCTACCGCCGGCTGCAACGCCTCGTTGGGCCGACCGTTGCCGGGGGTACCGCCAGGGCGGGTCGGGCAGACGGGTTCACCAGACCTGCCGCAGAGCAGGCCCATGCCGCCCGGGTCCACGTGGCTCACCAGGTTCTGCGAGCCGTAGGTGTAGCCGTTGAGGGTCTGCGGGATGTCCACCTGGAGGAGCGGGTCCATGCTGGTGAACTGGCCGATGGCCGGGTCGTATTCGCGTGCACCAATGTGGCTGAGACCGGTGTCAGCGTCGGCGGTCTTGCCGAGGAACGCCTTGTCGTCGGGCCAAGTCGTCGTGCCGCTGCCCCGGTTGGTGCCGAACGGCGTCAAGTAGCGCTTGGTCAGGCCTATTGCGAAAGTCCGTGCGGATGTGTGGATGCAGTGCTGGATCTTGACGACAGGCGGCGATCGGGTGCCGGAGGACGTCCTGGCAGAGACGGGCATCGCGCCGTCAGTGCCGTCGAGTAGGTTCTCTCCGTTCGGCCCACCAGACGGGCCGCCGAACTGGGAGGACTCGTCGCAGTGAGCATCCACATGCACATGCGCGCAGTCGCGCGATCCGAGATCCGGGACGACCACACCTGGCTTGCAGCGTTCATGTGGCAGGCTTGGGAAAACCACCCCGACGAGTACGCAGCGGGCATCGCCGAGTCGATTGACAAGGTCTGGGGCTCCGTCAATGACCTGTACGCCGCTGCGGATGTCCTCGATGTGGATGGCGACGACTCTTGGGAGCTGCCGATTTACGGCGGGCGGCCAGTGGCACACAGCGCTGATGCCGACCCCTCCAACCCGCCCCTGGGGATTCTGGAGCCGCCTGGGGTGTCACAGGCCGCAGGCTTCCTCGCACGTGTCTCGTTCGACGAGCTGTGGAACGTCGCCGGTGCCAAGCTCGTCTGGGCCGGCTGGGACGAGGCGCAGGTCAGGCAGGAGTTCCTCGACCATCACAGGGGCCTAAAAGAGTTCTATGGGCGGGCGGCTGCAGCAGGCCACGCCGTGATCAGGGCGGTGTGGGCTTGAAGCTTCAACCCGTGCGTCGGTGCGGCTGGGCGGGACGGGCACGGCCCTGTCCCGGAGCCTGAACCCGGGCTGGCGCACCAGCGGCGCCCAAGGGCCGGGGCGGAGACCATGCCCATGGTGATGCGGCCACTCCCCTCAACGGCGATCAGGGTGCTCCACTCCGGTTCGCCAGCGAGGAGGCTTGCTGTTCCGTCGATGGCGTTGATGATCCAGCGCCATCTGCCGTGCCCATAGGCGCCGAACTCCTCACCGACAAACGCGTCGTCGGGGTACTCCTGGCGGGTCAGGGAGCGAAGGAACGATTTCGATCTCCCGGTCGGCGTCAGTGACGGGACTCCCGTCGCTCTTGGCCCGGGATTCGATGGTGGCGGTCGAGAAGTAGCGTCGGGCGATGCCATTGACCTGGTCGGCGAGGCGGTGCGCCAGTTCCGGGTCTGCCGGGTCCGTCACAAGGTCGCCCTTCCCACCATGGTCCGCCGTTGAGACTCCGGTCAGAGAGGGTGCAGGCGCGATGCCAGCATCAAGGCGTGGCTGCTGTGATCACGGCGCCGGAGCCGTCCCGGATTTTCGGCGGCTCCGGACTGAATCCGCGCTGCTTTGCCAGGCTGCTGACCGCGCTGCGTCGCGAGGGCGCCGACGGGGGTCGGACAGGCCGACCATGAAGCCTGGCGGTCGAGAGCGGTTGGCTCACTACGATGGCCTGATATCCGGGACGAGCAAGGCCGCCGACATGCCGACGCCCCGCGTGCTGACCCGTGCCGCCCGCGAGAGCCTCGGCGAGTTCGCGGGCCCGCCCTGAGCCCGATGCCGCAGCTAAAGCCCGTGGCGGTGGAGCAGTGGGTCCGGCATCATCCCCGTGTGATGGTGATGCAACCCGTTCTGGAGATCTTCGCTGCCGACGACTTCACGCTCTGGCCTGTTGGCGAGCACAAGTCGTACGGCTACCTCGTTCTCAACGGGGAGCTGACTCCGGTGGAGGTCGGCACGGCGGTTATGCGGATCGCCGACTACAACGGCTTCGAGCCGGAGGAGGAGCACGGGCCGTGCCCGACCGACCCGCTCGGCACGTTCCTGCACGGACTGCTCACCATGCCCGACCTGCTCGCCGCCGGCGGGTTCCGGGTGACCGACAACGCCACCGGCACCGTCTTCGTCGAGCCGGGCTGCTGCAGCGGACTGGAGACCTGGCGGGACTGGCTGGAGGTGCTCGACGGCACCGGCTGCTCCTACTTCGGCCACAACCCGTCCTCGATGGCCGAACGCGTGGGCGACAGTGTCCGGCTGACTCTCGACGCCTACGGCGATGAAGACAGCCCGGTGATCGAGCTGCCAGTAGACCAGGTACGCACGCTCGTCACCGGTGCCCAGCGGGACTTGCAGGACTTCCTCAACCTCGCCGGAAGCTGGGCCGAACAACACTTGCCGGCACACGCCGCCGCCGTTACCGCCGCCCTGGCCCGGGCGCTGGACCTGGGGCCCATACAATGTCCAGCTTCCTGACCCACCGGGCGCGCGTGCACGACGCCGGCCTCCCTCTCCGCCGTCGGCACAGCGCGCTGCGGACGTGCATCACCCTCTTTGCTCCGTACGGCTTCCGGGCGACGTACCACCACCTCACGCTCAGCGTCGCGATCCCCCGGCGGCTGGAGGTGGACCCGGACGCGCTGGTGCGGGCGGTGGAGGAACTGCATGAGGCGAGGGTTCTGTGGCTCGCGCGGGCGGAGGAGTACGCCGAGCAACGCCGGGCAGAGAAGCGAGCCGGGCGGCGGGCCGTAGTGAACCCGCGACCGTGGTGGCTGCGGAGCAGGTGGGAGGGCCCGAACCGCGCCTGGTTCGAAGACCCGTTTCGCCATCCGTCGCTGCGGCTGCCCGAGTACGTCCGGCGACAGAACGCGATTCTGGACGGCGCCGATCTTCCCGGCTGCCCCGCCTGCGGCGACGAGAGACCGCTGGAGTCGAACTCGACCGGGCACGGCTGGGTGGAGCTGTGCCGTGGGTGCGCGTGGGTCCTGGCGCCGTGTCCGTGCGGGCAGCGTCATCGGTTCGTCCCGGAGACCCCGTTCAACTGGAAACGGATCTGGCAGCGGGCGCATATGAGCGATGACGGCATGCCGAACCCACATTGGCCTGCGGGCTAGCCAGTTGGATGCGGCACGGGGGTCTTGAGCGTGGCTGACCAGGCGGGTGGCGCGTGCTCTTCAGCTCGTTGCCCGGCGCAGATGTCGCCCCTCTGATGTCCGTCTGGATCTGGGTCGCCTGACCCGTACGGTCAAGGTCGGCGACGACGTGGATGCGGGCGGTGGACGCGGATACGCGGTAGCAGTCCATGTGGCTTCGCGTGTTGTGCTTGTCGAGTGGTCCAGGGCCAGGGATGGCGGCCTGTAGTGCTGCTGCAACGAGATCCAGCGCCTGCTCATTGCTCAGGGATGGGTGGAGACGCGGCGGGGTTGGCAGTGATGATCGCCCTTCCTAGGCTCGGCGACTATGACGGTTCTGATCACCGTGTGGGGAGTATCTCCCGGAGTGGGCAAGTCGACGCTATGTGCTGGCCTGTCCCGATGGCTGGTCGATGAGGGACTGAGGGTGGACCATTTCCGCGAGGAGGAGATCTTGACAAGGCCGCAGTTCGCCGCAGTGGCTGAGGAGTTCAAGGCGACCGGCGCCGTCGGCCTGGGGACGTTGCTCGCAACAACTGCCGAGTTCGTAGATTCGTTCCTGGCGACCGGCGGTGATGTGGTGATCGCGGACGCCCTGATGCCGTTCGTGCCGACGCTGCTGGCCATGGGGCACGGCGAAGAGACGATCGATGCGTTCATGACTGACCTCACAGAGGTGCTCGCGCCGCTCTGCCCGGTCATGGTCTTTCTCGATGGGAACGCCGAAGCTGCATTGTCCCGAGCCGCCAGGAGGGAAGGGGCGCAGTGGCTGGACTGGTATGTCGGAAAGCTCGCCCGCTACGAGGTAAGCCCCCCAGTGGTGGATGTCGCGTCGGCGGTGCAGTACCTGCTGCGCGAGCGTGCGGTGACGCTCGGCACCGTCGGCCGGAAGAACTTGGGGACTTGTTGTGATCGAATCAGCTGCTGGACTGCCGCCTGATGAGGTGTTGCGGGGCGCGCAGCGCGGCCTGAGGCCGTGGTTGGGCAGACCCGCCCCACCCGAATAGGACGGGCCTGGCAATGTGTATATGCCGCACGCTGCCACGACCGAAACGATCTACGATTGGCGCGAGTAGCTGAGCACCACCGCGAGTACGTAATGAGCACCACCGCCCGTGTCCGCCACGCGCTGGACGGCTCACCGCTCCGTACGAGACGGCCACGGTCACCGGCACGACCACGGCAGACGACACCGGCGCCTGAGCAGCCTCCGGGCCCCGGCCACCGCGGCCCGCTGTCGTTGAAGGGACGCGATGCAACCGCCGATCCTGCCCGCCGGCAACGTGTGCGCCCTGGTCGCCGGAGCGGCTGCGGCAAGTCGACCTTCGCCGCCCGGTACCTTGCGTTCAGCATGGTGCCGACGGCAGGCGGAGCCGCGACTTCCACTGTGGTTCTGGATTATCTGCAACGCTGCCCCTCACCAGAGCCAGCGATCGAGGAACTCGGCCCAGATGAAGCCGATGTAGCCCTCGAAGGCGGGCGGGTCGATCGCCTAGAGCTCGTCCGCAAGCTCGCTCAGCTCGGCCAGGGCTTCGTCCTCGTGCTCGTCCGGGTCGTTGAGGATCGGAGACTGGCTCACTCGTCGGCCGTAGTGGTGCAGTGTCTGCAGCCAGAGGTCGATGGAGGAGTTGGCGAACCAGGCTTCCCCGTCGGGCAAGACGTAGTAGACCTTTCCGGTATCAGGCTCGACGCCGAAAGCCCATTGCCGACCTGGCACCAGGTCGCGGTAGTGGTTCCGGGAGAGCTGATAGAGGAATCATCGGGGTAGGTGTGCGGGGCGCCGCCCCAGTGGTGGCAAACGGACTGGTGCTCTCGTGCGTCAGATGCTGTACAGCGGCGGCCCCTCCCGTGGGGCGAACACCTGGAGCACGGAAGGAGGTTCACCGCCGGAGGCCCGGCCAGGCCGGGCGCGGGAGACGGTAGCCGTCGGGTACGGGGGCCAGGACGGCGAGGGCACGGTAATTTGCCCAGGTCGTACGGCATTTGGTCCGCTCGTCACAGTGCTTCCGAGTGAATCTGTTGAAGAACACCGACCCAGAAGCGGCGCCGGCCCTGGAATGCGAGCGCTGATCCGATGCGGACTTCCCAGCCGAGCGCTCCAGAATGGGATGCCGAGCGGTGGAGCGCGGGCCCTGGGGTCTCAGACGCTAGCTGAACAAAGCCAGAGTAATTATGCAGAACTTGATTCTCCTATGAGCTCGTAACACGATCTTGTTGAAGTGCTTTGGTCGGGCGTGACCGAGACGATTCGGCCGTTCGGGAGGGTGTGAGTACTCGACCGTGGGTCGTGGATGACGACTTGTGGGAGTTGATCGAGCCACTGCTGCCGTTGCCCTGGCCGGAGCGGGCGCCGGGGCCGCGGCCGGTGGCGGACCGGCTGTGTCTGCAGGGCATCCTGTACGTCTTCTGCAACGTCATAGCCTGGCAACTGCTGCCGCTGGAGCTGGGGTTCGGCTCCGGGCAGACCTGCTGGCGGCGCCTGGAACGGTGGCAGCAGGCCGGTGTCTTCGACCAGCTGCACCGTATCCTGCTCGCCGAGTTGAACGCGGCCGGCGAACTCGACTGGTCGCGCGCGCGTGGACGGCTCCCACATCCGCGCGAAAAGGGGGGAGCCGACACCGGTCCGTCGCCGGTCGACGCACCACATCAACCCAAGCTGACAAGCCGCAGCCGGACCGCCCCGCGGTCAGGGCTGGTCGTACCAGGCAAACGCTGCGATCCGCCAGCCCTCGGAGGTGCGGACGAACTGGATGGTCTTGGTCCCGTCTCCCTCGAACGGCTCACCATCCAAGATCCCGGACTTGCGGTACTCGCCGAACCGCGACGCGATATCGCCCGCGATCTCTGTCCGTTCAGAGGTCTCCCACTCGGAGAACTCGACCAGCCGACCGTCGGTCAGCAGCCGCTGGCGAGGCTCGATGAACTCGTCCACGGTGTAGACCGTGAACTCCGGGCCGGTCTTGACGATCACGCCACCCGGAATAATCAGCTGGCGGATCCGGGCCACGTCGGCAGCCTTGCCGCCCCGGTTGTCAAAGGCATCGAAGAACTCGGCGGTCACGACGTCTATCTCGATCTTGGACATGGCGCGACAGTAACAGCGAAGGGGCGGCGGACATCGTCGGTCTCGACGGGCTGCGGAATGTCGTCGAGGCAGACCGTCGCGCGCCAGTTCAAGCGCCTCGCAGTCCGCTGGCAGACGGCTCGACCTCCACAACGCCATAGTCTCCCTGGCCTGCGGACTGATCTGCTGGAGACGACTCAACAGCCCTTCACCATGATCGTGTTACGAGCTCTATGGAGAGTTGGACCCGGCCCACACGGTACGCGGGGGCCTGGCGTTCGTCGCAGTCGAAGCGGGACATCCAGCGGGTGTCGTGCATCCCGAAGTCGCGGCCCAGGGCAAGCCGGGTGACCTCCTTGATCTCGTCGAGGTCGAGGGGCTCGCTGTCGGCGACGTCGCGGGCGCGGTTCCAGGCGATGACACTCTCATAGATCGACGTACCGGAATTCCGGGCCGTAGGTGCGGCCGCTGCCGTCCGGCAGCTCGCGGCTCATCAGCGACTGAGCCGGCTCTTGGAGCTCGAACATGTGGCGGACGGCTTTGCCGAGCAGCCGCCTCCCGTCCGCGGCCGCCTCTGCCTGCCAGGCCTCCTCCAAGCAGCGCAACATGTGGCTGTAGGCCTGGTTGCCGGCGTCGATGAGTGTCTGGGTTGCGGGGTCGGGTCCCGCAGTGCCTGATGCTCCCCACCCTCCGGCCGGTACCGTGGCCATGGGGAAAGCAGGAGGCATCGGTATCTCGTCTCCGAGGAAATCCCATCGAACCGGGTCGGTGGAGACCTTGATCAGTTTGCGGCCGTGGAGGATCTCCCGGAAGGCGTAGAAGTGGGCGAGTTCTCCGGCCTCGCCGGGGAACGGGTTCTCGGGTGACGCCGTTGTTCCCTCACCCTGTTCCTTGATCACGTCGATGGCCGCCTCGGCATCCTCCAGGGAGTTGATCGCCACGATGCTGTTTCCGGCACCGTGGCCCGACATGTCACGGGTCAGCTGGCGGGTACCGCGGACCAGGTCTGCGTTGTCGCGGAGCGCGTCGAGAATCGCGGTGTAGAACGCACCGATGGAGGGTGTGGCGACCACGTCCGCGACCACTGGTTCCTCTGGCTCCTCGATCTGGGAGAACAGCTCGAGGGATTCCTTTGTGAGTCCGCTGAGGAAGACGGTCAGCTGGGGTCGGACACCGCCGGGCAGCGGGCCTGGGTAGGCCGGCACTGTTCCCGCACCGGCGAGGCGGGGCACGCCGCCGATGGTGGTGAGCAGGTTTCCCGCGAGGCCCAGGTGAGACATCTCGTCGAAGACGATCCGCTTTATCTCCTCGCACACATCGTCGTCCTGGTCTTTGATCGACCACATGGCGCACAAATACGGTGGAAGAGTCGCCAGTTCCAGCATGACAGCCTGCTGCAAGGAATCCTTCAGCCAGTCCGCGCCGCGGGCTTCGGCGGATTCGTCCATCAATTGGACGATCCTGTTGCTTCGGTAACCGGAAAGCATCGTCATGGGGATCATCTCCCGACTGGGAAAACCCTGGCCGTCCCGGGTGGTCCGGTGACGATACGGCGAAGACCACTGGTTCGAAGGCGTGGTGGCGGCCGTGGGACCGGGGAATACGAGTAACGCACCGTCTGAGCCGCCCACGGTTCGCTCGACGCATGCGGCAGGACCGAACGCCTCTTTTCCCACGGTACGTCAGCGAGCCCCGGGCGGCGCGGCGACAACGCGGCGACCGCCTGCCGGCCGTTTCAACGACGACCACCATGAGGCCGTCCGCGGTGTTCGGCCGCGATGGCATTCCACCCCGTTGGCCAGCCGGGTAGCAGCCTGTCCCTCTTCACGGGGCAGTGCGAACCGTCTCCGTGTTCCGGCGAGCGAAGCACTCTTTCCCGTCACCCAAGTGAAGCAATTTTCCCGTCAACCAAGATTTTCGTTGTTCAACTTCCTGCCTCGCCAACGGAAAACCACGCTCGGCAATGCTGGTGTTTCGATCGAGTCGCATATTCCACGCGGCTCCCCCAGACTGACAACAGGTGCCGTGATGCCGGCAACGTTCTGCACGGCAGGGTCCGGCATCCGGCACCGGCCGACCTGTATACCGCTCGTGAAACTCACCGGATTCTGGATCGACAAAGGGAACAGACATGCCCGTTGAACTCAACGACACGGTGCCGTTGTCGTGGAAGAACGCCACCGGCGACAACGAGACCATGCTGCAGCACCTGCAGCCGAACATCCTGAAGGGCCATGTCCGCGACCGTCTGCACATCCTGCTCCTGCAGTTCGGACAGGGGCCTGAGGCCACCGCGGCAGCCCGCGCGTTCCTGGCCGCCCTGGTCCCGCTGATGAAGTCGGCCAAGACCGGACTCGAAGAAGCGGAAGCCTTCAAACAACACGGCACGAAGGGCACCCCCTATGTCGGCGTGGGGCTGACGAACGCGGGCTACGCCAGGCTGGGCCTGACAAGCGCGGCGCCCTCGGACCCCGTCTTCCAGCGCGGCATGCGAGACCCTCAGTCCCTCGCCAACCTGAATGACCCCGACCCCACGCAGTGGGAACCCGGCTACCAGCAGGAAATCCACGCCATCGTCCTGGTGGGCGACGCCGACTCCCTTCCTGCCAACACCCGGCTCGGCGAGGTCAAAGCACTTCTGAACGATTCGATCACCGTGCTCGCCGAAGAGACCGGCAAGACCCAGCACGATGACGCAGGCCGCGCGATCGAGCACTTCGGGTACGTCGACGGGCGCAGCCTGCCGCTGTTCCTCACCGAGGACCTGGACGCCGAGCGCGACACCATGGACGGAACCTCCGTCTGGAATCCGTTCCTGCCGCTGGGAAGAGTCCTGGTCGCCGACCCGGCCGCCCCCGACCCCACCACCGACTTCGGCAGCTACTTCGTGCTGCGCAAGCTGGAACAGAACGTGCGCGCCTTCAAGGCGGCCGAGGAAGAACTCGCCGACACCCTGAAACTGGACAACCACGACCGCGAACGCGCCGGCGCAATGCTCGTCGGCCGCTTCAGGGACGGCACCCCGCTCACGCTGCAGGCCCAGGCCGGAGCGCACAAGCCCGTGATGAACGACTTCACCTACGCCAGCGACACCGCCGGCCGCAAATGCCCGCTCCAGGCACATATCCGCAAGAGCAACCCACGCGGATCCGGCGGCTTCGAAACACCGGAGGAAGAAAGGCTGCACCTGCTGGCCCGGCGCGGACAGACCTACGGGGAACGCACCGAAGGCGACCAGCCCGACAGCGGCGTCGGCCTGCTGTTCATGGCATGCAACTCCGACCTCGGCAAGCAGTTCGAGTTCGTCCAGCGACGGTGGGCGGACAACCCCGGATTCCCCCGACACGGCACCGCCGCCGAGCCCGGCCTCGACCCGGTCACCGGCCAGGGCAGTCGGCCCTCGCAGACATGGCCACAGGCATGGGCAGACAACGAGACTCAGGAGGCCCCCGCCCCCGAGCAGACGGTCACCATGAAAGGCGGCGAATACTTCTTCATGCCCTCGCTGCCGTTCCTGCGCAGCCTGTGACCGCCACGCGGCTTCCAGGGCTCTGCGCAGCTTCCAGGGTTCTGCCCATGCGGATGCGCAGCCGACCGCGCACAGCGGACAGGCACCGCCGACGGTGATCCGCACACTCGGCCACGTCGGGGGCAACCGGGCCTCCCACAACCACCCTTCCGCAAGCCGGCACCGGCCCCATCCCCCGAGCGGCTTCCCCCTGGCACTCCCCGCAAGCCCACTGGGCCAGTTCCCCTCCCCATCGAGCCGTTGTGTCCATCAGCGGCTGGCCTGGTAGTACGCGTCCCAAGCCTGCTTCTGCCAGAACGGCACGAGGAAGAGCACTACCTGACGCTTCAGAATGAGGTTCGTCCTGTCCGCTCATTAGGGAAGTACGTGGAACTGGGGGCCATATGTGCTGTGAGCGCCGGGGATCTCAATCTCCATCAGCCGTACGGCGGGCTCTTCCAGGGCGCGCATGGCGTGAATGGCCGCACCCAGGGAACGGGTACCGCCGTC
Source organism: Streptomyces sp. SAI-127 (assembly GCF_029894425.1). Lineage (NCBI taxonomy): Bacteria > Bacillati > Actinomycetota > Actinomycetes > Kitasatosporales > Streptomycetaceae > Streptomyces > Streptomyces sp. SAI-127. Next base: position 265,189 of record NZ_JARXYJ010000001.1, read on the forward strand.
GCCCCAGGCGGCATCGAGGGAGTCGAGCAAGGCGGTGTAGGTGGTGTCGAACCGGTCCAGGAACTCCTGCACGGGCGCCGGCGGGCCGGGCCAGCCGCCGGCCGGAACCCGGGCCATGGGGCGTGCATCGGGGAAGGGGACGGGCGCCCCGGTGAACGTCCAGCCCGTGTCGGTCTGCCGCAGTTGCCGGCCGTGGTAGATCTCGCCGAAAGCGTAGTAGTGGGCCGGGTGGTCGTCGGCGAAGGAGTCGGCCGGGGAACTGCTCGTGCCCTCGCCCTGTTCCCTGATGATGTCGATGGAGCGCTCTGCGTCCAGGAGCGTCTCAACCGGCCGCAGTTCGTCAGATCCGATGTGAGCGCTCAGCTGTCCGCGGGCCGACAACTGCGGGGCCACGGCCCTGAAACCCTGCAGCACAGCGCCGTAAAAGGCGCCGACGGTGGGCGGGGCGCTGTCACTGAGGGCGAGTGGTTCCTCGGGCGCTTCGATGGCCATCATCACGTCGTGCACGAAAGACCTGGTCAAACCCGACAAGTACACGGTCACGCCGGCACGTACGCCACCGGGCAGCGGGCCGGGGTAGACGGGTGCCGCCGCCCTGATCCGGGGCTTGCCCCCCACGGCCACGAGCAGATTGCACACCACGCCCAGGTGGTACATCTCGTCGTCGATGATGCGCCGGATCAGGCGCGCGGCATCCGCGCCGCGGTCCCTGATGGACCACCAGCCGCACAGGTACGGCGGGATGGTGGACAGTTCCAGCTCCACGGCGACCTGTAGCGCCGACCTGAGCCAGTCGATACCGCGGCCGGCCTCGGGCATGGCCAGCAGGCGCGCCACGGAGTCGAGAGGCCACGGGTCGGCTGGTCCACTGTGGGGACCCGCGGCCGACGCCGGTGCGGCTGTCGCGGTGGCCGACGCGGCGGCCGTCACGGCGGCCGTGGCCAGGAAAGTCCTGCGTTTGAATGGAGCCACCGCTGGCTTCTTAGGGTCTTCCCTCACACCAGTCTTCCTCGCCTCGCAGTCGTGGCCCAACCTGCGCTGCAGGCGTACGGGACCACAGATCAGCTGGCGAAGCTAGCAGGCATCACCACAGATGAGAGGCTTGGCGGGCAGACGCGGTGCCACGGTCACCCTGTCAGGCCAATCTGTTGGAAGCCCGGGAGGCAGCCCGCTCCCGAGCCAGTCGCCCGGACGGTCCGGGCAGTCCGAGGGCTCGTGCAGGACGCGTCCTCCGAGGTGAAGTGCCTTCGCAGCAGCATGGGAGCTCCGAAGTCATTTGTGAGTGAGCATCACGTGTGGGCGAGAACCACTGCGCGGACGTCCGTGCGACAGGACATCGCACCTAGTCAACCTCACCAGCCCGGCCTTCGGCGCACTGGCCACCGCGGCGACCGACTCGCCGAACAGCCGCAACGCCAACCCGGCCAATCCCGACCCGGGCAACAGTCCGCTCGCCCTCTACCGCACAGCAACCAGGACTACCAACGCCACCCGGGCACCGTCCTGACCCTGGACGGCACGAGCGGCGAGGCCACGAGCGGCGCCCAGGTGCTCGACCCCACGAGCAGCTATTCGGTCTCCGCCTGGGTGAACCTGGCATCGCTGCCAACCCACAGCGTCACGGTCGCCGCCCAGGACGGAGCCGAAGACAGCGCCTTCGTCCTCAAGTACGACTACTCATAGCAACGGGAGAAAACGACCTCTGGTCATCCGGTGCTGGCTATGTGGCGCCTCTGGTCATGCGGCGTAGCTGCTGTGTGGTCTCGTGTGCCGCCCGCTCGGCCTGGGCGACGACCTCGGCAGCGGACCGGCCGTGTGCCTCGGCTTCCTGCTGTTCGTGCTCGGCCTGCCGGCACTCCTCGCGCGCCTGGCGCAGCTGCTCCTCAATGGCGGACATCCGTCGGCGAGCCTGTTCGGTGCGCTCGCGCGCCCGCTGCAGCTCGGCGTCGACGTCCGCCTGCCGTGCGCGCTCGTCACGCAGGCGCTGCTCGGCGGCCTCGGCTGCCTCCCGCGCCCGGGCCAGCTGCTCCTGGCGGGCGCGGCGCCGCTCTGCGAGTTCGTCCTTGGACGCCCGTCCCGGAGACACAGACGGGGACGGGGAGGCCGGGCGACTGCGGGTGCCTGGTTTCTCGGCCGCTGGTGCGCTGCCCGGGTGGAATTCCGAGGGCGGGGTGAGGGCGTTGACCAGGCGGCCGCCCGCCCACTGATCGGCTGCGTCCGGATCGGCGAGTACGGCGCGCAGGGTCGCTTCGAGGTCCTGCTGGACCGGCTGCGAGAGCCCGTGCCCGGCCTCGCTGGCGAGCTGGGCGGCCTGCCGGGACAGGGCGGAGACGACACGGCGGCGCTGTGCGGAGAGATCCTTGAGCACGTCGGCGTCCAGGGCCTGGTAGGCCTCGCGCAGCGCGCGGCCCAGTTCCAGGAATTGCCGGCTCTCTTCCGGCTGGGTGCGCAGCAGGAGATTGGCCGCCCAGGCGGCGAGGGTGGGGCGGCGGGCGGCGCGGATGCGGCGGGCATTGTCCAGCCCGCCGGCTGTTTTCGCGGCGGCGGCCAGCGTCTCCCGCCGGGCAACGAAGTCAGCCGGCGGCGTGGTGTACAGCTCGTCGAGGACGGCTTCCACGTCGTCTGCTTCGCTGCCCCGACGGCTTTTGCGCGTGCTCAGTGTCCCCGCACCTCCGGGCTGTCCTCATGCCGCACGTTCCGTCCCGACTCCACGACATCCACCTCGTGTCTGCCAGTGCGGACCGCGTTCTGCACGGGCACGGTGAGGGCGTGGAGACGGCAGGCCGTGCGGAGCAACTGATCGTCGGTGCACGCCCTGCGGCCGCCCGTCCCATACGGCGGGCAGATGATGGCGCGGCGCTCCGACATGGCACCAGCCTCACGCGCACCTCACCGCACCGCATCCGCGGGGCGATTTTCGGATCCCGCCTCGCAGAGGGCCTGCCGGGGCATGGGACCGGATCTGGCCCGACTGTGGCTGTTCACGGTAGTTGGCGAGGAGCCACTGCGTCCTGGCTGGTCACGGCGGTTCTGTTCATCGCATCTGGCGAGGTCTGTTGGCGATGGACGGCGATTGTGTGGTCTCTACGTCCAGTTCCGCAGGCAACCGCAGGTGCACATGAGCGTTTCAGTGGACGGGGTTCGCCACCTGTTGCGTGCAGGTTGCGGCGCACGGGTCACAGGCGGAGGACGATCAGGGCGATGTCGTCGCGGGCGCCGCTGCTGACGCCGAGGTGCGCAAGCAGAGCGTCGGCGAGTCGTTCGGGGCTGTGGCGGGCATGGCGGGCGAGCGCGTCGGTGAGGCGTTGCAGGCCGGCATCGATGTCCTCGCCGCGGCGTTCGATGAGACCGTCGGTGTAGAGCACGAAGGTGTCGCCAGGGGTGTAGGGCAGGCCGGCCTGGATGCGGGGGACGGGTTTGGGGCGGGCCCCCAGCGGAGGGTCGGTGGCCTGGTCGAGAAGATCGCAGGTGCCGTCCGGGTGGAGCAGGATGGGGGGCGGGTGGCCGGCGCTGCTGTACAGGATGCGGCGGGCGCGGGTGTCGACGACGGCCTGGACGACGGTGGTGGCCAGCGCGCCCTCCACGTAGCGTGAATACAGGCCCAGGACGTCCAGGGCTCTCGCGGGCCCGTCGACGGCCCGGACGACGGCGGACAACGCGCTGCGGAGCATGCCCATGACGGCGGCGGCCTCCAGGCCGTGGCCGACGACGTCGCCGACCGCGACGGCGAATCTGTTCTCGGGCAGGTCGACCACCTCGTACCAGTCGCCGCATACGTTCAGTGACCCGGCGGCGGGCAAGTAGCGCACCGCGGTGTCCCGGTGCCGGGCCAGGTGGGGCGAGTGGAGCATGGCCTCCTGCAAGGTGACAGCGACCTGGCGTTCCCGGGCGTGGGCCTGGCGCAATCTATCGTTCACTCGATGGAGCTCACGCGCCCGCGCGTACAGCTCGACCTCCATCGCCTCCACGTCGCTGAGCGCCCCGCCTCCTCGCCGACGAGGGTGGGAGAGGATGAACGAGGTCACGTCCTCCCCCCGGTGCAGGATCCACTCCACCTGACCGTCCGGCCCGAGCACCGGCGTGTTGATCGCGGACCACCACCGCTCCTCGAACACCCCGGGCCGGTCGGCCACGGGAATGTCGTACTTCATCGGCGCCATCGTGTCCGGCTCCTTCGAGCGCAGGACCCCGTGCAGGGAGGCGTGCAGATTCCGTACCCCGTCAGCATCCGGATCAGCCGGATTGTCAGGGAAGGCATCGAAGAGGTACCGCCCGACCAGGTCCTCCCGAGTGCGGCCGGTCACCCGGCAGGCCGCCTTATTGACGTCGGCGAGCACCAGGTCCGGGCCCAGCACCATGCAGGGGCTGGGGGTGACCGAGAACAGCGCCTGGTAGTCGATCCCCGGCCTCGCCACACGATGTGGCCGGGCACCCTCAGCAGGGCTGGTCTCGTCCCTCACCCTTACGTTCTACCGTTCGTGGGCGTCCTCGGCACCTGGGCGTATCGACTGTTCTTGCCTTGTGCCGCGCATCTCGTGCCCCTCCTCATGGGGGCATGCAATGTGGTGTGGCCGCCGCGGGGTCAGCTCGTGGAGCCGGGCGAGCACCCCGCGAATGCCCTCGTCGTCGACAGTGAGACGGCACTGCGGCACAAGGCTGAGTTCCTCCAGGCGCCGGATACTCCGCGTACGAGGCTGCCGGCAGCCTCGTATCCGCGAAGGACTTCGTCGACGAAGTCCGGACCAACCGTTGCCCGAGTCGTCCAGGGCGGCCTCCACTGCGGCGAGGAGGGCGCGAAGCGCCGCCGTGCCATCGGCACCCTCGGCGTCCTGGCCGCCGGCTCGGTCGAGGTGCGCAGCGGACAGACGCAGAATCTTCATCCCGTCGACCTAGCCCCTTCTCGGATGGACGCCCTGGAGTGCACCGGCGATACCAGCGGCTTAGCTTCGCAGTGCTATGCCGCGGGCCGTCCGACCGCGGCGCGTCAGGCGGCGAAAGGAAGCTCCATGGCAGTCGTGATGACCTTTTCCTGGCCCGAGATCACACCCGCCGTGTACGACGCGGTGCGCCAGAAGGTGCGCTGGGAAGAAGACGCACCGGACGGGTGCGTGCTGCACGCCGCCTGGTTCGTCCACGGCGGCCTCAACGTGATGGACATCTGGGAGTCGGAGGACCACTTCAACCGGTTCATCGAGGCCAGGATCGCCCCCGTACTCAAGGGCGAACTGGGCGTGCAAAGCGACCCTGAGCCGAAGTTCTACCCCCTGCACCGGCGCTTCGTCGCCCCCGGGGTCAGCGGCGCCAGCTCCTGAGGTACGCCGCTCGCGCATGGGGCCGCGTCAGCGATGCCTCGTCGGCCTTCGCCCCGCAGAAACACAACCACCGCCACCGCCACGGTCGTCGCAGACTCCGACTGCGCCGACGTCAAGGGGCGCTAGACGTCTTGCGCGCCGTCCCACTCCGTCCAGCCTTCCTGGTCGGGTCATGAGGCGCGGCGGAAGACGGCGGCCGGGCCGATGACGCCCGGCCCGAACTTGTCGCGCACGCGGTCGAGGGCGGTTTCGGCGGCGAGGCGGGCCTCGCGGGCGTCATCGAGGGACAGCTGCCAGGCGACCTGGTCGGCGTCGACGAGGTCCTCGCCCTTCAGGGCGAGCCCGGTCAGGCGGCCGCGCTGCAGGCCGGCGGCGTCCATCAGCTGGTAGGCGAGCTGGCGCAGGTCGTCCTCATGGGCGGAGGGTGCGGTCAGGCGTCGGGTCTTCTCCCAGCTGCTGCCGCCGGCGAACTTCAGGGTCAAGGTCAGGGCGCGGGCGGCCTGGCCGCGGCCGCGCAGCCGGGTGCCGAGCCGGACGACCAGGTCGAGCAGGGCGGCGCGGACGACGGCGCCGTCCAGGGTGTGCTCGTCGAAGCGGTGGCGCACGCTCGCCGTGGCGGGCAGGGCGCGGGGCACCACGGGGCGGGGGTCGATGCCGCGGGCCCGGTCGGCGGCCAGGCGGCCGGCCTTCCCGCCCAGCAGGCGCTGCACGGTCGCGGGTGGCACCGCGGCGAGCAGGCCCACGCAATGGATGCCGTAGTCGCGCAGAGCCGCCGCCTGCCGTGGGCCGATCCCGTGCAGGGCCTCGACCGGCAGCGCCCCGAGCCAGCCGGTCACGTCATCGGGTGCGATCGCCAGGACCCCGCCCGGCAGGCCTACCTGTCCGGAGGCTGTGGCGGCGATCGTGATGGAGGGGCCGATGCCGATGCGGACGTCGACGCCGAGGCGGGAGATCGTCCTGATCCGCAGGACCTCCCCCAGTCGGCGGGCATCGACGCCGTGGTAGCGCAGCGCCCCGCGCAGGTCCACCAGCGCCGCGGTCGGCGGTAGTGCCTGCATCACCGGCGACAGCCCGGCCAGTTCCTCGAGCACCTGCCTGTATGTCTCCTCCGGCAGCCGGTCCGGGCAGCGCACATGCATCAACACGCCCTGTCCGTCCGTCGTCGCCCGCGTCCTCATCGTGCTCACCTCCCCCACCACATTATCGAACATTAAATCGAACACGCGAGGGCGCAGCACCTCGATCTTGAGCCTAAAATCACAAATGTGTTCGACGATCTGCCGCCCGACCTGGAACGACTGCGCACCTTGCGGGTGTGGCATGCCTTGTGGCTGAACCGCATCGACGCGAAGATCGCCCTGCTGGAGCGCCGCAAGGCAGAAGCCGAACACGGCCGGCGCACCCGACCGCAGACGCCGGAATGGGTCGTCGAAGTCGGCATCGGCACCGGCAAGCCACCCGTCCAGGTCCACGCCGGCACCTGCCACATGATCGGCTCCCGCCGCCGCCCCGTCAGCCGCGACGAAGCCCGCCGCCTCCTCGCCGACGGCCTGCGCGCCTGCACCCACTGCCAGCCCGACACCCAGCTCCACATCATCGACTTAGCCGCCCGCCGGCCCATGTGCACGCCATCAGCCCCGGCCTACTGACCATGGGGTCGGTGCGTCTGCGCTGGATGCCAGCGCAGGACCCACCGGTACGGCCCCGGCGGCATCCCGCTGCGCCAGCGGTGCATGTCGCCGGTGCAGGAGAAGTGGGGCGCGGGCGTGCACTACACCAGCACCCGCGGCCAGAAGTCGAGGTCGACCCTAGACGCCTGACCGCGAGGCGCGCGCGGCCATTCTCTTGCGCTCAGCGCCCGGGCAATCGGCGGGTCCTGCTTACCGATCTTCGACGGGGAACGCGCCAGTGCGGGGAAGGTCTTGTTCGGCCCAGGCGCCCATGGTGGCCAGCACGACCTCGAGTCGGGCGCCTGCAGGGGTGAGTTCGTACTCCACGCGCGGCGGGATCTCCGGATAGGCCGTGCGGGTGACCAGCCCGAGGAGTACGAATCGTCGCAGCCGTGAGGACAGGGTCTTGGGGCTGATCCCCGGCAGCCCGGCGCGCAGCTCGGTGAAGCGTTTCGGGCCCGTCAGCAGCTCCCGCACGATCAGCGTCGCCCAGGGCCCGTCCAGCACGGTCAGGAACCGGGCGATCGGACATTCCGGCAAAGGGTGGTCCAGCTCACTCACGCACTCTCCATTAGTTCATTTGAGGGAACTGATTCCCTCAGGGAACTATAGCCGGACCAGCCCGCACTCCCCACCATGGAGGACCTCATGACCGCGATCAGTACGGCCAACACCGCGAGCGAGGTGGTGCGCTCGGCCACGACCACCCCGTTGCGGGTCGCCGCGCGCAACCTTGAGCTCTACGACACCGGCAATGTCGCCGGGGCGGACGAGGTGTTCGCCCCCGACGTGATAGACCACAACCCCGCTGACGGCGCCGCCTCGGGGATCGACGGCATGCGAGTGCTGATCGCCGCGGTGCGCGACGGATTCACCGACACGCAGCACCGGATCCTGTTCCAGCAGGAGCTTCCCGGCGGCTGGGTGGTCCTCCACTGGCGGATGACCGGGACACACACCGCAGACGCCTTCGGGTTCGCGCCCAGCGGCAACCCGGTCGACATCACGGGCACCGACATCGTCCGTGTTGTTGACGGCAAGATCACCGAGATCTACCACGTCGAAGAACTGCTCAAGCTCACCCAACAGATCGGCACCGGCGCGCAGCCGGCTTGAAGACCGAGACCTTCTCGGACCACGCCTGCCCCGAGCCCTGACCGGCAACCGCCGCCTTGACACGGCGGTTCCAGAGGCCAGCGGCGCGGCAGGAAGAACACGCCCCGGGGCCAACCGTTCCAGCGTCCCGCCCTCTAGCCCCAGGCTGCGCCGATCGGGTGGGCCGATCGGCTGGGCCGTAACAGACCCGCGCGCTCGTCGACCTGCGCCGGCGAAGGGCTCCGTCCGTGCCACATATCGCCGGCAGCTGCGGCCACTCTGTGTTCAACTCGGTCCCGGAAGTCAGTGAACGCCGTGGAGAAACTGAGTTCAGTGCCCGCATGAGCAGTGGAGAAACCAGGGAAATCGACCGTGTGTTCTTGCATTCGCCGGGCACGAGGAGCGACGGAGGTTGATAACTATGGTTCCCCTGCTTGTCGTTCTTCTGCTGGCTCTGATTCTCTTCGGCGCGGGTTTCGCGCTGAAGGCACTGTGGTGGCTCGCGGTCATCGTGCTGGTCGTCTGGCTGCTGGGCTTCGTCATGCGCTCCGCTGACACGGGCGGCCGCAAGGGCCGCTGGTATCGCTGGTAACCCGCCAAGCAGCAGCATGCTTGTGGCTCCGGATGTATCCGGAGCCACAGGCATGTCCCGGATCAGGACATCTCACCGGGCAAACAGGGTAACTACCATCTTCCCGGGGACCGGGCCGCATAGCTGGGGCCCGGTGAATCACGGCAGTGGCTCTCATGGTCCTGGTCGCGTCCCTGTGCACCACACTTCCGCTCACCGTCTACCTCGTCGGCGGCGAGCGTTCCGCGCAGATCCTGGGCGCCACGTACATCGGCGACGCCACCCCTCACTTCGCAACCCCCGCAGAACCGTTGGGCGGATACGGCGGGTTCATGCAAGATGGCCGGGCCACCAGGCCCTCTTCTTGTGCGGCGTTCGTCGTCCTGGACGGCACCGACCCTGCCGATGCCGAGCCCGGCATTGCGCCCTTCCTACGGACCGCTCGGGCGCGGCGCCGTCCCGCCTCTCGCGACGGCCGCAGTTCTCACAACCCTTCCGGGTCCGGCCAGCTCCACTACGCGCCCCAGCACCGCCTCACCGCGCCACATCCCGGAAAGCGAGTCAGAATCATGCCGGTAGAGCAGAATTTTGACCTGCCGTACCCCTTTAAGGATGGTGTGAGTTGAGTTCCCTGAGGGAAGCGCGGTTGACCGGTGACGAGGCGATCGAACAGCCAGCTACTGGCAGGTCACGCGGTGGACGCGCCGCGTCCACGGGGCCTGACGAGGAGCCGAGGTCGCCGTCCTGGCGGGCGGTGATCACCGGTCTGCTGATGGCCCTCGTGATGGCCACCAGGCTGTGGCGGCGCGGCCAAACGACGCCCACCCATCAACCCCGAGGAAGAGGGCACGCCCGCATGAACCGGCCACGCCCCGTATCCCGCCGCCGAGACCGGGCCGACCAAGAACCATTCGACACCCCCGCAGGCTGCAGCGACGGCTCGGCAGTACGCCATTTCGCCCACCTTCCGCTGCTGCCTGAGTTCCCAGGCTCGGCCCGTGGGACAACCTGAGCAGCGCGCCGAGGGCGCGGGACCGTTCACCACCCGGCTCACCTGGCACCCTCCCGGGGGCGGCACCACCGTGTGGGAGTCTCGGCTCGCGCGCCGACGCGGAGTACTCGCCGTCCGCCCCCACGGTGCGACCGCAACCCGGCACATCCGTGCAGACGCCGTCGCCATCGCCCGCCTGCACAGACTCAACGTCATCGCGGCGATCGCCTTCGTCATCGGCGGGGCACTCTTCGCCGCCGGCGCGGCCGTCGCCCAGTTCGGCTCCGGCGACGCCACCGAGTGCGCCTCGATCTACTTCGCGGGCGGCCTGTTCTTCACCACTGGCGGGTACGTCTCACTGCTCCAGGTGATCAACGCGCCCCGCCACCAAGGCGGCGGCGAAGGCCGACTGGTCACCGGCCGCTGGCGATGGTGGAGTTACGAGCCGATGCGGGTGGACTGGCTGAGCACGTTCGTCCTGTTCGCGGGCACCCTCGTCTTCGCCGTCGACCTGCTGGACTCCTTCCTGCAGGGCCTGAACGTCCACCAGGTCAACCGGCTGATCTGGGTGCCCGACGTGATCGGCTGCGCCCTCTTCCTGGTATCCGGCCACCTGGGCTTCGTCGAGATCTGCCACGGCCGGCCCTGCCTCCGCCCGCACAGCCTCGGCTGGCGGATCGTGGCCGTGAACCAACTCGGCTCCGCCCTCTTCATGGTCTCCGCACTCGCTGCCTACACCCGCCCCGCCACCAACAGCCTCGTGAACGCCGACATCGCCAACTGGGGCACCCTCACCGGTGCCCTGTGCTTCTCCCTCGCCGGCCTCCTCCAACTCGGCGAACACCCTTGACTTCCTCCCCCGCCTAAAGGCGAGGGATTCCAGCGGTCGCCCGCTGGGGTCCCTGCTTCACCGACGACCGCCCCGTCCGGGAGGACTCCCGTAATTTCGGCCGTGCCGATGAGTTTTGTGCGGATCCCCAGTCGATACTGCCGGATCCACCGACAGCGGTGGGCCAGTGCTGGGAACGTTCCAGCGCGGGAGGAAGCACATGGAGGCAGTGATGGGCACCGACGACTCCGAGCAGGAGCGCACGATCCGGACGGGCGAGCGGGGGACGCGGGTGAGCGGTCCCAAGCTGTTGGTGACGGGGGCGAGCATCGCGGGACCCGCGCTGGCCCACTGGCTGCGCCGGCGGGGGGCCGAGGTGACCGTGGTGGAGCGGGCTCCCGAGCTGCGTCCCGGCGGGCAGGCGGTGGACGCGCGCGGGGTCGCCAAGGAGGTCATCGGGCGCATGGGGCTGGACGCGGCGATCCGCGCGGCGTGCACCGACACCGCCGGCGCGCACACCGTGGACGCGGACGGGCAGGTACTGGAGACCTTCCGCGCGGACGACGACGGTGGCGACGGGTTCATCGCGGACATCGAGATCCTGCGCGGGGACTTGTCCCAGGTGCTCTACGACAACACCCGCGACGGCGTCGAGTACATCTTCGGCGACCGAATCGCCGAGCTCGCCCAGGACGCGGACGGGGTCGACGTCGTCTTCGCGGGCGGCGACCGGCGGCGCTTCGATCTGGTGGTCGGGGCAGACGGGCTGCACTCGGAGCTGCGGGCGATGGTCTTCGGGCCGCATGAGCGGTTCCTCCGCCACCTCGGGCACGTGCTGGCCTTCTACAGTGTGCCCAACGAGTTCGGGCTGGACCGCTGGCTGCTCGAGTACCAGGACCCGGAGTCCGGGCGCTCCGCCCTCCTGCGACCCATCCAGGACGCCACCCGGGCGATGGCCATGTTCTACTCCGCCTCGGCTGACTTCGACGTCGACCACCGTGACGTCGCGGCCCAGAAGCGCCTGCTGCGGGAGCGGATGGCGGGCCTGGGCTGGCTGGCCCCGGACATCCTCGCGCACCTGGACGACACCCCGGACTTCTACCTCGACCAGGTCGCCCAGGTGGTGATGGACCGCTGGTCGAGTGGACGGGTGGGGTTGCTCGGGGACGCGGCATTCAGCTCGTCGCCGATGTCCGGGCAGGGCACCGGACTGGCACTGGTCGGCGCCTATCTGCTGGCCGGAGAGCTGGCCGTCGCCGGATGGGACCCTGACGCCGGGTTCGCCCGCTACGAGGCGCGGATGCGCTCGTTCGTCGAGGCCAACCAGGAGATCGGCCGGTTGAACGCCCGCAGCCGCGACGTCCCCGGGCCAGACGCCGAGCCGGGCCCCGATTTCGCCGGCGAATGGTTCACCGAGCTGGTCGGGCGCGCGATCAACGGCGTCGAGCTGCCCCACTACGCGGGGGTGCCGGACTCCGGAGCCGCGGCCGGGTCGCCGATCACCTCGTCGGTCAAGCCCTAGGTGTCACTTGACGTGTCGAGAGGGACCACGCTTCGGTAGGACACCGCCGGACGACCTCCGCCCATGCCGCATGGTGCGCGTCGGAGCCCCCGTTCGGCGGCCACGCCACGTTCTGATTCACCGTCCAGACCCGGGCTCTGCACGCCTATCTGCGCTGGCGCAACAAGCACGCCCACCACCCCGATTTCCTCACCGCCCAACGACGCGAACGGGCCCGCATCCGCAGCGAGAAGCACATGCGCTGGGGCGGCAGGCCCCTTCGGTTTGCGGACTGAACCCGGCAGACCTGCTGGTGACAGCATCAGTCGTCGAACTCGAAGCCTGCCGCCTCGGCGCGGGCAACAATCTCGCGAACGGCGCTGGCGCTCAAGATCACGGGCTCAAGGGCAGTCCTGACGGTCCTGGCGCTCGGCGGTCTGCGGGACTCACCACCGGACGTGCCGAAGTCGTCCGCGCCCGCGGGAACCATGGCGCCGAACCCGTCGGCCACACGGCGGGATGTGTGACCGAGTCCGCGAGCGTCAAGCCCCATCTGTGGCCGTCGGGGCCCGTCAGAGAAATACCTGCGACATCGCAATGCAGCGGCCCGGCACCGCGGGTGTGGTGTCGGGCCGCTGGGGTGCTGCGCTGTGGCGTCAGCCTTGGCGGGCCTTGAAGCGGGGGTCCTTCTTGTTGATCACAAAGGTCACGCCACGTCTGCGGACCACCTGAGCGCCGGGTTTGGCCTTCAGCGAGCGCAGGGACTTGCGTACCTTCATAGCAGCCTCCTTGGGCCTTGCAGGGGTCGGACGGCTCGGGCGGTCAAGGACGGACGGGAGCGGTACGGCCGTAGCGTCGCTCGAAGCGCTCCACTCGGCCCGCGGTGTCCACGACCCGCGAGGTGCCGGTGTAGAACGGGTGACTCGCGGACGAGATGTCCACGTCGATGACCGGGTACGTTGTGCCGTCTTCCCACTCCACGGTGCGCTGTGTGTCGAGGGTGGAGCGGGTGAGCAGGTGGAAGCCTGCCGCGCGGTCGCGGAAGACGACGGGGCGGGAGACGGGGTGAATGCCGGACCTCATGGGTGGTGCCTCCTTGAGAAACCTCGGTCGACGACCGGGGAGGGTGTCATCGTTCTTCGCGGAACGGAACGTGCTTGTCGGCCACCGGGTCGTACTTGCGCACGACCAGCCGGTCGGGGTTGGTCAGACGGTTCTTGCGCGTCACGTAGGTGACTCCGGTGCCGGCCGTCGACCTGAGCGTGATGACGGGCCGCGTGGTGCTGCGTGCCATGAGGTCCTCCTTCCACCACCACCGAGTGCTTTGACTCGGTCATGTCATGCAGTCGGTGTAACAAGGCCGTCCAGCGCGTCATTCCCCATGGCCGGTTGCCGCAGCCAGCAGCCGAGCGAAGCAGATCCGTCGCACTCACTCATCGCTCCGGGCGATCGGCCACCGCCCCAGGGTGACCGGCGCATAGGCCCCCACCACCGATTCGAAGCTCGCGTCGGGCATCGGCCGCGGCGGCGGTCGAGGACCGCGTGCCAGTAGCCGACGACGGCCTCCACGGCCGGATCAGGTGTGACGGTCACATGATCGGCGGCCTTGGCGCCCGCCACCTTCCGCAGCGTGGCGAGCATGTCGACCACCCAGACGGTCAGAGCGGGCACGTTGAACGGCATCATCGTGGGGAGGCGAGTTGGTGGTGCGGGTCTTCCCCATATCCAGGCCGAGCTCGGGCGTTGAGTGTCACGTCGCGAGGGGGCGGGGTGTTCGATCTCGGCTGGTCCGGCCCATGACTGGCTGGCGAGGGCCGCCTTGCGGAAGGTGCGCCACCAGCCCTCATGGAGGTTGAGTCAGCAGGCGCTGCCTCGGCCTTACAACAAACACCCGCCTGAAGCTCAGCGGCTGACCGAGGGCGGAAGTCCTGGTCGAGACCGAGCAGGGCTTGTTAACCCAGCCCCGGCCGTAGCCGCCCAGCCGGCACCTAAGGGCGGGACGCACTTCCGCCATACGTTATGTGTGGAAGCGCGGCCTACCTCACACGTGCGGCTGGCTACGTGCTCGGTTCTCGTCGGGCATGCTTTCGCCATGGACATGCCCCACAACCTGTCTGAGTCCGAGCAACGCCTCATAGCGAGGGCCCGCCAGGAGATGGTGGTCGACTTCCGAACCGATGACGCCTACGGCCCGAACGAGGCGGAACAGTGGAGCGAGGACCGTCGGGTGCGCGCCGGAGTGATCGCTGCCCTGGTGTCCGGCGCGGACTCGCCCAGCCGATTCACCCTGTGCGGTGTCAGGATCTCCGGCGACCTCGACCTGGCCAACGCACGGCTACAGACCTCGCTCCTGTTCGAGCACTGCGTATTCGACGGCGAACTGTTGCTGGCTGAGGCAACCACCCGCAGCATCAGGCTACGCGGCTGTTACCTCTCCCACATGAACGCGGCTCGTATCACTCTCGACGGTGAACTGGAGGTCGCGGGCTGCCGACTCGACAAGCTGTCGCTCTACGGAGCGCGAACGGGAGACGTGGAAATCTCCGGCTCGACGTTCACCTCCCCGAACGTCGCGGTACAGGGTGATCTCGCCGCGATCGACGGCGCCTTCTACTGCCATGACGCCGTCCTCGACGGACAATTACGGTTGCCCGGTGCTCACGTCAAGGGCTACGTGGAGCTCGACGGCTCCACAATCCGCGGAGGGGTCCTCGCAAGAAACCTCGATGTCGACAACGGCATGTACTGCGGCTTCGGGAAACGGGCCGTGTGCACGATCGAACGCGATTTCGACCTACGGGGCGCACGGATCAGGCGCGAACTCCGACTCGACGACACCCGCCTCACCGTGCTGGATCTACGCCAGGCGCACGTCGACAGCTTGTGTGACGACCCGGCGCACTGGCCACGGGAAACCAGGCTCGACGGTCTGCGGTACGAGGACCTGGCGCCTCGCCTCCCCGCGCCGGCACGACTTGACTGGCTTTCGCGCGGCCGGAACGACTACCGACCCCAGCCCCTCGAACAACTCGCGGCGCACTATCGGCGCATCGGCCACGACGAGGACGCCCGGCGTGTCCTGCTGCACAAACAGCGCGAGCGCCGCAGGACGCTCGCACCCCCCGGTCGGACGTGGGGCCTGATCCAGGACCTGCTTGTCGGTTACGGGTACCGACCATGGTTGGCCGGCCTCTGGCTCCTGGTACTGCTGGCCGCGGGCACCGTGTGCTTCGCGGCCATGCCTCCGACTGCCGCCCGCGACGACCCGCCGCCCTTCTCGGCACTGGCCTACACGCTGGATCTTCTACTGCCGGTGGTGAACCTCGGCCAGGAGACCGCGTGGAGTCCGTATGGGCCGGGGCAGACCGTCGCTTACGGCCTGATCGTCGCCGGTTGGATCCTCGCCACCGCGGTGATCGCCGGCATCACGCGCCAGCTGGTCCGTCCTTGACGGTTGGAAGCTTGTCGATAGGCGTGATCGTGACTTACTGAAGGTTCACGCGGCTTGTGGGCTTGCGCTCGCTCACGGTTCACAGCAGACGCCCGAGCCCGCCGACCGCTGTCAAATTACTCCCGACCTCTTACAAGCCGTCGTTTTTACCGAACTTGATCGCTGCGTTTCCGCTGCTCAGGCGTCCGGAGACGGCGGCCAAGGCTCGTTGGGACAGGCCGTGGTCAAGCGCGGCCGCAGCGGTCGGGTCGGTGTCTCGCGTGCGAGACGTCTCGGTGCCAGCGGTGACCGCACCGTAGATCGCGGTCAGGGCGCGTGCGACGTCGAGCAGCCGGTACGCCTGCCCGGGGCTGACGCCGAACTCTGCCTGGCAGTACGTCTCCCACGAGGTGAAGCCCAGCGGCAGCAAGACCCGGACGGCGAGCACCGCCACGGAGCGCCGGACGGCGTCCATCGCCTCGCGCCGCCCGGCCGTCACCTCCCGGGCCTGCACGGTTGTCCGCGTAGTGGTTGAAGGCGGCGTAGACCGATCTGCGGCGGGCGTCGGGGTCCATCAGGGCCACACTGAACGGGCCGGCGTGGTGGCCGGGCTCAGCCAACATTGATTCCGTCGCATCCCGCGGCGATGGGTGGCACCGCCGGCACAACGCTCAGGCACCGCAGGCACCTTGCCCTCATCGCCGTCATGCGTCACCGGCTGGCCCGACACGGTTGCCTCAGGGCTGCGACGCCGGCTCCTCCCCCGCCGACGTGCCGCTGTGCGGGCGCGCTCCCGCGATGCGCAGCGCGATGTCGCCGTACTGGTAGGCGAGTTGGTCGACGGAGAACTCGCCGCCCTCGTGGAACCAGCTGGCGACGCCGATGCCCATGTCGAGGATCGAGTACGAGGCGATGCGGGCCGACTGCACGTGGAAGGCGCCCTCGGCGGCGCCCCGCTCGATGAGTTCGCGGAAGCGGCGCTCGTAGTCGCTGCGGCGGCCGAGCACCCGGTCCTGGTCGGGCTGGTCCAGGCTGCCGATCTCGCGGTTGCCGACGAAGGCCTCCAGGCGGTGGCGGGCGTGGTAGCGGATGTGCGCCTCCACGGAGCGGCGCAGCTGTTCGCGGACGTCGTCGGTGCCGGATACGGCCAGGATGTTGTCGGCGATGAGCTGTTCCATCGTGCCGATCATGATCTCGGCCAGCAGTTCGTGCTTGGAGGCCACGTGCTTGTAGAGGCTCGGGCCTCGGATGCCCACGGCGGCTCCGATGTCGGCCATGGTGGTGGAGCGGTAGCCCTGTGCGGCGAAGAGCCGCAGCGCGGCCTGCCGGATCGCCGACCGGCGGTCGGTGACGGGCGTGCCCTCGGCCCGGGCCGGCCGGTGCGGCCTCTCGTACGACCCGTTGCGCGATGCGCTGTGCGACTTGCCGTGCCCCTCGCTCTGGGCTGAGCTCACGCGGACTCCTGAAGCTACCGACCGTTAGCCGAATTCGTCTACTGGAGCGGCCAGTATAGAACGGGCCCTTGACATCACGCCTCCTGCACCCCTGAGATGGCTAATGGTCAGTAGCCAAGCTCGGGAGTGAACATGCCCATCGGGTTCGAGATCGACGAGAGGGTCGCCGCTGTCGCTCGGCGCACCACCGCGTTCGTACAGGACGTGGTGATACCCGAGGAGCGGGCGTGCGACGGGAACGTCCACGCCGGTCCCGAGCCACTGCGCCGCCGGCTCCAGCAGGCAGCCCGCGACGCGGGGGTGTTCGCACCCCACGTCGGCACGGAATGGGGCGGGCTCGGGCTCGACCTGTGTGGGCAGGCCGTGGTGTTCGAGGCGGCCGGGTACTCGCTGCTCGGGCCGCTGGCGCTGAACTGCGCGGCACCCGACGAGGGCAACACGCATCTGCTCGAAGTGGTCGCCACGAAGGAACAGAAGGAGCGTTACCTGCGGCCGCTGGCCGCGGGTGAGGTCCGGTCCTGCTTCGCGATGACGGAGCCGGCGCCGGGCGCCGGTTCTGATCCGCGCGCCCTCGCCACCACCGCGACGAGGGTCGACGGCGGCTGGCGGATCGACGGACGCAAGTGGTTCATCAGCGGCGCCGACGGGGCCGCTTTCGCCATCTCTATGGCCCGCACCAGTGGCGGGCCGGGCGACGCGGGCGGCGCGACGATGTTCCTCGTCGATGCCGACAACCCGGGAATGAAGATCGTCCGCAACATAGACACGCTGGACCAGGGCCTGTTCGGCGGGCACAGCGAGATCGTCTTCGAGGGCTGCGAAGTCGACGACAGCGCCGTCCTGGGCGAGGTGGACCAGGGATTCACGTACGCGCAGGTCCGCCTCGGGCCCGCCCGGATGACGCACTGCATGCGCTGGCTCGGCGTGGCACGGCGGGCGCAGGACATCGCCCTGGAGCGGGCCACGGAGCGATCGGCCTTCGGCAAACCGCTCGCCGAACTCGGCATGGTGCAGCAGCTGTTGGCCGACTCCGAGATCGACATCGAGACCAGCCGTGCGGTGCTGTGGCGGGCCTGCTGGGAACTGGACCAGGGACGCTCGGCCGCCCAGCACACCTCGATCGCCAAGACCTATGTCTCCGAGGCGGTCAACCGGGTGGTCGACCGCTCCGTGCAGGTGTGCGGCGCGCTCGGCATCTCGGGGGACGCCCCGCTGTCCCGGCTGTACCGGGAGGTGCGCCCCTTCCGGATCTACGACGGTCCTTCCGAGACCCACCGGTGGGCCATCGCCAAGCGTGCGGTGCGGGCGGCGCGCGAGCGGGTGGCCGCACAGTGACCGCGCCCGAGGCCGCCGTGGTCGGCATCGACCTGCCCGCGCTGCAGCGGTACTTCGACCACCATGTCCCAGAGCGCGACGGCCCGTTGAGGATCCAGCTGCTCCAGGGCGGGCGCTCCAACCTGACGTACGAGGTGACCGACGGGACGCACCGATGGGTGCTGCGCCGGCCCCCGCTGGGGGTGCTGACCCCCACGGCACACGATATGGACCGCGAGTACCGCGTCGTCGCCGCCCTCGGCGGCACCGGGGTGCCCGTCGCGCGCGCCGTGCTGTCGTGCCGGGACCCGGAGGTGATCGGCGCGCCGTTCTGCGTCGTCGACTTCGTGGAGGGGACGGTGTTGCGCGACGGCGACGACGCTGCCGTACTGCCGCCGGACGAGGCACGACGGGCAGCCGTCGCGCTCGTGGACGCGCTGGTGGCACTCCACTCGGTCGACGCCTCCGCCGTAGGGCTCGGCGACTTCGGCCGACCGGACGGCTATCTGGAGCGTCAGGTGCGGCGCTGGCGCGGGCAGTGGGAGAAGGTCGCCACGCGTTCGCTGCCCGACGTCGACGAACTGCACGGCAGGCTCGCCCACGCCGTGCCCGTGAGTGGCGCTCCGGCGATCGTGCACGGCGACTACCGCCTGGACAACACCATCCTGGCGCCCGACGGCTTCGGCCGGATCGCGGCGATCGTCGACTGGGAGATGGCCACGCTCGGTGATCCTCTCGCCGATCTCGGAATGCTCCTCATGTACTGGGATCCGACCTGCGAACCGGTCCTCGCGGCGCGCCACGTCCCTACGGCCAACCCCGGCTTTCCCACGGGCCCCGAACTGGCCGAGCGGTACGCCGCGAAGTCCGGCCGCGACATCGACGCCCTGCCCTACTACCAGGCCCTGGGCTGTTTCAAGCTCGCCGTCATCGCGGAGGGCATCCATGCCCGCTACCTCGCGGGACAGACCGTCGGCAGCGGATTCGAGCGGGTCGGGTCCGCGGTCCCCGCGCTGCTGAGCTCGGGGCTGGAGCTGCTGCCATGACCGCGACCGCGCACACGCCGAACCGAGGAGAGCCCGTGGGAGACCGACTGTCCGGACAGATCGCCCTGGTCACCGGTGCGACCGGCGGCATCGGACATGCCGTCTCGCACCGGCTGGCCTCGGAGGGCGCGACGGTGGTGGTGACGGATGTGGACGCCGGTCGCTGCGAGGACCTGGTGAAGGAGCTGACGGGTGACGGGGCGCGGGCGCTCGGCCTCGCGCTGGACGTCAGCGACGAGGAGGCGTGGCGCGGCGCGGTCGAGCGGGTGGTCGCCGAGCTGGGTGGTCTGTCGGTGCTGGTCAACAACGCGGGCATCGCCGAGATGCGGACGGTGGAGACGGAGACCCAGGAGTCCTGGGACAAGGTCATCGCCATCACCCAGGGCGGAGTGTGGCTCGGCATGAAACACGGCGGTCCCGCGATCGAACGCTCCGGCGGCGGCTCGATCATCAACATCGCCTCGATCTTCGGCACCGTCGGCGGCTTCGGCAGCCAGTTCTCGTACCACGCCGCCAAAGGCGCGGTCCGCCTGATGACGAAGAACGCGGCACTTCACTGGGCCACGCGTGGCGTCCGCGTCAACTCCATCCACCCCGGCTTCATCGAGACGCCCCTGTCCCGGGAACTGTGGCGCGGCACGCCCCGGCACACCGCCATGATCGAGGGCACCCCGATGGGGCGGCTGGGCCGGCCCGACGAGGTCGCGGGCGCGGTGGCGTTCCTGGCCTCCCAGGACGCGACCTTCATGACGGGATCCGAACTGTACGTGGACGGCGGCTGGACGGCCCGGTGATGGAGTCCCCTGATGAGGTCCCCCGACACGGTTCGCCGTCCGCCGACAAGGAAGGAGGGGCGCGGAGATGACCGAGCCCCTCCCCCTGCGTACGTGCCGTGTCAGCGCACGCGCGTGTACTGGTTCACCCCGCCCACGAACGCCACCGTGGCGCGTCCGCGCAGCACCAGGACGTCCAGGTGGGCCGCCGTCTCGTTCACGGCGAGCATCTGGTTGAAGGCGTTGAGGTCCCCGAACGGCACCTCGCGGCGCGTCCAGCCCAGCTTGCGCGCCACCGCGTGCGCGTCGAGCGTGTCCTCGCCCAGCGCCGTCAGGCTCTTGGCCAGCCGGTCGTCGTGGTGGGTGAGCAGTTCGGCGACACGGGTGTGGGCGCTGTCGGTGACAGGCCCGTGCGCGGGCAGCAGACGGGTGTCGGCGTACCGCGTCATAAGCCGCAGCGAGTCCAGGTAGTCGGCGAGGGGGCGCCCGTCGGCCTCGGTCAGCTCGAAGCCGATGGACGGGGTGATGTGCGGAAGGACGTGGTCGCCGGCGAACAGCAGACCGCGCTCTTCGTCCAGGAAGACCACGTGCCCCCTGGTGTGCCCGGGAGTCGGTACGACGCGCAGCTCGTGCTCGCCGAAGCGGAGCGTTCCCGCCCCGAGCCACTGGTCGGGGGCCTCCCACACGCTCGGGTCGTAGCCGCCGTGGTCCATCGCCGCGATCTGGTCGGCGATATCGGGCGCTCCTCCCCTGCGCAGGGTCTCCAGCGAGCCGGCGGGTACGTCGCTGCGCAGCCGGTCGAGCATCTCCAGGCCCGGCCGTTCGCCCGCGCCCAGGTAGACCCGCGAGCCCAGCAGTCGGCGCAATTCCACGGCGTTGGTGTAGTGGTCACGGTGGATGTGGGTGACCAGGATGTGGCTGATGTCGCCGAGGTCGCGCCCGATGGCGGCCAGCGCCTCCTCCAGTGCCTTGCGCGCCTCGGGGATCGCCCAGCCCCCGTCGATCATGACGATGCCGTTGTCCTCCGCGAGGTTCTCCAGCAGATAGACGTTGACGGCGTGCAGGCCGTCGTTGGGCAGTGGCAGGGGAACGCGGTGCACTCCGGGCTGGACGGTCTGGACTCCGGCTGCGGCCCATGGGCCCTGGTCGAACCGCGCTGTCATGTCTCTCCCATGCTTCTGTTTCGCTGGGGACCGGACCCGGCGGGATGCGCGGGGGTGCGACCGCGCCGGGTCCGTCCTGTGGTCAAGCCGGATCGCCTCTGATCAGGCCGAGTCGGGGGTGCCCGTCCGTAGCCGGTGGGCGAGTTCGCGGGCTCCGCTCCGGTCGAGTTTGCCGACCTTGGTCTGGGGCAGCTCCTCGACGTCGTACACGAACTCGGGCCACTTGGCCTTGGACAGTCCGACGCTCTCCAGGTGTCCGGTCACCTCGGCCAGGTCGATGCCGTGTCCGTCCTCGGTGACGACCAGCAGTGCGACGCGCTCGCCGAGCACCTCGTCCGGGACCGCGGCGACGCAGGCCCTGGCCACGCGCGGGTACCCGGCGACGGCCCGCTCGATCTCGGTGATGTCGATGTTGAGGCCGCCGCGGATGATGATGTCCTTCTCGCGGCCCATGATGGTGACGGTGCCGTCCTCGTGGGTCAGCAGCAGGTCACCGGTCGGGAAGAAGCCGTCCTCGGTCAGCGCCGGCCGCTCGACGTGGCCGTCGCAGGCGTAGCCGACGAACAGGGAGGGGCCGCGGACCTGGGCCCGGCCGGTGACGCCCGGTTTGGCCTCGGCGCCGTCGGGGGTCAGTGCGCGCAGGTGCGTGCCCGGGAAGGGGCGGCCGTCCCTGCCGAGCCGGATCTCCTCGGGGTCGTCGGGGCGCGGTGAGGTGTGGCCGAGGCACTCCGACATGCCGAAGACGCGCAGGATCCTGGTGCCCAGTGACCGTTCGGCGCGTGCCAGGGCGCCACGGTCCATGGGACCGCCGCCCACGGTGATGGCGCGGACTCCCGAGAGCACGCCGGATCCGGCCGCCTCGGCCCCCATCTGCAGCGCCATCGTCGGTACGCACATGGTCCAGCGGACCTCGGTCTCGGCCATCCGTCGCAGCGCGACGGCCCGGTCCCACTTCGAGGTCAGGACGAGCGGGCCGCCCAGCAGAAGGGAGAGGTACACGCCGAAGCAGTAGGCGGCCGTCGACGACAGCGGCACGATCGCGGCCACCGCGTCGCCGGGGGCCAGGCCGTTGATGTCGATCGTGCTGGCGCAGGCGTAGCGCAGGGCCTCCTCGGACTGCACCACGCCCTTGGGCCGCCCTGTCGAGCCGGAGGTCAGCCCGATGAGGACACCTCCCGACCAGCGTGACACCTCACGCGGTCCGGGTGTGGCGCGGCAGGTCCAGCCGTCGAGCACCGCGTCCACCGGGCCCGGCAGCAGCTCGTGGAGTCTCCATTCGTCGCTCGCTGAGGTCTCGGCGACGACCGCGTCGGGGCGGATGTCCTCCCAGGCTGCTGCGAACTCGGCCTGGGTGGTGTGCCGGTTGACGACCGCGAGGACCCCGCCGCGCAGTCCCACGGCCAGGGAGCCGGCCACGGTACGCCATGAGTTGTCGGCCTGGAGCATGACGGTGCCGCCCTGGCCGCCTGGGAACATCGCTTCGGCGAGCCGGCCGGCCTCGGCGAGCAGCTCGCGCGCCGTATGACTGCCCTCGTCGTCGATGACGGCGACGAAGTCCGCCTGCTCGGCCCTTCGTTGGAACTCCCGCACTACCTGTCGCATCCCGCTTCCTCGCTACGCTGGCCGTACTCCGTGAAGATCTGTGTGATGAACGCGGTGGTGAACGCTCTGAGAAGGCCCGGTCCGGCGGTCTCAGCCGCCGAACAGTTGTGCCTCGTGCCCCATCACCGCGATGCGGCGGCCCTTCATGTCCCCGACCTGTGCGATCGCGTCCGCCCACTCCTGGCTCGCGAGGGCTTTCTTCAGGTCCTGCGGGGAGTCGAAGCTGAGCACGGAGATCCCGTCCCAGCCCTCCGAGCGGGGCTCGAGCGCCTGGTCGATCTCGGTGTGCCGCCAGGCGCGAAGCCCGGGCAGGCGGTAGGTCAGTTCCGCGTGGTCGCCGCGCCACCAGTCGATGAACTGCTCGTGGGTCCACTCCGGGGGCCTGGCGGCCAGCAGGACGAGGTTGTACATGACGGTCCTCCGTGGGTGTCCGGTCGAGGCGGAGCTTGCATGTCCAGTCGCTTCCGGTCGTGTGGGTTCAGGTGAAGCGGATCTCGGACGACCGGCCGATCAGCAGGCGCTGCAGACGTCCGTAGTCGTCCACCCGGCCCGCGGCGACGAAGGTCGCCTCGGGTACTCCTCCGCGCCGCACCTCGCCGAGGAAGAGTTCGTCCTGGCCGAGGGTGGTCGCGGACAGGAGATGGTGGGTGCGGGTGCCCTTCTCGCGCTGTTCGAGATAGCCGACGAGGGCGGCACGGTCCCCGGCGAAGTCGGTTGCGTTGCCGTCGCCGGTGGAGAACAGGATGGAGAGGGTGAAGTCGTCGCTGATCAGGTCGAGGATCCGGGTCGGTTCGTCACTGTCGAGGATGTCGAACCAGGCGGTGAGGAAGGGCGCGGGGGCGGCGTCCGTGGAGGTGTCGGGCATGTCGGTTCCCAGGAATCGGTGGGTGGCTGCCGGGGTGGGGACTGCTAGTCCGGCCGGTCGATGAGGTCGTAGGTGGTGCTGAAGTACGACTGGTAGCGGGCCATGCGCCCGTCGGGTGTGACGACGGCGGCCGAGAGGAAGGAGCCGACGGTCTTCCCGGACTCGGTGACCACTCCGTACACGGTCTCCAGGTCGCCGTCGGAGCTGTGCCGGAGGATTTTGTGTCCCCTGTCGACGGCGTTGCGGCCGGCGATGTAGGCGGCGAAGTCGTCCCTGGAGGTTCCCGTCGCCTCGCGGCCGGGCAGGGCGATCAGGAATCGGAAGTCCGGCTCGAGGAGTTCGAGTGCCCGACGGGGGTCGTCACTGTCCATGCGGGCCATGTAGTCGGGGATTACGCCGGCCATGGGAGTCCTCTCCATGCGGGGAATGGCTGGGTTCAGTCGCGATCAGGATCAGTCGCTGGGGGATTCAGTCACGGGCGGGCGGGGTGAAGAAGTCCCCCTGGGACTCCCAGCGGCCGTCCCTGACAACGACCTTCTGTACGTCGCGGGTGCCGAGGTGGTTCTGCGTGGAAAAGTTCAGGACCGGTGCCACGCCGGTGTCGACCGCTCGGGCCTTCTTGTACGCGGCGGTCAGCGCCTCGGAGGTGATGGGGCCGTCGATGGTCTGGGCGATCTCGACGAATGCCTTGGCCGCGGCCCAGCCCCACAGGGTGATGAAGTCGGCCGGCTGCCCGCGCTCGTACTTGGCCATCGCGGAGCGGAACTCCTTGATGGCCGGGTCGTCGTCATCGTTGGGCGACTTCACCAGCTGCACCGCCTTGACGCCTTCGGCCGCCTTGCCCGCGAGGGTGAGGGTGGACTGTGCCGCGACCGGAGCGTAGCCGTACACGGGTGTGTTCAGCCCTTGGAGCTTGGCTTCCTTCAGGTAGGACGCGGCCTCGGCGGCGGCGAGGATCACCACGACGGCGTCGGGTTTCTCACGCTTCACCTTGCTGATCACCGGGCTGTAGTCGGTGGTCTGGAACTTGACCGACAGGCTTTCGACCCGGACCGACGGATCGGTCTTGCGGGCCGCCGGGCCGATCTCCTTGGCGACGTTCACGAACGCCGCGGGGTCGCTGTGTACGACGAGCACCTTCTTCGCCCCGTCTTGCGCCGCCCACTGCCCGAGCGCCGATGCCTGGTCCTCGTAGAGGGTCTGCATGCCGAACAGGCCGTCGCGAGCGGGCTGGTACCAGGACGCGTCGCCGCCCAGGGTGTTGAGGACGGGGACCTTCGACTGTTCGAGGACGAAGGGGAAGGTGGCCTGGGACTGTGCGGTGCCGTTGGTGGCGACGATCGCCACCACTCCGTCCTGGTCGACGAGCCGACGGGCGATCTGCACGGTCTGCTGGGGATCGAAGGCGTTGTCCTTGACGACCCAGTCGATCTTGCGTCCGTTGATCCCGCCGCGGGCGTTGACCGACTTGAAGTACGCGTCGGCGCCGGCTCTCTCGGGGATGCCGAACGAGGCGACGGCTCCCGTGAGCGGGTACCACGCGCCGATCCTGATGATGTCGTCCCGGGCCGCGGGGCCTTGGGTGCCGCAGGCGCTCGTCGCGAGTGCGAGCAGGGCGGTGGCTGCGGCGATGAGCGAGCGTGTCGTGCGTCGTCGCAAGACCCCTCCTCAGATCAACCTGAGTTAAGTTCAGTTCAGTTTGGATTTTAATCCCGCGAAAACAGCCCTGGCAATGGCTCGTCACGTACTGAGAAAGCAGTGCGGCCCTCCGACGTGGGTCCGTCGGAGGGCCGCGAGGTGCGGTGACCGCTCAGCGCGTCAGGAGGCGACCATCCGGACGCAGGCGCCCTCGATCAGCTCGCTGACCTCCGCGAGCGGGGTCGGTCCTGACGGCCGGTACCACCGCCACACACTGACGATCAGCCCGAGCACACTCGCACCGAGCAGTTGTGCGTCACGCAGCGGGAAGGAGCCCTGGGACATGCCCTTGACGAGCAGATTCGTCCAGTCCCGTTCGACGACCTGGACCAGCTGACGGGCCGCGACCCGCTCGTCCTCCTCGCGCTTGGACCTGCGCGAACCGGACAGCAGATCCATGTGGTTCTGCAGGATGCGCATCTGCAGGACCTCCTGCGGTGACACGTCGTAGGCCGCGCGGACCGCGGCCCGCAGCGCCTCGACGGGGTCCGCGGCGTCCTTCGTCGCCTCCACGAACCGGTCGTGGGAGCGTTGCAGTTCCACCCGCATGATGGTGAGCAGGCAGTGGGTCTTCGACTCGAAGTAGTGGTAGAGGGCCGTCTGCCCGATGCCGACACGCTCCGCCACCGTCGACCACTTGGTGGCCTCGAAGCCGGTCTCACCGAAACAGTCCACCGCGGCCGTGAGAATGGCCGCGCGCTTGGACCGCGGTCCCGCCTCCGGTTCAACGATCCTCGTCATGCTCCCTCTCCATGGCCGTCACCCACCGTGTCCGTACCCGAGAGTAAACCCAAGTTGAACTCAGTTGCCAATCAGATCCGGTCAGAGGCGTCGAGCACGGCCGGTCAGAGGCGTTCGAGCACCGTCGCGTTGGCCATCCCCCCGCCCTCGCACATCGTCTGCAGACCGTAGCGGCCACCGGTCCTGCGCAGCTGGTGGACGAGCGTGGTCATCAGGCGGGCGCCCGTGGCGCCGAGCGGATGCCCGAGCGCGATCGCCCCGCCGAAGGCGTTGACCCGCTCCTGGTCGGCGCCGATCTCCTTCTGCCAGGCGAGGACGACGGAGGCGAAGGCCTCGTTGATCTCGACCAGGTCGATGTCGTCGATGGACAGGCCCGCCCTGTCCAGGACCTTCTCGGTGGCCGGGATCGGGCCGGTCAGCATGTGGATCGGGTCGGAGCCGACCACTGCCATGGTGTGCACGCGGGCCAGGGGGGTCAGACCGTGGCGGCGGACCGCGTCCTCGGAGGCGATGAGCAGGGCGGCGGCACCGTCGGAGATCTGGCTGGAGACGGCGGCCGTCAGCCGCCCGTCGTCGGTGAGGGTCTTCAGTCCCGCCATCTTCTCGAGCGTGGTGTCGGCGCGCGGGCCCTCGTCGGCGGCGAGCCCGAAGGCCGGGGTGATCTCCTCGCCGAAGGCTCCGCCGGCCTGCGCGGCGAGCGCCCGCTGGTGGCTGGTGAGCGCGAACCGCTCCATGTCCTCGCGCGAGACGCCCCACTTCTCGGCGATCAGCTCGGCGCCACGGAACTGCGACACCTCCTGGTCCCCGAAGTGCTCGCGCCAGCCGTCTCCGGCGAAGGGACTGCCCATGCCCGCCTGTTCGCCGACGAACATGGGGCTGGCTATCGGCACCAGGCTCATCACCTCCACCCCGCCCGCGACCACCAGGTCGGCGGCGCCGGAACCGACCGCCTGGGCGGCGAAGTGCACGGCCTGCTGGGAGGAGCCGCACTGACGGTCGATGGTGGTCCCGGGTACGTGCTGCGGCAGCCCCGCCGACAGCCACGCGGTGCGGGCGATGTTTCCGGTCTGGGCCCCGATCTGGCTGACACAGCCGAAATACACGTCGTCGACCGCGTCCGGGTCGGCTCCCGTACGTTCCAGCAGGGCCCGCAGCACATGGGCGCCGAGATCGGCCGGGTGCACGCCGCTGAGCGTGCCCTTGCGGCGGCCGACCGGGGTACGGACGGCTCCGACGATGAATGCTTCCGACACGGTGGGCTCCCTTGGTTCGGAGGACGAGTTGAGTGATCGTTGAGTGATCAAGGCCTGGACGGGACGCGCCTGAAGTCCGGAGCCCTCTTGTCGAGGAACGCGGCGACGCCCTCACGTCCCTCGTCCGAAGCGGCCGCGGCGGCGAGCGCACTGGCCTCGTCGTCGAGATGCCGGGTGAGGTCCGCCGTCTGACCGGAGGCGACGAGGCGGCGGGTGGCGCCGAAGGCGCGGGTGGGGCCGCGGCGCAGGGCCTCTGCGGTCCGCTCGGCCTCAGCGGTCAGTTCCCCGGACGGGACGACACGGCTCACCAGACCGATCGCGACGGCTTCCGCCGCCGGTACACGGCGGTTCGTCAGCAGTAGCTCCACCGCACGCTTGGGCCCGACGAGGCGGGGCAGCTGCCAGCTCACCCCGGCGTCCGGCGAGTAGCCGATACCGGTGTACGCGGCGGTGAACGTGACGTCGTCGGCCGCGAGTGTCACGTCGGCGGCCGCGGCAAGGCCGATGCCCGCGCCTGCGACGGCACCGTGGACGGCGGCCACCATGGGCGCGTCGATCGAGGCGAACGTGCGCAGGGCGTCGTGCAGCGCGTCGGTCACCGCGACGAGGTGCTTCTCCAGGGCCTCACCGGTGAGCCGGGAGAACTCCCTGAGGTCGCCGCCGACGCAGAAGGACTTCCCCTCACCGGTGAGCAGCACGGCGCGTACGGCCGCACGTTCGCAGGCCCTCGCCGCGTCGAGTAGCCCGCGCGCCGTCGAGAGGTCGATGGCGTTGCCCGCCTGGGCCCGGCGCAGCGTGACGCGGGCGAGGCCGTCGTCCTGGATCTCGACGCCGACGCTCGCCGCGCGATCCACTGCACGCGGGCTGAGGCCGGCCGTAGGGCGATTCGCGGCACCCGGACCGACACCCGCCGTCGCGCGGTCCGCAACACGTGGGCTGCCGCCCGTCGTACCGCGATCCGCAGCACCCGGACCGACATCCGCCATCGCGCGGTCCCCCGCGCCCGGTCCGGCGCCCGCTGTAGCATGCTCCCCCGCACCCGGTCCGGCGCCCGTCACCGCGCGGTCCATCCGCCGTCGACGGTCAGGACCTGGCCGGTGCAGTACGAGGACGCGTCCGAGGCGAGGAACAGCAGCGCGCCGTCGAGTTCGTGGCCGTCGCCGCCGCGGTGCAGCAGGGTGTTGCGTTCGACCCAACGACTGGAGCGCTCGTCACTAAAGAGGTCCTCGGTCATCTCGGTGTGGAACCAGCCCGGGGCGAGCGCGTTGACGCGTGTTCCGCTACGGCCCCACTGGCCGGCCAGCTCACGGGTCAGGCCGATGAGGCCGGCCTTGGACGCGGAGTAGCTCGCACCGCCGAGGGGTGCGGCGGAGACCAGGCCGAGGATGGAGGAGACGTTGATGATGCTCCTGCCGCCGCTCGCCGGGGCCGGGGCCTCGGCAGTCAGCCGGGCCAGATGGAAGGGCGCGGTGAGGTTGACGCCGAGGACGTCGGTGAAGGCGTCCGGCGATTCGTCCTCGGCACGGGTCTCGCCCGAGGTCGCGGCGTTGTTGACGAGGATGTCGATGCGGCCGGTGGTCGTCAGCGCCGTCTCGATGAGCCTCGTACGGTCGGCCTCTCGTGCGACGTCGCAAGCGACCGGGTGGATGCGCGCGTCGGAGTCGGCGAGTTCCTTCAGCCGGTCGACGCGGCGGGCGGCGGCGAACACGGTGGCGCCGGCCTGCGCGAGGACGCTCGCGAACCGGGCGCCGAGCCCCGCGGACGCACCGGTGACGACGGCGGTCCTGCCCTCCAGCGAGAACAGTTCACCGGCGGGACGCGGCACGCTCGGTCGTCCCTCGCCGTCGGCAGGGCGCGGCGCGCTCGGTCGTCCCCCCCGTTCAGCGGGTCGCGGGGCGCTCACTCGTCCACCCCGATCGGCAGGGCGGTCGCGCCTCCGTCGAGCACCAGGGTCTGGCCGGTCATCCAGGAAGAGGCGTCGGAGGCGAGGAACAGCGCCGCGCTCGCCACATCCTCCACCGTGCCCAGGCGCCGCATCGGCAGCTTGGCGGTGAGGACGGTCTCACGGACCTCCCACACCGCACGCGCCAGTTCGGTCTTGATCAGGCCAGGGGCGATGGCGTTCACCCGTGCGCGCGGCCCGAGTTCGTAGGCGAGCTGCCGGGTCATGTGGAGCATGGCCGCCTTGGTGGCGTTGTAGTAGCCGATGTGCGGGTCGACGATCAGTCCACCGACGGAGGCGATGTTCACGACCGCTCCCCCGTGCTCGGCCATCCAGGCGCGCCAGGCGCAGCGGGTCCAGGCGATCATTCCGTACTGGTTGACCCGTACCGTCTTCTCCGCCCGCGGCAGATCCAGGTCGAGCAGGTCACCGTGGTACGGGTTGGTCGCCGCGTTGTTGACGAGGATGTCGACGCGGCCGAAGCGGGCCATGGTCTCGTCGACGCAGGCCTCGGCCTGGTCGGGCTCGCCGGCGTTGGCCACCACGGTGTGGAGGTCGCCGTCGCTCTTGACGCGTAGCAACTCCTCGCGCGCTTCGGCCAGTCCGGACGCCTTCCGCGCCGCTATGACCACGTGCGCGCCGGCCGCCCGGTAGGCGGTGGCGATGCCCAGGCCGATGCCGCGGGATCCGCCGGTGATGACGGCCACCTTGCCGTCGAGGATATTGGCGCTCACGCTGCCCCCGCCTTCGTGTCCAAGGTCTGCCGTTCGGCCTTCGTGTCGGCCGTCTGCCGTTCGGCCTTCGGATCGGTCTTCTTGTACCGGGCGAGTTCCTGGCGGGCGACCGTGCGCAGGTGCACCTCGTCGGGCCCGTCGGCGATCTTCAGTGCCCGGGTGATGGAGAACAGCCGGGCCAGTACGGTGTCGTCGCTGACCCCGGCCGCGCCGTGTGCCTGGACCGCGCGGTCGACCACCTTGTGGGCGACCTCCAGCGCCGCCACCTTGATCGCGGCGACCTCCATCCGGGCGGCGGCGTTGCCCACGGTGTCCATCAGCCAGGCCGACTTCAGTACCAGCAGCCGTAGTTGTTCGATCTCGATACGGCTGCGGGCGATCCACTCGCGCACCACGCCGCGGTCGGCGAGAGGCCCGCCGAAGGCGACGCGGTCGGTGGCGCGTTCGCACATCAGCTGCAGGGCGCGCTCGGCGAAACCCACGGCGCGCATCGCGTAGTGCATGCGTCCGGGGCCGAGCCGCCCCTGGGCGATGGCGAATCCGTCGCCCTCGCCGCCGAGGATGTTCTCCACGGGCACGCGGACGTCCTCGAAGAGCACCTCGCCGTGTCCGCACCGGTCGGTGTAGCCGAACATCGGCAGGTCGCGCAGGACGGTGACGCCCGGCGTGTCGCGGGGAATGAGCAGCATGCTCTGCTGGCGGTAGGTGGGCGCGTCCGGGTCGGTCTTGCCCATCAGGATGATCAGCTTGCAGTCGGGGTCGAGGATCCCGGAGGTGTACCACTTGCGGCCGTTGACGACATAGCTGTCGCCGTCGCGGGTGATGCGGGTGCGGATGTTGCGGGCGTCGGAGCTGGCGACCTCGGGCTCGGTCATCGCGAAGCAGGACCGGATCTCGGCCTCCAGCAGGGGCCGCAGCCAGCCCTTCTGCTGTGCGGGGGTGCCGTACAGCGCGAGCAGTTCCATGTTGCCGGTGTCGGGCGCCGAGCAGTTGAACACCTCGGGGCCGATGATGGAGCGGCCCGCCAGTTCCATGAGGGGCGCGTATTCGAGGTTGGTGAGTCCCGCGCCCCAGTCGCCGTGCGCCATGAAGAGGTTCCACAGGCCCTCGGCGCGTGCCTTCTCCTTCAGCTCGGTCATCACCGGCGGCAGCGCGTGCGGGTCGTCCGCCTCGGCCAGCTGCCGGTCGTAGACGGCCTCCGCGGGGAAGACGTGCTGTTCCATGAACGACCGCATACGGTGCTGGAGTTCACTCGCCCGGGGCGAGAATCCGAAGTCCACGAGTTGCTCCTCATGCTGGGGTGTGGCTGGCGGGTCCGGGTCAGCCGAGGATGTCGCGCGCCGTGCGGATCATCGCGGCGATGGTGGGCGGCAGTCGCTCCTGGTCCGGGTCGTGGTGCTTGCCCTCACGGTGCCGGCGCAGGTTGTGGCCCATGATCGCGGCCATCTTCATGCGGCCCAGGGCGCGGAACCAGTCCATCGCGGGCAGCGCGGGGCCGCCACCGCCGTAGGCGTCGAGGAGTTCGGCCTCGGTGGGCAGGCCGGGCACCGCGCGGCCCAGCTGCGGGAAGTTGCGGTGGTCGGCGAAGAGCAGGAACCAGCCCAGGTCGATGCGTGGGTCGCCGACGCTCCAGATCTCCCAGTCGACGACGGCCACCGCGCGCTCGCCGACGCACAGCACGTTCCCGAGCCGGAAGTCGCCGTGCAGCAGCACCGGCGGGTGGCCGTCGGGCACGTCGTCGGCGAGGCGTTTGAGCAACTCCTCGCCTCCCGGCCGCAGTTCGGACGGTACGGCGTGCAGGGTGCGGCTCCACCGTTCCAGCTCGCCGGTGGCGTCGAGTGGTTCGGGCGCGTCCAGGCCGGGTGTGTCGATGTCGGTCTCGTGCAGCCGGCGCAGCACGGAGGCGATCTGCAGCATGCGTGCCCGAGCCGTGGCGGCGGGTACCTCGGGTTCGTCCAGGACGGGTTCTACGGCCTCACCGGCGGCGAAGTCCATGGCGAACCAGGCCGGTTGGCTCTCGTCGACGGCGGCGACACCCGGCACCGGCACCGCGGTTCCGGCGAGCGCGCCCAGGACCCGTGCCTGACGCAGCACGTCGTTGCGCCCGACGGGCCGCTGCCCGGGAGGCACCGCCTTGATGACGTACGCCGCCTCGCCCGCGTTCACCGCGTACGTCAGCCCCGAGTGGCCACCGGGCAGGGTCCTCAACTCGCCCACGGGCCCCCCCGGATGGCTGCGGGCGAGAGCGTCACGGACCCGTGCGGCCAGCTCCGACAGCTGCGTGACCGTGCTCATCGGACGGGCTCCTTGGGCAGGCCGAGCACCCGCTCGGCGAGGATGTTGTGCTGGATCTCGTCGGTACCGCCCGCGATGCTGTAACCGGGCGCGCCGAGCAGGTGCTCCGTCCAGGCGTACGTGCCCCACTCCCCCGTGTCGGCGACGAGGCGCGGCCCGAGCAGTTCGGACGCCAGGTCGCTGGTGCGGCGCATGGTCTCGGTGGCGTACAGCTTGCCGACCGAGGCCTCGGCTCCGGGTTCGCGTCCGGCGACGAGGGCGCCGGTCACCCGCAGCCCGATGAGCCGCTGCACGAGGGCGCGGAGGTAGAGGTCGGCGGCCTGTCGCTGTTCGCCGCCGGTGAGCGGGCGGGGCAGGTTCCTGGCCAGGTCCAGGGCCCGGTCGGCGTTGTCGAGGCCCAGGTTTCCGGAGTCGAGCCGTTCGGCGGCCAGCACACTCAGCGTGACCCGCCAGCCCTCGCCGACCGGTCCCAGCCGGTCGGTGTCGGGCACGATCACGTCGTCGAGGTAGACCTCGTTGAAGCTGGCCCCGCCTGTCATCTGCTGGATGGGCCGTACGGTCACGCCCGGCGCGTCCATGCGCACCAGGAAGACGGTGATGCCGGCGTGTTTGCGTACGTCCGGGTCGGTGCGGCACACGGCGACCCCCCAGGTCGCGACCCCGGCCCCGGAGGTCCACACCTTGTGGCCCCGCAGCACCCAGTGGTCGCCTTCACGCACCGCCTTCGAACGCACCGCGGCGAGGTCGGAGCCCGCCTCGGTCTCGGAGAAGAGCTGGCAGGCCAGCTCGTCCGTGCGCAGCATGGGCCGCAGCCAGCGCCCCTTCTGCTCGTCGGTGCCCCAGATGCCGATCGCGGGGGCGACGAGCTGCTGGGTCACGGGGAAGATCTCGGTGCGGTGCGGCACGTCGAAGGCCGCTTCTTCGGTGCGGTAGAGCTGCTCGTAGTACGCGGGCAGCTCACGGCCTCCGTACGCGGTCTGCCAGTTGAGGGCGCCCCAGCCCTGGTCGTAGCGGGTGCGTTCCCATTCCTGGGTGCGGGCGGTGTGCTCGCGTTCCTGCTGCTGCGTCCAGTTCTCGAACACGGCGACGGAGTCGGAGCCGCTGCCCCACGCCCCGTCGGCCCTGCGCGGGCGGGCGACCGTGGCGAGCCACTGGCGGGCCTGCGCGCGGAACGCGTTGGGATCCGGGATACCGCTCATGTCCTTCCTCTCTCCTTCCTCCGTCGCGGATCCTTGAGTCGCGGACCCTTGAGTCGCGGATCCTTCCGTCGCGGATCAGCGGGACAGCACCGTGCAGGCGCTCACGCCCGGGGCGCCGTACACATGGGTGAAGCCGACCCTCGGTCCGCCCGGGACCTGGCGTTCGCCTGCCCGGCCGCGCAGTTGCTGGACGACCTCGTAGACCTGGCGCAGTCCCGAGGCGCCGATGGGTTCGCCGTTGGCGATGCAGCCGCCGTCGGTGTTGACCGGCAGGGTGCCACCGATCTCGGTGGCACCCGAGGCGATCAGCCACTCCTGTTCGCCGTTCTCGCAGAACCCGCACTCGGCCATGTGCATGATCTCGGCGCCGCTCTCGGTGTCCTGGAGCTGGCACACGTCCACGTCGCCGGGACCGAGCCCCGCCTCCTCGAAGGCGGCGGCGGAGGCGTCGCGGCTGACGCTGGTGAGTTCGCCCCCGGGGATCCAGGGGCTGAACACCTCGAACGAGCCAAAGCGGCGGGTGCGTACGGCCGCCGAGCGCAGGGTGACCGACGGGCCGTCCAGGGTGCGGGCGACCTCGGGCGAGCACAGGACGAGCGCGGCGGCGCCCGCTCCCGGCGAGCAGAACATGAAGCGGGTCAGGGGATCGCTGACCATGCCGGAGTCGAGGATCTCCTCGGCGGACACTGGCTTGCGCCGCCATGCCTCGGGGGTCAGCCCTCCGTTGCGGTACGCCTTCTCGGCGACCAGGGCGAGGGTCCGCGGCGTGATTCCGTGGTCGTGCATGTAGCGCTGGATCTTCATGCCGAAGAACTGGGTGGTCACCATCAGTCCGCCGCTGCCGTACTCGGCGCCCAGTCCCCAGTCCTCGGGGCGTGGGTCGAAGGCGCCGCGCGGGTGTTTGTCGAAGCCGACGGCGAGGACGACGTCCGCCATGCCGGAGCGGATCGCGTTCACGGCGGAGACCAGGGCGCTGCCGCCGGTCGCGCAGCCGTTCTTGACGTTGACGAACGGCAGCCCGGTCAGGCCGAGTTGGGCCACCAGGGTGTCGGCGAGCCCGGCGCTGTCGCTGCCGCCGAACGCCGCTCCCACCCGCGACCACTCGATTCCGGCATCTGCCAGAGCGCTGTTCACCGCGCCGACGGCCAGTTGACGGCCGCTGGCCTCCGTGCGGCCGAACGGGGTGCGCCCGGCACCGCAGATCAGGACGTCGGCGCTCATGCGCTCCCCTTGTGGCCGGTGGTGGGGTGGGCCCGCGGTACCCCTTCGCCCGCGGTAACCGTGAGGGGCATGCCGATGCGGACCTCCTCGAAGTCGTCGACGTCGAGGACTGCGGCCACCCGTACGCCGTCCGGCAGTTCGACGTAGCCGAGCGCGAACGGGACGAAGCCGCCCGGCGGGGCCTGGTACGGCGGTGACTTGGGTGCGTAGCGCTGCACCGTCCAGGTCCACAGGGTGCCCGCGCCGGACAGGGCCGCCGGGTCGGCCGGCCCTCCGCAGCGCGGACACGCGTCGTCCGCGGGGTAGACCGACACCGAGCAGCCGGGGCAGCGTGAGCCCTGGAGTGCGGTCGCCGGACTGCGCGGATCCGTGGTCATGCGGATCAGCGCCCCTGCCACTTGGGCTCGCGCTTCTCCAGGAACGCCGAGACACCCTCGGCGGCGTCCTCGGAGTTGAGCGCCACACCCACGGCGAGGTGCTCCATGACCATCAGCGACTGGGTGTCGGCGTCCAGGCTGCGGTCGATGGTCATCTTGGTGAGCCACATCGTGAACGGGCTCTTGTCGGTGAGGTCCCCGATGAAGTCCTCGACCGTCTCGTCCAGCTTGTCGGCCGGGGCGGACTTGTTGATCAGGCCGAACTCGGCGGCCTCGATGCCTGACAGCAGCTTGCCGGTGAGCATCAGCTCCTTGGTCTTGCGGATGCCGATCATGCGCGGCACGCGGTAGATCGGGCCCGCGCCACCGAACAGCGAGCGGCGGATGTGGAAGTCGCCGATCTTGGCGTCGTCCGCGGAGATGGCGAAGTCGCAGGAGATCATGATCTCGAAGCCGCCCGCGGTGACGTAGCCCTCCAGGACCGCGACCGAGGGGGTCTTCATCGAGTAGAGGCGGTCGCACACCTTCGCGGACTTCACCGCGACCTCGATGGCGGTCGACTTGCCGACGAAGTCCGCCTTGAGGCTGTCGAGGTCGAACCCCGAGCAGAACGTGCCGCCACGGCCGCGGAACACCAGGACCCGCAGCTCGGGGTCCTCGTCGACCTCGGTGATGATCTCGTCGAGCCGGTCCAGGATCGGCACCGTGACGCAGTTCTTCTTCCACGGTCGGTTCAGCCAGACGCGGGCGACATGGCCGTCACGCTCGAACTGGATTTCGTCTTCCACTGCCATCTCAGATCCTCCAAACTGAACTGAATTCACTATGAGTCTGCGGAGGGGGTGATCCACTGTCAACCCCCTTGCCGAGATTGCCCCGCAGGACGCCCGCCGGTCCGCCCCGCTCAGTCCCCGCCGGCGTCCGGAATGTCCACGAGGACCTTGAGCCGTCGCCCGTCCCGGACGTCGTGCAACCCGGCGAGGGTGTCGTGGAGGGGGATGTGGTCGAGCCAGCCGTCCACCGGGTAGCGACCGCTCGCCATGTGCTCGATGACCCGCTCGAAGACCCCGTCCGGGTAGGCCTCACAGCCCAGCAGGGCGAGTTCAGCCAGGCGCACGACGGACGCGTCGATGGCCACCGGGCCGGAGTACAGCGCCACCATCACCACCGGCGCCCGGGCGGCCAGCGAGCGGATCGCGGCGTCCAGCGCATCGGCCCGGCCCGAGCATTCGACGGCGGCGTCCACGCCACGCCCCCGGGTGAGGGCCATCGCCTCCGCGGCCACGTCGACGGCGCCGGGGTCGAGCACCCGGGCCCCGTGCCGTTCGGCGGCCGCGCGGCGTGCCGGGGAGGGCTCCACCATCAGCACGTCCTCGACGCCGTGCGCCTTGAACGCGAACAACGCGCCCATCCCGACCGCGCCCGCGCCCGTCACCAGCGCGCTGCCACCACGGGGCACACGGGCCCGCTCCACCGCGTTCAGGGCCACCGCCATCGGCTCCACCAGGGCGCCCTGCTCCAGCGGGACACCGTCGGGCAGTTGGTGCACCGAGTCGGCCGGCACGACCACGTACTGGGCGAGGCCGCCGCCCGGGGCGGTCACACCGATCGCCGCCAGGGCCGTGCACAGGTGGGACAGTCCCGACATGCAGCGCGGACACACTCCGCAGGTGCGGATGGGCCGTACGCAGACCCGGGCGCCGGGCGCGACCCGGTCGGCCCCTTCACCGCAGGTCACCACGGTTCCGGCGAACTCGTGCCCCAGGGTTTGCGGAAGGGTGGCGCCGGTGAGCGGATTGGGCACATGCGTGGCCCGCGGCATCTCGAAGTACTCGTGCACATCGGTGCCGCAGATCCCCGCGTACGCCACGCGGATCTTCACCTCGTCCGGTCCCGGCTCGGGCTCGGCCATCTCCTCGATCCGCAGATCCTTGGCTCCGTACAGCCTGGCGGCCAGCATGCTTCCTCCTCGGTGTCGGTCCCGTACGACACTCCCGAGGTTCCCACTGAACTGAACTGACTTCAATAGAATGACTGACACCCTCACCTACTTCGGTTCAGCCTCCGTCGACCCACCCGATGGGACAGCCCTGTTTTCCGGGAGCCGACGGCCGGCCGACACGTACACCGCCGCGAGATTGGTTGCTGACGCTTCCAATCGACTGCGGTCGACGCTGTTTCCCGCCCAGCTGCCAGATGTGGGCAGTGGGCC
This sequence comes from Streptomyces sp. SAI-127, assembly GCF_029894425.1. NCBI lineage: Bacteria > Bacillati > Actinomycetota > Actinomycetes > Kitasatosporales > Streptomycetaceae > Streptomyces > Streptomyces sp. SAI-127. The sequence goes on from NZ_JARXYJ010000001.1 coordinate 302,477, forward strand.
AAGTGGGCGCCTACGGGGGAAGAGATCCTTCATCGCAGACGCACGTCGAGGATCACACTCCTGGAACTTTCCAACCGGGCTTCGGGTAGTGGAAAGGAGGTGTTACGACATGCGTGCTTACGAGCGTCCGACGCTGACCCCGATCGGCTCCTTCCGTAAGACCGGCATCGGCTTCAGGGCTGGACCGGAAAGGTTCTGGTTCTTCAGGAGGAGGTTCTTCTGACCCGCCCTCCGTACCCGGGCACCCGGCACGGGCCCGACCGATCCTGTCCGAGTGCCCACAGACACAGGCGGCGGTGGCTGTGGATGCGGCTCCGCCGCCCAGCCCCATGGCTCACCAGGTGGCACGGCGTCAAGGAGAAGCATGGGCACAGGCATGGCCGGTTTTCCCGATTCCAAGGAAGGACCGGACTGGTTCGTCGTCCTTCCGGACTGTGCTTCGGCGGACAGGATCGGCACCGCCCTCCGCCGCCGGGCGCTACAGGAGGTCAGCCACCCATCGGGCCGGCCCTGGCTGCTCGGCCGCTGGTCCTCCGGCATCATGACGGCGAGGCAGGACAGGTGAAGATCGCGGTGCCGGGCCGGCCCACGGGACGTGCTGCGCCTGGTGCGCGGGCACGGCCGGTGGATATGCCTCGCCGTGCTGCTGACCCTGTGCGCCTCGGCGCTGAGCCTGGCCCAGCCGCTGATGGTCAAGCGGGTGATCGAGGCGACCACGTCGGGCGGCTCGATCGGGTACGTCCTGACGCTGCTCGTCGTGGTCTTCCTCGCCCAGGCACTGGTGCAGGGCCTCGCCCAGTTCGTCCTGTCCCGCACGGGCGAGGGGATCGTGCTGGGGGTCCGGCTCGGGCTCATCAGCCATGTGCTGCGGCTGCCCATGGCCGTGTACGACCGCCACCGCATCGGCGATCTGATCTCGCGCACCAGCACCCACAGCACCACCCTGCGGCTGCTCGTCGCCGAGGGCTTCACCGAGGCGGTGACCGGTGCCATCGGGCTGGTCGGCGTGGTGGCGCTGATGATCTGGCTCGACTGGCAGATGTTCCTCGTCGTGCTGGGCATGGTGGCGATCGCCGCCGTGATCGTCGCCTCGGTGCTGCGCGGCATCGAGACGGCGTCGTTGTCCACCCAGCGGGCGACAGGCCTGATGACCGCTGATCTGGAGCGCGCCCTCGGTGCCATCCGTACCGTCAGGGCCAGCCGCGCCGAGCAGCGCGAGTGCGACCGCATCGCGGGCGGCGCCAGGTCGGCCTGTACGGGCAGCGTACGGATGGCGAAGCTGGACGCGATGGTGACACCGGCGATCCAGCTGGCCGTGAAGGGCTCGTTCATCGTCGTGCTCCTCATCGGCGGCATGCGGGTCGCCGACCGGCAGGGGTCGATCGCCGACCTCGCCGTCTTCCTGCTGTACATGATTTATCTGGTGGAGCCGATCGGAACGCTCTTCCAGTCCCTGAGCACCATGGAACAGGGCATGGGCGCGTACCGCAGGGTCACGGAAGTGATGACGCTGCCCACCGAGCAGGACACCGTGCCCCGGCCCGGGACTCCGGCGTCCTACCGGGCGGGCAGCGACGGCGGACGGCCGCGAGCACCCGTGCTGGAGTTCCGGGACGTGTGGTTCGGCTACGCACCACGGCGCCCCGTCCTGCGCGGCGTCACCTTCGAGGTACCGGAGCACTCCCATGTCGCCCTGATCGGCAACTCCGGGGTCGGCAAATCCACCGTCTTCGCATTGATCGAGCGGTTCTACGACCCCGATCGCGGCCGGATCCTCTTCGACGACCGCAACATCGGGACGCTCGGCCGGTCCGACCACCGGGCCCGGGTCGGCCTGGTGGAGCAGCATGCCCCGGTGATGTACGGCACGCTGCGGGAGAACCTGACCTACGCCGTCCCGGAAGCCGGACAGGACGAGCTGGACCGGGTGGTCGAGCTGGCGCACCTCACCGACCTGGTCGACCGCCTCCCGCAGGGCCTGGAATCCGACGCCGGGGAGCACGGCATGGCGCTCTCCGGTGGCGAGCGCCAGCGGATCGCGATCGCCCGTGCCCTGCTGACCCGGCCACGCCTGCTGCTGCTGGACGAGCCGACCGCCCATCTGGACGCAGTCAGCGAAGCGGCGCTCCGCAGGTCGATCCGGGAGACCGCGCAGGAGTGCACGCTGCTGGTGATCGCCCACCGCATGTCGACCATCCGCGCCGCGGACCGGATCGTCGTGCTCGACGCGGGCCGCGTGGTCGCCACGGGCACCCACGATGAACTGCTCGACGGCAGCGAGCAGTACCGCCTGCTCTCACGCGCTCAGGAAACGGACATTCTTTCCGGTTGGCCGACCGCCAGGCAGATCGCCGACCGCCGCCTCATCAAGGGCATCCTCCGGAGCGAAGAACAGTGCGGGCTCATGGCAGATTCGCCGCGACCGCCTCCGCGGCCGCACGCCCCTCCGCGAGGGCGTGCGCGATGCGGCGCGGCACGACACAGTCGCCGATGGCGCGGACGGTCTGGCCGTCGGCCGCGGTGAAGTCCGGGCGGCGCGGGCGGCGTTCGCCGACCGTCACCAGGAGGTCGGCGGCGAGGAGCGTCTCGTGGCCGTCCATGACGTTGCGCAGGCGCAGTTCGCCGGCCGTCGTGGCCGTCACGGTGTTCATCGCGGCGATGCGGAGCGGCGCGCCGGTGAGGCGGGTCATCAGCTGGGTGCGGTTCTCCGGTGACAGGCCGGTCGCGAACCCGGTGCCGGGGGTGACGACCGTGACCTCGCGAGCACCCGCCGCCAGCGCGCTCTCCACGGCGCTGATGCCCTGCCACCAGCCGAAGCCGTCGTCCAGGACGGCCACCCTGGGCGCGCGCGGCACGAGGTCGGCGTACTGGTCGAGGAAGTCCGTGCTGGTGAGCGTGGGCAGCTCCCCCGGCACGGGGACGACCGTCTCCTCGGCGCCGGTGGCGAGCACGAGCTGGGCGTACTCGGCCAGTTCGGCGGAGGTCACGGACGCACCGAGCCGCACGCGCACACCGAGGTCGGCGAGCTGGTCGCGCTGGTATGCGACGAGCTTCTGCCAGCCCGAGCGGTGCGCGGCCAGGGCAGCGAGACGCGCCTGACCGCCGGCCTCCCGGGCACGGTCGAAGACGACGACCTCGACGCCGGTACGGCCGAGAGCCATGGCGCACTCCATGCCCGCGGGGCCCGCGCCGATGACGGCGACAGGTCCGGCGCCGGATGCGCGCCGGGTCAGCAACAGCGGTACGGCCGGGCGGGACGTGGCTCCCGGCGGGGCGAGCTCGGGGTTCACCGAGCAGGACCCGGTGGGCTCGAAGGTCCGGCAGCCCTCGTTGCAGCCCGTGCAGGGGCGTACGGACCGCTCGTCCCCAGCGATCACCTTGCGGGCGAAGTCCGGGTCCGCCATGAAGGGCCGTGCCATGCCCACCAGATCGGCCCCCGAGTCCAGCGCCCGCTCGATGTCGGCCACCGACCGGAACCCCTGGCTGATCAGCAACGGCACCGCGATCGCCGTACGCAGCCGGGCCACCGACTCCAGCAGGGGTGGGCGGGTGGTGGCCATGCCGGGGACGTAGGTGTTGCGGACGCCGGTGGTGACGTTGGCGTAGGCGAAGGGCGATGCCTCGTACAGGCGCGGAAGGAGCTCGGTCAGGTCGTCCAGGCCGAGCCCGGAGTTGTCTCCGGGTTCCACCGATAGCCGTACGCCGATGGGGAGTCGGCCGATCTCGGTGCGGATGGCGTCGATCACCTGGGCGAGCAGGGCGATACGGTCGCCGTACTCGTCGTCGCGGGTGTTGTTGACGCGGGAGAGGAACTGGGCGAGCAGGTAGCCGTGGCCGGCGTGCAGTTCGACTCCGTGAAAGCCGGCCTGCACACTGTTCGCCGCCGAGACGCGGAAGGCGTCGACGACTCGGCGTACCTCCTCCGCGCTCAGCGGGTGCGGCGCGGTCGCCTCACGAGGGGAACGGACGGCGGCAGCGGAGACCGGGGCGTAGTAGGTGCCCGCGCCGAGGGTCTCGCGGCCGAGGTGGACGAGCTGCGCGATCGCGACGGCGCCGCCTTCGGTGATGGCCCCGGCGCGGCGGCGTACGGCGTCCTTGATCTCGGGGCGCCATGCCTCGGTCAGGTAGCGCTGCGGCAGGGTCGACTCGGGGGCCACGGCGGTGCCCCCGGTGATCACCATCCCGGCGCCGCCCCTCGCCAGTCGCCGCCAGTAGGCATGGTCGGTGTCGGTGGGGGCGCCGTCGGCGACGGCGGCGATGGCGTGAGCGGTGGCGACCAGGCGGTTGCGGAGGGTGAGATCACCGAGGGTGAAGGGCGTGGCGAGGGTGACGTCGGTGCCGGGTGTCATGTCCGTGCCCATTCAGGCTGCGGGTCGCGTGGTGAGGCCGACGAGTTCGGCAAGCCGGGTGCGGTGCTGGTCCGAGGTGCCGAACAGCACCTCGCTGCTCCGTGCCCGGCGCACGTACAGGTGTGCCGAGTGCTCCCACGTGAAGCCGATCCCGCCGTGCAGCTGGACGTATTCGGCCGTGGCCAGGCGGTAGGTCTCGGAGCAGACCGCGGCCGCGGCGCTCGCGGCCACCGGCAGTTGCGGTGACGCGAGGGCCACGCAGGCGGTCGCGTACGCGGATGCCGAGCGTGCTGCCTCCAGGGCTACCAGCACGTCGGCGAGGCGGTGCTTGACCGCCTGGAAGGAGCCGATGGGGCGCCCGAACTGCTGCCGCTGGGCGACGAATTCGACGGTGGCGTCCAGCGCGTGGCCGCTGCCGCCGACCTGCTCGGCGGCGAGCGCGGCCCGCCCGGCGTCGAGTGCCGCCGTCACCTCACCCGACTCGCCCACGGGTGTGGCCGGTGCGCCACGGAACTCCACCAGCGCCTGGCGGCGCGTCTCGTCCAGGACACGGCGAGGTGTCCGCGGGCAGGTGTCGTCGGCCGGCTCGCAGGCGAACAGCCGGGCGCCCTCGGCGGTTTGGGCCCGGACCACGATCAGATCCGCGCCGGCTCCGTCCAGGACGAAGTCGGCCGCCCCGCGCAGCACCCACGCCGGCCCGCTCCGCTCGGCGACGACGCCGACGCCGGGCTCGGCCTCCTCGAACCCGGCCACCGTCGCGGTGAGCGTGCCGGCCGCGATCCGCGGCAGATAGCGCGCGCACGCCTGTTGGTCCGCACTGTTCAGCAGGGCGTGCGCGGCGAGGACCACGGTGGGGAGCAGTGGCGCGCAGTACAGCGCACGCCCTGACTCCTCCAGAGCCACGGCCAGTTCGGCGAAGGTGAAACCGGACCCGCCGAACTCCTCGGGAATCGCCAGCCCATGCACCCCGATCTCACCCGCGAGCCGCGCCCACAGCTTCTCGTCGTGGCCGCGCGGCGTGGCCAGGTGCCTGCGGACGGCCTCCGGGCCGCTCTCCTCGGTGAAGAAGTCCCGTAGAACCGTGCGCAGTTCCCGCTGTTCCTCGGTCTCGGACAGCAGCTGGGGGTCGATGTCGGGGTGACGTTGGTGCATGGGGTCTCCATCGTGCTCGGGTGGCGGAGAGGGAGTGGGCGACTGACGGGGGCTGAGGTCAGCCGGCGGAGCCGCGCGTCCCGGGTCCGGTTCCGTGGGGAACGTTCCTGGTGACCGACTCCGGAAGTTGCTGGCTCGGGTCGATCGAGATCGTCTTCGTCTGCAGGTACTCCTCCACGGCGTAGGGACCGTGCTCGCGTCCGATCCCCGACTTCTTGAACCCGCCGAACGGCGAACCCAGGTCGGCCGCGAACGTGTTGACCGAGAACGTGCCGGTGCGCACGCGCCGGGCGACCTCGAAGCCGTGTGCCGCGTCCGCCGTGAACACGGAGCCCGCCAGCCCCAGGTCACTGTCGTTGGCGATGCGGATGGCGTCGTCCTCACCGCGGTGCGGGATGAGTGAGGCGACGGGTCCGAAGATCTCCTCCCTGGAGACCCTCATGTCGTTGTGGGCGTCGGTGACGAGTGTCGGCTCGTAGTACCAGCCGCGCTCCAGGTGCGACGGGCGGTGGCCACCGTAGGCGATCGTCGCGCCCTCCTTGCGTGCCACATCCACGTAGTACTCGACGCGTTGCCGCTGTCGGGAGGTGACCAGCGGTCCGACCACGGTGTCGGCTTCCATGGGGTCGCCGACCTTGAGCGAGGCGAAGCCATCGGCCAGGGCCTCCGCGTAGGCGCGGTACTGGGACTCGGGGACCAGCAGGCGCGACAGGGCGACGCAGCTCTGGCCCGCGTTGGTGCCGGCGGTGGCCCCGACGAGGGTGGGCAGTACGTCTTCCAGCTTCGCGTCCTCGAGGACGATGGCCGCGGACTTGCCGCCGAGCTCCAGCACGCACGGTCGGACGAGTTCTCCGCAGGCCGCCGCGATCTTGGCGCCGACCTCGGCCGAGCCGGTGAAACTGACCATGTCCACACCGGGGTGGCGCACCAGGTACTCGGACTCCGGGGCGCGCGCCGCGACGATGTTCAGGACACCGGGCGGCAGGCCGATCTCCTCACAGATCTCGCCGATGACGAAGATGGCCAGCGGGTTGGGCTCGGTGACCTTGACGATGACGGTGCATCCCGCGACCATCGCCGGCCCGGCCTTCTGACCGATCGCCGGGAGCGCGAAGTTGTACGCCGGGAAGCTGGCGACCACGCCGACGGGTTCCTTGACGACAAGGCTGGCACCCGCCATGGGGATGATGCTGCCTCCCGCCGACTTGCCAGCGAGCGAGGAGAGGTCGCTGATGCGCACCTCGGCGGTCTGCAGGCTTCGGCCGATCTCGGCGGCGTAGTTGAAGCTCATGACGGGCGCCACGGCCTGGTAGACCTGCGACAGGAACAGCGTGCAGCCGAGTTCTTCGGTGATCAGCTCGGCGAGCTCGGTCTGCCGCCTCTCGATCCCGTCGGCCAGACGCGAGAGATAGCCCGCTCGCTCCGCGGGGGTGAGCCGGGGCCACTCCCCTTCGTCGAACGCGCGCCGGGCGGCGCCGACCGCGGCGTCGATGTCCTCCTTGGAGGCGGCCGGGACGCTCCCGATGCGCAGCTCCGACCTCGGGGAGATCACGTCGAAGCGGTCCGTGCCCGAGGCCGCTCTCCACGCCCCGTCGATGAAGAAGGCTTTGTGATCGATCGTTGTCATCTTGGACTCCTGCGAGGGTGGTGAGGTCGTCGACCGGCGTGGTCAAGGACGTTGAGTTGGTTCAGTGGCGGTGTCCGCGGCCGTGAGGCCGAAGACGAGGGCCGCGGCGAGGCCGCCCGCGTACGCGCGGTGCCACAGGCCGCCGGTGTCCGATCCGGCGGCGAGCAGGCCCGGGATCGGCCGGCCGTCCTCGCCGAGCACGCGGGCCTGGTCGTCGATGCGCACGCCGTGGAACGGGAAGGTGATCGCGGGCTCCGTCTCGATGACGTAGTACGGCGGTTCGTCCAGCGGCAGGCTGTCCAGCTCCCGGCCGGGCGAGGGTGCCGATCCTGCCGAGGCCTGCTCGTTGAACAGCTTGACGGCGTTGCGGACGGTCTCGCCGTGGTAGCCCCATTCCTCGGGCAGGTAGGCCAGTTCATCGAGGTCTTCGGCGAGCCCGGTACGGCCTCCCCGCTTGCTCGCGAGGGCGAACTTGTCGACGGCGACGGCACCTTCGACGTACGAGCCGACGATCCAGTCGCGGAAGACGCGGGCGTCGGCGATCAGCAGACCGCGGCTTTCGGGCTGGTCGAGCAGCGCCATGGCCGTGAGGTGGTCGCCCAGCGTCTCGTCGGCGAACCGCTCGCCCCGCAGATTGAGGAGCAGGGCGTGCTCGCTGTAGTAGAGCGACATGTCGACGAAGTCGGCAGGGTCGGCGAACGGGATGCCGCTGGGAATGAGGTGGCCGTAGAAGCCGGCGTCGTCGTGACCGGTCGCCGCGCCGGCCTGGGTTGCCAGACGGTAACCGCCGCCGCGGCTGTGCGGGTTGGAACGGAGCTGCATCCGGTCGGCGTGGGGGTGCACGTGCGCGGTGCGGAGGGCGGGGTCGCCCTGGAACCCGCCGGTCGCGACGAGTGTGGTGCGGGCGCGCACATGGCTCCGCGTGCCGTCGGCCGCTCTCAGGTCCGCTCCGACCACGGCTCCCCGCTCGACCACCAGCCGTTCGGTGTCGGTCTCCAGCAGCAGTTCGCCGCCGCCTTCGACGATCAGCCGTCGGCAGGTGTCGACGTAGTGGTGGGTGTCGAACTGGTGCCCACGGCCGAAGCTGAGAACGCGTTGTGCGTTCTTGGCCGCCACGCCGACGGAGCGGATCCAGGAGATGCCGTCCGCGAACCGGTCCACCAAAGCGCGCTTCAACTCTCGGCCTCCGCGCGGATTGTGCCGGTCCATGACCTCGTGACTCGGGGCGGTCCACGCGTACCCGGCGAAGCGTGCCGAGCCGCCGACGTCCGCGCCGATCTCGACGATCATGACGGACAGGCCGCTTCGGACGGCGCGGGCGCCGGCGGTCAGCCCCGCCATTCCCGCGCCGATGATCAGCAGATCCACGTCTTCCGTGCGCACGCCACTCTCCTCAGGGGCCAAAGGGAAATCTCGCTACGGGATCCGGGCTGTCTCAGCGCTGTCGGACCGGTACGGCGGCATCGTCCTCCCCGTCGAAGTAGGCCTGTTCGGCGCGGGCGAGGAAGCTCGGGTCGGCGGGTTCGCCACGGACCGCGATGCCGCCCTCGTGCAGCACGACCACCTCGTGGCAGGCGGACGCGGCGCGGCCGAGGGACTGCTCCAGCAGGACGATCGTCATGCCCTCGCGGGCAAGGCGGCCGATACGGGCGTACACCTCGTCGGCCATCGCGGGGGACAGTCCGAGCGCCGGTTCGTCGACGATCAGCAGGTCCGGCCGCGCCATCAGGGCGCGGGCGATCGCCAGGACCTGCTGCTCGCCTCCGGAGAGGCCGGCGGCGGGGATTCCCATACGTTCGCGCAGTCGTGGTGGCAGCCACTGCGTGGTCTCCGCGAGCCGCGCTCGCAGCTCGGCTCCGCGGATGCCGGCGGCGTAGGCGGCGACCTCCAGGTTCTCGCGCAGGGACAGTGTCTTGAACAGGGCGCGTCCCTCGGGCACCAGCGCGGTGCGCAGGTCGCCTCCGGCGTTTCGGCGGCCCCGGGTGGGCGGGAGGGTCCCGTGCAGGATCCTGCCCAGGGTGCTTTTGCCCGCGCCGTTGGCGCCGACGACTCCGAGCACGCTGCCCCGGGGGACGGTGAGGCCGACCTCGCGCAGCGCGGTGACCCCGCCGTAGGCGTGGTCCACTGCGTCGAGGTGCACGGCGGGGCTTTTGGTGCCGTCGCGGGCGGGGAGTTCGTCCCGTGTGCCGCCCTCGCCGAGGTAGGAGGAGCGCACGCGGGGGTCGTCCAGGATCTCGCCGGGGCCGCCCTCACCGATCGGCCGGCCGAAGTCGAAGGCGACCACCCGGTGGGCGACGGCGAACAGGTCGTCGAGGACGTGGTCGATGATCACGACGGCTGTGCCGTGTTCCTGTTGCCGCACGATCTGCCGTGTCAGCAGTGTGCGTTCGGTGGCGTCGAGGCCGCCGAACGGCTCGTCCAGGATGAGCAGTCCGGGTTCCTCGGCGAGCGCCCGGGCGAGGTCGAGCCGCTTGTGGAGGCCGAACGGCAGCTCGGCCGGGTAGCGGTCCGCGACGTGCGCGAGACCGAAGCGCTCCAGGAGCTCGGTGGCCCTGTCCCGGTCGTGTGCGGTGATACGGCGGCGGGTGCAGAGCACGTTCTCCAGGACGGTGAGCTCCGGGAACGTCTCGGCGTGTTGGAAGGTTCGCCCGATGCCGAGCCGCCGGCGGGCGGTGGCACGGCTCTTCAGCAGGGGCTTGCCCGCGTAGTGGGCGCTGCCCGCCACGCGTCCGCCTCCGACGAGTCCGGACAGGACGTTCAACAGGGTCGTCTTTCCGGCGCCGTTGGGCCCGATGACGGCGAGGGTCTCGCCGGCCCGCACGGACAGGGAGGCACCCTCGAGCGCTTTGAGCCCGCCGAAGGTGACCGCGATGTCCTCAAGTCGCAGCACTTCGTCCGCGGTTGGCGCCGGTGCCGGCACGCGCTGCGGGGACTCCTCTGACGGTTCCACCGGTGTCGCGGGGCGCGCGGACGGTCGTCGCAGCAGCCGGCGTGCCGTCCGTCCGAGGAAGAGCACCACTCCGCCCGGCAGGAACAGCAACGCGGCGATGAGGACGACCCCCTGAAGGATCGGCTGTGCCACTCCCGCGCTTTCGGCCACCGTAGGGGCCCAGGTCAGGTACGCGCCGCCGACGACCGCGCCCAGCAGCGTGCCCGCGCCGCCGAGTACGCACGCGGAGATGAGTGCGATCGCCAGGGCCAGGGAGAAGGGGTCGGGGCTGACGAATCCGACGACCAGGGCGAGCAGCACGCCCGCCAGTGCGGCGAACACGGCACTGACCGCGAAGGCCAGCGCCGACTGGGCCTCGGGTGCGATGCCGATCGAGCGGGCGGCCATCGGATGGGACTTGGCGGCGACCTGCCGCATCCGCAGGGCGCTGGGCCGGGCCACCGCGGCCAGCGCGAGCGCGATCCCGGCCGCACCCACCGCGAGGTACTGCGCCTGGGTGCCGGCGCTGGCCAGGGTGCCGAGACCCAGGGCACTGTCCAGTTGCTCCATCGGAATGCCCTGGTCGCCACCGGTCACGCCGGTCCACTGGCCCATGACCTCCAGCGACACCATGGTGAACGCGAGCGTGAGCAGCGCGACGTACAGCATCGAAAAGCGGGCCCCAGCGGCCCCCAGGAACGCCCCGAGGGCCGCGGCGCACACGGTCGCGCCGAGCAGCACGAGCTCCAGTGACCAGCCGTGCGTGCTGCCGTACGCCGCGAAGTAGGCGCCCAGGGCGAAGAACGCGGGATGGGCGATCGACCAGATGCCGGCCCACCCGGCGAGCAGGTTCACCGAGAGGACGAGGATCGTGTAGACGGCCGCGAGGCCCACGGAATACGCCTGGTAGGGCGGGATGGCCCCGGTGTTCAGTACGACGAGGAGCACGGCCGCGGCGAGCGGTCCGAGCGCCGCCTTGGCGGCGGTGGAGCGGCTGACGAGCGAGAGGGTGGAACGGCTGACGAGGGAGTTGCCGGAACGACTGACGAAGGACATGTACCGCTCCCTCAGACCCGCTGGAAGGTGCGTACCCCGAACAGCCCCTGCGGGCGGATCAGCAGCACGAGGATGGTGAACGAGAAGACGAACGTGTCGCGGTAGCCGGCCGAGACGTAACCTGCTGCCAGGTTGTCCAGGACGCCGACCGTCAGTCCGCCGATGACGGCCCCGTACATGCTGGTCAGACCGCCGAGGAAGATCCCGGCGAAGGCGCGGAACAGCGGTGCGCTGAGCACGGCCGGCACGAGTCCGGCCCGGGGCGCGTACAGGAAGGCGGCGAGCGCCGCGAGGCCGAGCCCGAGCGCCCAGGCGATCCGGGCGATGCGCTGCGAACCGAGGCCGAGGATCCGCGCGGTGTCGGCGGATTCCGCGACGGCGCGCATCGCGGTGCCGATGCTCGTGCGTCCGAAGAGATACGCCACCAGAGCCATCGCGACGGCGGCCACAGCGATGGTCAGCAGACTCTGTGCCGGTATCGCGGCGCTCCCCAGGGAGACCGAGCCCTCCACCAGGCTCGGGAAGAGCCGTGGCTGGTCGTCCCAGATCGTGCTGATGGCGCTCTCCGCGATGAGCGAGACGCCCATGGTCATGACGAGCGCCGAGAGGAGTTCTCCCTGCGCGAGCGGCCTGATCACCGCCTCCCGGGCCACCAGGCCGACCGCGGCGGTCGTGACGATCGCGGCCACGGCGGCCAGCAGCAGGGGCAGACCGCGTTCGTTCAGCGCCAGTGCCGCGTACAGCCCGAGGGTCGCCAGGCTGGCGAGGGCGAAGTTGACCACGTCGGTCGCCCGATAAATGATCACCAGCCCGAGGCCCATCAGGCCGTACACCGCGCCGCTGGCAAGTCCGCTCACCAGGATGAGCAGGAACTGATCCACGTCGACCTCTCCTCGCAGTCCTCACATCCGCACCCGCGCGCCCGGCACACTCAGCGCTGCCCGCGCGCATTACAAACTGAACTCAATTCATGAACCGTAAGCAACGCACCGGGGAGGGGCAATACCCGTGCACGGGTTGGTTCGAGCGCTTTCGACCATGGACGGCCGGGACCTGCGCCCCCGGCCTGGCCGACCCATCGGATCAGGCCGTGAAGCGGCCGCCGTTGGCCAGCAGCACCGCGCCGACCAGGTTCGCCGAGGCCTCGCTCGCGAGGAACAGGGCGATGTCGGCGATCTCCTCGGGCGTCGCGTAGGGGCGCACCCGGGGGTCGGCGAAACCGCTGCGCAGGATCTCGGGCGTGCGCGCCGCCATCCCGGTCTCCGTCGGGCCCGGCGCGACCACGTTCACCCGGATCCCGGACGCGATGACCTCCTTGGCCACCGCCTGGCTCAAGGCGTGCACTCCCGCCTTGGAGGCCGCGTAGTGGGGATATCCGACCGGGGTGTCGAAGGCCGAGGAGGAGCCGATGACGACGATCGCACCCGCCCTCACCGGCCGCATCGCCCGTACCGCGGCCCGCAGCACGTGGAAGGTGCCGTCCAGGTTGATGCGCGTGACGCGCCGCCAGGACGCGTCGTCGAGCCGATCGGTCACCTCGATGGGCCGCCCCTCGACGAGGGCGTCCGCGATGAGCTGCTTGGCCTGCGGGTCGTCGACGCCCGCGGCGTGCACCACCACGTCCAGCCGTCCGTGTTCGCGCAGTACGTCCTCGACGACCGCGTCGACCGCGGCGGCGTCCGCCACGTCGAGCGACACCGCACGGCCGGCCGTCAGCTCCTTGGCGACGGCCTCGACTCCCTCGCCGTTCACGTCCGCGGCGACCACGGCGCGCGCCCCCTCGGCGGCCATCTGCCTGGCGACCGCCGCCCCCATCCCGGAGGCGGCTCCCGTCACCAGTACGACGCTGCCCTCGAACCGGGTCCCTCGCTCGTTCCCGCCCATCGCGCACTCCCTGTCGGCCGCGTTTCGCCGCCGCCTAATCGTTACTGAACTGACTTCATCTCTGTTATCGTCTCGGCCGGTCAACTGACAAGACCCGGGACGGTGTGCATGCAAGCGGTGCGGCTTACTGAATGGGGACGGGAACCGGCGCTCGCCGAGCTGGAGCGGCCGGTCCCGCGTGGAACCGAGGTGCTGGTGCGGGTAGAAGCCGCAGGGCTGTGCCAGTCCGACGTCCATGTCATCGACGCGGCCGAGGGAGCACTCCCCTACCGGCCGCCGTTCACCCTCGGCCACGAGGTCGCCGGCCATGTGGCGGCCCTCGGCCCTGAGGCCGAAGGGACGGCGGCGGGTGAGCGCGTGGTGGTCTACGGGCCGTGGGGCTGCGGGAACTGCACCCGCTGCGCCGCAGGCCGGGACAACTATTGCGACCGCCGGGGCGACCTCGGCTGGCACGGGGTCGGGCTCGGCCGGGACGGCGGGATGACCGAGTACCTCCTCGTCCCCTCCGCCCGCCACCTGGTGCCGATCGGTGACCTGCCCGCCACGCAGGCGGCGCCGCTCTCCGATGCGGGCCTCACGTCGTATCACGCCCTCGCCGGAGTGCGGCACGCGCTCGGCGAGGGCACCGCCGCCCTGGTCATCGGTGTCGGCGGGCTCGGGCACCTGGCCGTCCAGATGGTGCGTGCGACCACCCCGAGCCGGGTACTGGCCGTCGACATCCGGGAGGAGGCGGTGGACCTCGCCCTGCGCTCCGGCGCGCATCTCGGCGTCCCGATGGGGGCGGACACGGCCAAGGTGCTCAGGGCGGAGACCGGCGGTGTGGGAGTCGACGCCGTACTCGACTTCGTCGGCAACGAGGCGACGTTCGCCCTCGCCGTCCAACTGCTGCGCCCCGGCGGGGAACTGGCGGTGGTCGGCAGCGGCGGCGGCCGGCTGACGGTACGCAAGCCGGGCTTCCTTCCCGCGGGTTTCCGGCTCTCCCTGCCGTTCTGGGGCACCCGTCCCGAACTCGCCGAGGTCATCGCCCTGGCACGCGCGGGCTCACTCCACGTCGAGACGGAGCAGTTCCCGCTGTCCGCGGCACCCGAGGCGTTCGACCGGCTGCGCCGGGGGCGGGTGCGAGGCCGGGCGGTTCTGCTGCCCGACTGACACGTGCTCTCGCCTCTCCGCCGACCGACGCCGGCTGACGCGACTGACGTTGCTGGTTGACGAGACTCGATCAATCGTGTGCACGACTGTTGCCTGCCGGACCCCGCGCGCTTACATTCACCTGAACTGAACTCAGGTTGCACGGCATGGAGGCACGGCGTGAGCCGTAGCCCGGTCGACAGGAGAAGTGCCATGAGTCGTCGCAGAACCAGCTCCAAGGGCCGCACCCGCGCCACAACGGCCCTGTTCACCACCGCCGCGCTCCTCGCCCTGGCGGCGTGCGGCGGCAACGCCGACGCCGGGACCTCGGCCAAGGCGGCCGGCGGCAACCCCGCCGGCGTCAAGGCGGCCGAGCAAGTCCTCGCCCAGTACTCCAAGCGCCCGACGAGCATCGGCATCACGCAGCCGGTGGGCAAGCCGATCCCGACGGGCAAGAAGATCGACTTCATCCTGTGCGGCGTGCAGTCCTGCCAGGACCTGGCGAACTACTTCACCGAGGCCGCCAAGGTGCTCGGCTGGAGTGTCAACAAGATCCCCACCCAGGGCACCCCACAGTCGGTCCAGGCCGCCTGGACGCAAGCGGTGCGCGACAAGCCCGACGCGGTCATCGCCTCCGGCTTCCCACGCAGCGTGTTCGCCAAGCAGCTGAAGCAGCTCAAGGGCATGAACATCCCCGTCGTCGAGTCCTCCACGGACGACACCGCGGGCGACGGCATCAGCATGCTCATCGACGGGCCCGACGTCGTGGACATCGAGGGCAAGATCATGGCGTCCTGGGTGACCTCCGACAGCAAGGGCGACGCCGACACCGTCTACTTCGACATGCCGACCTTCGGCATCCTCAAGCCGGTCGCCGACGCCTTCCGCAGCGACTACGAGAAGTGGTGCGCGGGCTGCGGGTACGACAAGGTCGACGTTCCGATCAGCGCCATCGGCAAGGACATGCCGGACCGCGTGGTCTCCTACGTCCGCGCGCACCCCAAGGTCACCCACATCGTCTTCTCGCTCGCCCTGCTCAACGTGGGCGTGCCGGCCGCACTGCGGGCCGCCGGACTGCAGAACAAGGTCCACACGATCGTCAACGTCGGCGAGTCCACGAACTACCAGTACATCGAATCGGGTCAGACACAGGCCGCCGTCGCGTTCAACAACATCGAGAACGCGTGGGCGCAGGCCGACGGGCTGGCACGGCACTTCACCGGCCAGTCGATGCAGGTGACACAGGACGCCCAGCTGCCGTTCATGCTCATCGACAAGGACAACCTGATCTCGACGAAGACGCAGTTCCCGCTCGTCGAGGACTACCAGGCCCAGTTCAAGAAGCTGTGGGGCAAGAGCTGACGTCCGTTTCCCGACGTCCCCGCCACGGCCCTCCCCCACATCACTGATCCTTCGCAGCACAGACGCTTCGCAGTACTGAAGCTACTTCAGCTTGGCTCACCACCCGATCGCGCGACGAGGCGCACATGGGAGTCACCTCATGTCCACACAGCTGCTCAATCTCATACGTTCCCGCCCACTGGAGAAGGACCTGACCGTCGCCGAGAGCCCGCGAGTGGAGGTGGGCGCGTGATGGGCAAGGTGATCGAGGCCGACTGGGTCGTCGTCGGCGGTGGCAGCGCGGGAAGCGTGCTGGCCGCCCGGCTGAGCGAGGACCCCACCCAGGAGGTCGTGCTCCTGGAGGCCGGACCGGACTGGCGTTCCGCCGAGGCCCCGCCCGAGATGCGCAGCATGAACGGCTGGCGGGCGCTGGACGAGACGGCGTGCGCACCGTTCCAGTGGCCCGGTCTGGAGTCGCGGCGCAGCAGCGCCCAGGAGCGCCGCCCGCACGTACGCGGCCGGGGCCTGGGCGGCTCGTCGTCGGTCAACGGAATGATCGCCATCCGCGCGCTGCCCGACGACTACGACCGCTGGGCGTCCTACGGCTGTCCCGGCTGGTCCTACGAGGAGATGCTGCCGTACCTGCGGCGCATGGAGAGCGACACGGACTTCGGCGACCGGCCCCACCACGGCGCCGACGGCCCGATCCCGGTACAGAGGCTCGGGCGCGAGGCGTGGGGCCCCGCCGACCATGCCCTCGCCGAAGCCGCGCTGGGTATCGGCCACCCGTGGTGCGACGACCACAACGGGCCCACCGGCACCGGCGTCTCGCCCTACGGCATCAACTCCCGCGACGGCGCCCGGGTCACCGCCAACGACGGCTACCTGGAGCCCGCCCGGCAGCGGCCGAACCTGCGGATCGTGGGTGACGCGACGGTCGACCAGGTGATCGTCGAGGGCGGTCGCGCGGTCGGTGTGCGAGTGCGCGTACTAGGCACCTGGACGCAGGTCCGCGCCGCGCGGGTCGTGCTCTGCGCCGGGGCCGTGAACTCCCCCTCGATCCTGCTGCGTTCCGGCATCGGACCGGGCGGCCCGGTGGCGTCGCTGCCGGTCGGAGAGGGCATGCAGGAGCACCCGCTGGCGCTGTTCTGGCTCCACCAGCGCCCCGAGGCACGGCCCGGCCTGGACGAACGGCAGACCAACTGCTGTCTGCGCTACTCGTCCGGTCTCGCGGGCGCGAGCGAGAACGACATGATGATCGTGTCGATCAACCAGACCCTCGCCCTGCCCGACATGAACGACTCGCACCTGGTGGCCGACGGAGCCCGCGGCACCTGGGGCGGTGCGGGCGGCGGCCACGCCTCGGGCGGTCCCGGGCTGCTCTGTCTGTGGGCCAACCAGGAGTTCTCCCGCGGCACCCTGCGCCTGGACTCACCCGACCCGGACGTCCACCCCGTCATCGAACAGAACCTCCTGAACGACCCCGGGGACCTGACACGGATGCGGGATGGCGTCCACCGCTGCCTGGAACTGCTCCGCTCCGGTTCGTTCGACACCGCCTTCGAGCACATCGCCGTCGACCTCGCCGGCACCGGCACCAACGCGCTCACGGACGACACCGCCATCGACCAGTGGCTGCTGGAGACGATCGGCGACACCGGCCACATCTGCGGCACCTGCCGCATGGGCGCGCCCGACGACCCGCGCACGGTGGTCGACCCGACCGGCCGCGTGCTCGGCGTCGAAGGGCTGTGGGTCGCCGACGCCTCGGTCTTCCCCGAGGTGCCGCGGGCCAACACCAACCTGCCGACCATCGCCGCCGCGGAACGGCTCGCCGACCTCATGACAGGTCGCACGAACCCGACCACCGCCGTCGAGGACCTGGCCGTACAGGGCGGGTCGTGACCGGGATGACGGACACAGTGACGACAAGCCCGGTGCTGAGCATCACCGGACTGTCCAAGCGTTTCGGCGGGACCCAGGCACTGAGCGACGTCGACCTGGACATCGCGCAAGGCGAGATCCACGCCCTGGTCGGCCCCAACGGCTCCGGCAAGTCCACCCTCATCAAAATCCTCGCCGGCTACCACCAGGCCGACGCGGGAGCCGACGCCCGCCTGGACGGCGAGCCCTTCGACCTCGGCTCGGACCACGACCGGCTGCGCTTCGTCCACCAGGAGCTCGGCCTGGTGGGCGAGTTGAGCGCGATGGACAACCTGGCGCTCAGCCGGGGCTTCGCCCGCAGCCGCCTCGGCAACATCCGCTGGCGCGAGCAGGAGCAGCGCACCGT
Organism: Streptomyces sp. SAI-127; assembly: GCF_029894425.1. Taxonomy (NCBI): domain Bacteria; kingdom Bacillati; phylum Actinomycetota; class Actinomycetes; order Kitasatosporales; family Streptomycetaceae; genus Streptomyces; species Streptomyces sp. SAI-127. The sequence continues at coordinate 320,233 of NZ_JARXYJ010000001.1, forward strand.
GGAACTCGTCCACCGGTTCGGCCTGGACATCGACGTACGCCGCCCCCTGGTGGACGCCACGCCCGTGCAACGCACGGTGGTGGCCATCGCCGCCGCGCTCCAGGGCTGGGAGGCCGACCAGGGCCTGCTGGTGCTGGACGAACCGACCGCCGTCCTCCCGCCGGGCGAGGTCGGCAAGCTCCTGGACATCGTGCGGGAGGTACGCCGGGGCGGGGCGAGCGTGCTGTACGTGTCGCACCGCCTCGACGAGATCTTCCAGGTGGCGGACCGGGTGACCGTCATCCGGGGCGGCCGGCGCATCGCCACCCGGCCCGTACAGGGGCTGACCCCGCAGAGCCTCGCCTCCCTCATGTCGGGCGAGGCGACGGAGCGTTCCGCCCAGCGCCCGAAGGTCCCGTCGACTTCACGGTCCGGCGAATCCGCGCTTGAAGCCCGGGAGTTGACCGGCGGTCCGCTCCGGGGGCTCGACTTCTCCCTGGCCCGGGGTGAACTGCTCGGTATCGCCGGGCTCGCCGGTTCCGGTCACGACGTACTGCCCTACGTCGTGACCGGCGCCTGGCCCGGTGACGTCCAAGGGCAGTTGCGCTGTCCCGCCCGGTCGCCGGAGTGGTCCGACGCCTCCCGCGCCGCCCGCCTCGGCATCCCCCTGGTGCCCGGCGACCGGGCCGCCCACGGTGTGATCGCCGCTTTCAGCGTCGCCGAGAACCTCACGCTGCCGCTGCTGTCCCGGTTCCGTACGGGACGGCGCTTCCTCGACGGCCGGCACGAGGCCGCAGTCGTCGACGACTGGGTGGACCGGGTCGGGATCCGTACCGCCGGCCGCGACGCCCCGATCACCACACTCAGCGGCGGCAACCAGCAGAAGGTCGTCATGGCCCGCTGCCTGGCCCTCGAACCCGAGGTGCTGGTGCTGTGCGAGCCGACCGCCGGTGTCGACATCGCCACCCGGCTCCAGCTCTACGACCTGATCAAGGAGCAGGCGGCCCAAGGGCTCGGCGTCATCGTCTCCTCGTCGGACGTGGGCGACCTGCTCGCCTTGTGCACCCGGGTCCTCGTACTGCGCGACGGCCAGGTCGTACGGGAGATCGCCGGCGACGCCATCACCGAGCCGACGCTCGTCCATGCCATGGAAGGAACCGAAGCATGAGCACCACCGCCGCCGACCCCACCGGCACCGGCCCGTCCCTCGGCGAGCCGACCGAGGCGCCACCCGCCGCGCCGCCGACTCGCCCCCCGCTGGGACGCCGTGCCCTTACGGGACTGTCCTTCACGAACATCGGCGCGGTCTACGTGTGGATCGTGATCATCGTCGTGTTCTCATTCTGGGCGCCCGACACGTTTCCCACCTGGCAGACCTTCCAGCAGGTGCTCAACAGCAACGCGGTGACCGGCCTGGTCGCGTTGAGCGTGGTGCCGCCGCTGGCCGCGCGCGTCTTCGACCTGTCCATCGCCTACACGATGTCGCTGACCGGAGTCATCACCGCCAAGGTGATCATTTCCACTGACATCGGCGCCGGGGGCGCGATCGCCCTCGCCATGGGCACCGCCCTGGTGATCGGTGTGATCAACGGAATCGTCGTGGTGACACTGCGGGTCGACTCGTTCATCGCGACACTGGCGACCGGGTCGCTCATCCAGGCGTTCATCACGATGTTCACCGACGGCACGTCGATCACCGGCGTCAAACTCCTGCGTGAACCCTTCGCGAGCATCGGGCAGAAGAGCGCGGGCGGCTTCACCATCCCCGTCCTCTACCTCCTGGTGGTGGCGATCGCGCTGTGGTTCGTCCTGGAGCACACCGCGACCGGGCGCCGCCTGTACGCGACAGGCTTCAACTCGGACGCGGCACGTCTGCAGGGCGTGCCCACCGACCGCCTTCGCTTCCTCACCCTCGTCGCCTCCTCTGCCATCGCCGGATGCGCGGGCGTCGTCTTCGCCTCGCAGATCGGCTCGGGCTCGCCAGAAGCCGGCACGCCCTATCTGCTGTCCTCGTACGCCGCCGCCTTCGTCGGCGCCACCCAGCTGCGCGCCGGCCGCTTCAACTCCTGGGGCACGGTCATAGCAATCCTCCTGCTGGGCACCGGGACGGTAGGCCTCGGCCTCGCCACCTCCGCCCAGTGGGCCCCCAGCCTGTTCACCGGTCTCGTCCTGATCATCGCCCTGGTCGTCACCGGCGGACGGCTCGGCCTCCGCACCCGCCTGACCCGACGCCGCGCGCCTCGTAAGGAGGCCGCTTGAGCGTACTGGCGCAGAGGACTCGTTCCGCAGCCGCCGTATTCCGGAGCAGGGTCCATCAGCCCCTCGCACGCCGCGCTGGGCCGTGGGAATTCGCTGGTCGGCAGAAGGGCCGGTACGGGATGCTGCACGCGTGATCGAGCGAGAAGCCGCCGTTCGGGCTGTCGAAGAACAGCTGGAGCGTGAGTATCAGCAGTGGCGGGCTGTGAGTGCGGACGCGATGCGGATGGCTGTGGTCCATGTCGAGGAGCACGAACTGGTGTGGATCGTCTACTGGCAGTCCGAGGAGTTCGTACGCACTCGGGACCAGGGGCACATGCTGGTCGGCAATGGGCCGTACCTGGTCGACCGCGTCGACGGGGGACTGCACCGGATCGGCGTCGTCTCCGCACATACTGGCGAGTGGGAGAGCGACTATCGGGCCCGGATACGTGGGCTGCCGGTGCGCACCGCGGTAGACGACCTACACGAGGCGCTCTGCGGAGTCGCCGCTGCGCGCGGACGCATGCAGGCTGTGCGGACACTGCGCCAGAGGCTGCCGATGTTCTCGCCCGCGCAGGCCATCGAGTACGTGAGCGCGCTGCTCGACGGTAGTGCGCCCGCGCGCCTCGTGGCCGTCGCCACCAAGGCACTCGTCGAGCCTCTCGATCCGGTACTTGCGGTGAAGACCATTCTGAGTGGAGCGGTGATCCGAGCCGGTCAGAGACCCGAGGGGTGACGGGAAAGCCAGTCGGCATGCCGATCGCGCATCCGGTCCCGTTCGTCGGGCGTGGCGAGGAAGACGTCGGCGCCACCGTCGTAGGGGTGGTGGATGCGCTGCATGCGGGTGTCGGTGATGAGGACGCCCGCCACCTTGTCGTCGGCGATGTCTCGGAGCAGCTCGTCGATGCAGCCGCGCCGCCAGGGCCTGCGGGCGGCGAAGAGATGGCAGTACGTGCGGAACTCAGGGTCGGGATCGTCCTCCACCAGCAGGCTCCGCCAATACTCGGTGACGGCTTGCGATGAGGGAACCTCGGCTTCGGTCGTCCAGAGCGGTGTGATCACATACACGTCCGCGCCGGCGAACAACTCATCGAGGACGGTGTTGTAGCGCTCCAGGACGACGGTGTGCTCGCTATCGTCCTCCGCGTACCGCTGACTGTCGCTTCGCACCAGCTGCTGATGTAGCCCGTCCAGTCGGGCTTGACGAAGTTCGTCCAGTCCGTCGACCGTCTCGAAGGCCACACGGCTACGACGCGGGCAAGGGGAATCAACGGCCGCAAGCGCCACCTGGTCGTCGACACCCGCGGCCTCCACTCATGGTCACCGAGCGGTGTGGCACAGGCGCTCCGTGACGCCTGACCGTAATGCCCGTATCCTCGTCAATGCCAGGCTCTCTTCCGAGCAACGGAGTGTCGCGGCAGCAAGTGAGGCGAAGCGTGGTTCGGTCCGGCGAGGAACCCCAGCCGGCGGGACGTGCGACGGACGGCACGGGGCCCGCCAGTCTGCGTGAGCTGTTCCTCCAGGGCGAGCCGGTCGCGGAGGGCGTACGGACGTCCATCCTGAATTCGTGGCAGCGCTCGCGCTCCCTGGGCCTGTCGCCGGACACGGTCGACCTGCCCTACCGGGAGGATTTCGACCCGGGAGGCCGTATCGTCCGGGCGGCCGTGCCGGTGCTCGACCGGCTGCAGGCCGCGTTCGCCGGGAGCCAGGTCAACATCTCCGTCGCCGACGCGAACGGGACGGTGCTGCTGCGGCGCTTCGGGGACCCGTCGATGTCCAGGAGCCTGCCGGCCATCCAGGTCGTGCCCGGGTTCGTGTTCGCCGAGCAGGTGGCCGGCACCAACGGCATCGGGCTGGCCCTGGCGGAGCGGCAGCTCATCCGCGTCTACGGCGCCGAGCACTTCGCGGAGCGCTCGCAGCAGAGCGCCTGCGTCGCGCTGCCCGTCCGGGACCCGCTCAGCGGACGCATCGAGGGCGTCTTGTGCCTGGGTTATCCGCGTGGCTTCGAGCGGCCCGCCCTGGGCGTCGCCATCCGCAGGGCGGCGGAAGGCATCGAACGACGGCTTCTGGCGCAGAGTTCCGCGCACGAGGGCGCCCTGCTGCGGACGTACCTGGCCGCCGGGGCCGGAACCGGCGCGCCGCATCGCGGCGTGGCGATGGACGCGCTGGCGAACGAGTTCCGTTCCCGTGACGAGGCGATTCTGAAGGAGAAGGCCGCCGAGCTGATCTCCGGCGCGCAGCGGGGTGCCGTCGAGGTGGCCCTTCCCGGCGGCCGGCGGGTGACCCTCGTGAGCCGCCCGGTGACGAGCAGCTCCGGCGTGCGGGGCATCGCCATCGAGGCCGTGCTGCCGGGCGCCCCGGTGGGGCAGCCGCTTGCCGTGCCCCACCAGACGGACGAGCTGTCCACCCTCACCGCCCCGCTCTCGGCCGCGCGTCCGGCGATCATCTTGCCGCCCGGCCACCTTGAGGCGGTCCGCGGCCCGGTCATCACGGCCGACGGAGACGCAGGCCCGGCCGGGCGGCACGCGAGCGCCGAGCCCGGCGCGGCCCTCTCGGCGGCAGGCGACGGGCGCCGGGTCGGCCCGGTCGCGGGCGACGGTGACCGGGGTTCCGCCGAGCCGGACGCGGCCGGTGGTCACCACCGGGCTGCCGAGCCCGGCACGGTCGGCAGGAGTCAGGGCGTCGCCGGGCCCGACACGCTCGGCAGGGGCCAGGACGTCGTTGAGTCGGGCATGGTCGGCAGGAGTCAGGGCGTCGCCGAGCCCGGCGCGGCCCTCACCACTCGCGGGGGCCAGAGCGCTTCCGAGCCCGGCCCGCCCCTCGCGGCCGGCGGAGGCCGGGGCGAGGCGGATGAGATCTCCGAGGCGGCGTTCCCCGCCCGGGCGCTGGTGATGCTGGGAGAGCCGCACGTCGGGGCCTACGCCCTGGCCGCGCGCCGGCGTCTGGAGCTGCTGTCCGAGGCCAGTACCCGCATCGGCACCACCCTGGACGTGCGCCGCACCGCCGAGGAACTGGCCGAGACCGCGGTCCCCGGACTGGCCGACTTCGTCACCATCGACCTCCCCGACGCCGTGCTGCGCGGCGAGGAGTCCGCAGAGCCCCTCGCCGACCTGCGCCGTACGGTCCTGCACGGCATCCGAGAGGGCCTGCCCTTCACCGCGCTCGGCGAGCGCATCGACTTCGGTCCGACCACGCCCCAGCTGCGCTGCCTCACCAGCAGCGAGGCCGTGCTGGAACCGGACCTGAAGGCCGCCGCGGGCTGGCTCGCCCAGGACCCCGAGCACACCGCGCGCCTGCTGGCCCACGTCCAGTCCCTCATCGCGGTCCCGCTGCTCGCCCGCGGTGTCGTCCTGGGCATCGCCAGCTTCTACCGGTTCGGCGCCTCCTTCGGGGACGACGACCGCTCCCTGGCCCAGGAACTCGCCTCCCGTGCCGCCCTGTCCATCGACAACGCCCGCCGCTACACCCACGAACGCAGCATGGTCCTGGCCCTGCAGCGCCGGCTCCTCCCCCAGGGCCTGCCCGACCAGGACGCCGTCGAGGTCGCCCATCGCTACCTGCCCGCCGAGTCCGACGTGGGCGGCGACTGGTACGACGTCATCCCCCTGTCCGGCTCCCGCGTCGGACTCCTCGTCGGCGACGTCGTCGGCCACGGCATGCTCTCCGCGGCCACCATGGGCCGCCTGCGCACCGCCGCCCGCAGCTTCGCCGAGCTCGACTTCCCGCCCGACGAGGTCCTCACCCACCTGGACAACCTCGTCGGCCGCCTGGACCGGGAGGACCCGGACGGCAAGGGCGCCGGCGTCATCGGCGCGACCTGCCTCTACGCCATCTACGACCCGACCACACAGCGGTGCCTGATGGCCCGCGCCGGGCACCCGCCGCCCGCGCTCGTGCACCCCGACGGCACCGTGACCTACCCCGAACTCCCCGCCGGTCCCCCGCTCGGCCTCGGAGGCCTGCCCTTCGACGCCGCCGAGGTCGATCTGCCCGCGGGCAGTCAGCTGGTCATGTACACCGACGGGCTCATCGAGGACCGGCACCGTGACGTCGACGAGGTCCTGGAGCAGCTGCGCGAGGCCCTGGCCCGCCCCGAGCGCGCCCCCGAGGAGACCTGCCGGGTGGTCCTGGACACCGTCGCACCCGCGCACCCGCACGACGACATCGCCCTGCTCGTCGCCCGCGTCCACGCCACGGACCCCGACCGGATCGCGGGCTGGGAGATGTCCGCCGACCCGGCCCTCGTCGGCGAGGTCCGGGCGTCCGCCATGCGGTGGCTGTCCGACCGCGGACTGGAGGAGGCCGCGTTCGCCGCGGAGCTGATCCTCAGCGAGCTGATCACCAACGCCATCCGGCACGGCGCGGAGCCCATCCGGGTGCGGCTGCTCTACGGCCGGACCCTGATCTGCGAGGTCTCCGACGCCAGCAACACCGCCCCGCACCTGCGGCGCGCGGCCAGTACCGACGAGGGCGGCCGCGGTCTGTTCCTCGTCGCGCAGCTCTCGCAGAGCTGGGGCACGCGCTATCTGCCGGAGGGCAAGGTGATCTGGGCCGAGTGCGGGCTCGACGCCGCGTGACAGGCGACCGGCCCCATGCCGACCCCTTTGCCGTCCAGTTTCCCGTCCAGGAGGGCGCCCCATCGGTGTCGCGTCGCTCCGAAGAATGCCTGAAGTGCTGTAGTTTGAGCGGGTGTGCGATGCTCCCGACATGCCGGTGAGGGCGGCTTCGCCCTTCGGGCCCGAACCCCTGATCCGCATTCGCGGGCTCAGCAAACGGTTCGGCGGCACCCTCGCGCTGGCCGGGGTCGATCTGGACGTCCATCCCGGCAGTGTCCTCGCCCTGCTCGGGCCCAACGGCGCCGGGAAATCAACCCTCATCAAGGTCCTCGCCGGCGTCCACGACGCCGACGCGGGACAGATCACCGTCGCCGGGGAGGCTCTCGGCAGCCCGACCGCCACCCGGAGCATGTCCTTCATCCACCAGGACCTCGGGCTCGTGGAGTGGATGACGGTCGCCGAGAACCTCGCCCTGAGCACCGGGTACGCGCGCCGGTCCGGGCTGATCTCCTGGCGGCGCACCCGCGCGCGCTGCGCCGACGCCCTGCGGACCGTCTCCGCCCGACTCGACCCCGGCGCCCCGGTCTCCACACTCGCGCCGGCCGACCGCTCGCTGGTCGCCATCGCCCGGGCGCTGGCGACACACGCACGGATCATCGTCCTCGACGAACCGACCGCCCGCCTGCCCGCCGCGGACAGCGCCCGGCTCTTCAGCGTCCTGCACGACCTGCGCGACCAAGGGCACGCCATCCTCTACGTCAGCCACCGCCTGGACGAGGTCTACCGGGTCGCCGACGCCTTCGCCGTCCTGCGCGACGGCCGTCTCGTCAGCCGCGGCCCGCTGGCCGGCCGCAGCCCGGCCCGGCTGGTCCACGACATCGTCGGCGAGTTGGACGAACCGTCCCTCCACCGCACCACCGGAGCCCCGGCCGACGCACCGCCCGCCTTGACCCTCGACGGCGTGCGCACCGCCAAAACCGGTCCCGTCAGCCTCGAACTGAGGGCCGGAGAGATCCTCGGACTGGTCGGCCTCTCCGGAGCCGGACACATGGACCTGGGCCGCGCCCTCGCCGGCGCCCGGCCCCTCCTGGACGGGCGGGCCCTGCTGCACGGGCGGCCCTACCGTCCCCGTACGGTCACAGAGGCCGTCGCCCGCGGGGTGGGCCTCGTACCGGACGACCGGCTGCGGGAGGGCTGCCTCGCCGAGCTGACCGTACGGGAGAACCTCCTGGCCAATCCCGGCGCCGGAGGCCCGCCCGGACCGCGCTGGATCGGCCCCCGCAGTGAACGGGCCCGGGCCGCAGCCCTGATCGAACGGTTCGCGGTGCGCCCCCGGGACACCGAGACCCCCATCGCCACCCTGTCCGGCGGCAACCAGCAGAAAGTCATGATCGGCCGCTGGCTGCGGTCGGACCTGCACCTGCTGATCCTGGAGGAGCCGACCGCGAGCGTCGACGTCGGCGCCAAGGCCGCGATCCACCGCCTGCTCCGGGAGGCACTGGAGGCGGGCCTCGCGGTCCTGCTGCTGTCCACCGACTTCGAGGAGGTGGCGAGCCTTTGCCGGCGCACGCTGGTCTTCGTGCGCGGGACCGTCACAGCGGAACTGAGCGGCCCCGCCCTGACCGTCGCCGGACTCACCCGGGCGGCCTCGGCCCTGCCCCCGTCCACGGCCCGGCGCTCATGACGCCGCCGCCCCGGCACCGGCACCGCCCCGGCGGCCACCTCGTCGGCGCCTACGGCCTGCTCGCCCTCACCGCCCTGCTCTACCTCGCCTTCTCCCTCGCCCTGCCGGACACCTTCCCCACGCAGGACACCCTCGACTCGATCCTGTCCAACCAGTCGATCCCGGCGATCCTCGCCCTCGCCGCCATGGTGCCCATCATCACCGGCGCATTCGACCTCTCCATCGGCTACGGCCTCGGCCTGGCCCATGTGATGGTGCTGTGGCTCATCGTCGAAGCGGGCTGGCCCTGGCCGCTCGCCTGCCTCACCGTGCTGGCCGGAGGACTCGCCGTGGGCGTCCTCAACGGCGTCGTCGTCGAGTTCGGCCGGATCGACTCCTTCATCGCCACCCTCGGCACCGGCAGCATGATGTACGCCGTGACCGGATGGATCACCGACGGCAGCCGGATCGTTGCCGGCCCACAGGGTCTGCCGCCCGCCTTCACCGACCTCTACGACTCCTCGTTCCTCGGCCTCCCCGTCCCCGCCTTCTACGTCCTCGCCCTCGCAGCCGTCCTCTGGCTGGTGCTCGAGCGCCTGCCGCTCGGCCGATACCTGTACGTCGTCGGCTCGAACCCGCGCGCGGCCGACCTCGTGGGCATTCCGACCCGCAAGTACACCGTCTACGCATTCGCCGCCTCGGGCCTGATCGTCGGTCTCGCCGGCGTACTGCTCGCCGCCCAGCAGCAGATCGGCAACCCGAGCGTGGGCCTGGACTACCTGCTGCCCGCCTTCGTCGGCGCCCTCCTCGGCTCCACCGCGATCAAACCCGGACGGCCCAACGCCCTCGGCACCGTCGTCGCCGTCGCCGTCCTCGCCGTCGGCCTCACCGGCATCGGCCAGCTGGGCGCCGAGTTCTGGACCGTCCCCCTGTTCAACGGCGGCACCCTGCTCATCGCCGTGGGCCTGGCCGGCTACGCGGCCCGCCGACGACTGCGCGGCGGCGCGACCCGCCACACACCCGCCCCGCCGCCCCCATCCCCGTCCGCCCCGGCGCCGGAGAGCGGAACGTCACCGCCCTGACCCCTCGCACGCGCCCGCCGCGCCGATCCCCTCACTGGAGCTCCCGTGCACCGCACCCGCAAGGCCGCCCCCGCAGCCCGCACCGCGCGGCTCGCCTCCTGCGCCGTGCTGGCCACGGCCGCCGCCCTCGTCGGCTGCGAACGCGGTTCCTCCTCCGACAGCGCGGAGGAGACAGCGACGGGCCCGAACGGCTGCCCCGCCGTCCACACCCGGGCCAGGGAAGCCGTCACGCGCGCACAGCGCAACGACATCCCCTGGGCAGGGCCCACCAGCGGCCCCGAAGCGGTGTCCGGCAGGACGATCGTCTACGTCGCCCAGACCATGACCAACCCCGGCGTCGCGGGCGCCGCCAACGGGGTGCGCGACGCCGGGCGAGCCATCGGCTGGAACGTCCGGGTGATCGACGGCGGCGGCACCCCGGCCGGAATCCAGTCGGCCATGAGCGAAGCCGTGGCCCTGCGGCCCTCGGGCATCGTCATCGGCGGGTTCGACCCCGACTCGACGGCCCAGCAGACCGCCCGCGCCAACGCACAGGGCATCCCGCTCGTCGGCTGGCACGCTGTCCCCGAACCCGGCCCCAGCAGGCAGCCCGACCTCTTCACCAACGTCACCACCCGCGTCCAGGACGTGGCCCGGATCAGCGCGCAGTGGATCATCTCCGACTCCGACGGCCGCGCCGGGGTCGTGCTCATCACCGATGCCTCGATCCCCTTCGCACGGAACAAGTCCGACCTGATCCGCAAGGACCTGGCGAGCTGCCAGGGGGTGCGGCTGCTCTCGGTGGAGAACATCCCGATCCCCGACGCCAGCAGCCGCACCCCCCAGGAGATCTCCTCCCTGCTGTCCCGCTTCCAGAACCGCTGGACCCACTCCGTGGCCATCAACGACCTGTACTTCGCCGACGCCGCCCCCGCCTTCCGCGCCGCCGGCGAGAAGGGCTCCGGCCCACCCTTCAACATCGGGGCCGGCGACGGCGACCCGTCCGCCTTCCAGCGCGTGAACAGCAGGCAGTACCAGGCCGCCACCGTGCCCGAGCCGCTGTCCCTCCAGGGCTGGCAGATCGTCGACGAGTTCAACCGCGCCTTCTCCGGCCGTCCCCACAGCGGATACGTGGCGCCGGTGCACATCGCCACGGCCGACAACAGCGAAGGCGCCACCACCTGGGACCCGTCGGGCTACCGCGAGGCGTACCGGAAGATCTGGGGGAAATGACGGCCGGCCAGATGCCGATCGGCGGGGGTCGCGCACGACAGCGAGGGTGACCCGGCGGCACCGAGCGCGGCGATGTGCGGCATCTCCATGGCCACGCCACACACCCGCCGGCGCCGCCGCGATGTTCGCCCAGGAGCACCCCGACCGGACCGGCGAGCGGATCAAGGCCGCGCTGGTGGCATCCGCCAAGCCACTCACCGGCGCCACCGGCTACGACACCGGGGCTGGCCGGGTGGACCTGACCGCGCGACCGGCATCACCGGGGCCGCCTCGTCGACTTTCGCATTGCAGTCCTGGCAGTGCCGCACTCACCGGCATAATCACCGTCTCCCCTACCGCCTTCCCGGGCATCGTCGGCGGGCCGAGACGCCGTCCAGCACAGGAACGGCGGCTGCGTTCGCCGGACAGGCGGCGCAACCGGTCCAGCAGGTGGGGCAGTTCATGGGGGGCCTGACAGGCGATGGGCCATGCCGGCGCAGCAGGCACGCTTTTCGGTTGTGGTGATCACCCTTCCATTGTGGTGATCAGCGAACTCGACACTCCGTCCATCGCGGCCGAAGGAACCCTACGCCAGGTCCGCCTTGGATATGCGGCCGTGGACGCCTTTGACCATGTCGACCACCTGGGATACGTGGAAGTCCGCGGCCGCGCTGAGGTAGGCGAGGCCGACGGGGCCGGGAATGTCGAACCGGTCCGTGAGAAGCGTGAGCGCATCGCGTACGGCGTTGCGCAGGGCCTCGTCGAGGTCGTGGTCGAGGCCCAGCACGATGTGCTCGGTGGGCGTCTCCGCGAAGGGGGCGCGCAGGCGGGCCGCCAGAGAGCGGGTGGCCGGGTCGCTGTGGACGGTGAGGCGGAGGGTGGCGCGCAGCGGGGCCTCGAAGGCGGTGAGGGCGACCTCGCCGTCGCCCTGGGAGAAGTGCGGGTCGCCGACGTAGAAGAGGGCCTCGGGGACCTGGACGGGGAGGAAGAGCCGGGTGCCGGTGCCGAGGTGGCGGACGTCGATGTTCCCGCCGTGCGGGCCCGGCGGTACGGAGTGGACGGGGGCTTCGGTGGCCGGTGCGACACCCATGATGCCCAGGAAGGGGCGCAGGGGGAAGGTGAGTTGGCGGCCGTCGCCGACCGGGAGCCGGCCCCGGCCGTCGTCGCCCACGGTCGCCACGATGCTGGCCGGCTCGCCCGGAGGTGTCCGCGGGTATTCACCGGGGAGGGCCCCCTTGCCGTGCCGGTTGCTGATCACCCCGTAGGGGGCGCGGCGGCGCAGGGTCAGTACCTCGACCTCCAGGACGTCGCCGGGCTGTGCGCCGTGCAGTGCCACGGGTCCGGTGACGACGTGCGGGCCGTGTGTCTCCGGCAGGTGTTCGCGTGCGGAGGCGGCCAGTTCTATGGCGTCGTGCAGGAGGCCGTTCGCCGGGATGCCGGCCGCGCTGAAGAAGGCGGCCGGGTCGCGGCCCTGGTCCTCGAGGATGCCCTCGTGGCTGATGGTGTCGATGGTGACGGTCTCGCCCGAGCGGACGGTCAGCGCCGGTTTGGCGGTGGCGTTGGGGAGCAGGCCCCAGTGCACCCGGGAGGGGTCGGCGGGCAGGTAGTGGTCGCCGTCCAGGGGGCCGAGTCCGGGTTGGAGGAGGTTCACTTCAGGGCCTCTCTCAGGGCCTCGGAGGGGAGGGTGAATCCGAAGCACTGGCGGACGTTGTAGAGCGTGGCGTCCATGCAGTACGCGGGCGAGGTGGTGGCCACCGCGTCCTCCACCATGAGGACGTCGTAGCCGAGGTTCGCGGCGTCCATGAGGGTGGCCAGGACGCACTGGTCGGCGTTGACGCCGGCGAACAGCAGGGTGTCGACCCGCAGGTTGCGCAGCACACTGTCCAGCTCGGTGTCCTGGAAGCCGCTCATCCGGTACTTGGCGACCTGGATGTCTTCTTCCGCCGCCTCCAGCCCGGCGACGAGCGCGGCCGAGGGGCTGCCGTGCTCCAGCACCCGGCCCGCGCCACCGGTCAGTGGGGCGCCGATGCCGCCGCCGGTGCCGTCCGGGTCGTAGACGTGCAGGACGCCGGGGGGAAGGTTGGCCCGGTCGGGGCGGTTGCCCCAGTTGAGCCAGACGACCGGGACGCCGGCGGCGCGCAGCGGGGGCAGCAGGCCGGCGATGACGGGGATCGGGGCGCGGGCGGGGGTCACGTCCACGCCGATGGAGGCGAGCCAGCCGTCGGGAGAGCAGAAGTCGTTCTGCATGTCGACGACGATCAGCGCGGTGGCGGCGAGATCGGCGACCACGGTCTGCGGCAGCGCCTCGACGGTGACCGGACGCGGGTCTCGGTGCGGTCGGGCCAGGGTGACGCATCTGCCGTCGGCCCGCCAGGCGTTGCGGGAGTTGGGCCCGATCAGACCGTGGGACTCAGGCATGCGTGGGACTCCTCGATTCGGTCGTGCGGGCGGCGAGGTCCAGCAGCGCCCGGTCGGTACCCGGGGCGCCCAGCGCACACAGCCCCACGGGCAGTGAGCGCACCCGCAGCAGCGGCGCGACGACCGCCGGGAGCCCGGCCAGCGAGGCGAGGCAGGTCAGGCGGAGAGTGGCGGCTCGTACGGCCTCCACCTCCTCGGACGGCGCGCCGGCGTGGAGGGCGGGACCACTCGTGGCGGGCAGCAGCAGGGCGCTCCCGGGCGGCGGTACGGCGTCCAGTGCCTTGCGCGCGCCGGCCAGGACCTGTTCCGCCTGGGCCCGCTCGGCCGCGCTCACCCGGCGTCCGTTCTCGAAGCGCCCCGCGACGTCCGGAGCGAGGGCGCCCAGGTGACGGGTGATCCAGGCCCCGTGCCGCTCCCAGGCCTCGGCGGCCTGGACCGTACGGAAGGCGGCCAACCACTCCTCCAGGTGCTCGGCGGCTCCGGTGGACGTACGCGTCAGGGGCAGCTCTGTGCGCAGAGAGAGCGCGCGGCAGGCGGCCTCGAAGGAGGCGCGCACCTCGGGCTCGGCGTGCGACGCCAGTTCCTCGTCCACCATGAGCTCGGCAACCGGCACAGGGTCGTCGTCCGGGGGCAGCAGCACCTCGGCTGCCGTCCGCAGCAGGGCGGGGTCGCGGGCCAGGAGGCCGGCGGTGTCGAAGGAGGGTGCCAGCGCCAGCAGGCCCCCAGTGGGGGTGGCACCGTGGGTGGGGCGCCAGCCGTAAAGGCCGCAGTAGGAGGCGGGTACGCGGATCGAGCCGGCGGTGTCGGTGGCCAGTCCCAGGTCCGCCCAGCCACGGGCCACGGCGGCGGCCGGGCCGCTGCTGGAGCCGCCGGTGATCCGGCCGGGCGCGGCGGGGTTGACGGGGGTGCCGTAGTGGGCGTTGGTCCCGGCGAGGCTGAAGGCCAGCTCGTCGGTCTGGGCGATGCCGGTGAGCTCGGCGCCGGCGTTGAGCAGCCGTCGTACGGCGTCTGCGTGCGCGGGTTCCGGGCGCGCCTCGGCCAGCCAGGCGGGGTTGCCCGCGCCGACGCGCTGCCCGGCCACGGCGAACAGGTCCTTCACGGCGGTGCGGACGTGCGCCAGCGGGCCCTGTCCAGTGGACGCCACCAGCGGCCCACCTTCCTCGTGGCGACCCGCCACACGCCACACCGCCGGATCGGGGCGCTCGTCCGGCGTCGGCGCGGCTACGGCGCTCACGTGCGCGGCGGCGATCCGCCACCCGGCGTCGGTGTGCTGCCACACCTGGGTCTGCAGTCCGCGCGTCCCGTCCTGCCGCCGGGTCTCGGCGGTCACGACCGCGACCCCGGTTGCCGGCCGGACCACGTGCACGCGCTCGACGACCCGCGCCGGAGCCCCGCCCCGTCCGCGCCGGAAGTCGGCGATGGCCCTGTGGCCCACCAGCACGGTGTCGCCCTCGGCGCGCAGGGTGCCCTGCGCGTCGAGGAACCAGTGGTCAAGGCCGGTCAGGTCGTTGGCGGCCAGTGCCTGTTCGTACGCCCAGAAGGCGCCGAGGAGATCTGTGTCCGGGGAATCGGTCACGACGTGCCCGCCCGCAGTACGGCCAGGTCCTGCTCGTCGAGCGTGGCGAGCGGCCCGCCTTCGATGAGGTCGGCGAAGCCCTCGTCGGGGGACATGACGGTGAGGGTGTAGAGGCGTTCGGTGGCGGACGTGTTGACGATGCGGTGCTTGGACCCGGCGAGCAGGACCAGGATGTCGCCGGGGGCGAGGTCGCGTTCGTGCTCGTCGCTGGCGGCGCGGCCGTGGCCGGCGAGCACGACGAAGGTCTCGACCGACTCGGGGTGCCAGTTGAGGGGCTGGGCGCCGCCCGGTTCCCAGACCTCGAGGACGACCGTGGTCGGCGAGCCGTCCCGGGGGCCGGTGAGTACGGCGAGCTTGACGGTGTCGCCCTCGGTGATGTGGTGGGCGGTGATGTCGTGCAGCGGGGTGTGCAGCGGGGGGTTGGCCATGGCGGGCTCCCTCAGGAGGTCAAGGGGCGGTCGGGCAGGAAGCGCGCGCATTCGCGCAACGCGGCGGCGGACGCGGCGATCGACGCGTCGACCAGCTTGCGGCCGAGTTCGGGCGTGGCTCCCGTGGGATCGCCGATGAGGCCGTTGCCGGTGGCGAAGTCGTCGCTGGTCCAGCCGAAGGAGACCGGCTTGCCGAAGCCGATGTGCTCGTACGACGTCAGGTGTTCGGGGACGCTGCGGCGGGCCTGGTCCATGTCCACCAGGTCCGGGTGGAGGTGGAGCATGGCGGCGGTTTCCTTGAGCCCGCCGTGCACGCCCATGCCGTACTCCGTGACCGGGGACGTACCACCCTGGTCGGCGGGGAGGGAGGCGTGCAGCAGGAACGTGCGCAGGCCGTACCGGGTGCGCAGTTCGCGCAGGGCGACGCCGAGCAGGGCGCTGTTGCCGCCGTGCGCGTTGAGGAAGGCGAGCCGGCGTACGGGGCCGGCGGCCAGGGAGCGGCCGAGGTCGTCGAGGACGGACAGCAGGGTGCGGGCGCTGAGCCACAGCGTGCCCGGCGACCAGGCGTGTTCGTCGGACTTGGTGTAGGCGAGCCCCGGCAGCAGCGTGATGTCGCAGCTCTCCCCGGCGAGCCGGGCGGCGCCTTCGGCGACGGCCTCGGCCATGTAGTAGTCGGTGGCGACGGGCAGATGGGGCCCGTGCTGCTCGACCGCGCCGACGGGCAGCACGGCGACGGTGTCCTCGCCGAGCCGCTCGATGTCCGGGCCGCGGAGGTCGATGAACCGGGTGAAGGTCACGAGGTCTCCTCGGATGCGGCGGGGATCTTGCCGGGGTTGAGCAGGCCCAGCGGGTCGGCGGTGCGGGCCGCCTCCCGGACCAGGTCCAGGCGGCGGTCGACGTGCCAGTTGTGCGGGCTGTGCACACCGACGCCCAGCGCCTGCAGGGCGGCGATGCCGTCGTACACGGTCTGCTCGTCCTGGTAGCGAGCCATGAGCATGCCGACCGTGCCGGAGCGCATGCCCTCCAGGTGAAGCAGGGTGTCCGGGAAGACCTTCCTGATCTCGGTGGTGTCGCCGAGCAGGACGTCGCCGCCGATCTCCAGGTGGAACCAGCCGTCCTCGGCCTTCATCAGGTGGTAGGTCGGGTGGTTGAAGGACATCGAGCTGATGAGCGCGGGGCCGTCCGGTGCGGGCCGGACGTCCAGGACTCTGCCGCCGGACGCCTCGACGATGGCGCGTGCCTGGTCGACGGCCTCCTCCTCGACGATCGCGCGCACGCTCAGGGCCGTGGGGTCCAGTGCCGGGTCCGGTCGGTAGACCCTGACGAGACCGGCCTCGTCCAGCGAGGCCAGGCGCGGTGCCGGTTCCATCCGCACGAGGGCCGAGAGGGCGGCGGTGGCGGATGCCCAGTCGTCGAAGGCGGCGAACAGCCCGGTCCACGTGCGGGCCCGCTGGAGCTGTACGGTCGCGGTGGCGATGAAGCCCGTGGTGCCGTAGGCGTGGATGTACGGCAGCGTGTCCGACTCCCGCACGGTGAAGGGCTCGGCGTCGGCCGTGCAGGGCACGACCGTCAGCTCCCGGACGAAGCCGTCGCTGTTGGTCCTGTGCACGAGCGAGCCGGTGCCGCCGCTGCCGCCGGACAGGAAGCCGCCGAGGGTGGTGCCGAAGGTGGACGGGAACATCCACAGCTCCTGGCCCAGCGTGCGGGCGTGAGCTTCGAGGTCGGACATCCTCGCCCCGGCCTCGGCACGGATCCAGCCGTCGCCGGCGTCCAGGATGCGGCCGCAGCCGGTGAGGTCGAGCACGGCACCGTCGTACAGCGGGATCGCCTGGCCGTAGTTGCCGGTTCCCTTGCCGCGCGGGGTGAGGGGAACGCGGTGGCGGTGGGCCAGGGCCAGGATGCCCGGGAGCTGCTCGTGCGAGGTGGGGCGGAGGACGGCCTCGGCGTGCCCGGCGGGGAGCTTCGCGGACAGGATGGGTGACATGTGCGCCCAGTCGCAGGAGGCCTTCTCCCGTGCGGACGGATCGCGGATCACCCCGTCGGAGCCGAGGATTTCGGCGGCCTCGGTGCAGAATTCCTCGATGCCGGGCGTGGGCTGACGCTCCGTCACCTTCGTCGCCGGTCCGTCGTCGACGAGGTCGGTGAGTGCGGTCAGGTTTCCGGTCGTCATCACTTCAGTCCGATCGAGGTGTCGATGAACTCGTCGGTCGCCACGTCCTTGGCGGTCAGGTCCGGCTTGACCTTGGCGCCGCTCTGCTCGACGAGTGGGGTGAAGGTCTTCAGGGCGGAAGCGACGCGCTTCATGTCGAAGCTCCCGATGCTGCCGTCGGACTCGTTGCCGAGGATGCCGAGCTTGACCATCTGCTTCGCGGCGAAAGTGCCGGTGCCTTCGGAGTAGACCCATCCGGTGTTGTACTGCTGCACCAGGTCGCTGATGACCTTGACCGTCGCCGACGGCTCAGCCGCGAAGTCGACGGCCGACTGCTGCAGGACGGGGACGAGCTTCTTCAGGCAGGGGCTGAGCGACTTCAGCTCACCGCTGCGCACCGACAGGGCTTCCGGATAGACGTTGAAGCCCACGTCCGCGAGCAGCTGGTACTTGATCGGCTTCTTCCAGGCCGACACCTCGTGCTGGTAGATGTACGGCTCGGCGGTGGCGAAGCCCTGCTGGGCGATGCCTGGGTTGGACACGAAGCGGGCGGGTGCGCCGTCGTAACTCCCGTCCAGCTGGCTCTTCTTGATGAGGCCCTTCGCGACCAGCATCGAGGCGTAGGTGCTGCCGTCCACGTAGACGACCTTCGCGTTCGACTTGCCGATGTCCGCGATCGTCTTCCAGTCGGGGTGGGTGGCGGGGTCCCACATCAGGACCTGCGGGCTCTTCTTCATCAGCGCCGCCACGGCCGTGACCGGCTGCTTGGCGGACGCCGTGATCGCCACGTCGGTGGTGACCGTGCCCAGGGTGATGCTCTTGTCGACGTACATCTGCGAGGGGACGCTCTGATAGCCGATGGCGGAGCCGCCCGCCCGGATCTGGATGTCGACGCCGGTGTCCTTGCCGTCGACGACCAGCGGACCGGTGACCCGCTTCTTCGCGGTGTCGACCGTGTAGCCGGGGCCGACCAGGTGGTAGAGGGGGCCGTGTTCGGCCTCGGGCTCCCAGTCGACCTGGACGACGACCGTCTTGGGGCAGACGCCGGCCAGGCGCTGGGCGGCGGGGGCCGCAGGAAGTTTGTCCGCGGAGCCGGTCGAGGCGGTGGAACCACCGCCGCAGGCGGTGACCGATACCAGGGTGATGACGGAGGAAACGCCCGCGATGGCGGCGCGTCTGGCGGATGAAGGCATGACTGACTCCCTGAGGGACCAGAGGGAAGGTGAAGGGAAGGCCGGAGGTGAAGGGAAGGCGGGGAAAGGGCGGGGCTACGTCCGGTCGGCCGAGGCGTGCCAGGAGCCGACGGCGAGCCGCGCGACGAGGGTGAAGACGGCGAAGACCGCGACGCCGAAGAACGAGGCGAGGATGATCGCGGCGAACAGATCCTCGGACTGCAGCCGGGAGCGGTAGACGTCGAGCAGGGTGCCGATGCCGGGCTCGCCCTGCTTGAAGAACATGTCGCCGACGATCGCGCCGATCACGGACAGGCCGGAGGAGGTGCGCAGCCCGGTGAAGACCGAGGGCAGGGCGGCAGGCAGTTCGAGCTTGCGCAGCCGGGCCCAGCGGCTCGCCCGCTGGAGGGTGAACAGGTCGTGGTGGGTACGGTCCACCGACTGGATGCCGAACAGTGTGTTGGCGATCATCGGGAAGAGGGCGATCAGGACGCAGACGACCACCCGGCTGGTGAAGCCGAACCCGAACCAGAGGCCGATCAGCGGCACGATCGCGAGGATCGGCACGGTCTGCAGGATCACCGCGTACGGGTACAGGGAGCGTTCCAGCCAGCGGGCCCTGCTCATCAGCACCGCCGCCGTCACACCCAGCGCGGAGGCGATGAGCAGGCCGGCGAGCGCTACCTGGGCGGTGAGCCACAGTGCCTGGAGCATCGGCTGCAGATGGGTCCAGTCGAGGAACGACACGCTGAGAACCTGCTGCGGGGGCGGGACGAGGAAGCGCCGGGCAGGGCTGAGCAGCAGATAGCTGACGGCGTACCAGATACCGACGGCCGCGCCGAGCGACCCGAGCGGCGTGAGCACCGCGACGGTCCGGGCCCGGCGTCGGCGTACGGGAGCCGGAGGCGTGGCCTGCGTCGAGTCCGTTGCCGGCAGGACGTCCTGGGACTGAGCGGTGACGGTGACATGGGCGCTCACTGGAAACCTCCTCGAAGCGCCGCCGAGACCTCGCCGGCGATACGGCCGAACTCGGGGTCGTAGCGCAGTTCGGCCGGACGGGGATGGGCGAAGGGCACCTCGAAGGAGGCGGTGATCCGGCCGGGGCGGGCCGACATCACGACGACCCGGCCGGCCAGGAAGACGGCCTCGGTCACCGAGTGGGTGATGAACAGGGCGGCGAAGCCGGTCTCCGCGTAGATGCGCTGGAGTTCCTCCTGCATGCGCAGGCGGGTCATCTCGTCGAGGGCACCGAACGGTTCGTCGAACAGGAACAGCGACGGACGGGTCATGAGAGCGCGGGCCAGGGACACGCGCATCCGCATGCCGCCGGACAGTTGCCCCGGCAACTGCTTCTCGAAGCCCTCCAGGCCCACCAGGCGCAGGGCGTCCAGCGCCCGATCCCTCCGTTCGGCCTTCGGGATCCCGGTGAGTTCGGCGGGGAGTTCGACGTTGGCGAGGACCGTGCGCCAGGGCAGCAGGGTCGGGTCCTGGAAGACGTAGCCGACCGAGTCGGTGGGGGCGTGGACGGTACCGCCGGTTGCGGAGTCCAGGCCTGAGGCGAGGCGGAGCAGGGTGGACTTGCCGCAGCCCGAGGGGCCGACGACGGCGACGAACTCGCCCGGGGCGATGGAGAGTTCGACTCCGGTGAGGGCGGTGGTCCCGTTGTCGAAGTGCTTGTCGACGCCCTCGAATCGCAACGTCGCTTCGAGTGTCGCTTCGGCGGTGGTCGGCACGTCAGCTCCCTTCAGTGCCACAGTCAGGAATGTTGATAGTATGAACATTGGTTGTTTCCGGCCAATGTCGTGGCCGTATCCGTTCGCCGAGAGCTGCCGGGCGGCAGGCTCAGAGGTTCAGAAGATTTCGCGGACCACCGACGTACGGCTGACCAGGCGTCCGCCGGCGAAGACCAGCCGCTCGGGACAGGACGCGCCGAGAACCTCCGACACGGTCTGCGCGCGCACCGCCAGGAGATCGGCGACAGCGCCCTCGTACGGTCCCGCCGCAGGCAACCCGAGGACCGCCCGTGCTCCCCCGGTGACCGCGTGCAGCGCCTCGTCCGGGGTGAGATGACCGGCCGTGACCAGCAGGGACGCCGTCTCGAGCGGATCCGCCCGGCCCACGGGGTTGAAGGGGTCCCGGAAGTTGTCACCGCCGGCCGCGACCGTCACGCCCGCGTCGAGCAGGGCGCGTACGGCGGTGAGGCCGCGCGGGGTGGACGACGGACGGTCGCGGCCCTGGAGGTAGAGGTTCGTCAGCGGGAGGGTGACCACGCCGATGCCCGCAGCCGCGACTTCCTTGGCCGTGCGAGCCGCTTCGTCCGGCTCCACCGCGCCCAGGCTGACGCAGTGACTCGCGGTGACGCCGGAAACGAAGCCGCGCTCCCCCACGGCACGGGCGAGCAGACGCAGATCCCCCGCCGCCGGGTCGAGGGTCTCGTCGGCGTGCAGGTCGACTCCCACCTGATGCTCGGCGGCGATGCGCAGGGTGCGCTCCACGGACGCGGCCGGGTCCGCGGACAGGTGGGGGCAGTCGCCCAGCAGGTCCGCGCCGAGGTCGAGCGCCTCGTGCAGCAACTCGTCCGGGGCGTCGACGTGCAGGACGGCGATCTGGAGCCGTACCCGCCCGCGGAGCTGTCCGCGTAGCCGGAGCAGGGCGCGAAGGCCGCGCAGCGGATCACCGCCGCCGTAGCCGCCGTCGTCCCTCAGGAGATCCACGTGGGTCCTGACTGCCGTCACGCCGTTCGCGCACAGCTCGTCGACCGCCCGCCTGGCACGCTGGAACACATCCTCCTCGGTGACCCGCGCGGCATACGCACGCCAGGCGGTGACGGCGGAGAGCAGGTCCCCCGGCAGTGCGCCCGCCAGGTCCCAGGTCAAAGCCTTGTCCAGATGGGCGTGCGGTTCCGCCGGGGCAGGCAGGAGCAGGTATCCGGTCAGGTCGAGTTCGTCGGGGCCGGAAGGAAGCAGACCGGGCGGGGCGACCCGCGCGACAAGGCCGCTGTCCGTACTGACCAGGACGTCGCGGACGCCCTGGTCGGGCAGGCGCGCGCCGCGCAGCAGCAGTGGTGACATGTTCAGTGCTCCGTTCCGTACGGTGCGGTGAGCACCGCGAAACCGTCGAAGTCATGACGGCGTACAGGGACGCCGAACATGTCGGTGGAGGCGTACGGACGGGTGCGGCCGTCCCGTACGGCCGCGAACGCCTCGGCGACCCGGCCCACGAAGTCCGCCGACTCCCGGTGCCGCAGGTTGTGGCCGAGCAGCGCGGTGGCGACGGGCAGCTCGGCCAGGCGGCGCGTCGAGGCAGCGAAGGCGGTCACGTCGGCGCCCGGCACATGGGCGAAGAAGGTGCCGCTGATCAGCGTGTCCCCGGCCAGCAGCAGCCCGGTCTCCGGCTCCCACAGGCAGACGCCGTCCGGGGAGTGCCCGGGGGTGTGGAGCGCCTCCAGGCGCCGGCCGCCCAGGTCGAGGACGTCTCCTTCGCACAGCAGCCGGGTGGGGCGTACGGCCTCGATCCGCCAGTCGGCCAGGTCGGGAACCGGCCGCACCTCGACGCGTGAGTCGGTGAGGAAGAACCCGCCGACGTCCAGGACACGGAACTCCTCGTACCGCTTCCGCAGGCCGTGCGCGATGTGCGTGTACGCCTCCAGCCACTCGCGCGGAGCCGGATCCCTGTGCAGTGCGGCGCCGGCGGCGTGTACGGCGATGTCCGCGGCGTACCCGGCCACGGAGGCGTTGCCGCCGCGGTGGTCGAAGTGGTGGTGGGAGTTGACGACGAGCAGCGGCAGCCGGGTCAGCCGTCGTACCCTCTCGCCGATGTCGCCGACCCCCATGCCGGTGTCGTAGAGCAGGGCCAGTTCATCGCCGAGCACGAGGTAGCTGTTGACATGGCCGGGCTCGGCGATCACGAACGCTCCCGGGCCGGTCTCGGAGACCTGGAACCAGTCGGACCCGCTCACGCCGCACCGAGCGCGTGGTAGCGGCGGTCGTGGTGCACGAGTGCGGTCGTTCCGCCGGTGCCGGGCACGACGTGCTCGACGGCCGCGACGATCAGCTGGTGGTCCCCGGCCGGGAGGTCGCGCACGACGCGGCAGAGGACCGCGTACGAACTGTGCGCGAGCAGGAGAGGTAGTCCGCCGCGCTCCTCGGCCGACCACTCCAGCTCCGCGAACCGATCCGCGGAGCGGTCGGCGAAGCGCCGGGAGACGTGCTCGCCGCCGGCGTGCAGGATGTTCAGCGCGAACCTGCGGCCGTCGAGCAGCGAGGCCAGCGTACGGCCGCGGCGGCCCACTCCGATGGCCACCAGCTGCGGTTCGCGGCTGACGCTCATCACGGCGGTACTGGTGAAACCGACCGGGCGCCCGTCGGCTGTCAGGGCGGTGACGACACAGACGCCTCCGGCGAGGGCGGCCATGGCGTCGAGGAAGCCGGAGTCCGGCGGGGAGTCGACGGGACGGTCGGAGGTGGCCGCAGCCATGAGAGCTCCCTATGGGCTGGACGGGACGGGAAAGCACGTACGCCGTTTGCGACGCGATGGACTCGACGACACCTAGAATGTTCGTGCCATCAACATTGAGCGTAGGGCCCTGGTGTTTCACCGGCGTAAAACCTCTCCCCAGGCCGCCGGGGCCCCGGTGGCCCGCCGACCCCGACCCTTTAGGATTCCTGCCATGCCGGCCCAACCCGCCCACAGCACATCGCCCGCCGGGGACGCGGACGCGCCGTTGCGCGCCGAACTCGGCAGCGCGATCCGCCAGTTGCGCAAGGAGCGGGGGCTGACCCTTGTCCAACTCGCCGAGCGCGCCGCGCTCTCCCACCCGTTCCTCAGCCAGCTGGAGCGGGGACTGACCCGGCCGAGCATGCCGTCCCTGCACCGCATCGCCCGCGCTCTCGGCACCACACAGCAGGCACTCATGGCCGCAGCGGTGGTGCCGCAACCTGACGCCTCACCGGGCTCGGCCCACCTGGTGCGCTCGGGCGAGGGCCTGCCCGTGGACAACCCCGGCGGCACGGCACGCATGCTCGGCGCCCCTGCCTACTCCGTCCACCCCGTGGAGTACACCGGGACCCGGGAGCGGTTCGAGGAGTACTACGACCATCCCGGCGACGAGTTCGTCTACGTCGTTGCCGGTGAGATCGAGATCGACCTGCACACCGGGGACGGACCCCGTCTCCACGTGCTCGGCCCGGGCGACAGCATCTGCTACCCCGGAGGAACTCCCCACCGCTGGCGCGCCGTCGGTGACGGTTCACGGGTACGACTCCTCACCGTCCAGAACGCGATGGGCGAAGCCGACCGCCACTCCTGACGCGGACACGACCAGGCCTGTTCGCAGGCCTGTCCAGCTGCTGCGCAAGGTGAAGCCGCCCGTGGCCGCGGGCTCCGACAAGCACCTCGGTCCGTGTCACGCCACCCGTCTCTGCTCCACCGCGACCGCCGCCTCGGGGCCATGGCCTTCCCGTGGGACCTGGCCATCGGCGCGCTCCGCCCGGCGGGGCGGGCCAACATCGCCGAGAGCCTGCGCCACCACGGCGGGGACATGGCCCGGCCGCTGGACATCCTCGAACTCACGTGATCATTCCCGGACGATCGCGAGAACGACGGAGCCCTGAACCTCTCGCTGGTCACACCTGCGGCGGGTTGCACCCGCCTTGGAGATCGATCGATGCCCGTGACCATGAGGGAGCCGAGCATGGCCGGGGCCGTAGGAGCTCGCGCTCGATCAGCCGCACCATGGGGCCGCCCTCGTCGCGGCCGGTTACGAACAGGCTGACCGAATATGTCGCCCTCGCGCCTCAAGCTCATGGCGGGACACGAGACGTCCCGCAGGGCCACCCGAGCCGACCGGGACGACAGTCCGCGTCACGTGGCGCGGGTCAGCAGCGGCATGGCAACACCGTCGACCAGATACTCGACGAACTCCGCATCCAGAGGCAGGCCGAGCAGAGCGTGGCGCATGAACAGGGCCGGCACACAGAGCTCGTCGATGAATCGCACGTCCTGGCCCACGACGAGTTCTCCACGCCCTTCTGCCCGCTCGCAGACAGCCCGGACGGGCGGTACAGCGGGGATCAGCAAGGGGCGCAGCAGCGCCGCGAGCTCAGCATCATTGCGCATGGTGACGAAAAGACCGCTGATCACGGCGCCTGGCTCGCCCCCCATCCACTCGGCGAGCAACTGGAGGTATGCCAGGAGGTCACCGCGCAGCGTGCCGGTGTCCGGCACCCGCAGGTCTTCGGCCGGGCGCAAGCTCATGGCCGTGGTCACCAGTTCCGCCTTGGTGGGCCAGTGCCGGTACAGCGTGGCCTTGCTCGTCCTGGCGCGGGTCGCCACTGCCTCGTAGTGCAGTCCCTGGTAACCGGACTCGGCGAGTATCTCGTAGACGGCTCGCAGGATGGTCCGCTCACGGCCTGCCGAGAGCCTCTTGGCGGGCCGGGCGACCGCCGTGGTCGATGCCGCCGGCTCGGACATGGCACCCCCTCGCTCTACAAGGTGGACAATCTCGAACGGTTGAGTTGGGCAGTGGTCTCAAGAAAGTCGACGCTTGGACGACTCCTTGATCCTTTACAGGATACGCGGCAGCCGACGCAGCCATCGAACGCTTCCGAGGTCGAGTCACCGCTGCTGACCAGGCCGGATGCACGCTCTGCCCCGGCCGTGCGGCAACTCCGGCGCCGCAACCGGCACCGGAGCTGTACGCGCGGTCAGCCGAGTCCGTCGGCGCCGACCTGGACGGCGGACTCGTCCAGCAGGGAACTGCTCACCGGCTGCTGCCGTCCGTCGAGGTCGAGAACCGGGGTCGCCTCCTTGTACCAGGACTCGATCACCGCGTTGCCCCAGAAGTCGCGGCGGCGGTCGTCGTTGACGTTCCACCGGTACGTCTCGTGGTCGGGGTCGCCGGTGTAGTAGTCGGAGGTGTAGATCTCCACCCGGTGGCCGTCGGGATCGCGCAGGTAGACGTAGAAGGCGTTGGAGACACCGTGTCGGCCGGGCCCGCGCTCGATGTGCTTCTCCTCGTGCAGCGCGCCGAAGATGTCGGCGGTGCGCAGCACCTGGTGGGACTCGTGGGTGGCGACGCCCAGGTGGTGCAGGCGGGGGCCGGCCCCGCCGGTGAAGGCGACGTCGTGGACGGTCTGCTTGCGGTACATCCAGGCGGCGTACAGCTCGTGTTCGTCGCCCTCGATGGTCTCCGAGCAGCCGAAGCCGAGGGACTGGTAGTGGGCGTACGCGGCGGGGATGTCGGGCGTGCAGATGTTGAAGTGGTCGAGGCGGGCGATCTGGGCGCCGCGGTGGAGGTCGTACCGCTGGATGAGGCGCTCACCACGCTCGATCTCGTGGAAGAACTCGACCGGGAAGCCGAGCGGATCGACGACGCGTACGGCGTCCCCGACTCCGACGGTGCCCTCGCCCTTCTTCAACCGCTTGACGGGGCGGCCGAGTTGGCGGAAGAACTTCTCCGCCTTGTCGACGTCCTCAGGGGTGCGGACGCGGTAGGAAATGTGGTCGAGTGCGGCGACCTCACCCGTGCGCAGCACGAGCGAGTGATGGGTGAGCTCATCCGTCCCGCGCAGGTAGAGGGAGTCGGCGTCCTCGTACTGGACGTGGAATCCGAGCATGTCCACCCAGAACCAGCGGGCCCTGGCCAGGTCGGTGACGGCGAGCTGGGCGTAGGCGGAGCGCACGACGTCCGGTGCGGCTGTTCCCGTCATCAGACGGCTCCGAATCGTGGGGTGTGGACGTCACCGAGGGCGACGTGGACGATCTTGGACTCGGTGTAGAAGTCGATGCTGTGGGCGCCGCCCTCCCGGCCGACGCCGGAAGCCTTCACACCGCCGAAGGGGGTGCGCAGGTCACGGACGTTGTGCGAGTTGATCCAGACCATGCCGGACTCGACGGCGTGCGCGATGCGGTGGCCGCGCTTGAGGTCCGAGGTCCAGATGTACGCGGCCAGGCCGAACTGGGTGGCGTTGGCCAGCTCGATCGCCTCGGTCTCGTCGTCGAAGGGCGCGACGGCCACGACGGGGCCGAAGATCTCCTCCTGGAAGATCCGGGCGTCACGGGACACGTCGGCGAACACGGTCGGCTGGAGGTAGTTGCCTTCGGTGAGGTGGTCCGGGCGGCTGCCGCCCGCCACCAGCCGGGCCTCCTTCTTGCCGATCTCGACGTAGTTCAGGACGCGCTCGTAGTGCTCCGTGTGGACCAGCGCGCCCACCTCGGTGGCGGGGTCGGAGGGCAGGCCGACCCTGACCCGGTCGGCTCGCTCGGCGAGGCGACGGGTGAACTCCTCGTACAGCGAACGCTCGACGAGCACCCGGGAACCCGCCGTGCAGCGTTCGCCGTTGAGCGAGAAAACGCCGAAGACCACGGAGTCCAGGGCCGCCTCGATGTCGGCGTCGGCGAAGACGACGACCGGGGACTTGCCGCCCAACTCCATCGACGTGGTCTTGAGGTGCTCGGCCGAGGACCGGATGATGTGGCGGCCCGTGTCGGTCGAGCCCGTGAAGGAGATCAGCGGCACGTCCGGGTGGTCGACGAGGGCCTGCCCGGCCTCCTCGCCGATGCCGTGGACGATGTTCACGACTCCGGCCGGCACGCCCGCCTCGGCGAAGATCTCCGGCCAGAGCGAAGCCGACAGGGGCGTCCACTCGGCGGGCTTGAGGATGAGCGTGCAGCCGGAAGCGAGGGCAGGCGCGAGCTTCCAGCTCTCCAGCATGAACGGGGTGTTCCACGGGGTGATGAGGCCGGCGACCCCGACCGCGGTGCGGACCACGTAGCTGAATTGCTCACCGCCCTGCCGGAAGGCCTCCTCGCCGAGCGCGACGATGACGTCGGCGAAGTAGCGGAAGTTCTCCGCGGCACGCCGCGCCTGGCCCTTGGCCTGGGTGATCGGCAGGCCCGAGTCGTACGACTCGAACCGGGCGAGGCGGTCGTGGCGGCCCTCGACGGCGTCGGCGATGCGGTACAGGACGCGAGCGCGTTCGCGGTTGGATATCGACGACCAGCCGGGGAAGGCGGCCCGCGCTGCCTCGGCGGCACGCTGGACGTCGTCCCGGGCACCCCGTGCGGCCTGTGTGTAGGCGGTGTTGGACACCGGGTCGGTGACGTCGAAGGTGCGGCCGTCGGCCGCGTCGACGAGTTCGCCACCGATCCAGTGCCGGATGGTCGAGGGCAGGCCCTCGGGGGCGGTGCTCACTTGTCGGCTCCGTTCGTTTGCGTTCCGAGCTGCTGCGTCAGGTCCCCGCCCTCGGCGAGGAGGGTGCGGATGCGGGCCAGGCCCGGGGCGGTGGGCGTGATGAGCGGCGGCCGTACGTGAGGCGAGGCGATCCGTCCCTGCTGGGCGAGGACCCACTTCGCCGGGGCTGGGTTGGTCTCCACGAACAGCAGGTCCACCAGCGGGTGCAGGCGGTAGTGCAGGTCCCGTGCGCCGTCGAAGTCCCCCGACTCCCACAGCTCGTACATCCGTGCCACGGCGGTCGGCGCCAGGTTGGCCACGGCGCTGACGAAGCCGGCGCCCCCCAGGGCGAGCAGCGGCAGGCAGAGAAGCTCGATGCCGGACCACACCAGCAGCGAGCGGCCGCAGGCGTGCAGCACGCGGGAGAAGTGCTCGAAGTCCTTGGTGGTCTCCTTGACCCCGACGAAGTTGTCGAAATCGGTGAACAGCCGCCTCACCGTCTCGGGGGCGATGTCGACCGCCGTGCGGGAGGGCACGTTGTACGCGACGATCGGCAGGTCCGGGAACTCCCGGGCCACCGTGGCATACCACTGGTACAGCGCCTCCTGGGTGGGGCGCGCGTAATAGGGGGTGATCACCAGGGCCGCGTCCGCGCCCAGGTCCTGGGCGGCGGCCGTCAGCTCCAGGGTCTCGTTCAGCTTGTGCGAGCCGGTGCCGGGCAGGAAGGGCACCCGGTCGCCGGTCTCCTCGACGGCCGTACGCATGGCGGCGATCCGCTCGGCGACGGTCTGTGCGCTGGGCTCGCCGGTGGAGCCGCCGAGCGAGATGCCGTGCGAACCGGATTCGAGCTGGAAGCGGATCAGGGAACGCAGGCTGTCGTGGTCGACGGCGCCCTCGTCGGTGAACGGGGTGACGACCGGGGCGATGGATCCGCGGATGGTGGCGGGATCACTGCGGAACTTCATGCGGTTTCTCCTTGCGACTCTTGCGAAGGGGCGTTGCTGCGGCGCCACTGCTCGAACGGTTCGCGCCAGTCGGGACCGAGGGGGTACAGCCCGTCGACGCTGTGCCCGGCACGCACCTGCTCGGTGATGAAGCGCTCTCGAAGCTCCTGCTCCTGGCAGTCGGCGATCAGCCCCTCGGCCAGCTCGGGTGGCACGACCACGACACCGTCCGCGTCACCGACGATCAGGTCGCCCGGCTGCACCAGCGCGCCGCCGCACGCGATGGGCACGCCCGAGTCCCACGGGACGTGGCGGCGGCCCAGGACGGAGGGGTGCTCCCCGCCGTGGTAGACGGGCAGGCCGAGTTCGGTGACCGCTGCGCTGTCGCGCAGGCCGCCGTCGGTGACGACCCCGGCCGCACCACGCGTCTGGGCACGCAGCGCGAGGATGTCGCCGAGGGTCCCGGCGGAGGTGTCGCGGCGGGCGTCCATGACGAGCACGTGGCCCGGCCTCAGCTCCTCGATCGCCCGCTTCTGGGCGTTCATGCCGTTGCCGTACTTGGTGAAGAGGTCCTCGCGCAGCGGCAGATAGCGCAGGGTGTGCGCGACGCCGACCATGGTCCGGTCCGGCAGCGTGGGGCGGACGCCGTCGATGGACATGTGCGGCAGGCCGCGGGCACGGAGCTGTGCGCTGAGGGTGGCGACGGCCACCGAGCGCAGCCCCTCCTCCAACCGCTTGTCCAGCAGGGGCGCGGGGGTGTACGCCGTCCCGTACGCGGCCTCCCGCTCCGCCGGATCGGCCTTGGGCATCGCCCCGTACGGGTCCAGCGCGGGCCCGGCGGCGACGGGATTGCGGAGGCGGCCGGTGGACAGCCCGTTTCCGGTCACCTCGACCTCGACCACGTCACCGGGGGCGACCACGGAGGCGCCGGCCGGCGTGCCGGTGAGGATGACGTCCCCCGGCTCCAGGGTGACCTGCCTCGACAGGTCCGCGATCAGCTCGCCGAACGGGAACAGCAGGGTGGCCGTGGTGTCGTCCTGGACCAGTTCGCCGTTGACCCAGGTCTGCAACCGCAGGGCGGCCGGGTCGAGTTGGCGTGCGTCCATCAGTCGCGGCCCGATCGGCGTGAAGCCGTCTCCGCCCTTGGAGCGGAGGTTGGAGCCGCGATCGGCGTAACGCAGGTCGTACACACCGGCGTCGTTGGCGGCGGTCACCCAACGCACGCACTGCCAGCCGTCCTCGGGCCGCACCCGCTGCGCGCGCGAGCCGATGACGAGGGCTATCTCGCCTTCGAAGCCGAGGAGTTCGCATCCCTCGGGGCGGACGAGGGCTTCCTTGGTGCCCGCCAACGACGAGGGTGGCTTGAGGAAGTAGGACGGATGGGCGGGGATCCGGCCGCGCTCCTTGGCGCGGCTGGGGTAGTTGAGATGCAGAGCGATGATCTTCGACGGGGAGTTCCCGAGCGGGTGCGTCATGTCGTCCGTCCGGGATCAGGCGCGGTCGAGGAAGGCCTGGACCCTGGCCTTGTACGGCTCGCGGTCGTAGCTCTTCACGTACGCGCCGGCCATCCGCACCGGGTCGCCGAAGAAGTAGTACTCGTACAGCGCCTGGCGGCTGGAGAACGCCGAGATGCAGGTGTCCCACACCAGGCGGAAGAGCTTCACGCGCTCGGGGCCGGACAGGGTGGCCGACTGCAGGTACGCCTCGATGTCGGCGGCAGCGGGGCCCTGGATGTCGAGTTCGGTAGGGGTGGCCATCAGGCCGGAGGCGCCGAGCTTGCGCAGGATCTGCGGGAAGCGCTGGTAGAGCTTGGGGTAGAGGTTGCGGGCGGCGTTCAGCGGGGCGAACGCCGGGGTGAGGACCCCGTACTCGTTGACCTCGGCGTCCGCCTCGGCGGCGCGCAGGAAGGCGCGCAGCGTCTCCAGGGTGGTGATGATCTCGGCGATGTCGTCCTGGACGTGCTGGAACTGCTCGATGCCGATGGCCTCGGTCAGCAGGGACACCAGGCCGAGGACGTACTCGGTCTTGGCGGTGGTGCGGGTGACGACCTGGTGGGTCATGTGCACCACCGACGACGTCTGCGAGTAGAAGCCGTTGCACAGTTCCGCGTCGCCGAGGGCGAAGCAGCGCTCGTACGGCACGTGCACGTCGTCGAAGACGACGACGCAGTCGGACTCCTCGAAGCGGGAGGCGAGGGGGTGGTCGTGCCGGGGGCGGTCGTAGTCCAGCGGTTCGCGGGCGATGTAGCGCAGGCCGGGGGTGTCGTTCGGGATGGCGAAGGCGTAGGAGTACGGCTTGTCCTCGGGGGTGCCGCGCAGCACGGTCGAGGGGAACACCAGCATCTCGTCGGCGAACGGGGCGATCGTGGCGAGCATGCGCGCACCGCTGATGACGACGCCGTTGTCGTCCTCCCTCACGATCCGCGCGGCCAGCTTGCCGCCCGCCTGCTGGGTACCGGCCACCGCCCGGTTGACCTGCGGCGGGATCAGCGTGTGCGTGCACAGCAGGTCCTCTTCGCGGGCCTTCTCGTAGTAGCAGCGGATGTTCTCGCCGAAGGCGGGGTTGGCCTGGGCGAACCAGTCGGCGGCCGAGGCGAGCGCCATCAGGGAGCTGTTCATGTAGTCGCCGGTGCGGCCGAGCATGCCGTTGCTGTGGTCGGCCCACACCTTGAACGCATTGCGGCGCTTGACCAGGTCGTCCGGGGTCTTCGGGGTGAGGAAGGACGTGCCGACCGGCTCGCCGGACGTGGGCGAGGTGTAGGTGAGGGTGTCCTTGTGCTCGTCCGAGTGCTGGAGGTCGAACAGTTCGGCGTAGGTCTGGACGACGTTGCGGAAGGCGGGGTGGTCCTGGATGCCGCCGGTGACGGTCTCGCCCTGGATGTGGACGGTCGGGCGGGAGGCGGCGAGGCGCTCCAGGTATTCCTTGCCGGTGCGTGCGGCCATGTGGGTGCTCCTCGGGAGGTGATCAGCGGGTTCGGGTTCAGATGAGGTGTTCGATGCCGTCGGTGGACTCGGCCGCGGTGCCGAAGCGGCTCCAGGCGTAGGTGAGGGCGTCGCCGTCGCGGTGGCCGAGGTCGGTGACGCGGCCGACGAGGAGGGTGTGGTCTCCGCCGTCGTACGCCTGCCATGGCTCGCACTCCACCCATGCCAGAGGGTTCGTGAGGCGGGGCACCCGGGCCGCGGTCGCCCAGCGGGGCTCGGTGGCACCCTGCGCCCCGGCGAACAGCCGGGCCAGCGGCTCCTGTTCGGCGCCGAGGATGTTGACGCAGAAGGAGCTGTCGATCAGCTGGTCGTGGCAGCGGGCGCGTCGGGCGACGCTGACGAGCACCAGCGCGGGATCGGCGGAGACGGACGTGAAGGAGTTCATGGTCGCGCCCCGGGGACCGCCCTCGCCCGCGTACGTCACGACGGTGATGCCGGTGGCGAACCGGGACATGCAGGCGCGCAGGGCGCCAGGGCTGGGAGGGGCAAGGGAGCGGGACATGAGGAGGACTCCTTGAGTCGATCGTCGGCTGTGCCCTCTGGCAAAGGGCCGGGGAGGGGGCGGCGCCGGCCCAGCAGGGCTGGGGACGAAGCGGGCAAGATCCTGATCAAAGCATGTAATCAAAGCTTTGATTATTTGGACGGTACCTGTGCCGACCGCTCCTGGGAAGACCGGAGCGGAGAATTCAGTGGCCGCGGAGGATCCACTCCTCCAGATGCGGGGCCTCGGCCGCGATGGTCGTGGCCACTCAGAACACCACCACGGACCGCAGCACCTCACCTGAGTGCATCTTCTCGAATGCCTTCTCCACCTCGTCGAGGGCGATCGTCTCGGTGACGAAGGCATCCAGGTCCAGTCGCCCTTGCCGGTACAGGTCGACCAGCATCGGAAAGTCCCTCGATGGCAGGCAGTCGCCGTACCAGGAGGACTTCAGCGCCCCACCGCGGCCGAAGACGTCCAGCAGCGGCAGCTCCAGCTTCATGTCCGGCGTCGGGACCCCCACCAGCACGACGGTTCCGGCCAGGTCTCGGGCGTGGAAGGCCTGCTGGTACGTCTCCGGACGGCCGACGGCATCGATCACCACGTCCGCTCCGTGCCCGCCGGTGAGCTCGCGGATCGCCGTCACGGGGTCGGTGTCGCGGGAGTTGACGGTGTGGGTGGCGCCGAAGGTCTGTGCCAGGGCCAGCTTCCGGTCGTCGATGTCCACCGCGATGATCCTGGCCGCTCCGGCGAGGCGGGCACCGGCGATCGCCGCGTCGCCGACGCCGCCGCAGCCGATCACCGCGACGCTCTGTCCCCTGCTGACGGGTGCGGTGTTGAGCGCGGCTCCCAGCCCGGCCATGAGCCCGCAGCCGAGGAGGCCGGCCGCTTCGGGCCGGACCTGGGGGACTTTCGTGCACTGGCCGGCGGCCACGAGGGTCTTTTCCGCGAAGGCCCCGATACCGAGGGCGGGCGCCAGCTCCGTGCCGTCCTTCAGCGTCATCCTCTGCCGTGCGTTGTGCGTGTCGAAGCAGTACCAGGGCTGCCCGCGCCGACAGGCACGGCACCGCCCGCACACCGCCCGCCAGTTGAGGATGACGAAATCACCGGGGACGACGTCGGTGACGTCTTCACCGACCGCTTCGACGACTCCCGCGGCCTCGTGGCCGAGCAGGTAGGGGAAGTCTTCCCCGATGGCACCCTCCCGGTAGTGCAGGTCGGTGTGGCACACCCCGCAGGCCTGCACCCGCATCAGGGCCTCCCCCGGTCCGGGGTCGGGCACCAGGATGGTCTCCACCGAGACAGGGGCGCCTTTGCTCCGGGCCACGACAGCGCGGACTTCATGAGACATGTCTGTGTTCCTCTGGAAGGGTTCCTCTGGAAAGTCGAGTGGGTCGGCGACGCGTCGACTTGGCTACCGGGTGCTCCAGGCGCCGCGGAGATCCCGCCGCAGCCGTCCGAACTCCCTTGGGCTGTCGACGGCGAGGACGCCGGTGATCTCGCCGTCGCGCCGGTACACGGCTGCGAAGCTGTCGTCGAACGAGCCCGAGACGAGTTCGAGCACGTCGTCGACGCCAGGTCGGCCGGCGATCTGGAGGTGGACGCCGTACTGGTCCGACCACACATAGGGCAGCGGGTCGTGGACCGGTTGTGCCGTGGGGTCCTGCCCTCGCAACGTGGCCAGCAGCGATCCGGCCGCGATGACCGGCATGTCCCGCGCGTTGGTCCAGTGCTCGATGCGCAGCCGCCCCCCGCGGCAGCGGTACGCGGCCACGTCGCCCGCCGCGACGACCCCGGGCACGGTGGTCCGGCACCGCTCGTCCGTGAGGACGCCGTTGTCGCAGGCGACACCGGAACCCGTCAGCCACTCGGTGTTGGGCACGGCTCCCACGCCGACGACCACCACGTCCGCGGGAAGGAGGCGGCCGTCGGACAACTCCACCGCTCGTACCCCGTCCTCGCCGACGAGGCCCGTGACAGCCACGCCGGTCACCAGAGCGACCCCGTGGTCCGTGTGCAGGCGACCCAGGATGCCGGCGGCGTCGGGCCCCAACTGACGTAGCAACGGCTTTTGTTCGTACTCGACGATGGTCACCTCGTGTCCAAGGGCACGCGCCGTGGAGGCGACCTCCGCGCCGATGAACCCGCCTCCCACCACGACGACCCGGCCGGGACGGGACAGGTCCTCGCGCAATCGGCGCGCGTCATCGAGCGTGCGGAGGGTGTGCACCCCAGGCAGCCGCGGCATTCCGGGGAGTGTGCGAGCGCGGGCTCCCGTGGCGATGACCACACCGTCCGCGTGCAGGGTTCGCCCGTCGGCGAGGGTGAGCGCCCGGGAGGCCGGATCGAGAGCGGTGGCGCGGGTACCGAGCAGCCATTCGGCGTCGAGCACGGCACGCAGGTCTTCGTCCGTCAGCGCGATGTCCTGGCTCTCGCACTTGCCCAGCAGGACCTGCTTGGACAACGGGGGCCGGTCATAGGGCTGCGCGGTCTCCTCGCCGACCAGCACGAGACGCCCGTCGTAGCCCTCGGTGCGGAGGGCTTCGGCGGCTCTGACACCGGCCAGCCCGGTGCCGACGACGGCGATCGTGGTCATCGCGCGGTCTCCGCGGTCGGCGCCAACGACGTTGCGTCGACGCACACCATGCCGTCGACGACCTGCACGACATGTGTACGGATGGGCCGCCGCGCGGGCGGGCAGTCGGGCCTGCCGGTGCGCAGGTCGAAACGTGACTCGTGCAGCGGGCATTCGATCTCATGGCCGTCGAGCCAGCCGTCGGACAGCGAGGCGGTCTCGTGGGAGCAGGTGTCGTCGATACAGAAGACACGTTCGCCGACCTTGACGAGTGCCAGGGGAACCGGCACGTCGGGCCTGGCGACCCGGGTGACCACACCGGGGGTGAGGTCCGCGATCGGACAGAGCTGTATCACTGTGCCGCTCCCTTCACGCCCTGGGCGTCGTGACGCATGAGGACCGATTCCGGTCCGCGGAACATCCAGCCGACGAGGTTCGGAGTGCTGGTGACGCACAGCCCGGTGAGCGAGCCGAACAGTGCGGGCACCGCGGTACGCAGCTGCTCCCGCGCCAGGTAGGTGCCGAGGCAGTAGTGGGCGCCGAGCGAGAAGGCCAGATGGTCCGACAGCTCGGGACGGTCGATGTCGAAGGCGGCGGGGGCGGCGAACTTCCGGTCGTCCCGGTTGGCCGACGCGGCGAGCGCGAGCAGCTTGTCCCCGGCCCGCAAGGTCACGTCCCCCACCGTGTGGTCGACGGCGAGCTGACGCGGAAAGGCTCCGACGGGGGTGAGCCAGCGCATCGTCTCCTCGATGGCCGCGTCGAGGGCCTCGGAGTCGGCCAGCACACGGTCGCGCAGCTGAGGCTGTTCACACAGCTGCCAGACCAGGGTGGCCAGCGCGTGCCAGGGCTCGTTGAAGCCGCCGGAGATCATCAGGCGCACCTGAGTGGCGATCTCCTCGGTGGTGAGCGGTTCGGCGAGCTCGGCGTGCACCATCGCCGAGATCACGGTGTGGTCCGGTGCGGCCGTCACGCGGGCGACGGCCTCGCGGACCAGCTCCCCCACCTCGGCCCTGGCGCGTCCGGCCCGTTCCCAGACCGCGGGGTCGTCGTCGTGGTTGGCCAGACCCGCGATGAAGGCACGCGACCACTCGACCACCTGCTCGGTGGTCACGTCGGGCAGCCCCGCCGTCCGAGTCAGCGCCTGAGCGGCGAACGGCGCCGCGAACTCCGTCACCAGGTCGAACTCCGGCTTCTCGGCCAACCGCCCGGCGAGTTCCGTGGCGTGCGAGGTGAGCCCCGCCGACCACTGCTGACGCACGTTGCGGCGCTTCAGCGGGCCGTCCACCGCCGAGCGCAGCCTGCGGTGGGCGTCGCCGTCGGTACGGATCATGACCAGACCCATGGTGCGTTCGGCGAGGGAGTTCACCTGGTGCGCGGTGAAGATCTCGGGGTGCTCGTCGACGAAGACGACGTCCTCGTAGCGGCTGACGAGCCACAGACCGAGCCCGTCCGACCAGGCCCAGGGCTCGTCGTCCCTGAGCTCGCGGTAGACGGGATACGGGTCGGCGTAGAGGTCCTTGCTGGTGAGATTGCGTGCGATGGACATGGCGGCTCCTCACGTGTCGGCGACATCCGGACAGGGGATGTCGGCCGCATCGGGCTGCAACGACTGTGCGGTACGCCGCCTGAGCACGGAATACTCTGGAATCCAGCAATGCGCCGACAACAACCACAGGAATCCTGAGGTATGGACCATGACGCTCTCACTGCGCCAGCTCCGGTTCTTCGTGGCGGCGGCCGAGGCCGGAACCATCGCGGGCGCCGCGGCACGCGAGCACATCTCCCAGTCGACGATCGCCCTGGCCGTCAGCGAGCTCGAGCGCACCCTCGGCGTCCAGCTGTTCCTGCGCCGCCAGGCCAAAGGGCTGACGATCACTCAGGCCGGCCTGGCCGTGCTCGCCGACGCGCGCCCGCTGCTCGCCCACGCGGACGAACTGGTCTCCAGTGCACGCAACCTGGGCGGGGAGCTCTCCGGGAACCTGGCGGTCGGCTGCTACACGACCCTGGCCCCGTTCCTGATGCCCGGCGTCCTGGAGGGTTTCGCCACCGAGCATCCGACGGTGCGGCTGAGCTTCGCGGAGGGCACTCAGGTGGAACTGCAGGAGAAACTTCTCGACGGCAGCTGCGAGATGGCCCTGCTGTACGACCTCGACCTGCAGCCGGGCATCCAGCAGGAGACGCTGTACATCACCCGGCCGCATCTGCTCCTGCCCCGCGCGCACCCCCTGGCCGGACAGGCGCCGGTGAGCCTGCACGACCTCGCGGACGAACCGATGGTCATGCTCGACAACCCGCCGAGCCTGCACTACTTCACGGAGCTGCTCGCTTCGCTCGGCATACGGCCGGTGATCCGGCACACGACGAGCAGCTTCGAGACAGTACGGTCCCTGGTTGCGCGCGGCCTCGGCTACTCACTTCTGATCCAGCGGCCCGCCTCCGGCATCAGCCACGAGGGCGTACCGCTGACCGAATGCGAGATCCGGGAGGAGGTGCCGGACATGCCCGTACTGCTCGCCTGGCCCGCCCGCGCCAACCTCACCAGACGAGCCAAGGCGTTCGCCGACTTCTGCCGCCGGGCCCTTGCGGACGGACCGGTACGGCCGGCGGTCGGGGATCGCACGTGATCCGCTTCAGGGAAATCTCGGTGTAGCCACCTTTACCGAAAGGCGCGCACAGGATTGCGGACAGTGCGGCCGC
The DNA here is from genome assembly GCF_029894425.1 of Streptomyces sp. SAI-127. NCBI lineage: Bacteria > Bacillati > Actinomycetota > Actinomycetes > Kitasatosporales > Streptomycetaceae > Streptomyces > Streptomyces sp. SAI-127. The sequence continues at coordinate 357,535 of NZ_JARXYJ010000001.1, forward strand.
CACTTAATGTGAGCACGAATCGAAACGATACGTACCGCATCGGAGGGAGTGGGCCGGTCGCCCGACTCGTGCCCCACCGGATCCCCCGCGATCTGCTCGGCCCGGCCGTCAACGAGCCCATGGACGCGAGGAGATGGCGTATTCCGGCCTGTCGCGCCCCCCTCTCCTCCGGTCGCCCGGCTCACCCGCAAGGAGCTTCCCCATGGCCGTGTATCTCACCGACGACGACGTCCGTTCCCTGCTCGACTGGGAGTCCGCGCTGAAGGCTCTGCACGAGGCCTACGCCGCTCCGGTCTCCGAAGCGCACTTTCCCCCGCGGACGATGGCCAGGGGCGAGGCGGAGTGGATGCGCACCCTCAGCGGGATACTGCCGAGCAGCGGCGTGATGGGAGCCAAGCTCATCGCCGTGTCGAACGGCAGGCGCAGGGGTGCCTACCTCGTGGCGCTGTTCGACCTCGAGACCACGGAGTTGGTCGCCCTGCTGGACGGCCGGTCGATCACGGGCTTCCGTACCGCGGCGACCTCGGCCCTCGCCGTCCGGTTCCTGGCACCGCAAAGGCCGCTCTCGGTCGCCGTCATCGGCTCGGGGTTCGAGGCGACGAATCACCTTCGTGCCCTGGCCGCGACGCGGGAGCTCACCTCCGTACGGGTCTACAGCCCGAGCCCGGCGAGCCGAGCCCGGTTCGCCGGGTCGTTCACCGACCTGGCGGCCGAGGTGGTCCCCGCCGAGGCGCCGGAGGACGCGGTCGACGGCGTGGATCTGGTGCTGTGCGCCGCGCGGTCCCGGGACGAGACGCCCACCGTTCGCGGCACCTGGCTCAAGCCGGGTACGACAGTCGTGTCCATCGGGTCGACGCTGCCCGAGCAGCGCGAACTCGACCCTGTCGCCATCGACCGCGCGGATGTCGTGGTGTGCGACCTTGTCGACGAAGTCGCCCATGAGACCGGCGACTTCATCGCCGCACGGGCCGAGGGCCTGGAGTTCAGCGACAAGCTCGTTTCTCTCGCCGACGTGGTCTCCGGTCGCGCACCGGGCCGGACTGGAACCGATGACATCGTGCTCTACAAGTCGGTCGGGTCCGCTCTGCAGGATCTGACCGTGGCGGCTCTGTGCGCGCGTCTCGCGGGCGAGCGGGGCGCTGGTGTGTCTCTGGACGCCCGCATCAGCCGTGCCTTTCAAGAACACTGAATGGTCATCAGCCCCTTTAGCCGGGCCACTACGCCCCCCGGGGTACCCGCAGAGCAGCCACCCCGGGGGGGGCGGTCCGAACTCGCCGACACCGACGCGGCCTTGTGCGTGATGTCACCCGTCTCAGGGGATAGTCCGTAAGAACACGGCCCGCGAGCAAGGCCGCCCAGGCATCATCGAAGTGCCCCTCCCAGTCCCGACGGGTGTAGCCGAACCACCGATGGCGTCGGCCACTCCGCGGGTACCGCGTCCGCCGCCACGAGGTTGCTCGTGGTCCGGCACCGGTGTCGCGATAACAGGCGGTACTACCGAAGCGGGGACGCCGAGCCGTCGAGCCAGGCCGCCCCTCGGGCGTACAGGGCCTCGACTTCGGGTCCGGCCAGTCCGGTCAGTCCGGGCATGTCGGGCTTGACCGGGTAACCGATCCTGCTCTGGAGGTAGGCGAGGTGCCGGCAGCCCTCGGGGAACGCGGCGAGCAGGTCGGGGTCGAGATCGGGGCCGGTGCCCATGCTGACGGGATCCAGCCGGTCCTTCCAAATTGTCACCGAACATGAGGCGAGCCGGATCATCGCGCAGGACGCCGGCCTGGGCTTCGAGCGCAGTGACGACGGCTCTGCCAGATCTTCACGCAGACCGGGCGCACGACCGAGGTCAAGCAGCGCCTCTTTGCGAACGCCCCCGCCGACTGGGCCCTCGGCTCGGCCGCGCCCAGTACATCGAAGGTGATCTCCGCGCCACGCTGTAGCGGCCGCATCCTGAGCACCGACTGCCACCCGCCCGCGGAGCGCGCGGCACTCCAGGGGGCGGTGGCTGCGTGGTGGACGGCGGCGGCCAGGGGCGAGGGTCACGCCAGAGGGCCGCCCAGCAGTTCCGTGACGGTCGTGACGCGGACGAGCGGCCGGTACAGGTCCATGACGTGCAGGGCCTGGGCGTGATAGTCGTCGTCCACGCCCGCGCAGGCGTCGGCGACGACCAGCACCTCCACTCCGGCGTCGGCGGCGGCGAGCGCCGTGGACAGTACGCAGCAGTCTGTGCTGACGCCTGCCAGGACCAGGCGGCCTCCTGGTGCGGCTCGGGCGGCGAGTTCGGGGGTCCACTTGCCGAGAGTGGACGCGTCCAGGACGTCGTGCGCGAGGGGCGCGAACTCGTCCGTCAGCCGCCAGAGCGGGGCGTCGGGCGGTTGGAGCGCGAAGGGCCATCGGTCGTAGTAGGCGCGCCAGGCGCCGGTGGGCTGCGCGGGGGCGATGAAGCGGGTGAAGGTGACACGCTCGGCGAAGGCCGGCAGCAAGCGTCGTACGCCTGCTGCCGCCTCGGTGTAGCGGGGAGCCGCCCAGGGGCTCGCGGGGTCGGCGAAGACGTCCTGCATGTCGATGACGGCAAGCCAGCCGGTCGTCATACGGTCACCGCCCCCTCCTGTGCGCGGACGCGGTCCCGGCCCAGGGCCGGCGTGCCGAGGAAGCCGGGGGCAGTGGCAGTGGCAGGCCGGGTGAGCAGCAGCGGGACGGCGGGCACCTCGCCGTAACGGTCGTCGGGGTGGTGGAGGGACAGCGGTCGGTCCGCTGTCGTGTCGGCTCGGTGTTCCGTCATCGTCGACCTGTCCGTCCTGGTGAGTGGGTGGGCGGGGGTGGCGGGAGAGTAGCCGACGCTGCGATCCACGACGGAGAGCGGGATGACCGCCGTCGGGTCGTCCTTCCGTGCGCAGACTCCTTCAGAGGAGTTTAACCGAGAGAAACATTGTTTCACAACAGTAGACAGGGACGTCACAGGACTGCTCCGCGGCTGATCAAGGCCGAGCTTCAGTGCTGGGGGCTGTCCCCGAAGGCCGTCACGGTGAGGAACTGGATGGGGAGTTCGACCAGCGTCTCCGGGCCGTGCGGGGCCTCGCCGTCGAACTGGAGGGCGTCGCCGGGGCGCAACGTGTAGCTGGACTTGCCGTGGCCGTAGACCATGACGCCTTCCAGCATGTACAGGAGTTCGGTGCCCGCATGCTGGAAGAGCGGGAAGACCTCGCTCTCCTCGGTCAGGGTGACCAGCAGGGCGTCCATCCGCTTGTGGGCGCCCCGGAGCGAGCCGAGCTGGGCGTACTCGTGACCGACCCTGGTGCCCCGCCGGACGATCCGGGCGCCGTGACCGGCGGGGACGAACACCGCCTCGCGTTCGTCGTCCATGCCGCGGAACAGGGCCGTGACGGGCACGTCCAGACCGCGGGCGAGCCGGGAGAGCGTGGTGAGACTGCACGCGGTCTGGGCATTCTCGATCTTCGACAGCATGGCCTTCGAGATGCCGACCCGCTGCGCCATGTCGCCGACCGACAGCCCGGCCGCCTGCCGGTATTCGCGGGCGCGGACCGCGATGATGCGCTCCAGCGCCTTGTCGTCGGAGTCGTCGGGGTCCGCGGAGTCCGCTGCGGGGGTGGGGTGCTCGGTCACCGGCGCATCCTAGCCCGCGCGGTCCAGCCGGAAGCGCGGATGGGGCTCGGCCCGGCCGGTGGCGAGGTCGGCCGCCATCGCGCCGATGAGCGGGGCGAATTTCGCGCCGTGGCCGGAGCACGGGGAGGCGATGACGAACGGGCCGTGCCGGTCGAGGACGAAGTCCTCGTCGTGGGTGGTGGTGTAGAGGCAGGTCGCCTCGGCCACCGGGTCGGGTTCGAGGCCCGGGAGGCGGTCGCGTACGAAGCCGCTCACCCGCGTGCGCGACGACGCGTCGACGACCCCGCTGCGGGTGCGGGCGGTGGTGGGGGTGCCGCGATCGTGCTCGGCGACCTTGACCGCGGGCAGCGGACCGCCGTCGCTTCCGGACGGCAGCCCGTAGAGATGCAGTTCCCCGTCCCAGATCAGGGTCGGCCACCGCACGGACGGATCCCGCTGCCGGAAGTGGAAGACCTGCTGCTGGGTCACCTCCAACGGCGGTAGGGAAAAGGGCAGTTCGAGGGCCGGCAGCCAGGCACCGACTGCGATCACCACGGTGTCGGCGACGATCTCGCGGCCGTCGTCGGTGTGCAGGAGCACCTTCTCGCCGCCCTGGACGTCGATGCCCGTGACGCGCACGCCGATGATCCCTTCCGCGCCGTGCTCGATCGCCCGCCGAACGCAGGCCGCGACGGTCTGGTCGGCGTCGACGACGCCCGCGTCCGGGTGGTACAGCACAGGGCCTGTGATGCGGAGGTACGGCCAGCGCTCCGAGGCGGCTTCCGGGCCGAGGAGTTCGTGGGGCACCGCGGCCGCGTCGAGGAGGGCGGAGAGTCCCTCCGTGTCGCGGTCCTCGCCCATGTCGAGGCCACCGGTCGTGCGCAGCAAGGGAGTCGAGCTGTCGTCCTCCAGTTCCCGCCACTGCTCGTGCGCCTGCCCGGTCAGCCGTACGTAGAAGGGGTCGGCGTACGCCCGCCGGAAGATCCTCGAGCTGCCGTGCGAACTGCCGTGACTGTGGCCGATGTCGTACGCCTCGACGAGCGTGACCTCGTGGCCGCGACGGGCGAGCTGCCAGGCGGTGGCCGCGCCCATCAGTCCGGCGCCTACGACGGCGATCACAGACCCTCCCCGGGGATCCAGTTCGTTCCCGCGAGTGGGACGCGGGCCATGGCGGCGGACTCGATCGTGAGCGCGACCAGGTCCTCGGGCTCCAGATGCAGGAGGTGGGCCTTGCCGCAGGCGCGGGCAAGGGTCTGGGCCTCCATGGTCATCACACGCAGGTAGTTCGCGAGCCGGCGACCGGCCTCGACCGGTTCGAGGCGGGCGGCGAGTTCCTCGTCCTGGGTGGAGATGCCGGCCGGGTCGCGGCCGTCCTGGTAGTCGTCGAAGTAGCCTGCGGCGGAGCCCAGTCGACGGTACTCGGCATCGTACTTGGGGTGGTTGTCGCCGAGCGCGATGAGCGCCGCCGTCCCGATCGCGACCGCGTCCGCGCCCAGAGCGAGGGCCTTGGCCATGTCGGCGCCGCCGCGGATGCCGCCGGAGACGATGAGCTGGACCTCGCGGTGGACCCCCAGCTCCTGCAGCGCCCGCACCGCTTGGGGCAGCGCGGCCAAGGTGGGGATGCCGACGTGCTCGATGAAGACGTCCTGGGTGGCGGCCGTGCCGCCCTGCATTCCGTCGACGACCACGACGTCGGCGCCCGCGTGGACGGCGAGCTTGACGTCGTAGTACGTCCGGGTCGCGCCGACCTTCACATAGATCGGCTTCTCCCAGTCGGTGATCTCGCGCAGTTCGAGGATCTTGATCGCGAGGTCGTCCGGGCCGGTCCAGTCGGGGTGGCGGCAGGCGCTGCGCTGGTCGATGCCGACGGGCAGCGTCCGCATACCCGCGACCCGTTCGGTGATCTTCTGGCCGAGCAGCATGCCTCCACCGCCGGGCTTGGCGCCCTGGCCGAGGACGACCTCGATGGCGTCGGCCTTGCGCAGATCGTCGGGGTTCATGCCGTAGCGGGACGGCAGGTACTGGTGGACGAGGTGCTTGGAGTGGCCCCGCTCCTCCGGGGTCATCCCGCCGTCGCCGGTGGTCGTCGAGGTGCCGACTTCGCTGGCACCGCGGCCGAGGGCCTCCTTGGCCTGGGCAGACAGGGCGCCGAAGCTCATGCCGGCGATGGTGACGGGGGTGGCGAGGCGCAGGGGGTGCTTGGCGTGCCGGGTGCCGAGGACGACGTCGGTGTCACAGCGCTCGCGGTAACCCTCCAGCGGGTAGCGCGACATGGAGGCGCCGAGCAGCAACAGGTCGTCGAAGTGCGGAAGCTTCCGCTTGGCGCCCCAGCCACGGATGTCGTAGACGCCGGTCTCGGCGGCTCGCTGGATGGCGTGGATGGTGGCACGGTCGAAGGTGGCCGACTCGCGCAGGCCGTGGGCTGCGGGTTCCAATGTCAACTCCTCTGATGGGGCGAGGTGTCGCGCCCCCTGAGGGGCGCGGGGCCGTACGGGTGTGCGGCTCACCGCGCGGGCGCGACCGGCGACATCCGGCCCGCGGAATGCGGATGGAAACGGAAGGCGGATGAATACGGACTCCCAGCGGGGCTGATACGCCGCCGCTAATACGCCGCCGAGTTGCCGACGTTGAAGTGGTATAGCGTCCTGGCGGAGCCGTACCGTCGGAAATCCGCCGCGTCCTCGTCCCGCTCGGCCGCCTTGAGCAACTCGGCCAGTTCGACGAAGTGTTCCGCCCGCATCTCCTTCTCCACGCAGTCCGCGCCGAGGGACTTCACCGCGCCCCGGACGTAGATCCGCGCCTCATAGAGGGAGTCCCCGAGGGCTTCCCCGGCGTCGCCGCAGACGACCAACCGCCCGGCCTGCCCCATGAATGCGCTCATGTGGCCGACGTTTCCGCCGACGACGATGTCCACGCCTTTCATGGAGATGCCGCACCGGGCGGACGCGTCCCCGTCGACGACGAGCAGTCCGCCGTGCGCGGTGGCCCCGGCCGACTGGGACGCGTTGCCGCGCACCCGCACGGTGCCGGACATCATGTTCTCGGCGACTCCGGTGCCGGCGTTGCCGTGGACGGTCACCGTGGCGCGCTGGTTCATGCCGGCGCAGTAGTAGCCGACGTGACCTTCGATGTCGACGGCGAGATCCTCCCGGACCCCGCAGGCCACGGCGTGCGCGCCGCGCGGGTTGAGAACTCGCCAGGACGCGGCTTCGGGGGCGTGCAGGGCCTGGTTGAGCTCCCGCACCGGTGTCCTGGCCAGGTCGATCAGCGTCGCCATATGTACACCTCTTCCGGCTCGGGTTCGAAGATCCGGGCGTTCTCGATACCCGGCAGGACGTCCAGCGCCCGGTACTCGGAGGCCATCGCCACCCACGCGTCGGTCTCGGCGACCAGCGCCGGCTTGCAGGCGATGGCGTCGCGGACGACCGCGAAGGAGTCGCCGGTCGATACCAGCAACGTGTAGAAACCGTCGAACCGCTCGCACAGCAGCCGCAGCGCCTTCTCCAGGTCGGCGCCCTGCTCCAGCTGGTGGGCGACGAAGCGGGCGCCGACCTCGGAGTCGTTCTCGCTGTCGAACTCGACGCCTTGGGCGCGCAGTTCGCGGCGAATGGTGGCGTGGTTGGCGAAGGAGCCGTTGTGCACCAGGCACTGTCCGGGGCCGACGGAGAAGGGATGGGCGCCCTCGGGGGTGACCGCCGACTCGGTGGCCATGCGGGTATGGCCGACGCCCTGCCAGCCGCTCACCCCGGCGAGCCCGAACGCGTCCGCCAACTCGACGGGATTCCCGGTGCCCTTGAGTACGGCGAACCCCTCGCCGGAGCCGATCACAGTGGCTTCGGGAAGCGCGGCCGCGAGCTGGTCGGCACCGGCGTGCACCACGGTGGTGGCGTCGGCGTCGAAGGCCACCACCCCTGGCAGCGCGGCTTCCACCTCGGTCTTCGAGGTGCCCAGCAGTGAGACGACGGCCTGTCCCGGCGGGGACAGCCGCGGGTCGCCGTACACCGCGACACCCGCCGAGTCCGGGCCCCGCTCGACGACCTGGCCGAGCATCGCGCTCAGCAAGTCGCCGAGCCGTGGTTCGAGTGAGGGGTCACGCAGATGGAGCCCCACGATTCCGCACATCTCAAGTCCCTTCGGAAGGCGGTCAAAGGCGGAAGGCGATCAAAAGGCGAGAGGCGATCAGAAGGCGGTCAGATAGCGGTCGAGCTCCCAGGGGCCGACCGTCGCGTGCCAGTCGAAGAACTCCTGGCGCTTGAGGTCCGCGAAGTACCGGCTCACGCCGCTCCCGGCCACGTCCAGGGCACCGCTGATCACGTCGTCCGTCTGGAGGGCTTCGACCGCGTGCAGCAGGGTCGGCGGGAGTTCGGGGCCCTTGCCGCCCGCGCCCGGCTCGCCGGGGTCGAGGCCGCGCTCGATGCCGTCGAGGCCGGCGGCGAGGGCGGCGGCAGCGGCGAGGTAGGGGTTGGCGGCGCCGTCTCCGCCGCGCAGCTCGATGCGGTTGCCGTCGGGGACGCGGACGAAGTGGGTGCGGTCGTTGCCGCCGTAGCCCGCCACGCGCGGTGACCAGGTCGCGCCCGAGCGGGTGGAGACCGCGCCGGTGCGCTTGTACGAGTTGACCGTCGGGGCGATCACGGCCTGCAGGGCCGGCGCGTGCTCGACGACCCCGGCAAGGAAGGAGTAGGCGAGCGGGGAGAGACCCAGTCCGCGTCCGTCGGTGGCGTCGGGGAAGGTGGGGTGGGCGCCCCGCCACAGCGACATGTGCATATGCATGCCGGTGCCGGTGCGGTCGGTGAAGGGCTTCGGCATGAACGTGGCCGTCATGCCGCGTTGTTCGGCCAGTACCGACACCAGGTACCGCATGGTGATGACCCGGTCGGCGGTGGTGAGGGCGTCGGCGTGCTGGAAGTTCTGCTCGAACTGGCCGTTGCCGTCTTCGTGATCGTTGGCGTAGTTGCCCCAGCCGAGGGAGTTCATGGCGCTGGAGACCGCGGTGAGGTGGTCGTACATCCGGGTCAACCCGCGTGCGTCGTAACAGGGTTGGGCAGCGGTGTCCCTGACGTCGGCGACCCTGAGCACTCCGTGCTCGTCCCGGTTGACGAGGAAGTACTCGACCTCCGCGCCCACGGAGAGGGACAGCCCCTGCTCGGCGGCCCGCTCCAGCAGTCTGCGCAGGATGACACGCGGGGCGTACGGCCAGGGTTTCCCCTCCACGTAAGGGTCGCAGTGGACGAGCGCGAGACCGGGCTTCACGAAGGGGACCGGCGTGTACGAGGACGCGTCCGGCCGGGCGATGACATCGGGGTCGCTGGGCTGCTGGCCGAGCGCGCCGGCCGCGTACCCGGCGAAACCGACGCCCGCGTCCCGGAGTTCCTCAACAGCTTGGGCTGGGACGAGCTTGGCGCACGGCTTGCCGGTGAGGTCGACGAAGACGGCGAGCACGAACTCGATGCCGTCAGCGCGGACCAGCTCGGCGAGATCGGGGGCGTCCGCTTCCGGGTCGGTCGTCATGGCCCCTCCCAGGGTGTCCACTGTGGTGAATCAATGTTGCATCTGAGTAGACCTCTACGGTGTTACGGCCGGATTTCCGCCGTGGAAGGTCCCCGTAAGCCGAAGGGCCGGGTCCGCCTCCGAAGAGGCGGACCCGGCCCTGAGGTTCCGTCAGGACACAACAGCCGTCGGTTCGCTGGAGCCCAGCTCGGACGAACCTCGGGAGGAGCCCCGCACCCACAGCGGCTTCAGCCGGTACGTCAGCAGGTACAGCACCGCGCCCGCTCCGGCCGCGACGAACATGCTCAGGTCGCCCGCCCCCGGATACGCGGCCGAGAACGGGCCGGTGTAGAAGCTGGACTGCCAGAACGGCACCGAGGCGGCCACCCCGCCCGCCCAGGAGACGAAGCCCCAGTCCAGCACCCGGCGGCGGTCGTAGAGCTCGGAAATGCGGGCCGGGTCGGAGCGGCCGCCCAGATAGAAGTCGAGGAGCAGCACGGCCGCGAAGGGGGCGATGAAGTACGCGGTCAGGTTGAGGAACACCTTGAACTTGTCCTCCGTGCCCGCCGCACCCCACAGGCTGATCGCGTAGGCCAGCAGACAGATGACGGTGACCGCCTGGGAGCGGCTGACCGGGATCTTCAGCGTCTGGACGGAGATCGCGCCGCCGTAGACGTTGAGGAAGTTCTGCGCGAGTGCGGACAGGCCGACGGCGAGCAGGGCGGGCACGGCGAAGGGGCCGGCCAGTTCGTGCAGGGCGGTGATCGAGTCCGAGCTGGTCGCGCTGCCGCCGACGACCACGCCCAGGATGCCCAGCCAGCAGATGGTGACGAAGTTGCCGAGGCCGGTGTACCAGGCGGTGCGGGTGACGACCTCGGGGGTGTCCGGCAGATAGCGGGAATAGTCCGAGGCGAACGGCGCCCAGGCCACCAGGAAGGACAGGAACCAGCCTCCGAAGGTGACCCAGCCGCCGGCGGAACCGATGTAGCCGGACGCCTTCGGGTCGGCGTGGAAGAGGCTTCCGCCGCGCACGACCGCGACCACGGTGATGAGGAGGAAGAGCGGGGTGAGGACGAAGGTCAGCGCCCTCTGGAGGTAGTTGATCATGTTGTAGCCGTAGATCGACACCACCAGCTCGACCGCCGTGAGCACCGCGCCACACAGCCAGAACGGCAGATGTGTCAGCTCGGCGAACGCCTTGCCGCCCAGGATGACGGTGACCGCCGCCCAGCCGATCCCGGCGAACACGTTGATGTATGCCACGGGCAGGAAGTTGCCGAAGAATCCGAGCGGGCCGCGCGCCTGGACCTGCTGCGCCACGCCGAGCCGTACACCCATCCGGGACATGACGGCCATCAGCAGCGAGCCGAGCGCCGCCCCGACGACGATGGCTGTGACGGCGGCGCCGAAGCTCAGCCCGAACCAGGCCGCACTGAAGCCGAGCAGGATGATCGGGAAGTTGAGACCGGCCGCGAACCAGACGAAGAACTGCGAGCTGGGCTTGCCGTGCCGTTCGTTGTCGGGGATGTGGTCGATGCCGAAGGGCTCGATCTTGGTGACCGCGCTGCCGTAGACCGGCGCCGGTGTTCCGTCTGTCATGTGGTGCTCCTGCTCGGGTGGGTCGGGGTCACCACGGCAACGGCGCCGTGTGCGAGATGTCGAAGAAACCGCCGCCGCTGTAGACCAGCGGGGCGAGGTCGTCGTGCCGGGCGGAGACCACCCGGCCGGTGAACACGGTGTGGCTGCCGGCCTCGAGCCGCTGTCCGATCTCGACCTCCAGCTGGGCGCAGGAGCCGTCGATCAGCGGGGCGCCGAAGTCACCGGGGGTCCAGGAGATACGGGCGAACTTGTCGTCGCCCTTGGAGGCGAAGGTCTTCGCCACGTCGAGCTGGTCGGCGGCCAGGATGCTGATGCCGAGATGGCTCGACCGGTGCAGTGCGGGATGGGTGCTGGAGCTGTGCTGCACGCAGACCAGGACCATTGGCGGGTCGAGCGAGATGCTGGAGAAGGCGTTGACCGCGAGGCCGCGGGGCGTGCCGTCGTCGTCCGTGGTCACCACGGTGACGCCGGTGATGAACTTGCGGTGCACCCCGCGCACCAGGTCGGCGTCGACGGCGGCCCGCTGGACGGTGGAAATGATCCCGAGCGCCTCCAGGAGCTGCCGGGAGTCAAAGGTCACCCACTCCTCGGCGACCGAGGGCCCCTCGAAGCGGGCGAAGGTCGCGCCGGACACCTCGACCGGTTTCCCGGTGGGCGGCACACCGAGGAAGTCCCCGGTGTGCCGGCCGGCGCTGCGCCAGCGGATCGCCAGCCGGTCGCCGTCCTCGACGATGTCCTCGATCTCGGTCCGCAGGTCGGGGAACGCCTCACGGACGGCGCGGATGGAGTCCTTGAGCTGGTCCCGGTCCTGTGTGACGGACGCGGGCCCGCGGCGGCGGACGTAGGAGGGGCTGAGCAGCTCATCCAGGGCGTCGAGGTGTCCCTGGTCCCAGGCGGCGCGCCAAGCGGAGCGGACACGGGAGCTGCGATCGGCGGCGGCGGGGCGGTCAAGAGTGTGGGTCATGGTGGGTCCCTCAGTCAGCTCTTGTATGGCAGAGGACCGTAGGGAGGGGATGGTTCGGTGTCAACACCTCATCCGGAAAAGCCTGGTGATTGCTTCAGTGGCGATCAAACGCACAGGTCAGACTTGTTTCTGAGTAGTTAACCCTTGACGGCACTGATTCCGGACTCCTAGCCTCACTGCCATGGCACAGCGAGAGAGGGAAGGTCACGGGATGCGATTCTCGATATTCCACAACCTCGGAGCCCCCGGGCGGCTCGGCGAGTACGCCCAAGTGATGGACGAGGCCCGGGAGTTCGCAGTCGCCGCGGAACAGGCCGGTTTCTGGTCCACCTGGTACACCGAGCACCACTTCGGGCACGAGGCGATCGAGATCACGCCGAACCCGGTCCTGATGGGCGCCGACATCGCGGCCCGTACGTCACGTATCCGCATCGGCCAGGCGGCCTCCATCGCCACCTTCTGGCATCCACTGCGGCTGGCCGAGGACATCGCGATGCTCGACCAGCTCTCCGGCGGCCGTGTCGAGGTCGGCCTCGGCCGTGGTCTGTACGGCCGCGAGGCACTCAACCTCAATGCCCTGGCCGACCCGCGCGACCAGGAGCAGAACCGGGCTCTGTACGACGAGACGGTCGAGATCCTGCGCAAGGCGTGGAGCGGCGAGTTCTTCTCCCACAAGGGCCGCTTCTACGAGTTCCCGGCCCCCGGCGTGAAGTGGAACCACCCGCTCTCCCCGGCGACGGACGACTACACGACCGCCGGCGCCATCACGAAGATGCAGGTCACTCCCTTCCCCCTGCAGCGTCCGCACCCGCCCCTGTGGCAGGTCATCGACAGCCCCCGCTCCATCCAGGCAGCGGCTGCCGACGGCGTGCAGGGCATGTTCTGGCTCCCACCGGTGTCGGCCCTCAAGGACCGCTTCGAGCTGTACCGCGCCACGGCGAGCGAGGCCTCGGGCCGGGAGTACGCCCTCGGCGAGGGCATCGGCCTGGTACGGGACGTCTACGTCGCCGACACCATGGAGCAGGCACGCGCCGACTTCGAGGAGGCGCTGATGACGACCTACCGCTGGATCATGCACTGGCGCGGGCTGAGCAATCTCATGGAGGCCGGCGAGGAGCTCACCGACGCGCACGAGCTGTCCTTCGACTTCCTCCAGGACAGAAACCTGCTGGTCGGCACGCCCGAGTACGTCGCCGAGAAGGTGGCGGAGCTGCGCGACGAGGTCGGCCTCGAGCACCTCCTGCTGTGGACCACGCACCCGGGGCTCGAGCACCGCAAGGCGATGCGCAGCCTGGAGCTGTTCGCGGAGAAGGTCATGCCGGAGTTCGCCGTATGAGCACGGGCGTCCGGAAGGTCGTGACCGTCGTGGAGGAGGTGCTGCTGGAACTCGGCCGCCCGGTGGCGACTCCGGTACGGCGGGTCGCGGTGGCCGCGGTGCTCCGCAACCCCTGGGCGGGGCGCGGTTTCGTGGCCGACCTGCAGCCCGCGGTCGAGGAGGTGGCACCGGAGCTGGCGCAGTTGCTGACCGGGAAGCTGATCGACGCGCTGGGCGGAGCCGACCGCGTCGAAGCCTTCGGCAAAGCGGCGGTCGTGGGCCTGGACGGAGAGATCGAGCACGGCGGCGCGCTGATCCACACGCCGTACTTCGGCAACGTCCTGCGGGAGTTGACCGGGGGCACGTCGATCATCGTCTTCAGCGACGACAGGCTGCCGGCCGGTGAGCCGCTCACCGTCCCGCTGTGGCACAAGACGGCCGCCGCGACCCGCTCGCACTACCAGACCGTCCAGATCCGCGTCCCGGACGCTCCCCGGCCCGACGAACTCGTCGTGGTCGCCGCCGCCGCGTCCGGCCCGCGCCCCAATGCCCGTATCGGCGACCGTCGTACGGATCCCGCCGTCCGTCTCGCCGACCTGGAGAAGCTGGAGACCGCCCGATGAACGTCCGCAAGATCATCACCTTCACCGAGGACATCCACACCGAGGGCGGCCGCAACGTCGACCCGCCCGCCCGTACCGCGGTGGTGCTCGCCGTGATCGAGAACCCATGGGCGGGACAGGGCTTCGTCACCGACCTCATGCCCGGCATCGACGAAGTCGCCCCGAAACTCGGCGAGTTGCTGGCCCCACGGGTGGTGGAGGCGCTCGGGGTGCCGGTGGAGGCGTACGGGAAGGCGGCGATCGTCGGACTGGACGGGGAGATCGAGCACGGCTCGGCGCTGATCCACACGCTGAAGTTCGGCGACCACTTCCGCAAGGCGGCTCAGGCGACGACATTGCTGCCGGCCGTGGAGAAGCGGGCGGCGGCCGGAACGGTCTTCGACATCCCGCTGAAGCACATCACGGACGCCACGATCCGCTCGCATCACCAGACGATCGAGGTCCGCGTGCCGGACGGCCCGCGCGCGGACGAGATCGTCATCGGCCTGGCGGCCGCGGCGCAGGGGCGGCCGCAGGCCCGGCTGGCGCCGCTGTCGACGGAACGATGACCACGGTGGGCCCGTCGGTGGCGCTGAGCCACGAGGTGCACGGCACCGGTCCCGACCTCGTGCTGCTGCACGGTGTAGGGCTCGACCGGTCGATGTGGGAACGCTGCCTGCCCGCACTGGCCGAACGGCACCGCGTGAAGATGATCGACCTGCGCGGACACGGCACGTCTCCGCCGGCGGCTCCCGGGGTGTCCCTGCCGGAGCTGGCGGCTGACGTGGCGGCACTGCTGGACGGCCCCGCGCACCTCGTGGGCTTCTCTCTCGGCGCCCTGATCGCGCAGCAACTGGCCGCTGTGAGGCCCGAGTTGACAGCCTCAGTCACCCTGGTCAGCTCCGTCGCCGGACGATCGCGGGAGGAGCGGACGGCCGTGGCACGGCGCCGGGAACGGGCCGTGACGGATTTCGAGGCGTCGGCGCTCGCGGCGGTGGAGCGCTGGTTCTCGCCGGCGTGGCGGACCAGGGAGCCCGAGCTGGCCCGGTCGGTCCTCACCACCCTGCTGAAGAACGACCACACGTCGTACCTGGCCTGCTACGACGTGTTCGCCACCGCGGACGCGGCGCTGTGGCCCCGCCTGCCCGACATCACGGCACCGACCCTCGCTGTGACAGGCGCGGACGACCCCGGCTCGACCCCGGCGATGTCCCGACTGCTCGCCGACAGGATCCCCGGTGCCCGCGCGATGATCGTGCCCGGAACACGTCACCTGCTCCCGCTGGAACGCCCGAAGGACCTCATCGAGGCGATCCTTCACCACACGGAGGGGATGGCAGCGCCCCACTAGGGGCGGGGCCGCGTCGGCATGCGGCTCCGCCGCGTGGCCGCGAGCAACCACACACAACCCGCAGCCGAGGAGCAGCCCGCATGACCCCACTCCCTCGCCACCAGCACTACATCGCCGGCGAATGGACAGCCCCCGCCTCCGGCGAGTACTTCGAGAGCGTCAACCCGACCACCGGCCGGCCCTGGTACGAGGCGGCCGACGGAACCGCCGAGGACATCGACCGCGCCGTCAAGGCCGCCCGAACCGCCTTCGAGGACCCCCGCTGGCGCGACCTCAGCCAGACCGGGCGAGGCCGCCTTCTTCGCAACCTCGCCGAACTCATCGGCGAAAACGCGGCGGAGCTGGCCCGCACCGAGACCCTCGACAACGGCAAGCTGCTGCGCGAGATGCGCGCCCAACTCGCGGGTCTCCCCGAGTACTTCCACTACTACGCCGGACTCGCCGACAAGATCCACGGCGAGGTCATCCCGGGCGCGAGCCGCGACCTGCTCAACTACACCCTGCGCGAACCGGTGGGCGTGGTCGGCGCGATCACCCCCTGGAACTCCCCTCTCCTGCTGACCGCCACGAAACTCGCCCCCGCACTCGCCGCCGGCAACACCGTGGTCGTCAAGCCGTCCGAACACACCTCTGCTTCCCTGCTGGCCCTCGCCCCGCTCTTCGAGCAGGCCGGCTTCCCGCCGGGCGTCGTCAACGTGGTCACCGGATACGGCGCCACGGCGGGCGCCCCGCTCACCGAGCACCCCGACGTGGCCAAGGTGACCTTCACCGGCTCCACCGAGACCGGCCGCCGTATCGCCCGAACCTGCGCGGACCGCTTCGTACGCTGCACTCTCGAACTCGGCGGCAAGTCGCCGAACATCGTCTTCCCGGACGCCGATCTCCCCTCCGCGGCCATGGGTGTGGTCGCCGGCATCTTCGCCGCCGCCGGCCAGACGTGCGTGGCGGGCAGCCGCGTGCTCGTGCACCGGGACGTCTACGACGAGATCCTGGAGCGGGTGACGGCGCGAGCCGCCAGTATCCGCATCGGCGACCCCCTGGAGGACACGACCGAGCTGGGCCCGCTGGCCCTGGCCGACCAACTGGCGAAGGTCGAGTCGTACGTCGAGCTGGGTCTGTCGGAGGGCGGCAAGGTGGTCTGCGGTGGAGCGCGGCCCGTGACCGGTCTCGGCGGCTGGTTCTACTCCCCCACGGTCTTCACCGGCACGGACAACTCGATGCGCATCTGCCAGGAGGAGATCTTCGGTCCGGTCGCCACGGTCATGCCGTTCGCGTCCGAGGAAGAGGCCCTCGCCATAGCGAACGACTCGGTCTACGGTCTGGCCGCGGGCGTGTGGACCCGGGACGTCAACCGCGTCCACCGCATGGCGGCGCGCCTGGAGGCGGGCACCGTCTGGGCCAACACGTACCGGTCGATGTCGCCGATGTCACCGCGCTCGGGCTTCAGGAGCAGCGGCACGGGCGTCGAACACGGCACGGAGGTCATCCGGGAGTACACCCGGCTGAAGAGCGTGTGGGTCAACACGAGCGAGGAACCTGTGGGTGATCCCTTCGTCCTGCGGTCATGAGCCGCCTTGCATGGCAGAAGGCAGGGCCGAGGAAGGTTGACGCCGCGCGCCTCCCCACACTACGTTCACGTACCATGCAACAACCCAGTGGACGGGCACGGAAACCGCTGCAGCAGACCAGCATGCAGGCCAGGGTCGCCGAAGAGCTGCGCCAGATGATCATCAGCGGGGAGCTGCCGCCACGTTCCAGCCTGTCCGAGATGGCACTGTCGGAGACGTTCGGCGTCAGCCGCACCCCCATCCGCGAGGCACTCAAACAGTTGCAGATCGAGGGTCTCGTGGAAGTCCGCCCGCGGGTGGGCACGTTCGTCGCCGTGCCGTCGCGGCGCGAGATCACCGAGCTGTTCCAGATGAAGGAACTGCTGGAGGGCGCCGCCGCCCGGCTGCTGGCCTTCCGCGGCAACGTCCCCGAAGTGGCCCGCATCGAGGAGAACATGCGGGAGGCCGACGAGGCCGTCCGCGCGGGCGACGCCGAGCGGTACGCGCAACTGGTCCACGAGTTCCACGACCTGATCGTCACTGGCGCGGACAACTCGAAACTGGAGGCGCATTACCGCACGCTCATGAACCAGCTGGCCTACGAGCGCCTGGTCCGCACCTCGCTCGCCCAGCCCGGCCGACTGAGCGAGTCCGACCACGAGCACCACCGCGTCCTCGACCTCATCCTCGCCAAGGACGGCGACGGCGCGGAACGCGTGATGCGCGAGCACGTCAGCCGCAGCCACCAGGCCCTCATGGCGGGCATGGACGAACGACAGCAGCGGAGTTGAGGATCTGCCGGGGCATACCCTGCACGGACTGGCGGCGGGTGCGAGCAGCCGGTCCGCGGAGTCGAGCAGCCGGCCGCTGACGCATCCGCTGTCCAAGATCAGGCGTGAACTTCAGTCACCGTCAGCCGGTGTCCGACCCGCAGCCGCACAGCGGGCGAATAGGACGCCTGCCTCCGCTGAGCTGAGAAGCCGCATGTCAACCGCACGTGATCCCTTGATTCCTGCCGGGCAGGCATGGTTTCGCTCGGGTTGAGGGAGGCATCGCGACGTCCAGTGTCCGCTTCATGGTCGAGGGGTGCGCGGTGGCGTCGGTGCTGGGAATGTTGGAGGCCGCGGAGATCGATCTGGACCGGCGGGTGATCGCGCGGGAGGATCTGGTCGAGGCCCTGGCAGTCTCCGCGGCCGAGTCCGCTGCCGTGACCACGGCCGGAGGAGGAAGCGGCGCTGGCGGCGCACTCCGTCGTCGGCAACGACCGCTCAGCGCGGCGTCAACGGGACCCGCGCAAGCCAGACTCCGCAGAGCGGCCGTCCTCCACGCGACGTTGTTCGATATGTCGAAGGGTGAAGAACGGCCGTGCTGCTGTCTCACTAGGACGACAAGATCAGCAGGTCAGGTGCCCCGGCGCAGTTGACGATCAAGCTCAGGCCCGGTTGCGTCCAGTGAAGAACTCACGGATGGGATCCATGCTCGGCTCCAGGCCGGCGTCCAGGAGTCCCTTGCGCAGGGCGGCCATCTGGCTGTCCTGGAGGCGCATCGTCGGCTGGCGGAGCGGTCCGCCGTTGTACCCCTGCAGCCAGCCCTGGAACTTCCAGGCCTGGCGGTTGAGGACCGACCCACCGTGCAGGGTCCCGAACAGTGCGGCCTTGGTCTTGCGGGCGGGGTGCAGCTGCCAGTAGATCGCCGTCGCCTCGTCATGCTTCCCGTCGCGCAGCAGTTGCATGACGCGCGGGATCATGGGGCCGAAGTACTCGTGGTCGCTGGTCGCCGACAACTGAATGGGCATCACCTGAGACAGAGGGATCAGATCGCCCTCGATCGGCACCGATATGACCACCTCGTCGCCGAAGAGCCGGTTGCACTCGACGGCGCTCTGGATGTTGGGGTATCCGCCTTCGGCCTTGATGACCGCGATGTTGGGGATGTCGTCGATCAGACGGCGGATCAGCCGGGTCGGGAGATCGGAGGGGTGGATGCGAGCGCCGAAGTTCCAGATGGTCATCGGGAACAGGATGATCCCAAGGCTCGTGGCCTCGCAGACCGCCTTGGTGTAGTCGTAGATCTCCTGCTCGGACTCCGGGTAGAAGTTGGGCGGGTAGGCCAGCAGCACCATGTCCGCTCCCGCCGCTTCGGCACCACGGACCGCTTCGAGGTTCTGCTCGAGGTCGTTCCAGCTCGCGTGGTGGACGACGTAGAAGTCGTCGCCGGCCTCGTCCTTGGAGATGCGGAGGAACTCCAGGTACTCGTCGAGGGTGATGCTGATCTCGGAGACACCGAGGGTGCCGATGAAGCCATGTTCCTTGGCGAGGCGGATGTCATGGCGGACGGCTCGTTCGTTGACGGCCCGCAGGTCGCCGGTGAACGAGGGGATGGTGCAGTTGACCGCGCCGACAAGCTTCTCGCGGGCCCAGTCACGTGCCTCGGCACGGGTGTATGCGGACATGCCTGTCCCTTTCGTTCGTCGTGTGCGTTGAGTCCGTGGCGGTCTACCGGGCACCCGCGCCTTCCCAGGAGAGGTACTTCATCTCCAGGTACTCGTCGATGCCGTGGACCGAGCCCTCACGCCCGAGGCCCGACTGCTTGATGCCGCCGAACGGTGCGACCTCGTTGGAGATCAGCCCCGAGTTGATGCCGACCATGCCCGCCTCGATCGCGGCGGAGACCCGCCAGATCCGTTCGGCGTCGCGGCTGTAGAGGTAGGCCGCGAGCCCGTACTCGGTGTCATTGGCCATGCGGATCGCGTCCGCCTCGTCGACGAACCGGATGAGCGGGGTGACCGGTCCGAACGTCTCCTCCCGCGTGATCTTCATACCGGGGGCCACGTCGGCGAGCACGGTCGGCTGGAAGAAGAACCCGCCACGTTCGTGGCCCGATCCGCCGCACAGGACGCGTGCGCCGTGGCCGGTGGCATCGGTGATGTGTTCCTGGACCTTGTCGACGGCGGCGCCATCGATGAGCGGCCCCTGCTCCGCGCCGGGTTCGAAACCGTCGCCGACAGTCAACTCGCTGACTCGCTTGGCGAGTTCCTCGGCGAAGCGGTCGTAGATGCCGGACTGGACGTAGACCCGGTTTGCGCTGATGCAGGCCTGGCCGGTGTTGCGGTACTTGCTGGCGAGGACGCCCTCGACGGCCGCCTCCAGGTCGGCGTCGTCGAAGACCAGAACCGGCGCGTTGCCGCCGAGCTCCATCGAGACCTTCTTCACCGTCTGCGCGCACTCGGTGAGCAGGACGCGTCCCACCTCGGTCGAGCCGGTGAAACTCACCTTGCGCACCGCTGGGTTGCCGGTCAGCTCCGGACCGATCTCACGGGCCTTGCCCAGGACGACGTTGAGGACGCCCGCCGGGACGCCGGCGCGTTCGGCGAGCTCAGCGAGCGCGAGCGCCGTCAGCGGCGTCTGGGCGGCCGGCTTGACGACCATGGTGCATCCGGCGGCGAGGGCCGGCGCGGCCTTGCGGGTGATCATGGCCGCCGGGAAGTTCCAGGGTGTGATGGCGACGCACACGCCGACCGGCTCCTTGAGTACGAGGACGCGGCGTGACGGGTCGGGGGCCGGGAAGATGTCGCCGCGCACGCGCTTCGCTTCCTCGGCGAACCACTCGATGAACGACGCCGCGTACGCCACCTCGCCACGTGCTTCCGCGAGCGGCTTGCCTTCCTCCAGGGTGATCAGGCGAGCGAGATCCTCCGTGTGTTCCGTCACGAGCTCGAACCAACGGCGCAGGACCTGGGCCCGCTGCTTGCCGGACCGGGCGCGCCAGTCCGGGAGCGCGCGCCCGGCCGCCGTGATGGCATCGGCCACCTGGGCCCGGCTCATGGACGGCAGATCCGCGATCGTCGCGCCCGTGGAAGGGTTGTCGACGGAGAACCGCCCGGACTCCCCGTGACTGACCCAGCGTCCGTCGACGTAGGCCGACTCCTGGAAGAGCGACTTCTCGCTGAGGAGTTCTGCGGGTGTGGTCTTGGTGCTCATAAAGGCTTTCCTCTTGTCCCTGGGACATTCGATACGTTTCGGAAACGGGGCGCGGCACGCGGCAGAGTCCGGCTGCTGAGGCGGGCCGGAGGATGATCGGCCGTCCGGCCTACACTCCTGGTGTGGACCACGAGCACCCGAACAACGAGGACCTGCATTTCTGGTCGTTCATCGATCATGCGATCAGCCGCGCGAGCCGTGAGCTCCCTGGCGTCGATCCCCTGGCGATGCGGTTGGTGCTCACCCTCCATCGGGCAGCGAACATGCTGGTCTACGACCTGGAATCAACCGTCCACCGGCCCCGCGGATGGTCGTGGCCCGGCTTCCGTGTGCTGTTCGCGATCTGGCTGTCGAGCCCCGTCGAGGCGAAGAAGGTCGCGGAGCTGTCCGGCATGAGTCGCGCGGCCGTGTCGGCGCTGGTGAACACGCTCGAGCGGGACGGTCTCGTCACCAAAGCGCGTGCCCCGCACGACGGACGCGCGGTCAATCTCAGCCTCACGGAGAGCGGTCTGCACGCGATCACCTCGGCTTTCCAGGCGCACAACGAACGTGAACGGGAGTGGGCGGGCTCGCTCAGCGCGGACGAGCAGCGGACGCTGATCGCGCTGCTGGAGAAGCTGACCACCCACTCGCTGCACTCCGAGGTCAAGCAACGGACGTGACGGCTGCTACCTGCAGAGGTTCCGCTGCGCACCGAGTCCGGTGATCTCGCTCTCCATCACGTCGCCCACCCGCAGGAACCGGCCGTAGTGCGAGCCGTTGCCCTGCGGAGAACCAGTGATGATCATGTCGCCCGGCTGCAGCGTCACCCGATGCGAGATGTACGAGATGAGGGCCGCGATCCCGAAGATCATGTCGTTGGTGTTGCCCTTCTGCATGACCTTGCCGTTGAGCCTGAGCGTGATGTCCAGGTCCTGCGGGTCGGGCACGAAGCGCGCCGGCACGAGGTAGGGGCCCGTGGGGTAGAACGTGGGCTGGTTCTTCGCCCGCATCCAGTCGGTGCCCATCATCGGGATCTCCGGGCGGGGGCACCAGGCTGCGCGTCGTCAGGTCGTTGCAGATGGTGTACCCGGCGACGTGGTCCAGTGCCTCCTCACGGCTCACCTCGCGTGTCTCGCGCCCGATGACCACGCCCAGCTCGAGTTCCCAGTCATGGTTCTCACCGAGGGAGGGCAGGATCACGTCGTCGTACGGGCCGCTGATCGCGGACGGGACGCCCACCCACACATACGGCTCGCCGTGCGCGGCACGCTCGTCCATCTCCCGGGCGGCCTGCTCGCGCAGTTCCTCCTCGGTGGCGTCCGCCTTTCCCAGGCGGTGCGCCACGGTGATCTGGATGACGTGCTCGCGATAGTTGGCTCCGGCGCCGAAGATCTGGCCCGGTGGCTGGACCGGGGCGAGCACCGTGAGCTCCCCGACCGGTCGCCCGTCGCCCCCGGGTGCGTCGGCCAGGGACTGGAGCGCGTCCAGCGACGCGTCCCAGTCGGCCAGCAGGAGCGATGTGGTCGTGGCCGCGGGCAGGACGGTCCGGGTGTCGTACACCCTGTCGTTCACGACGATGCCGGGGAACGGACCGGACTGTCCGTCGGCGAACGTTCCCAGCGAGAAGGGGGTCTGGCTCATGGTGTCCTCATGCTTTCCGGCGGGTGTGGGCGAACTCCGCGTACTCCTGGAGCAGTGCGCTGTCGTCCACCGCGCCCAGGTCCACGACGTCGTTCAGGGAAGCTCCCTGCAGCAGGCGCTTGACCGGCACCTCGAGCTTCTTTCCGGTGCGGGTGTGCGGGATCCCGCGCATGGGCACGACCTCGTCGGGCACGTGCCGCGGTGACAGCTCCTCCCGGATGACCTGGTTGATGCGCTGCGTCACCGCTTCGGCGTCGGCGTTCTCCTGGAGGGCGACGAACAGCGGCATGTAGTAGGCGTCCTCGCCCAGTTCGGCGCCCACGACGAGGGCTTCGCGCACTTCGGGCAGCGCCTCGACGACCCGGTAGATATCCGCGGGACCCATGCGTACGCCCTGCCGGTTCAGGGTGGAGTCCGAGCGGCCGTGGATCACACTGCTGCCGTCGGGCTCGAACTCGATGAAGTCCCCGTGCCGCCAGGCTCCGTCATACACGGAGAAGTAGCTCTGCCGATAGCGCCGGCCGTCGGAGTCGTTCCAGAAGCGGAGCGGCATCGAGGGCATCGGCTGCGTGATCACCAGCTCGCCCCGCTTGCCGACCACGGGCTTGCCGTCCTCGTCCCACGCTTCCACGGAAACGCCCAGGGCGGGCGCCTGGATGCGGCCCACGCGGACGGGCAGCGTGGGGGCTCCACCGACGAAGATCGAGCACACGTCGGTGCCGCCGCTCATGGACGTCAGCCACACGTCGCCGAGCCGGTCGTACACCCAACGGAAACCGTCGGTGGACAGCGGTGATCCGGTCACCTGCACCGTCCGCAGCGCCCCGGTTTCAGGGGCGAGGCCGGCCTTCAGACAGGCGTGCAGGTACCCGGCGCTGACACCGAGCGTGTCGACGTCGTGTTCGTCCGCGACACGGAAGACGCGCCCCAGGTCGGGGCGGACCGGGTTCCCGTCCAGCAGAACGATGGTGGCTCCGACCGCGAGCCCGGAGACCAGCATGTTCCACACCACCCAGCTGGTGCTGGCGACGGTGAGATAGCGGTCGCCGGCCCGTAGGTCCGCGTGCAGTCGCAGGACCTTGAGGTGTTCCAGGAGGACACCTCCGTGGCCGTGCACGATGCCCTTGGGTGCCCCGGTGGTACCGGATGAGAACAGCACCCACAGCGGGTGGTCGAAGGGCAGCTCGTCGAACTCCGGCTCGCCTCCTCCCGCGGCGACCGTGCCCCAGAGCGACACGGGGCGGTCCGCCGTGGGCAGGCTTCCGGGGTGGAGGTGATCGACCCAGAGCACGTGCTCCACCGACGGCAGCCGGTCGAGCAGGGTGCGCATCTCGTCCGTGCGTTCGTGCGTCCGTCCGCCGTAGTGGTAGCCGTCCGTGAGCAGCAGCACCTTGGGCTCCAGCTGGGCGAACCGGGAGGTCACCCCGTCCGCCCCGAACTCCGGGGAGCAGACCGACCAGACGGCCCCCACCGCCGCGCAGGCGAGGAGCCCTACGACGGCCTCCGCGCGGTTGGGCAGGACGGCGGCCACCCGGTCGCCGTGGGCCACACCCATCCGGCGCAGCGCGGCGGAGACGGCGGCGACCTGGCTGCGGAGTTCGGCTCGCGAGAGCGTGTGGGACGTGCCGTCGTCCTCCACGACGACGAGCGCCTCACCCGGGCAGCGGCGCAGCACGTGCTCGGCATAGTTCACGGTACGGCCGGGAAACCACGTACCTCCGGGCATCTCCCGCGGAGCCACCGGACCGGTCGGAGTACCACCGAGTCGTACGTCCTCGAACTCGGCGACGGACTCCCAGAACCGGCCCAGGTCTCGCGTCGACCAGCGCCACAGATCAAGGTAGTCGGCACCGCCGTCGTAGTCCTTCAGCCCACGGCGGTAGCGAGCCAGTTCGCTGCCGTCCTGCCGGGCGCTGCTGGGCATCCACAGGATGTCCTGCGCGGTGCTCATGAGACCGCGGTGTCGACGGGCAGGGCACCGATGAGGACGAAGGCCACGCGACAGGTCGTGTCACTGCGGTTGGACCAGGCGTGGCTGGTGCCTCGCTGGATGATCACGTCACCGGCCCTGGCGAGGGTCTCTCCCTCGTCCGTCAGCAGCCATATCTCGCCCTCGAGGACAAGGGCGTAGTCCAGGCTGTCGGTGCGGTGGAACCAGAAGTGGCGGCCGCCGACGGTGTGTTGGGCGGCGTCGCGGGCGTGTTCGCCGTCGATGTCGTCGAAGAGGGAGTCGGCGGCGGCGTCGGTGTAGGCGCTGTCGGGCGGGAAGCTCGCGATCCGGAAGACCGTTCCTCCGGGCTTGGGGTGCATCGGCACCTGGACGTCGGCGGAGGCCGCGTCCTGGTTGCCGTCGTTGCTGACGTCGCCCGGTTCGGTCTGCCAGGGGACGATCGCGCCGAACCCTTTGACGGAGTCGGACACGAAGACGTTGGGAGCCGGGCCGTCGCTGATGACGGTGGAGCGGCCGTCGGCGGTGTGGCCTGTGACGATGCGCCGTACCGGCTTGATGGCGTGCGGGTTGGTCATCTTTGTCGGTCCCGTCGTCAGTTCGCCGGCGTACCGAAGGGGTACGGGCGGGGCTCGGGCCACCAGGGGGCCTTGTCCGGCTCGGCGCTCAGTCGGTTGCGCAGGACACCGACGCCTTCCAGTTCGAGTTCGATGACGTCTCCGAGCGACAGCCGCCGGTCGAGCTCCAGGCCGGAACCGTTGGGCAGGGTGCCGGAGCCGATCAGGTCGCCGGGCTGAAGCCTGTCGTTGATGGAGACGTAGGCGAGCATTTCTTCCGGCGTGTAGATCATTCCCTCGGCAGTGGTCTCACTCCAGACCTCACCGTTGACGCGGACGACGCCCTTGAGCCCGTCGGTGGAGGGCAGCTCGTCGACGGTCGTGATCCACGGACCGATGCCGTACGCGTAGTCCTTGCACTTCTGCGGGCCCATGCTCATGGCCATCTCGTAGCCCTGGATGTCGCGCGCGCTGAAGTCGTTGAAGATCGTGACGCCGAACAGGTGGGCGCGGGCGGCGTCGGGGGTCAGGTTGCTGCCCGCGGCTCCGACGATGAGGCCCATCTCCAGTTCGTAGTCGACGTATTCGGAGTAGCTCGGGTAGGGGATCTCCTCGTCGTGGCCGTAGACCACTCCGGTGGATCCCTTGAAGTAGCCGGGCGTCTTGAACAGCTGAGGGTTGGGCAGTCCGCCGCCCACCCTGTCGTGGAATCCCTTCATGTGTGCCGGGAAGGTCAGTCCGTCGCGGATGACCGGCGGGTCGACGGCCGCCACCCAGGACAGACCGTCGATCGGCAGTGAGGCGTCGTCGGCGGCCTGGTCCACGGCCCAGTGGGCGGCGTCGAGGAACGCCGACCCGGCGGCGATGGCGGCGGCCATGCTCGACGGGAAGTGGGCCGCGGCCAGTCGGCGGGCCGCGTCCGGCGTCGCGTATTGCGCCTGCCTGCCCAGGGCGTAGGCCCTGGCCAGGTCGATGACCCTGCCCTCGTCGGGCAGCACGGCGACGATCCTGATCTGGTCGCCGTCGGGAGAAGGTACTGAGATCCGACCGAGCTTCATGTGTGCGACTCCTTCATCTATTCGAAACGTTTCGTATCGTATGACAGGCTTATCCCCTTGTCGATCCTGCGCTGACATTGGGGAATGAGGCCGTGCGTGGGTTAACTTGACTCCGTGGCTGTACGAAGCGAATTGAGTCGTCGCGCGATCCTCGACGCGACCATGGACCTCCTTGTGCGCGACGGCCGGCGCGCCACCACGGTGCAGAAGCTGACCATGGAGGCGATCGCCAAGCGGGCCAAGGTCAGCAAGGCGACGATCTACCGGTGGTGGCCGAACAAGGCCGCGGTCGTCATCGACGCCTTCATGGAGAACCACCTGGCGCACACCCGCATCCCCGAAGGGGTACCGGTGCGCGACGCCCTCCTGGCGCACCTCAAGTCGCTGATCTCCCGCTACGCCGGCCCGCAGGGCAAGCTGGTCGCCCAGATCATCGCCGAGGGGCAGTACGACCCCGAGACGATGGCCAACTTCCGCGAGCGCTTCTGGCAGGAGCGCGCCGCGGCCGTCGAGAAGCTGATGCGCAGAGGAATCGACGAAGGCGTCTTCCGGTCCGACCTCGATCCGAAGTCGGCAGCCCAGTTGTTCTACGCACCGATCTACTTCCATCTCCTGTTCGGCGTCAGCCCGCTCGACGACGCGCTCGCGGAACAGCTCGTGGAACTGGGGATCCGCGGTCTGGAAGCCCATCCCTCGCCGGACGGCGAATCCTGAGCCCTCCCCCGGCGCGTCCCGAGCGCTCCTCAGGCGCCAGCGGGGTCACACCGGCGGTGGGATGAACAATCCCCGGTCCGGGTCGTTGAACATCTCCTTGGACACGAACTCGTTCATCGGGTTGGAAGTCCCCCACACGTCCGAGGTCTCCGGGTCATCGGTGCTGTACAGGTGGGGGTGCCAGGTGTCCTCGTCGAGGATCTCCAGCTCCGTGGTGTACTCCATGGTGTTGCCGTTGGGGTCATGGAAGTACGTGAAGGTGTTGTCGCCGGCACGGTGCCGGCCCGGCCCCCATACCTTGTGGACTCCGTCGCGCATGAGGCGGCCGCTGCCGCGCATGTACTCCTCCAGGCCGCGCATCTCGAACGACGCGTGGTGCAGCGAGACATGGGGACAGCGGGCGATCGCGATGCTGTGGTGCTGCGGGTTGCAGCGCAGGAACCACATGATCCCGCCGAGCTGCGGGTGCACGTTGGTGTCGGTGAGCCGGAAGTCCAGGTACTTCTCGTAGAAGGCCATCATGCGCTCGGGCTCGGGGGAATTGAGGACGACGTGGGACAGCCGCACCGGGATGTCCTCGCGCTCCTCGACCTTGCGGTGGGTGCGGGCGGCGACCTCCGCGGAGATCTCGACGGTGCGCCCCTCCACGTCGAAGAACCGGAAGCCGTAGCCGCCGCCGGGCGTCTGGAGTGTGTCCGGCTCGCTGACCAGCTTCACGCCGTCGGTGGCGAGGCGGGTGGCGAGGCCGTCCACGGCAGCGCGGTCGGCGGCGCCGAAGGAGACCAGGTCGAGGCGCTTGTCCTGGGAGCGGCGGACCCGGACGACGTACTGCTCGGGCGAGCCCTCGGCGGCGAAGTACGTGACATCGCCGTCGGTGCCGGCCTTGGTCAGCCCCCATTGCTGCTCGTAGAAGGCGACCTGCTTGTCGTAGTCCTGAACGGCGATGTCGACGTGCCGAAGGTGGGTGATGGGTTGGTCGTGCATGGTGAACTCCTGTGAGTGAAACAGTGTTTGCACGCGCGCGGGTCAGGCCTGCAGGGTGTTCTCCTGCTGCGGCGGGCTCATCTCGCGCCGGGGTTCCGGGGCGCCTGCGAGAGGCAGGAGTCGGAGCAGTGCTTCGAGCTCTTCGGGGGTGTGTGCCGTCCCGAGCACATAGCGGTCAGGACGGACCAGGACGGCGGAGGCCTCGACCGAGGTGAGCAGTTGGCCGACGTGCTGCGGGGAGGTCAGTACGGCCACCTCGGGCTCCTCCTCCAGCGCCTTGCGTACGGGATCGGGCAGCCCGGCCGTCAGTTCGGGCGTGGCCGCGAGCAGGAACCGGCGTCCCACGAGGTCGTCGAGCCGTGTCCCGTCGGGCAGCATCGGCTGCATCGAAATACGTCCGGCGTGGGGGTCGGCCGGGCACGTGTGCACACCCGGGCCCAGGGCGGGTGCCGGCGGGTAGCCGTCGGCCGGGTTGGCACGGATGTGCGCATCCCGCTGGGCGGCCAACACAGGGTCGGTGGTCTGGACGAGGCCGGCCATCGTCGCCGCCTGCTGGACCCAGTACCTGGCGTGGTCCTTGCGTTCGGACTCGTAGGTGTCGAGCAGGGACTCGGAGGCTCTGCCACGCGAGACGAGCCGGATCTTCCACACCAGGTTGGCCACGTCACGCAGGCCGGCGCACAGCCCCTGGCCGAACAGCGGAGGCGCCAGGTGAGCGGCGTCGCCCGCGAGGAACACATTGCCGACCCGCCACGACGTGGCCAACCGCGCGCGGAAGGTGTAAACGGCGATGCGGTCGGGCTCGAAGTTCTGCGGTGAGAGAACCCCTCGGCTCAACCGGGCGATGCCCGCCGGTGTGGCGATCTCCTCCCGGTCGTCCTCGGGGAGGACTTTGAACTCCATGCGCACCCGGTCACCGGGGAGCCTGATCCAGAGCGCGGGACGGGTGTGCCGGCCGAGGAAGACCATGTCACCCTTGATGCCTGCCGTCCCGCGCAGGTGTCCGTCGACGACGAGCCACGGATCGTCGGTGCCGAGGTTCTCGCCGGATATCCCGAGCGTGCGCCTGACGGTCGAGGTGGCACCGTCACAGGCGATGACCCATCGCGCGGTGAGCGTCTGTGTCGTTCCGTCGGGTGTACGGACGGTGCAGTGGACTGAGCCGTCACCTTGCTGGATGTCCAGCAGCGTGGTGCCGAGCCGGAGTTCCACATCGGCGAGCCGCTCGACTTCGGCGCGCAGCAGCGCGTCGATCTCAGGCTGGTGGAACAGGACCTCCGAGTGCCATGCCTGAGGTCCCATCTGCCCCGTGGCATGGGCCACCAGAGTTTCGCCGGCCTCGTTCTCCATGCGGTAGTCGCACATCGGCTTGATCCGGGCGGAGAGTTCCTCGCCCAGCCCCATGGACTGGAAGGAACGCACGGTCTCACCGTCGAAGTGCACGGCCCGCGCCTGTTCCCACAACTCGGACTCGCGTTCGATCCCCACGGCCCGTACACCGGCATGGCCCAGCAAAGCAAGGGCCATCACCCCGACGGGTCCACCACCCACAACGATGACTTCGCAGTCCTGTGACACCTGAACTCCATTTGCGGCTCGGGTACTTGGAAGTACCGTTTGACCTCTGCACCCGCGCGTCCGCCGGACGACCTGGACGCTCGGCGTCCGCGGCTCTAGCGGCCCGGCGTGCGCCCTGGCACGGCGGGTCCGTCCACCGCGTCGGTCTCCGCGCCCGCCGGACGGGCGCGGTGCTCCTCATGGCCGGCTCGTCCGGACAGGCTGCCCGGGACCGGATTGCTCCCCGCCGACGGCACCCCGTCCGCCAGGGCGATCTGCGCCCCCCGACCGCTGAACTCGCCGATGACCTCGTCACCGCGCCGCACCGTGACCTCACAGATCACTGAGCGCCCCTGCCAGGAGCGGGTCACCGCTTCGGCGATCAGATCGTCGCCGAGGTGGCCGGGGCGCCAAAACGTGATGTCCGCGCTCGCCGTGACGACCGGCGGGCCGAAGCTGTTGACGGCGCAGGCGAAGGTGGTGTCGGCCAGAGCGAACACGAGCCCGCCATGCACGATCGCGTGCCCGTTGACCATGTCCGGCCGGACCCGCATCCGTGCGCGCGCCCGACCGTCGGCCGCCGACTCGACCTGTATACCCAGGAGTTCGCAGGTACGGTCCTCGCTGAGCAGATGACGCACGCTCTTCGCCACCTGCCCGTCCGTGGCGCGCTCCGCGTCATCACGACGGCCGTCGGACGCGAACCGGTCGGGCGTCATGGACGCAGCTCCAGACCGAGCGGGCGGCCGTCGTACAGGTCATCGGCACCAGGCGCCCGGTCGGGCATCATGCCGAGCTTGTCGCGCATCGTCAGGACGCACTCCAGACCGGCACGAGCAGGAGCCAGCGAAACGGGGCGGGTGCGCAGCGCGGCCCGCGCCGAGGCCGGCCCGTAGCCGCCTCTCGTCAGCACGTCCAGGATCTGTTCGTCCTCAGTGGCGTGCAGCCACTTCCGTGCCGCATCGAGGGCCGTGAGGTAGAGAGAGAGCTTTTCCCGCCCCGCCTGCCCCGTCACGGGACCGGCCACAACGCCCTGCCCAGGGAAGTCCGGCACCTCGTCCTCGACCGCGAGCAGCGAGACGAACCCCTCCTGTTGCGCCAGCTCGTCCAGCGGCGGCCCCAGCCACGCCGCGTCGATCGACCGTGAGCGCAGGGCCTCGAAGCGCTCGCGCACTCCGCCCACCGGCTCGAACTCGTACGCACCGGGCGGGAGGCCATGGTGACCGAGGAGATGACGAAGCAGGACGGCGAAGCCGTTGTCCGGCGCGTCGACGCCGAGTGTTGCGCCCCGCAGGTCTTCCAGCCCCCTCACCGAGGGCTGCGCGACCAGGCGGAGCGGCGTCGTCGACTCGATCTGGGCGACGACTCGCAGGTCGCCTCCGCCGGAGTTCCACACGATCAGGTTGTCGATGGCCGTGACGCCCGCATCGACGTCGTCGGTCAGGAGTCGGTCACGCTGGTCCGTCGACGACTCGATCAGCACGGTCTCGACCTCAAGGCCGACGTGGGCGAAGAAACCCAGCTCGTGGGCAACGAC
The DNA here is from genome assembly GCF_029894425.1 of Streptomyces sp. SAI-127. Taxonomy (NCBI): domain Bacteria; kingdom Bacillati; phylum Actinomycetota; class Actinomycetes; order Kitasatosporales; family Streptomycetaceae; genus Streptomyces; species Streptomyces sp. SAI-127. The sequence goes on from NZ_JARXYJ010000001.1 coordinate 387,955, forward strand.
ACACACGGGTGGCGGAACGAACACCGCCTGTCGAAAGCACGCCGTCATTGGAGTGCTCCTCTCTGCACGAGGTGGCCTCACAGTAGGTCAATCGAAACGGAACGTCTAGGATCGCAACCGGTAATATTTTCTGGTGCAGGCACGCTGGGGAGCGAGCTCGGGATCGCGGGCACCGGCCTGGATGACCTGGCGAAACAAAGCCGCCTACGCGCACATTCGAAACGGTCCGTACAGTATCTTCTGCACTGGAGAGCCGCCTTCATGCCGGCCTGCCCCCACGCACCCGTTCGCCATCCTGAGAGGTGCATGACATGCCTGAAGCCGTCGTAGTCGCTGCCGCCCGCACGCCCATCGGGCGCGCTTTCAAGGGTTCCCTGAAGGATGTCCGCCCCGACGACCTCGCGGTGACGGCGGTCCGCGCGGCCCTCGGCCAGCTACCCGGACTGGACCCGACACAGATAGATGACCTGCATCTCGGCTGCGCCGAGCCGAGCGGCGAGCACGGTGCCAACATCGCCCGGCGGGTGGCCGTACAGCTGGGGCTCGACGAGGTGCCCGGCACCACGGTCAACCGTTTCTGCTCGTCCTCCTTGCAGACCGCCCGGATGGCCTTCCACGCCATCAAGGCAGGAGAAGGCCACGTCTTCGTCAGCGCGGGTGTCGAGTGCGTCTCCCGCTACCGGCACTTCGGGCCCACCGGAGCGGATGCCGACGACGTCTTGAACCCGGCATTCGAGCAGGCCAGGGACCGTACCGCGGAGGAAGCTCGAACCAACGGCCTGTGGACCGATCCCCGCTCCGACGGCCTGCTGCCCGACGTCTACATCGGCATGGGGCAGACCGCGGAGAACGTCGCGGGCCTTTCCAAGATCAGCCGCCAGGAGCAGGATCACTACGCCCTGCGCAGCCAGCAGCTGTACGCCAAGGCCGCCGAGTCCGGGGTCCACGCCCGGGAGATCACCCCTGTCCGAAGGCCCGACGGCACGGTGATCGCGACCGACGACAGCCCGCGCCCCGGCACGACGTACGAGGCGCTGGAAGGCCTCCAGCCGGCCTTCCGGCCAGGCGGCTCGGTCACCGCAGGAAACTCCTGCCCGCTGAACGACGGAGCCGCCGCCGTGGTCATCATGAGCGACGTCAGGGCGCGAGAGCTCGGCATCACTCCCCTGGCCAGGATCGTGGCCACCGGTGTGTCCGGCCTCTCCCCGGAGATCATGGGCCTGGGGCCGGTCGAGGCCACACGGCGGGCCCTCGCGCACGCCGGCCTGTCGATCGGGGACATCGACCTGTTCGAGATGAACGAGGCGTTCGCCGTTCAGGTCATCGCCTCTCAGCGCGAACTCCGCATTCCACTGGAAAGGCTCAACGTGCACGGTGGGGCCATCGCGCTGGGGCATCCGTTCGGTGCGACCGGCGCCCGCATCATGACCACGTTGATCAACGGTCTGCGTACGCGCGACGCGCAGTGGGGCGTGGAGACCATGTGCGTCGGAGGCGGACAGGGCATGGCCATGGTGCTCGAACGCCTCAGCTGAATACCCCTCGCAGACCTGGGGTCGCCTACCAGCTGGAAGGCCTCGGGCAGACGCCTGACGCACGGCTGTCACCTTCCTCGGCCCCGTACCCCGGCGGACGCCGCCGCCCAGCGGTCCGGTCGAACTGCTTCCCGCGCCGGCCATTGATTGGCCTCTGAGAACGACGGGACCGGCCTCCGGCAGCGCGCCTTGCGGTTTGCCGCCGGAGGCCGTTGTGGCCGGGTCAGTAGCCGACGGTGAAGCGTTGGTTGAGGTGGCGGGGGTTTTCGATCTCGTCGACGAGGGCGCTCTCGTAGTCCTCGTAGGAGATGCGGGCCTGGCCGTCGTCGCCGACGACGGGGTGGTCGAGGCCGGTGCGGTAGTGGCCGGCGCGCGTACCGGGGGCGAAGTGGACCGGGGGCGGGGACAGGTAGGTCCAGGTCACGCCGCCGTCGAGGGCGAGGTAGGCGTCGAGCGCGCTGATCTGCCCGATGGCGTAGGGCTTGAACTCCTCGGGGAAGCCGGGGGCGTCGAAGAAGCGCCCGATGCACGGACGAGCAGGCTTCGCCCTTCTACGCCACGGCATCCCTCTCGGATAGCGACACCCTCCGTCACCACCGAATGTGAGACAGGGCCCGGTTAACGGTGGATCTTGAAAGTGGAGTGACACTGAGTTTGATCCAGCCGGCCTGGGCCCCGTCGACCAGCTGATGTGCCCCGGGTTTGATGGAGTCGGGTCGCCGGAGAATTGACCGTCCAGCAGCACCCGGAGCCTGCCATGCCCCGTAGTTGTCCTCCCGAGTTCCGCCGCAAGGTCCTGGACCTGGTCGAGTCCGGCCGCAAGGTCGCTGAAGTCGCCCAACTCCTGGGAATCAGCGAGCAAACCCCATCTACATGTGGCGCCGTCAGCGATTGATCCATCCAGCTGACGCCCGGAGAGACGCGCCATTCTCCTCGCGCGAGAAGATGACGCACCGAGCGCGCCGACACCAGATCCCACGGACGAACCTCAGACAGGTACTGACACACCGTCAGGAAGTCAGCAAGCGAGACTGCCACAGGTCAGCGGCGACCCGGAGCCCGAGCAGCTGCCCGAGGAGTTCTCGAAAGTAGTCCTGGAATGGGTGGCCTCCGCACTGCAGTCCGCCGCGTAACCCGGTCACCTGACCCCGATGTGGGCACCGGGCCCGAGCGGCAGGTCGAACCCGTAGAAGATCCCCAGGATCGCCAGCCACAGCGCCAGAAACGGTCCGGCGAATATGGCCAGCCGGGAGATGAGGGTGCCGAGCCTGGCTTCGGGTTCGTACTCGCGGAGCATCGCCAGAACTAGGAACACGTACGGGTTCATGGGTGTCAGGACGCCGGTCGCGGAGTCGCCGATACGGAAGGCGGCCTGGCTGAGTGCCGGGCTCATGCCCATGAGCATGAACGCCGGAATGAAGACCGGACCCACCAGCGACCACAGGGCGGAACCGGAGAGGATGAAGAGGTTGAGGCAGGCGACGAGCAGGACGAACGCCATGATCGCCCAGAAGCCCGTCACGCCCAGCGAGTTGAACACCGCGGCGGCCTTCACGGCCAGCAGCACCGCGACATTGGACCAGGTGAACAGCGCGATGACCTGCGCGGCGACGAACATCATGACGATGTAGCCGGACATGGTCTTCACCGAGTCGGTCACAGCGGTGACCGCGTCCTCGGTGCTGGTGAGCGTCTTGACGGTGATCCCGTACGTCAGCCCCGCCAGCAGGAACGCGCCGAAGAGGACCGGAACGATGCCGCTGAGCAGCGGCGAAGGCACATAGGCGCCGCCATCGCCGCGCAGGGGCGCCCCCGGCGGCAGCCACAGGGCGAGAACCGCACCCAGATAGACCACGACGACGATGCCCGTCAGCAGCAGGCCCCGGCGCTGGACGGGGGTGAGGCGTACGTCCTGCCCGGCCGGCTCGTCGTCGGCCGACTCGTACGGGCCGAGGCGCGGCTCCAGGACGCGGCTGATGAGGAATCCGCCCAGCAGCGCGAGCGCGATGCTGCTCGACGCGGTGAAGAAGTAGTTGATGAGCAGATGTATGTCGAGCCCGTCGGCCGCCGGGAGCACCGCGGCCGCCTGCTGGGTGATGCCCACGTAGAGGGCGTCGAGGGAACCGATGGTGAACCCGGCTGCGTAGCCCGCGGTGACACAGGCGAAGCCGCCGATCAGGCCTGCCGCCGGATGACGTCCGGCGTTCTTGAAGACCAGGGCCGCCAGCGGCGGGAGCACGATGGCGGCGACATCGCTCATCATGTGCGCCTGACTGGCGATGAGGGCAACGGCATACGGCAGCGTGGCGCGCGGGACCCTGGCCAGGGTCGCCCGCATCGCGGCCTCCAGCAGACCGGTCCGCTCGCATAGTCCGACCACCATGATCAGGACGAGCACGGCGCCGATCGGCGGGAACGTCGCGAAGTTGGGGATCAGGTTCTCCACCAGCCAGCGCAGCCCCTCGCTGGTGAACAGGCCGGTGATCGCCTTGGTGTCGTCGGTGCCGGGGACGTCCACGGCGACATGGGCGAGAGCGAGGGCGGTGGAGACGGCGCCCAGCAGGAGGAAGAGGGCGGCGAACAGCACGATCGGGTTGGGCAGAGCGTTGCCCGCCCGCTCGATGAGCGCGAGGACGCGGTCGAGGACGCCGCGCCGTTCCCTGTCCGGGGTCCCGCCTTCTGGGGTGGGGAGGCCGGTCAACGAGGGGGAGGACATCAGGGCCGCCTTCCAGTCGGCGCGGTCGGCAGCAGGTCCTTGCGGACCACGCCGTCCTGGACGACACAGACGATGTTCGCGGGATCGCCGAGGACGCCGATGTCCGTGAGCGGGTCGCCGTCGCAGAGGAGCAGGTCGGCGGTGCGGCCGGGGGTGAGGGTGCCCAACCGGTCCGCCATGCCGAGGAGTTCGGCGGAGGTGCGGGTGCCGGCGACGATGGCGGCCATCGGGTCCATACCCAGGTCCACCAGATAGGTGAGTTCCATCAGGTTCACGCCGTGCGGACCTACGGCGGCGTCCGTGCCCAGCGCGATCCGGGCACCGTACTCGATGGCCCGGGCGATGTTCTCCTTGGTGATCCCGGACCAGCGGACCTTCTTCTCGTAGTGGTAGGGCGGCATCGTGTCCTTGTTGATGCCGGCATACACGGTGGACAGGGTCGGCACGACGAAGACGCCGCGCTCGCCGGCCAGATCGAGGGCCCGCTCGTCCAGGCCGTAGCCGTGCTCGATGCTGGTGACGCCGCCGCGCAGGGCGTTGAGGATGCCGGCGTTGCCCTGGGCGTGCGCGGCGACCGGCTTGTCGCCGTGCCGGCGGGCCTCGTCGACGACGGCCCGGATCTCCTCCTCCAGCAGGCCCTCGTCGTCGGGCTGGTCGTACGGGCTGCCCATCCCGCCCGTGGCGCAGATCTTCACCAGGTCGGCGCCCTCGCGCAGCACCCGGCGGACGGCGAGCCGCGCCTCGTCGGAGGTGTCGGCGATCTCGGACATCCCGGCGCTCAGGTCGGTGCCGTCGGGCAGGCGCACGTCGGCGTGACCGCCGGTGTGGCTGATGATCCGTACGGCCGTGTGCAGTCGTGGGCCCACGATCCGGCCGGTCTCGACGGCGGTGCGGTAGCCCGCGGACAGGCCGCCCAGGTCGCGGGCGGTGGTGATGCCCGCGTCGATGGTCTGGCGCAGCCGGGCAGCGGTGTCCAGAGTGACCAGCACGGGATCGAGTTCGGCGCGGCGGCCGGGGGGCGAGCCCTGCGCGTAGGCGAGGTGGACGTGGCAGTCGAAGAAACCGGGCAGCACCGTACGGCCCCCGGCGTCGATGGTCCGGACGGCCTCGGTAGCGGGCGGGGCTGCCGCGGCGGGTCCGGCGTAGGTGATGGCTCCCTCGGCATCGGTCACGAGGACGGCGTCGTTCACGGGGGCGACACCCGTGCCGTCGATGAGCCGGGCATGGTGGATACGCAGAGGGGTCCTGCTGGTCTCTCGCGCGGTGACATCTGTCGCGGTACCGGTCGTGGCATCCGTCATGGCGGGCGATTCACTCCTCCGATATGTGGAACAGGCGAATGGAGTGTGGAATGCACGAGAAAACTCCGGGTCACAGTGCAGCTTTCGACCCCGATTCCGCCAAGCCGCGCAGGAACGCGCCACCCGGAGGAGCGCAGGATTTCGCCGCGCTGGGACTGGACGAGCTCGACCGTGCCGTCGTGCACGCGCTGCAGATCCGCCCTCGGGCCCCGTGGACGCTCGTAGGAGAGGTGCTTGCCGTCAACCCGGTGACCGCCGCCCGACGGTGGCACCGGATGGAGAACGCCGGGCTGGCCTGGGTGACGGCCTATCCGCGGCTGACCAACTCCAGGATCGTGGTCACCGGGATCGTGGAGGTGGATGCGGAACCCGGCGCCGCCGAGGACGTGGCACGGACCCTCGCCGCGGACCCGGCGGTGGCGAACGTCAAGCTGATGGCGGGCGGCCGGGACCTGGTGGCCTCCGTACAGGCTCGGGACCTGACCGAGCTGGCCCGCCTCACCACCCTGCTCTTCCAGGGAACTCCGGGAGTACGGGCGACCCGTACGCATGTGTCGACGGGAGTCCCCACCGAGGGCAGCCGATGGCGGTTGCGCAGCCTGGACGCCGTCCAGTGCGCCCGGATCGAGGCGGCACTGCCGGCTCCGCCCGAGAGCAAGGACACGGGGAGATGGGACGACCTGGACGAGCGGCTCGTGGAACTGCTGAGCACCGACGGGCGCATGCCCCTGCGCCGGTTGGCCGCGGAGACCGACACAGGCCTGACGACTGTGCGTCGTCGCCTGCGGTCGCTGCTCGCCACCGGGGTGAGCCTGCGCTGCGACCTGGCCCGCCCGCTGTCCGGATGGCCCCTGTCCGCGGTGTACTTCGCGTCCGTTCCGGCTCAGTACCTGGAGGAGACGAGCCGGGCGCTGTCCGGCGTACGGGAGGTCCGGTCGTGCGCGATCACGGCGGGACCGCACAACCTCGTGATCGACGTCTGGCTGCGCGCCCTGGCCGACGTACACACCTTCGAGGCCCACCTGTCGGGCCGGCTGCCACGCCTGACCATCGGCGACCGGTCGGTGGTGCTGCGCACGGTCAAGCACATGGGCCGGCTGCTGGACGGGGACGGCCGGTGTGTCGGCGTCGTCCCGCTCGGCCATCCGCAGGACCAGGACGTGCCCCGCCGGGCACTGCGCATGGTCGGCACCACCTCGCCCGGAGTGCCCGACGCGGCGCTTCCGTGAGTGTTCTCGTCGTGGCGCTCCGCGGCCGGGCCCGTACCGGAGCCAGGTTGGGAACGTCTCGCAGGCGGGTTACCCGAGGCACTTCAACAAAAGCCCGAGAACGTCGTCGGCCGAGTTCATCCCGGCTATCTCCTCGGCCACCGTCGCGGCGCCGTCGGCCACCGCCTGGTCGGCAAGCACTCGCGCGACCGCGTCGGCGACCTGGTCCGGGGTGTCGATGACCACGGCCGCGCCCGCTTCGGCGGCGCGCGCGGCGTTGACGGGCTTGTCCAGGCCCATCGGGCACAGGACCATCGGCCGGGCGGCGCTCAACGCGGACAGCACACTGCCCGCTCCCGCAGAGGACACCACCACGTCCACTCCCTCCAGCAGGTACCTCATCGGACGAAACCGGCCAGGTGCACCCGCGTGGGGTCGACCGGCCGGTCCCCGACGTCCGTTGCGGAGTGAGGAGCGACAAGAACGTTGACGTCCAGGGCGGCCAGCGAGTCCAGGATTGCGGCGAGGGTGCCGGGATCCTCGACAACCGTGCCCAGAGTCACGAGGACCAACGGGCGGTCCTCGCGGTCGGCGAACTTCGGCCGGGACCACATGCTGTTCTCGTCGGAGTGCGGCTCGGGACGGATGGCTATTCGCTCCGCGGGCAGCGTGTAGCCGTCCCGAAGCAGACTGTCGGGCCACGGGTCGATGTAGGCGACGGGCGCCGTGGGGGCCACTCCGTAATGGGCGAAGCGAGCGACGGCAGCCTCGGCAAGCACGCTAGCCAGCCCGGCGTCGAGCGGCAGGGCCGCCCCATGCGCTGCCCAAGGGACGCCTAGCGAGGCAGCGGCAAGTGGGCCGAGGTAGTCGACCATGTCGGCGACGATGAAGTCGGGGGCGAAGGCGGTGGCGGCGGCAACCGCGGCCTCCGCACCCAGGCCCACTCGGGATTCGACGAAGAACTCGACCGGTCCGGCCGCCATGTCCTGCATAGCGTCAATTTCGGCACGTCGGGTGACATCCTGCAGGGTCTCCGGGATGCTCGGGCCGGCAGGGAGTAAGGGCGTCGGAGCAGTCGAGGCGGCCATCGACGCATGGCTGAGCACGGCGACTTCGTGACCGGCACGGCGAGCCGCCGCAACGAGCGGCAGCATGGGCAGCAAGTGTCCAAAGGCGGGCGTGGTGGAGAACAGGATGCGCACGGAACTCCTCAACGTGATGTGGCGGCCATGTCATCGGCCGCTCGAAGGCGACGCGGAACGTCGGCTGGCAGCGGGCAGGCAACTACCGGTCCGCCCGGACCGGACGGACTGCGCGTCCGCCCAACGACGGCGGCCAAAGCGTCTTTGGCCCACGGCAGACCGTTCCGGCGGGACGGACGAGGGACATGCTTGGGGGAACCGAGTGGTTCTGCCCCCGATTCCTGGCCTGAGTAATGAGCGGTACCGCGGTGCGGCGTCAGTCGAAGGTGAATCCGTATGTGTCGGCGACGGCGGCCATCGCCTTCACGTCGACTTCGTTGAGCGGCGGGCCCACCTGTCCGCGCACGCCCGGAGTACCTATCTCGGTGAACATCGCGTCCATGCCGCCCGGGGCGTACAGGAAGTAGATGCGCGCGGGCTTGGTCCGGCTCAGGTTCCTGAAGGAATGCCGTACACCCTTGGGCACGTAGACCACCCCGCCTGCCTCGACCTCGTATTTTTCGTCCCCGGCGGTGATGACGAGTTCTCCGTCCATGACGATGAACGTCTCCGACTCGCCGTGATGCGTGTGCGGAGGCGGTCCGGCGTCCGCGGGCATGATGGCCTCCACCAGGGAGAGTTCACCATTGGTGTGCGTCGCCTTCAGCAGCGTGGTGTACGTGTCACCCACCAGGTAAACAGGCTCACCACCGTCCGGCGGAACGTGCACGGGGGGAATGTGTAGGGACACGCGTGATCCTTTGACTCATGTGACGTTGAAACGGCGGACACACCATGGAGTGCCGCCCACCGCAGTCGGAGTCTGGCAAGAGTGACCACCCCGACACCACAACACGAGGTGCTCAATAGGTGCTCACTCGTGTCCATTCCTGTACGGCCAAAGGCTTGAGCACACATGCCAACTCATAGCGCAGGTCTGGACGCAGGCTGATCCCAAGGGGCTTGTCGGCGCTCGCACCGAGGCCGCCGGCTTGGCTCTTCGCCGAACTCGGCGAAGAACCGCATTGAGGCTGACTATTGCTGATGGATGAAGCGTCGGCTTCACGAGGTCGTCTCAGCGGCTCGGCGAACGTCATGGCGGTGAGCATTAGTTGGCATGGGACGACCAGGAAATGAGCACCGTGGCCGCGCGGTCCGGGCCGGTGACGATGCCACGATCGGACCGTGAGGCGCCCGGTGCCCGCTGGGCAGTCGGCCTGCGTTGCAGAACGCTGACGGCGCTGTAAGAACACGAACCGACGCGGCCCGGCCGAGAACGTCCTGTCATGAAGAGGTAACCAGCTTGCGCACACATCGACTTGCCGTGGCCTTGGCCAGTTCCATCGTCCTGGCCCTGGCGCTCACCGCCTGCGGAGAAAGCGACGCCGAGTCGAAGTCGGTCGGAACGGCAACCACGGAGCCCACCGACACGACCGTCACGCCCACCTCCACCGCCACCGCCGTTTCGGCATCGGCGTCTGCCACCGCCACGGGGCAAGCCACGAAGGGCGCGGGCTCCCAAGGCTCCGGAAACGGTGGCGGCAGCGGAGCGAGTTCCGGCAAGACCTCGTCCGCCGGCACGGGCTCCGGCAGTGCCAAGCCCGTGGACTGCACCACCGGTTCGTTGAAGTTCGCCATCAAAGAGGTGAAGAGCCCCATCAACCATGTCCTCATCACGGCTACGAACACCGGCTCGAAGCCCTGCCACATCTACCGCTACCCCGCCCTGCGGTTGAGTGAGAACTCGCAATCCGAAACAGCCAGGTTGGGGCCGAGCCAGCCACAAGCCGTCGTCACCCTCGACCGCGGCGCCACCGCGTACGCGGGCCTGATCACCGCGTCCGTCGACCGCAACAGTCAGACCAAGGTCACGACCTCCTCGATCGGTTTGTCCCTGCACGGCCCCGACGCGGGAGACTCGTCCACCGAGAACGGGGTGGATGTACCCGTTCCCGGCGGTTCCCTGTACGTCGAGGACGACAACGCCCAGGTCACCTTCTGGCAGGACAACGTGAGCGACGCGCTCGCCTGGTGACCTGGAACTGGCGTCCCGCACAAGGGCCTTGGCCCAAGCTCAGCCGTCGATCCACGTAAGAAAAAGGGTGTGACCGTCCATGCCATTGCGAGATGGTGACCCTGAAGCCGTGGGGAGCTATGTCCTGCTCGACAGGATCGGTGCCGGCGGCATGGGCACCGTGTTCCTGGGCCGCTCGGCCGCCGGACGCAGGGTCGCCGTGAAGCTGGTGCACCCACAGCTCTGCGAGGACGAGGAGTTCCGCGTCCGTTTCCGGCAGGAGATCGCGGCGGTCCGCCGGGTCAGCGGGGCGTTCACGGCACCCGTCGTCGACGCCGACCCGGATGCCGAGCGGCCATGGATGGCCACGCTGTACGTACCGGGCCCGAGCCTGGCGGCCTGCGTGGACCGCGGCGGCCCGCTGACCGGACCGGAGCTGCGGATCCTGGCACTGGGGCTCATCGAGGCGCTGCGCGAGATCCACCGGGCCGGGGTGGTGCACCGCGATCTGAAGCCGGGGAACGTGCTGATGGCCGAAGACGGCCCCCGCGTCATCGACTTCGGCATCTCGCGTGCCGCCGACAACCAGCAGTTGACCGTCACGGGCAACCTGATCGGCACGCCGCCGTTCATGTCACCGGAGCAGCTGCGTTCGCCGCGCGACGTCACCCCGGCGTCGGACGTGTTCTCGCTGGGCTCGTTGCTGGCCTACGCGGCCACCGGAAGCGGACCGTTCGACGCGGACACGCCGTACATGGCCGGCTATCAGGTGATGTACGAGCCGCCGACACTGGACGAGGTTCCGCGACCACTGCGCGGTATCGTCGAACGCTGTCTGGACAAGGACCCGGCGGCACGCCCCGGACTTGGGGAACTGCACGACTGGCTCCGCGCGTTACCGCAGACAGCCGACTCCGGCAATTCCGGCTCCGGCAACTCCGACCACACCACCGGTCCCGGCGAACATGGTCACCCCGACCATTCCGACGACCTCGGCAACGCGGTCGACACAGGCAAAAAGGCGATGCCCGGAGCCTCCACCGAACCCGTCACCGGCCGAGGTCTGCGCAGAGATCGTCGTGGCCGACGGCTCACGCGTCTGCTCACGGCCGTAGGTACAGCGGTCGCCGTCACCGCGTTGAGCCTCGCGGCGGTCAACGCCTTCGGCGGCGACGAACGACCCACCGCACGCACCCCTTCGCTCCCCGCCGGCTGGCACCCCTGGCAGACGACGCTCCGCCTCGGCTCCGTGCCCGACACCGCGATGGATTCCGGCCCGCCGGGGTGCGTCCCCGAGCGCACCGTCCTCTACTGCGGCGGCGAGGGCTTCACCGTCGCCAAGGTCGATGCCGCCACCGGCCGCGTCATCTGGCGGTCCGGCGACTCCGTACAGAACACGATGCCCTACGGCGTACGGAACGGAGTCGTGTACGTCGCCGAGCAGACCCATGGTGAATTCCGGACCGCGGCTCTGGACACCGCCACCGGGAAGCGCAGATGGGTGCGAGACAGCGACAGCTCGGTCGTCTTCAGCGGCGGGCTGCTGACCTCCACAAACGACATCCAGGGATTCATCGCGTACGACACGTCGGGGAAGGAACTGTGGCAGTCGCCGAAGGCCGCGTTCTGCGCACCGCTGTCCCTGGCCGGCGTTCCGTACGCCGAGTGCACGATCACCGGCCAGACCACCACCCTGCTGCGCCTCGACCCGGCCGATGGCACGGCACGCAAACTCGCGGCCCTGCCGATCGGATCGCAGGGCATCGGACAGTCCGGAGGCGCACCGGTCTACGCGCAGCCCGCGGCGGCGGCGAACCAGGACGGGGAGATCGAGAGCGAGCGCCGGTACACCACGTTGCTCCGGGTGGACCCGCGTACCGGCGCCGTCCGTCCCGTGCCGCTGTCCCGCACCCTACGCGGCGCGCCGACCCTGCTCGGCGACGACGTCGTGGTCTTCGCCCAGACCAACGGAACCGTCACCGCGGTGTCCGCCGACGACGGCAAGCAGTTGTGGCAGCGGTCGACCGGCATGGAGGGCCTGTCGCAGCCGGTCTTGTCGGCGACGTACGAGCACATCTACTTCTCCAACCGCATCGGCCGCGTGGTGGCCCTCGACCTGAGTACCGGCAAGGAACTCTGGCGCACCTCCGCCGTCGACATCCTCGGGGACGCGTCCCAGGACTGGGCGCCGAGCGTTGTCCTCGTCAGGGACGAGATCGTGGCGATGGCCGGCAACACGCTCTCCTCCGTCGGTCCGAACGGCCCCACGGCACAGGCCACCGACTGACGGCCCCGGCGTGCAGCGGCAGAGGGCTCGTTGAGCGAGGCCACCTCCACGGCGCGGCGGCGGACATCGCTCAGCCGGGCTGCCCGCCTCACTGGTCCGCCGGCAGGCCCCGGCCCACCGGAAGGACCGCTGTTCCGCTCAGTTCGTGACTCCACAGGACGTCCCTGATGTGCTGCACCGCGGCCGTCAGGTGGCGGCGGTAGGTGCTGAAAGACATCCCGAGGCGTCGGGCCGCCGCCTCCTGGGTGGGGGCGGTCTTGCTGTACGTGGTCGTGAGGACCTGATGACGTGTCTCTCCGCCGCGCTGCCCCAGCAGGGTGTCGATGGCGTGGAGCAGGACATCGTGGAGGTTCTGGTCGTGCTCTGCGACCAGTCGGCTGCGGTTGAGGGGGTTTGCCGCGAGTTCGCCCGGCCACCACAGTGCACGCAGGGCGTCCCGTACGGCGGTGTCGAACTCCGGCCGGGACAGCACCACGTGATCCGACCGCTCTTGCGGAGGTGTGACCGCAGGCGTGACGGCAGCCACGTCCTCCTGCAGAGCTTCGTGCTTCTCCGCCACCCACGCCATCGCGGACCGGATACGCCAGTCGTGGGCGAACAGGCGGTAGCCGTGGTCGCCGATCACCGGGCTGGCGTCCGTCGGCAGCATGTCGCCGGGCGCCAGGTGAGCGTTCCAGAACCCGTCGTCCCTCATCACGACGAACAACCACGCAAGACGGTCGGCCCGGATGATCTCCGCCGTCACGCGCCACGTGACCAGGTTCAGAGATGCCGAGGGCCGCTGGTACGCCTGTGCGTCCACCATGAACCGTGCAACAGCCATGTGCTCGCCTGCTCGTATTGGGCTGCCTGCGCGGGCGTGGGACCAGGCGGCGGCCACCACCGGGTCGACGTCCTCCCCCTCGGGTCCGCTGAGCCGCAGCAACGTCGAAAAGGCCGTGATCTCGTCGGTCCGGTTCGAGCGGTAGACCCTGAACGCTTCGGGCTGCCGGTTGAGCCAGAAGCGGGCGATCGCGGCGGACTCGGCGCCCTCCGTCAGGTGGACCAGGTCCACCACGCGGCTCTCGTCGTCAGGCGTACACGGCATTTCCCGCACCGCGTCCTCAGGGTCCCATACGAGGGTGTCGGCAAGATGACCGAGGGAACGGTCCAGGTACACGAGTGAGTTCATCGCCTGGAGCACCTGTGCGGCGGGCACCTCACGGACCCGGGCGAGCAGATGGTGGTACATCCGTCGGCGCAGGGCGGCGAATCCCTCGGGGTCCCGCCAGCGGAGATCGGCGGCCAACACCTCGCGCACGACATCGTGCGGAAAGAGCCCGGAGTCGGTGGCTTCGATGAACGGCTGGGTGCGCAGCCAGGCGAACAGTTCAGCGGCGTCTTCGCCCGTCAACGCCCGCAGCAGGGCCTCGGAGGTGACATCGGCCTGCGCGCACACCTCCAGCGCCGTGCGGTGCGCCGCACTCGGGGCGTGGCCTACGAGTTGGGGCAGCAACGTCGCGATCACGTCCTGGCCCGGTGACCAGTCGGCAGCACCCCGCGCCCCGTCCGTGTCCCGCTGCGCGGCGACCGCCACCGCCAGCGACAGGGCCAGCGGATTACCACTGGCGAAGGACAGCAGCGCGTGGTGCGTCCCGGCCGGGACACCTCGTACGCGCAGGAAGGCGGCGGCATCCTCCCGGGCCAGATCCCGCAACCGCACCACCCGCAGCAGGTCCGCCCACCCCGGATCGGCGACCCAGCGGGGATCGGGGGCCGCGCGTCCGGCCACCACCACGACCGTGCCCAGCGGCAACCGCGGCAGGAACTGCTCCCACAACCAGTGCTCCAGGCCGTGGCAGAGCTCGAAGGTGTCGACCAACAGCACCGTGTTCGGCTCGCCGATCGCTTTCCCGGCCGCGTGCTCGAAGTCCTCCGGCGTCGCGGCGACCGTACGCCCGTCCACCTCGATCACCAGCCGCCCCGCCTCGTGCGCCTCGAGAGCGAACCGCCTCAGCAGCGCGGACTTGCCGATCCCGCCGGGCCCGTGCAGATACAGAACCGACGGCGCGTGGGAGTCCCCCGCCATCGCGGACCGGAAGACCGCCCGCTCCGCCACCCGCCCCACGAACGCCTGGTCCCGCGCGGCGACCACCAGGTCACCCAACAAGCCACCGTTCCCCGAATCCACAAGCCCCCCACCAACCGAACCATGCATGGCCGAGCACCTTACGCCGCGCACCCCAGACCAACCGAAGGGATGAGACCGCGCGTCGATATGACTTGGTTCACTCCGCCGCCGGTAACCCGAGTGTCCGGTGTAGGGGCCGGGTGTGCCTGGGAGTGCCAGGGCTGCCACCGGTGCTCCGGGTCCTCGGGGGCGTGCACATCGAGGCGGCCGGTGAGTAGGGCATGCGCCAGCGGGTTCCAGACCAGGACGTCACCGGTGACGCCGGTCACGAGCACGGGCGCCGAGATCGACACGATCCTCGCTGTGTCTCCGACGCGGGTTCCTGACGTCGGGGTTGGCTCCTGGCCCGCTCGGCCCCAGCGGTGCACGAAGTCCCGCCGCCGGGAACGCTGTCGGGCTGCGCCGCATGCGATCGGTGCAGCACCGGCAGTCGAAGCGCCTCAACCACCGGGCCGAGAACTCCCACCCGCCACCAGCAACGCGCTCGACGGGTTGAGATCGCCCCTCAAAGCAGGGCAGCGCCTACGTATCAACGGGCCTGAGCGCGGGCCCGAAGCCGCACCCGCGCCGCCCCCGTCGCCTGAAGCGTGATCCCCGCCATCAAGGAGATCTCCCTGTCCACCGCCTCCAAGTCGTAAGCGCGCAGCAACACCGCCAGAGCGAGCACGGACTCGAGCATCGCGAAGTGCTGACCGATGCAGGCGCGTGGACCGCCGCCGAAGGGGAACCAGGCGTAGCGGTGCCGGGCACCCTCGCGCTCGGGGGTGAAGCGTTCGGGGTCGAAGCGCTCGGGGTCGTCCCACAGGTCCGGGTGGCGGTGGATGACCCACGGCGGGACCAGAACGTCAGCCCCGGCAGGAATGAGGTGCCCGTCGACCTCGGCGGCTTCGACGGACCGGCGGCCGATCAGCGGAGCGGCCGGGTACAGCCGCATGGCCTCCTTCAGCACCCTCGTCAGATACGGCAGCCCGTCAAGGTCGGCGGCCGAGAGCGTACGCCCGGCCGGCAGGAGGTCGGCCTCCTCCTGTGCCCGCGCCTGGACCTCCGGGTGCCGGGACAGCAAGTGCAGCGCGAAGGTCATGGATGTCCCGGTCGTTTCGTGGCCCGCAATCAGGAACACGAGGAGTTGGTCGCGGAGTTCGGCGGCGTCAAGGCTGCCGTCCTCTTCGCTGCTCGCCCGGGAGAGGAGAGAGAGCAGGTCGTCGGCAGCCGCTGTCGTTCCGGCCGCCCGGCGCTCGGCGGTGATCCGGTCGCAGACCGCGTACACCGCGCGGGTCGCCTCCTCGGCGCGGCGGTTGGCCGGGAGGGGCCAGGAGCGCGGCGGATTGACGGGGGACAAGCCGCGCCGGAGCACGTACGCATTGATCACGGGGAAGTGGTCGTGCACGACGTCGGCGGCCGCCTCGATGTCCGCGCCGAAGAGGATGCGCGCCACTGTGCGTAGTGCGAACCGGTCCATCTCCCTGTTCACGTCGACGACCGTGTCGTGGGCGGTGCGCCAGCGTTCCACCATGCTCCCGGCCTCCAGCGTCACCGCTGTGGCGTAGCCGTCCACCTGCCGCTTGGTGAACAGCGGTTGGATGAGGCGGCGTTGGCGCAGATAGTCGGCGTCCTGGCTGGTGAGCAGGCCATTACCGATGGACAGCCGGATCTCCTCGTAAAGCCGGTTGTCCTTGCGGAAGTTGGCCGTCTGGGTGGCCAGGACCTGCTGTGCGCCCTCCGCGGAGAAGACGCAGTGCATCACCGAACGCAGTCCTGGTGGGCCGGCGGAGATACGGACCACGTCGCCGTACTCTCGCCGCGCGCGCAGGAGAGTGTCCAGTGAGTCGCGCCGGAGGTCGAGTGCCGAGCCGAGCAGGGGAAGGCCTTTGGGGCCCGGTATCTCAGCGATGGCGGTCATGGGTGACTTGTCTCGCACGGGTGTAGTTCCTCCGCAGGGCAGTTCCTGATCGGGTAGTGAGCTGGTAGCGGTGGTGGTCAGAGGCGGGGCAGCGGCACTGAAGCTCGCATCCGGCATGGAAGGCCCATCAGGCCGAGCGGGGCGGTGGGCTCCGGTGAGTCCCGGCGGGCGCCGATCAAGTGAGCGGCAGACGCCTTCGACCGCTCCGATGGCGGTCGGCCGACCGCTGCCCTGGGACGGGACCGTCACCGCACTGTTCGGTGACCGCACATGTACGGGCGCTGTTTGACCTGGCGCTGCCGAGGCCTCGGCGGGCCGCCTCCGCCCCGTCGGTGTCCACCCTCCGTCTGGCTGACGCGCCTGGCGTGCCGGCGGCGCTGGCGGCACTGGCTGCCTTGGCCAGGTGGTGTTGCCTGCCTGAGTCCGCTCGGTCACCAGCTCCCTCGGAACAGCGGCCCGTGCCTGGGTTCCCGGACGCGGGTGGCGGTGTCAGGGAAACATGAGGGTCTTCACCACCCGCTGCGCGGCGACGTCCTCGAGCGCGCTATGCCTGAGGCCGGGGAGGCATCCGGCTCAGTCGCGCGAGGCGCCGATGGCGGCCAGGAGTTCGGCGCGTGAGGGGCCGGGGGCGTGGTAACGCGGCTGATTGGCGCCGAGGGTCATGATTTTCTCGGTCAGGCCCGGGGCCCCCAGTACCTCTTGGGCCGGGAGGTGGAGCATCGCCAGGTCGGCCAACGCGCGGAGCGCGTCCGGGTCGCGGAGCTTGGCCGCGTCAAGGGCTTTGCCGATCACCCAGCTCGGGTCCGCTGTCTCGTACGGTTCGCCGGTGATGTCCCCGTCGATCTCCGCCAGCCGGTGGCGGCTCCAGCTTGTGATGCTCCGGTAGATGGGTGTCAGGCGGGCCTCGGTGAGCTCGTCGAACCAGAGCACCAACTTCTCGGCGTCGGCGGGGCCGACCTCGCGCAGTGTGTCGCGCAGTGCCTGGGCATGCAGCACCCCCGTGCTGAGGCCCGCTCCACGCGCCGGGTTGCTGGTCGCCCAGGCATCCCCGACCGCGACGAAGCCGGTGACCACCGGCCGACCCTCGACGACGCGGCGGCGGTACTCGCCTTGGGTGCCCGCCATCGCTCGCACACCGCCCACCGGCTCATGGGCCGCCCACTCGGCGACATCGGGGAAGAGCGCGACCGCCCGCTGCCAGGTGTCGGTGTCGTGCAGGGCCCGCAACTGCCGGTCCCGGGAGGAGACATAGAGTCCCAGGGCCCAGATGTCGTTGTCGCAGGCGAACTTGCCGACCGTCAGCCCTTCGTGATGTTCCAGCACCCAGCCCCGGTACGACGGCCGGTTGTTCTGGGGCGCCCGGAAGTAGCGGGAGTAGTAGACGAATCCGTTCGGCTCGCTCTCCATGACGGGCGCGCGGTCTCCGATGGCGTCCAGCATCTGTGGGACGGCGGAGTTCCGGCCGCTCGCGTCGACCACCAGGTCCGCGTGGAGCACCTGGTCGTTGGCGGTCACCACCCCGCCCACCCGCGGGGTCGCGCTCTTCGTCGCCGAGGCGTTGACCAGCGCGGTGACGTGCACGCCCCGCAAGACGGTGACGCCCTCCGTCCGAGACGCGACGCGCGCGACCGCCGCCTCCAACACCGGGCGGCGGGCCGCTACGCTGTCGAAGCGCTCATCCCCGGGGCGGGCCCCGGCAGCCTCCGCCGGCAAGTCCGCGAACTGGATCAGGTTGATCCGGGTGCCGCCGAGGGCCTCCAGTTCGGCGACCACCTCCGGGAGTTCATGCTCCATCTCCATCCGCCAGCGAGGCATGACCATGTGCAGCATGCGGAACTGCTTCACCCCACGCCGCTCCCACCCCTCCCACAGCCCGGCGGCGTCGCCGTGCGGCTCGTGGGGGTTCCGCTCCACCACGGTGACGCGGTGGCCGTCGGCGGCGAGCAGCATCGCGGTCGTGAGTCCGGTGGGACCGGCGCCGAGGACCAGCACATGAGTCATGGACGTTCTCCTGAAAGGCGAAACAGATACGATCCAGACTCACGCGGCCGCACTGATGAGAGCCAGGCCATTCCCTGTCCAACAACTGCTCCAATGCCGGGCGAAACTCCGCTGGCGTGGGTCGGAGACTCTAGCCGCGCGCCTTCGCGAAGGAGGTGCCCGAGACTTGGTCAAATGCGCGCCGAGTTGCCTCTGAGCTGAGGCGATGAGGCTTGCCGAGGCGGCGCAGCAGTTCGTGCTTGCCCGCGCTCGCCGTGCCGAGCACGTGGGCGCCCTGGGTCTTGGCGATCTGCACCGCGAGGTGGCCGACGCCGCCCGCAGCTCGGTGTCAGGCCGTGACGTCGGCCATCGGAGGCCGGCCGCCGGCCCGGTGGCGAGCTGGGCGGGCTTGTGGATGATCTCGCTGATGGAGGCGAGGACGTACTCGGCGTAGGTGTTGCCTCCCCCCGGGAGGGCGAGCATGCCAAGGACCTCGTCCCGGAGCGAAGGCGGACACACCCGGGCCGACGGCATCCACTGTGTCGGCGATGTCCCAACCGATGGCGAACGGCGGCTCGTCGGACATCGGCGAGACCGCCCAACACACATGACTGGCAAGCGCGACCTGTTTCGAAGCGCACGCGCCAGTGTCGGCGGGTGGGTGCACGGCTCCCAGGAGCAGCGCGGCCTCTCGCTCCACGGGGTTCGCGGGTCATCATCTGTGCATGCGTCAAAACAACAGCACTCTAAGGATCGTTGCACCCCTGGTCAGTGTGGCCGCGGCGGTGGCCTGTCAGCAGGTGCCCGGTGAACAACCTGCCTCCGCCGGCAGCGAGACGAGTAACTCGGGTGAGCTCCACACGTACGTCGGGATGTGGGTCACCGCGGACGATCAGATCCGACAGGAGCTCCTCCCGAACGGCCGCTATGACGAAGCGCGGGGCAACCGTGAAAGCGCCTATACCGGCCGCTACTGGGTCAAAGGGAATCGCATCGAGTATGCGGACGACTCGGGCTTCACGGCCGACGGAACGTTCCAGGGCGACGTCCTTCACCACGGCGGCTACGTCTTTTATCGCGAGGACAGCCCGGCACACCGCAAGGCCGCTGACACGCGCGTGAGGTGAAAGGGCACCCACCAGGCTCAGTGGTCGGCGGAGGCAGTCGTGTGAGCTCGCCGCTCCGCAGCCGGCTCGTCATAGATCACGGCATGGGCTTCGAGGCGGCAGGCCGCTGTTCTGCAGCTCGGCCGAAGGTGGTGCGACCCCACTGTTTGGTGATGGTGAACGAGGTGTCACACTCCGCCATTCGGTGGGTCAGGCGCGTCATGCGGGCCTGCAGGGCGCGCCGGCTGAGCGGACGCTGTGCATCGCCGAGAAGGAGGCACAGGTCGTGACAGCACCATGGATGCCTCACGGCCTGGATGAGCTCCAGAAGAATTTTCTGAGAGGCGTGCTTTACGTTCAGTGTGGGCTTCGGGCACTCATTGCCGTCGTCCGTGGAATGAAGCGGGGAAAGCACTGCCAGCCAGCGGCGCTCGGCAGCTATTCGGCTGGCCAACTCCTTGGGCGACGCACTGCGAGACAGTACGTTGCCAGCGCCGGCCCGCAGTAAGGAGACCGAGTCGGTGTCATCTGGTACCAGTACGACGACCGTGGACAGCCTGCTGAGTACGTGAACGCGCTGCGGCAGGTCAGGGACCAGGCTGATGTCCGGTACGTCCAGAAGTGCCAGGGGTTGCGGCCGGCGCAGCAGGGAACGGTAGGCGCCTGTCGATCCCCATGGATGGGGGAACGTCGGCATGACGCCCTGGCTCCTCATGTCGCGCAGCAAGGCCGCTGTTCCGTCTCGTTGCATCGAGAAAACCGCGTCGACCGGGGCTGGAATTCCGGAGTCGGCCGATGGGGAAGGTTTCGGCGCGTACAGAGTCTGAGGGATGGGCATTACGGAAACCCGACGTAGTACAGATAGTGGATGATGACCAAGAGCATCCCTGGATCATTGGGCCGCGTACAGGCAAGGCGATGTTCATAAAGTGCTCAACTGGTAACCATGATCCGTCATTCAATGCGCTGCGTGATGGCGCGGTCACCCTCTTGGTATGGATTGCGGAGGAATTGAGAACATCGACCAGCTGTCGGCGGACGCTTCTGGTGCGTCGCGAAAGCGCGGTGTCACGACAGGAATGGCTTGGGTTCGATGCAGGAATTAGGGGGTGCCGGGCGGGGAACGTCACGCTCCCCCGCCCGTCGGTAGCGGCGTCAGTCCTCGGGTGACTGCGCGAGCATCGCAAGGGTCAGGACGTTGCCGCCGATGCCCCAGCCGCCGTCGGTGACCTCTTCGACCAGCACCATGGTGTTGGCGCGGGCCCGTTCGCCGTAGATCTCGACGTAGAGCTCGGTGGTGCGGGTGACGATCTCTTCCTTCTGCTTCTCGTCGAGGGTTCCTGCGGGGACCTTGAAGTTGGCGAACGGCATGGTGGTTCTCTCTTCTTTTCTCGGATGGGTTACAGGGAGCTGCCTGCGCATGCGCAGTGTCCAGGTGCCGGCGGGAGCGGGCATCGGTGTCGGCGGACTCCTGGCAGGTGACGTCGAGTTCGACGGCGTACGGGTCCGGTCACCGGGATGGTTCTGGCGGTGTCGGAGGCCATGGCCGTCCTTGCGGGGAGAACGGATGCGGAACACGTACGGCATCGGCGCCGAGGTGGGGTCAGACGATGCCGCCGTTGGCGCGGACGACCTGGCCGTTGACCCAGTGACCGGCCGGTGAGGCGAGGAAGGCGACGACCTCGGCGATGTCGGCGGGGGTGCCAAGTCGTTCCAGCGGGGGCTGGGCGGCCATACGTGCGATGGTCTCCTGGTCCTTGCCGTCGAGGAACAGGTCGGTGGCCGTTGGGCCGGGGGCGACGGCGTTGACGGTGACGTCCCGGCCGCGCATCTCCCGGGCGAGGATCATCGTGAGCGCCTCGATGGCACCCTTGCCGGCGCTGTAGGCGCCGTAGCCGGGAAGGGCCAGGCCCACTATGGAAGTCGAGAAGGTGATCATGGCCCCGCCGCTGCGGACCCTGCGGGCGGACTGCTGGGCGACGACGAAGCTCCCGCGGATGTTGGTGCGGTGGAGTGCGTCCAGTTCCGCCAGGTCCAGGTCGGCGACCGGGGACAGGTACAGTCGGCCGGCCGCGTGGACGACCACGTCGACCCCACCGAACTCGGACTCGGTGGTGTCGAACAGTGCGGCCACCTCCTGCTCGTCGGCGACATCGGCCTGGACGGCGATGGCCCGGCCCCCGGCGGCGGTGACCTCCTTGACGGCCGCCTGGGCCAGATCACGATTGCCGGCGTATCCGACCACGACGGCGAATCCTTCGGCGGCCAGCCGGCTCACCGTCGCGCGGCCGATGCCGCGGGAGCCGCCGGTGACGATGGCGACGCGGGGCTGGTCTGCTTGGTCGTTGAGCGCGGCACGACTCGCCGCGGACTGCTGGGAGGACAAGGGGACTCCTGTGAGAGGCGCCAGAGGCGGACTGGCAGGATGGGTGGATCGGGGCGTGGCGCGTCGGCGTTGTCACCGGCTGCTCCCTGCCCGCTTCTCCAGCGTGGGCCGGTCGTGACCCACCAGCCAGGGCTGTCTCTACCCAGGGGTTGCCACCCCCTGGCTCAGGACGCCGGTACGCGTCACGATGGGGAGCGTGAACCACTCCGAACTCGCCGCGTTTCTGAAGTCCCGGCGCGCCCGAATCCGCCCGTCCGATGTCGGCCTGCCCACGGGGCCGCGGCGCCGGGTCCCCGGACTGCGACGCGAGGAGGTCTCACAGCTGGCGGGCCTGTCCGCCGACTACTACACGGAGTTGGAACGTGGACGCGGCGCCCAGCCCTCGGCCCAGGTGCTCGCCGCGCTGGCCCGAGCGCTGCGACTGAACGGCGACGAACGCGACCACCTGTTCCACCTCGCCGACCGCATGACGCCCCCGGCGGCACACGGTCCCACCGCGCACGTCCAGCCGGGCCTGCTCGGCCTGCTGGACCAGCTCACCACCACTCCCGCTCAGGTCATCACCGACCTGCACCAAACCCTCGTCCAAAACCCTTTGGCTGCCGCGCTCGTCGGCCGGCCCCCTGCCGTGCGCGGCCCTGCGGCCAGCTTCGTCTACCGCTGGTTCACCGATCCGGACGCCCGTACCCTCTATCCGGCCGAGGACCACCCCCACCACTCGCGGGTCTTCGTCGCCGACCTCCAGGCGGTCGCCGCCCGGCGCGGCGACGACACCGAAGTGCACCGGATGGTGGCCGCGCTACGACGGCGCAGTGAAGAGTTCACCACCCTGTGGGACACCCGCGACGTCGCCCTGAGACGGGCCGACCACAAGCGCATCGTGCACGCCACGCTGGGCGTCATCGAGCTGGACTGCCACAGCCTGTTCAGCGAGGACGGACGCCAGCGCCTGCTGTGGTTCAGTGCCCCACCGGGCACCGAAGGCGCCGCCCAGCTGGAACTTCTCTCCGTCATCGGCACCCAGGACATGACTCCCCGCGCGACCGACCTCGAACAGTCACAAGCCTGAGCAGGGTCCGGAACCGACTGGGCAGCCATGGCGCATGTGCGTGATCGCGCCGTTCAGGCCGACGCGCGCACGGGTCTCTCCGCCTGTCGGTGCTCAGGTGATGTCCGGTGCCGCCGTCGGGGACAGCGGGCAAGAGCGCGGGGCCGGAAGCCCGTTGCGCCGGGCGGGCCTGGCGCCTGGCACGGCGACCCTAGGAGTATCGCGGCCACCTTGCACAGCTGCGTGGGATGTGGTGCGGGGCTAATGTCGATGGCATGGACGGTGACAACCTTCTGGGACAGTTCTTGCGAGCTCGACGCGGCCTGGTGCAGCCCGAGGAAAAGGACGTGCCGGTGATCGGCCGCCGCCGTGTGGCGGGCCTGCGCCGGGAAGAAGTGGCCATGCTGTCCGGGCTGAGCACCGACTACTACGTGCGCCTGGAACAGGGCCGCGAAAGGAACCCTTCGGTGCAGGTGCTCGACGCACTGGCCCGAGCACTGTTGCTGGACGACGACGCGATCGCACATCTGCACCGGCTGGCCCGGCCTGTGCCGGCACGTTCCCGCAAGAACGCCCGGCGTCAGCGGGTGAGCCCGGCTCTACGGCAGATGATGCACAGCTGGACCGGCACACCTGCCGTGATTCTGGGGCGCTGTATGGACGTGCTGGCCCACAACCCCCTGGGCGGCGCCCTGTTCGCCGGCCACACCTACAGCGGAGACCTGATGCGGCTCGTCTTCCTCGACCCTGACGCCCGGGACTTCTACCCGGACTGGGACCGGGTCGCCGCCAACACGGTCGGCGGCCTGCGCGAGGCGGCGGGAACCGACTACGACGATCCGCGATTGATCGAGCTGGTGGGCGAGTTGTCACTCAAGAGCGAAGCGTTCCGCACGTTGTGGGCGCGCCACGACATCCGCCAGAAGAGGCACGAGACCAAACGCTTCCGCCACCCGGTCGTCGGTGAACTCACACTCGACTACGAGTCCTTGACCATCAACAGCGCGCCAGGTCAGCAACTCGTCGTCTACCAGGCCGAGCCCGGCAGCCCCTCCGCCCACGCACTGTCGCTGCTCGGCAGCCTCACCGCGACGGAAACGGCCCAGGCATCCGAGGCCGTGCGGCAGGACATCGTCGCAGACGACTGAGTTCGCTCAGGCCGCCATTCCTTGAAGTCCGCCGCGCCCGTACCCCGCGCTCGCGGCCGAGGTGTCATCGCTGGGCATCAACGTGACGATCGTCGAGCCCGCAGCCTTCCGCACCAACTGGCCCCGCCCCTCCATGCGGCAGTCCGCCACGCAGATCGACGACTACGCGGACACCGCCGGCGCCCGCCGCAGGAACACCCTGGACACCTACGGGCACCAGCCCGGCGACCCCGAACGCGCCTCCGCCGCCATCGTCGACGCGGTGCAGACCGAAAACCCCCCGCTGCGCCCGCTCCTGGGCACGGTCGCCCTCGACGTCACCCTGGCCCGGCACGACACCCTCAAGACCAACCTCACCACATGGCGCGATGTCACGCTCAGCGCCGACTGCCCCGACGACCGCACCACTGCCTGACACGAACGACCCCACCCTGGAGGATCCATGCCTACGCTGGCGATCATCGGAGCAGGACCGAACCTCGGTCTGGCCACTGCCGCCCGATTCGGAGCGGAAGGTTTCGACGTCGGCCTGGTCGCACGCAACCGCGACAGGCTGCAGAACATGCAGGACACACTGGCGAAAGAAGGCATCACTGCCCGCAGTACGGCAACGGACATCACCCGCCCGCAGGCCGCAGCCGCGGCGCTGACGGAGCTGACGGAGCGCCTCGGCCCGATCGATGTCCTGCTGTACAGCCCCCTGCCTTCGCTGGACTGGATCAAGCCCGTCACCCGCACCACCTCCGAGGACCTCCGACTGTCACTGGGCCTGAGCGTCCTCGGCGCAATCGATGCGGTTCAGGCCGTGCTGCCCGCCATGCGGGAGCGTGGCAGCGGAACCCTGCTGTTCACCACAGGCGGTGCCGCCGTCGCACCCAGCACCGCGCGTGCCAGTTCCGCCGTCTCCTACGCCGCGGAGGTGGCCTACGCCCGCCTGCTGCACGAAGAGCTCAGCCCCGAAGGCATACGTGTGGCACACACCGCGATCGTCGGCGCACTGGGCCCCGGGCAACAGCATGAGCCCGCGACGGTGGCCGAACTCCTGTGGCGACAGCACGCCGAGGGCCGCGCCTTCCAGACCGTCTGCGCGAGGTGAAGCCAGTGGCCCACAGCCGGCCGTAACCGATCTGAGTGTTGTCCGGGCATTTCGCGGTGCGAGGTCAGACACGAGGCCGGCTGGGGCACTCTCGCTGGTGTCGGGGGATCAGCCAGTGCCACCGATGGCGGACAGCAGCCGCTCTCGGGTCAACTCCAAGAGCTCGGGCACCGGGCTGAAGCTCGTGTGCAGAATGCGCAGTGTGCTGGCGAGTGCGCTCAAACCGAGGGTCTGCTCTCCCTCGAATCCGAAGAGGACCGAAGGTCCCCACAAGCTTTTGAGGGTCAACGAACCGTAGGACGTCCCGATGGGCAGGGCTCCGAGATTGGTGAGCAGCAGTTCGTGGGGTGCGGCGGCGGCGAGCATACCGGCCATGTCAGCCGGGGCCGGGCGGTTTTGGAAGACGCCTGTCCACAGAGCGAGCGACTGAAGCAGCGCGCTCTTGTGGCGGAACGGGGCGAGGGTGTCGGTGAAGGACCGGGCCGCCTCCCACGGGTCGCTCCACTTGCCGACCTGTGCGGTGGTGGCCGGGGCGAGGATGTTGCCCATGCCTTCAGCCGGCGCGGGAAGGAGTCCGCGCAGGCTGAGGGGCGAGTGCACCCGCAGCGGGACGGTCGACCAGGCCGCGTTGAGTTCGGCCGCCGCGCCCAGGGCCGCCGCGGCGACAGCGCCGTGCACCGTGGTGCCTTCTGCCCGGGCGCGTTCGCGCAGTGCGGCTGTCTGGGGCCGGCTCAGAGCGGCGGCATCGATGGAGAGCGCGGCGTCCGGGTCGGGTGTCCGGTAGATGCCTGGCCTGTCGGAGAGGGGGATGTCCATGTCGCTCGGCAGAGTCGTGGCTGCGGCGGCGATCTCTCGAGCCAGGAAGTGGTCCACCGGATGTCCAGGATGCCCTTCGGGCGCCCCCTCGATGCTCCCGCCGCTGACGAGGGTCAACAGGTCTCGTACGAGATATGCCTGTGACAGCCCGTCGACCACCGCATGGTGCCCGACGAGAACCAGCGCGCACCGTTCGGGGCTGTACAGCAGGACGGCCCGTACGGGCGGCATCGCGGCCGCATCGACTCCGTGGCGCATCTCGGTGGCCAGTTCCTGTTGCCACCCGGTCGCCGCCAGGTCGGTCACTCGCAGCGGAATCTGTGCGGCGTGGCCGAACGAGAGCCGGGGGCCGTTGCCGCTGTCGCGGATACGGGCGCCGAGGAGGGCGTGGTGGCGCTGGAGGGTGTTCAGCGCCGTTCGCCACCCATGCACCTCGGTGGGGCCCGCGACTTCGATGGCGGTGGCCGAGTGGGTGGGGCGGTTCTGGTTCATCAGCCACATGAAGTGCTCAGCCACCCCGAGCGGCCGTTCTGCGGGCATGCTGGTCGACTGAGCTGGGGCCGTCGTCACGATGGTGCTCCTCGGGCGAACGTGGTCCGCACACGCTCCGGATCCGGTGGGTGCGCGGATGGTGGATACCGCTCCACCCTCAGCCATCAACCAGGCCCGGACCAGCCCGTTCCCTGTCCGCTAGTTGTCCACTTCGCGCTCAGTCGACCTCCACGCCCGGCCACACGGGCGAGCCCGCTGCTGAGGTGCCTGCGGTAGGCACTGAACGGCAGGCGGAGCTGCTCTGCCGCCTGCTCCTGCGACGTGGCGCCATAGAAGACGTCGCGGCCAGAGCCCGGTGCGATCGCGCATCGCGCGGATCCGCGCTCAGCTGGTCATCAGCCTCGGTGAGCTCCCGCAGAACCTCCACGGGTACGTCGGAGTCCACGGTCACTCGGGCATTCCACGAGGTACGACAACTGCCAGGCGGCGCAGATCTCCCAGGCACGGCCTGCCGCAGCCGAGTTGCCTGCCTCACCGTTCTGCTGATGGCACGCAGCAGGAGGTCATGGAGGCTCCTGCCCGTCTCCGCAATCAGGCGGCTGCGGCTGCGGGGATCTGCCGCGAGCTCATTGGGTCACCACAGCACCCGCAGGGCCTCCGTACGGCCATGTCGAACTCCGGCCGGGACGGAATGAGAGGTTCCGACCCGATCCTGCGGAGTTCGGGCCGCAGATGTGACGGCAGCCCCGCACTCGTGCAGAGCTTCGCGCTTCTCCTCCGTCCACGCCATGGCGGACTGGGTACGCCAGTCCTGGGCTCGCCGTGTTCGGCCGGCCATCTGCCGCCGCTTCGACCAGTACGGAGTACTCGTTGTGCACCGACATGCGCACGCCTGCGGGCTCAGACCGCAAACCGCCGCGACGCTACGGGCGCTGCCGCACAGGCCGGATGACCAACTCGTTGACGTCGACGTCGGCGGGCTGGCTGATCGCATAGGAGACCGCACGAGCGATGGCATCGGGCGAGATGGCCGCCGAGCGGTAAGCCTTCATTGCCGCCGCGGCTCCCGGTTCGGTGATGGTGTCGGCCAGTTCGGACTCGACGACGCCAGGTGAGACAGTGGTAACCCGGATGAACGGCTCAGCCTCTTGCCGCAGTCCTTCTGTGATCGCCCAGGCCGCATACTTCGTGGCGCAGTACACGGCAGCGGTGGGGACCACGGAGTAGGCACCGATCGACGCAATGGTGATGAAGTGCCCACTGTTCTGGCGCTGGAAGTGCGGCATAGCCGCAGCGATGCCGTGCAGCAGGCCCTTGACGTTGACATCGATCATCCGGTCCCACTCGTTCACCAGCAGTGAGTCGAGGCGCGACAGCGGCATGACGCCGGCGTTGCTGACGATCACGTCGATGTGGCCCTGGGCAGTAACCGTTTCGTCGACGAACCTGGCCACGTCGGCCCGGTCGGTGACATCGAGACGGTGTACATCGATGCTGCCGCCGTCGGCTCGGACGCTCTCCGCCAGGCTGGTCAGCCGATCCTCTCGACGCGCACCAGCAACGATGTGGTGGCCTTCCGCAGCAAGCCGCCTGGCGATGCCTTCGCCGATGCCGCTCGTGGCACCCGTGACAAGTACGACCTTCCGGTCGCTGCCCCGCCCTGTCGTTTCCGAGGTTGTCCGTGTCACCGCGTCCTCCTTGCTCAGTCAGGGCAGAAGCCCCGTTGACGGATCGTTCACCTGCGAACTTGCCGTGCTTTCGATGGCAGGAGAAGGCCGGGATCTTCCTAGGAGTGCTGCACACACCACACCTGACCGACGAGGCAGTCGTACCGTCACTGACCCACCCCGCTTCGGGTCACGAGGTCGGGTCCGTGGCGATCCACTCGGTGACCGAGCCGTGGCGGGGCTTCCAGCCGAGGATGTCGCGGGCTCGTGTGGTGCGGACGCGACTGTTGGAGGCCAGGGCCCCGCCAGTGAAAGCGGGCCACCAGAACGCGCCGGCTGCCTCGATGTCCCAGGGCTCGGGGCCGTCGAGGCCGAGTGCCTCGGCGATCGAAGCGGCCAGCCCTCAAGTGATTCCTCCCCGTTTCTCGGCGAAGAGCGCGAGTGACCCCGACGGTGTGCCGATGTGAACGCGGTGGTGGGTGGGGCATCATGTTGGCGCGCACGTCACCTATGACCAGGCGCTCGAGACGGTGCTGGACAAACTGTCGATCAATTGGTCGTGCACGGCTTTCTCCGACACAGCCGCCGCCGGCTCGACAGCCTCGTTCTCGGTCGCATTCTCACTGGTTGTCCATTGCATCGTGCGTGATCGGGAGTTACACCGAGCCATTACGGTCCCGGTCCCGGTCGGCGGGGAGGAACGGTGCGCCGTTCAGTTCATGGCCCCACATGACATCGCTGACGTGTTTCACGGCGGCTGCCAAGTGCCGGCGGTAGGTGCTGAAGGACATTCCGAGGCGCCTGGCCGCGGCTTCCTGGGTGGGTGCGGCCTTGCTGTACGTGGTCATGACGACGTGGTGACGTTTCTCTCCGCCGCGCTCATCGCGCAGGGTGTCGATGGCGTGGAGCAGGGCATCGTGCAGGCTCTGGCCGTGCTCCGCGACGCGGCGGGTGCGGCTCAGGGGGTTTCGTGCCAGTTGACTGGGCCACCACAGCGCGCGCAGGGCGTCCCGTACGGCGGCGTCGAATTCTGAGCGGGACAGCACGACATGCTCGGCCCGTTCCTGAGCAGTTCCGCCCGGAGACGTGACGATACCCGCGCCGGTCAGCAGAGCTTCGTGTCTCTCCGCCATCCACGCCATGACGGGTTGGGTACGCCAGTCGTGGGCGGCCAGACGGTACCGGTGGTGGCCTACCGCGGGCCTGGCATTAACGGGCAGCATCTCGGAGCGCTCCAGGTGACCGTGCCAGAAGCCGTCGTCCCGCATCACGTTGAACGACCATGCGAGATGGTCGGCCCGGATGATCTCACCCATCGCACGCCACTTGGCCAGAGTGTTGGACGCCGACGGCCGCTGGTACGCCTGCGGGTCCACGTCGAACCGCGCGATGGCTATGTGCTCTCCTGCTCGCAACGGCATGTCGGCGCGCGCGTGGGCCCAGGCGGCGGCCACCACCGGATCGACATCCTCCCCCTCAGGCTCGTTCAACTGCAGCCATGCGGAGCAGGCAACGATGTCATCGGTCCGAGTCGACCGGTAGACCCTGAACGCTTGGGGCTGCCGATCCAGCCAGAACCGGGCGATCGCGGCCGATTCGGCGCCCTCTGCCTCGTGGACCAGCTCCACCACGCGCTCATGGTCGGCAGGAGTACAGGGCAGCTCCCGCACCAGGCCGCAGGGGTGTCCCTCGAAGGTGTCGGAGACATGGCCGGCTGCGCCGACATCTCGTTGCAGGTACATCAGGGCCTGCATCGCCTGGAGCATCTGCGCGGCGGGCACCTCCCGGACCCGGCCGAGCAGATACTGGTGCATCCGCCCACGCAGGGCCACGAATTCGTCCGGATCACGCCACCGGAGATCAGCCACCAGCACCTCGCGCACCACATCATGCGGAAAGAGTCCCGACGAGGTGGACTCGATGAACGGCTGGGCGCGCAGCCAGGCAAACAGTTCGGCAGCTCGCTCGCCCGTCATCGCCCGCAGCAGGGCCTCAGAGGTGACCTCGGCCTGAGCGCACACCTCCAGCGCCGTGCGATGCTCCGCACTCGGCGGATCTCCCACAACTTGCGACAACAGCGTCGCGATCACCTCGCCGCCCGGTGACCAGTCGGCCGCCCGCAGTGTCCCCTCCGCCTCCTGCTGAACGGCGACCGCCGCCGCCAGGGACAGGGCCAGCGGATTGCCGCCGGCGAGGGACAGCACCGCGTGGTGCGCTCCAGCGGGGACGCCGCGCACCCGCAGAAACGCCGCGGCGTCGCCCGGGGTCAGGTTTCGCAGCGGCACCACATGCAGAAAGTCACCCCACCCGGGGTCGGCGACCCAACGCGGATCCGGGGCCGTGCGTCCGGCGATCACGACGACGCCGCCCAGCGGCAGGCACGGCAGGAACTGCTCCCACAACCAGTACTCCAGGCCGTGACAGTGTTCAAAGGCATCGACCAGAAGCACCACGCCCGGCTCGCCGGTGGCTTTTCCCGCGGCGTACTCGAAGTCCTGCGGCGTCGCGGCAACCGTACGGCCGTCCACCTCGACCACCAGCCGCCCCGCCTCCCGCGCATCGAGGGCGAACCGCCGCAGCAGCGTGGACTTGCCGATCCCGCCGGGCCCGTGCAGGTAGACAACAGACGCACCGGCAGGATCCTCCCCCGCCAGCACGGACCGGAACAGCGCCCGCTCCGCCGCCCGCCCGACGAAAGCCCGATCCCGCGCCGCGACCACACGGTCACCCAACGAGCCGCCGTACCCCATATTCACGAGCCCCGAAAAACGCGAGCCTTTGACCAGATACATGACGTCGGTCATTCTTGGCCACCCAAAGTAACGACATGTGCGTCGGTATGACTTGGTACACGCCTCCGCCGGTGGCGGCGGTCAACACATAAGGCAGTCACTTAGAAACCCCGGAAAAGAAGTTGAACGTGCCGGCAGTGATCAAGCAGCACGGACCGAAGGAACAGCCAGGCAGATCACAGGAATTCACCCGAGGCCGTTAATGGGTGACACCGGCGGAGCCCCGCTGCATCACTGTCTTCCGTTCTTCTGCCACGGGGACAGGAACTCCGCCGAGTGGGCTGTCCCGCCGACCCGGCGGCCGGCTTCTCCGCTGACGGGCTCCGCGTGCACGCTCCCCAGAAGTGCCAGCGCGTCAGCCGACGGACTGCCCGGTTCGGCGTAATACACGATGAGCCGCTGGCCGGGGTCGCGGTCCACGGTGAAGGTCTCCACGACCAGTTCCAAGGAGCCGACGACAGGATGGGAGAAGCCGCAGATGTCGCTGCCCTTTTCGAATATCTCGTGGTCCGCCCAGTAGCGCCGGAAGTCCGGGCTGGCCGCCGACACTTCTCTCACGAGCCTTGTCAGCCGGGGATCGTTGGGGGCCGTGCCGGCGGTGGCGCGCAGCGAGGCCGCGACAGCACGGGCCGCCTTGTGCCAATCAACGTGGAAGCTGCGTGCCACCGGATCGAGAAAGGTGGTCCGCACGTAGTTGCCCGTGATGGTGAAGCCGCTGGTCAAGGCCTCGGCAAGAGCGTTCCGCGCCAGCACGTTGTGCCACCGGTCCAGCACCATCGCGGGCTGCCCCGTCCACATCTGGAGCAGGCGCTGCAGGCCGGGGGCTACGTCTTCGTGATCGTTCTCCGGGCGCAGTGTCGCAGGGGCGCGGCCGGCGAGCAGATACATGTGGTTGATCGCCGGCGCATCAAGGCCGAACACGGACACCAGTGCATCGAGAATCTGCGGCGAGGGCGACCGCTCGCGTCCCTGCTCGAGGCGCACGTAGTACTGCGTGCTGATCCCGGCCAGTGCGGCGACCTCCTCGCGTCTGAGGCCTGGTGTACGACGCAGGCCTCCCGGCGGCAAGCCGACGTCCAGCGGGCTGACGGCGGCACGTCGGGCTCGTAGGAAATCTCCGAGTGCATTCACAGTCCTCACGTTAGACAGCGTGGCGCCTGCCAGGGAGGCCGAGATCCTGACAGGCAGGCCCAGCGGGCAACCGGGGGCCGCGGTGCCGGTTTGCGGCCGCCGACGTGGCGCAGTCAGGCCAGGACGGGGCTCTTATCGGCGCCGACGGGGCGCCGTTGGAGATCCGCATTGCCAGGCTCATCGCAAGGCCTACACTCCAGCGGCGTTTCGCTACCTGGCCTGGTCAGCGGCATCGTCGGGAGCGTACTGGGCTGATGACGCGTCAGGGGCGGCCTTTCCGGACCGCCCCTCCAACGAGTGGCACTCGCCTCGCCGCTGCCGATCACCTGGGTCACCGCGGATGCCGCCTACGGCCAGGAATGGCGCTTTCGCCGGATACTGGAAGAGACCGCCGTCGGCTACGTGCTCGCCGTCCCGAGGTCTCAGCAGGTGCCGCGGGCAGCGCCAGTAACGCCGGGGCTTGCCCTCCCCCTGCCCCGATCTGTAACTACTGGCCCCTTTGGTCTGCGTGCTCTGGGCGTTTCGCAACTCCTTCAGGGCGAACAGCGCGGGTCGGGAGAATTCTGGCGAGTAGTGAGCAGGGTTTGACCTGTTGATGACCGTGTGCCCTACGGAACACTGGCGGAGTGAGGCCAGATGCGCACACGTCTGCCTCGCATCCACTCGTCATATACGGAAAGCGCCATGACTGTTCAGGACAAGCGCATCATTGTGACCGGCAGCTCCCGGGGAATCGCGGCGGCGGCCATCGCGTCATTTGCCCGAGCCGGAGCCCGGGTCGCCGCACTGGGAATCAGCGACGAACCGGGCAGGGCTCTCGCCGAAAAGATCACCT
Organism: Streptomyces sp. SAI-127; assembly: GCF_029894425.1. NCBI lineage: Bacteria > Bacillati > Actinomycetota > Actinomycetes > Kitasatosporales > Streptomycetaceae > Streptomyces > Streptomyces sp. SAI-127. The sequence continues at coordinate 420,764 of NZ_JARXYJ010000001.1, forward strand.
CCGAGGGGCCTGGCACCGTCTCCTACTTCCACGCCGATGTCTCGGACAAGTCCGGGGTGACCACGGCCGTGGCCGCCGCCGCCGGGGAGCTGGGCGGCGTCGACGCCCTGGTCAACGTGGCCGGCATCGAAATGGGGGCGCCTGCGGAGAGTATCTCCGAAGAGGACTGGGATCGTGTTTTCGCGGTGAATGCCAAGGGCACCTTCCTCACCGCTCAGGCCGTCTTTCCGTACCTGCGGGAGAACGGCGGCACCGTCATCAACTTCGGTTCCGACGCCGCCCTCATCCCCTATCCGAACGGAGCGCACTATTCGGCGTCCAAGGGGGCGGTGCTCTCGCTCACTCGTACCCTCGCCGCCGAATGGGGGCGCTACGGGATCCGGGTGAACTCTGTCGATCCGGTGATATGGACGGGGATGTACGACGGGTACCGGGCGCGGATGACAGAGGAGGAACTCGCGGCCCACGACGCCGAGCAGGCCCGCACGATCCCGCTGGGAGGCAAGCTGGGTGACCCGGACTCCGACCTCGCCCCGGTCCTCAACTTCCTCGTCTCCGACGGCTCCCAACCGACGCCACCACCAACGCACAACCACGCCGCACCCACACCTCAACGCCAACACCCGTACCCGCGCCTCCCCAGGGAGCGTCACAGACACTCGCAGACACACCGCGCGGCGTTTGGCTCGGCGCGGTCACCGGGAACCACCCCTACGACGGCGCCGACGTTCCTCCGGCACCGTGACCGTGCCGGAAAGTACCAGCTCACGGCGGCTATGGGCCCGTACAGATGCTGTCAGTGCCCCGCCGGGGCACCCTGCGGGGTCTTTGCGTGCATGCCGCCGCTACCGCTGTCATCCTGCGTCGGTCACGGGGGCACGGGGGCGGGCTCGGGGATCAGGGTGAGCAGTGTGTGCAGGCGGGACTCAAGGGGGCCTGTGGCTGTGAGGACCGGGATGCCCGTTGCATGAAGGGTGGTCAGGAGGAGGCGGTCCGAGAGGGTGCGGAAGTGTTCGCTGATGGGGGGCGGGTCGTCGTGGAGGGGGAACTCGACCGGGAGGTGGACGAAGGCGTCGTACGAGGTGACGGCGCGCTGCACGAACTCGCGGCCCAGATGGTCGAGCACGCTTCGGTAGGGGCTGTCGGGGTCGGCCGTCACGACCTGGGGATTCCGGTCGCCGCCGGGGTGGAGGCCGACGGCGAGCCGGACCGTGGCGTAGACCCACTCGTGGAGCAGGGAGCCGTCCGAGAGGAATCCGCCCGGGTGGGCGGCCTCGGCGAGGAGTCGCTCGGCGTGGCGGCGGACGACGAGCTGGATCAGCTCTGGCTCGGTGGTCTGTTCCAGGGGCTTGGGCCGGCTGCCGGCGGGGTCCCGCATCGGGGTGCCGTGGGCGGCGGGCAGGCCGATGCGGGCCGTGGCGGCGGTGATCAGGGTGGTTTTGCCGGCTCCGTAGGCGCCGACGACGGCGATCCTCACAGCATCGCTCCTGGTGGGACGGTGTTCGGTTCGGGGAGGGGGACGGCGGGTGGAGCGGGGGCCTTGGGCAGCCGGTCCCAGCCGTGGTGGGCGGCCAGACGCCGCAGCTCCTGGTCGTCGCCGACGATGACGGCGCGGCCGGTCAGGGAGAGCAGCGGGGCGTCGGAGACGTGGTCGCCGTAGGCGATGGAGGAGTCCAGGTCGATGCGGTGGGCGGCGGCCAGTTCCCGAACGGCCTCCGATTTGGCGCGGCCGATCATCGGCTGGTGGGGGCGGTCGGCCAGCCGGCCGGTGTAGGTGCGGGAGACCGGGGTGATCTCCGGCTCGGTGCACAACAGGTGGTGTGCACCGATGTGTTCCAGCACGGGCAGGAGCAGCGCGGGGAAGGAGCCGGAGACCAGGACGACCTGGTGGCCGTCCTGGCGGCGGGTGTGCAGCGCTTCGAGGACCGGTTCGTGGAAGAAGCCGCCACGGGCCAGCTCGGCGCGGAACCAGGACTCGGCGGCCCGGGTGATCTCGGCGGCCGGGGCGCCGGTCAGCAGCCGGAAGTAGGCGCGGTTGGTCTCCGCCCGGTCGGCCCCGGCCGTGGTCATGGCCTTCAGGCGTTGCCGTTCCCGTACGGCCTCGTGCGGGGGCCGGCCCTGGACGGCGTACCAGTAGGCGAGGAAGCGGAAGAGCGCGGTGCCGCGGGTCAGGGTGTTGTCGACGTCGAAGAAGGCCGCGGGGCGGTGGTCGGCGGGGGTCATGGCGGGTCCATCCCGGGGAAGGAGCGCGGCCGGGCCGGCCGCGCTGTCGGCGGGTGCGACGCGAGGATCGGCAGGGTCAGACGCGAACGCCCTTGGCCACCAGGAGCTCGGCGACCGCGGCGGCGGTGCCCGCCTCCTGGAGTTCGTCGTCGGCCACCTCTGTGCCGTAGCGGCGGCTGAGGTCGACGGCGACCTCGACGAGGATGAGCGAGTCGAAGCCGATGAGTTCGAACTCTGTGTCGGCGGCGGTGGTTTCGGCGGGGGCCTCGTACTTGTCGACCAGAAGGGTCAGGACCGCGTCGGCGAGGGCGGCGACGGAGGCGGAGGTGACGGAGTTGCTCATGGAACGGTGTTTCCTCTCCGGTTCGGTGTGGTGCACGGTTCCGGTGCCGAGCGGGCGGGCTTTCCACGGGCCTCGGCACGCGTGGGGTGGGGGACGCGTGGGTCCCGAGGAGTGGCGCAGCGGCGGCGGTGCGCGCGAGGGACGCGGTGCGGGGGCGCCGTATTCGGGGCGTCGCCTCAGACGGGAACGATGTCCGGCCAGGTGAGCGCCGCGGATCCCCAGGTCAGACCGCCGCCGAAGGCGGTGAGCAGCAGGCGTTCGCCGGTGCGGAACTTTCCCGCCGCCGCCGCGTCGGCCAACGCCAGGGGAATGGACGCGGCGGAGGTGTTGCCGACCTTGTCGATATTGGTGACGGCCTGGCCGGCGTCGAGCCCGAGCTGTTCGGCCACGGCCCGGAGGATGCGGAGATTGGCCTGGTGACCGACCAGGTAGCCGACCTCGTCCGCGCTCCAACCGACGCTGTCGAGCACCGCGAGCGATGAGTCCGACATACGCCGGACGGCGTGGGCGAACACCTTTTTGCCCTGCATGGTGAAGTACTGGTCGTCCTCGGCTGCGGGCAGTCCGCTGGTGCGCTGTCGGGAGCCGCCCGCCGGGATCTGGATGAGATCCTTGCCGCTGCCGTCGCTGCCCAGATCGAAGCCGAGCAGCCGGCCCGGTTCGCCGTCGGCCCCGCGGCCCAGTACGACGGCCCCGGCTCCGTCGCCGAAGATGACAGAGGTGGTGCGGTCGTTCGGGCTGAGGATGGTGGAGTACGTCTCCGCCCCGATGACCAGCGCCCGCTCGACCCGGCCCGCCTGGATGGCGTTGGCGGCCGCTTCGAGGGCGTAGACGAAGCCGGAGCACACCGCGGAGATGTCGTACGCGGCAGCGTGACCGAGCCCCAGCCGGGCCGCCACATCGGGCGCTGTGCCGGGGCAGGGGTGGTCGGGTGTGGTGGTGGCGACGATGAGCAGCCCGACGTCGGGTCCGTCGTCGAGGCCGGCGGACTTCAGGGCCGCGCGGCCCGCCTCGGTGGCCAGGTCGCCGGTGGACTGGCCGGGCGGGGCCCAGTAGCGCTCCCTGATCCCGGTGCGGGTGGTGATCCACTCGTCGGACGTCTCGAAGAGGGTGGCGAGTTCAGCGTTGGTGACGCGCCTCGACGGCAGATGGGCGCCGAGCCCGCGCAGGACGGCGTACGGCATGTGTCTCCCCCGACTTTCCTGTGTGGTGTCCGGTTCTGTGTGTCCTCGTGGCGGTGGCTCTGTTCCGTAGGGGTGGTCGGGCCGGGTGCGGGCACCCTCGCGCGGCGGCCGGGGTTCAGGCGGCGGCGCGGGTGAGCTCCGAACTCGTGTCGATGAGCGCGTACTCGGCCTGGGCCTTCTCGATCGCCGCGTCGATGCTCATCACGGGCTTGAAGCCGTAGATGTCGATGATCTTCTGAAGGCGCTCGGGTATGGAGCCGCCCACCGTGTGGTACGGGATGTTCAGCTCGTCCAGGGTCTTGAGCATCAGCTCGTCCGCGAGGGACCGGAAGCGCTCGTTGACCGGGCGGTGCCCGTCGGGGACCAGCGGAAACTCGATGGGCAGGTGGACGAAGGAGTCGTAGGTGGCGCGGGCGTGCTGCTTGGCGGGCACGGCCATCTGCGTCAGGACCTTGCCGTAGAAGCCGATCTCCTCGCTGACCTCTATGGTCTCCAGGTTCACCGACTCGTTGGGATTGATGCCGACCAGCACGCGGACGGTGCCGTAGGCCCACTCGTGCAGCGAGGAACCGTCGGAGACGAAGCCGTCGGGCAGGTGGGACTCGTTGACCGCGCGCTCCTGGTTGCGCCGCATGATCAGCATGATCAGCTCGGGCGGGGTGCACTCCTCCAGCGTCTTGCCGGGGATCGAGATGGGCAGCAGTTCCCGCATGGTCTTGGCGGCGGAACGGGGCAGGCCGGTCAGGTGCGAGACGGCCATCGTGGTGAGGGTCTTGCCGACGGAGTAGGTGCCGGCGATGGCGAGCTTCATGTGATTCTCCCGTGGTGGATGGTCGGCGCCGGGGCTCCGGTGCCCGAACGCCGGCGTGCGTGAGGGCGGTTCAGGTCGTGGACGACGGCAGACGGTGGGCCACAGAGCAGACGACCGTGATGTCGGCGAGGTGCGCGGCGATGTCCGCGCGGCGCCAGGTCTCGCCGTGCCGGTTGTTGAGCAGGACGGCATCGCGCAGCTCCGCGCGCATCGGCAGCGGACCACCGTCGGCGGTGGCGCGCGGCCGGTGCGGGGTGCCGGCCTCCAGCAGCGTGTTGCGCATCCACAGGGTGTCGGAGGCGGCGCGGGGCACACGGTCCAGCTCGTACAGCAGGACCTGCCCGACCTGAAGGGCCGTCACGAACGCATCCACCAGGTGTACGGACGGCTGCTGTTCGCCCTCCATGCCGCCGAGCGTGCCGTGCGGGCCGCCGGTGAGGCGTACGTCGGCAGTGGCGACGTTGGTGTCCGGCCTGACCTGCATGCTCTCGACCCGCTGGGCACCGAGCCGGTGAGTGTCGCCGTAGCCGCCGTCGCGGACCACGGGCTGGGCCCGGGGACGTTCGCCGGGACGGACGTCCGGGTGGTCGGTCTCCAGGCGGATGCGCAGCGTGCCCACGACGGCTTCGACTGCGGTGCGGGTGCGGCCGGGCCGCGGAGAGGGCAGCCCCTCGGCGATGTACGCCGAGACCGGGAACCCGGCCAGGTCCTCCTCCACCGGACGGGTGCCGGCCTTGATACGGACCCGGGCGAGCCAGACCGTGGCCAGCTCCCGGTCCGTCAGGCTCAGATGGGAGGTGAGCAGGGCTTCGGTGAGCTGGGCGCCGAGCAGCAGGACGTCGACGGTGGACAGGTGCGGCCGCTGGTCGGTGTCGCCCTTGCGGGACCAGTCACGCGGGTAGTCGACCTGCGCGGTGGCGGCCAGTGCGGGTGCCCCGGCGGCCGGGCCGTCCACCGCCTCGGGTATGTGGAGGCCGGTGAGGCGGTGGCGGGCACGTTTGTATCCCTCGCCGAAGAACCGGCGTTCGGGTGCGCCCAGGTAGTCGGAGACGTCCGGGAGATAGGGCGGAGTGACGGGCAGAAGGGACGAGGCAGACTGAGCAGACATCGGGTTCCTTCCTTGTGCCGTGCGTACCGGGCCGTAGGTGCGGGGCGAGCGGCCCCGCACCCGAAGCGGCCGGGAGGCCGATTACGGGGCGACCGTGAGGCTGGGCTCCCCCTCGCCGTCGCCGACGCGCACCACGGTGGGGGCAGCGGACTTCGCCGTCCGCAACAGGACACTGATGACGAGGGCGCCGGCCAGGACCACCAGCCCGTCGACGAGGATGCCGAAGGTGGTGCCGTCCAGGACGCCGGCCGCGGAGGCGACGCCGTTGTCCAGCGCTCCGTACTGCGAGGCGGCGACGGCGGACATCACCGGGATGCCGAGGGTGAAGCCGATCTGCTGGGTCATGGCGGCCAGACCGGTGGCCAGCCCCTGCTCGCGGTCCTCGATGCCGGAGGTGCCGACGACGGTGTACGCGACGATCGCCAGGACGTGACCGAACCCGCCGACGAATGTGGTGACCAGGACCGCGGCGATGCCCACGGTCTTGTCCTCACCCAGCCAGAACAGCACACCGGTCATCACACCCTGCACCGCGAGGCCGAGGACCAGGCTGCCCTTGGCGCCGGTACGAGCGATGATCTTCGATGCGAAGGTGCCGCCGAGGAACGCGCCGAGTCCCAGGAAGCCGAACATCAGGCCCGTCTGGAACGGGGTGAGGCCCAGCACCTGCTGGAGATAGAGGGTGAGCAGGAAGGACAGGGCCGACTCCATGGAGAAGGTGATCAGACCTCCCAGGTTGCCCCACTTGACGGAGTTGGCCTTCAGAATGCGCACCGGGGCGAGCGGCGCGGCGGACTTCAGTTCGATCACATAGAAGGAGACCAGCAGTACGGCGGCGACCAGGAGCGTGGCCCAGGTCTGGGGGGAGTCCCAGCCCTCCCGCTCGGCGCTGGTGACGCCGTACACGAAGGCGAGCAGGCCCGCGGTGACGGTGATCGACCCGGGCACGTCCAGCTTGGGCCGGTCCTCGGCCACCGAGTCAGTGATCACCAGGATGCCGCCGATGAACAGGGCCACGCCGACCGGGACGTTGATGAAGAAGTCCCATCGCCAGGAGAGCAGGTCGGTGAGCACACCGCCGAGGACCGCGCCACCGGCAAAGCCCAGGGAGAGCAGCGCGCCGTTCAGCCCGAGCGCCTTGGTGCGCAGCGGGCCCTCCTCGAAGCTGGTGGTGATCAGCGCCATGCCCGACGGGGTGACGATCGCCGTGGCGAGGCCCTGCAGCACCCGGGCCACGATCATCAGTCCGGGGCTGGTGGCCAGACCACCGAGCAACGAGGAGACCGTCAGCAGCGCCATCCCGACGAGGAAGAGCTTCTTACGGCCGATCAGGTCGCCGATGCGTCCGAAGAGCAGCATGAAGCCGGCGGCGGTCAGGGCGAAGGCCGTGGAGATCCACTGGAGGCTGTCGAGCCCGAACCCGAGGTCCGAGCCGATCTCCGGCAGCGCCACGGTGAGGATGGAGAAGTCGACGGCGAACATGAACTGCGCGCCCAGCAGAACGACGAGGATCGTCTTCTGCTTCCCCGTCATGGAGAGTTCTGAGGAGTGTGTCTTCGGCATGGCCAGAAGCCTCACGCCGATCGCGATCACCAAACAGTGCGCGCTCAACATATTGGTCGCCGCCAACAGGCTCCGCCCTTGACCGGGGGCAGGCGGGCTTCCGAGCGTCGCGGACCGCACAGCGGGCCGGGGTGGAGTACCCGCGCCCTGCCGTCCACGGCGCAATTGCCGTATCGGCGCGGTCCGTTCACTCCACGGGCTGCCATCGGAAGCCGCCGTCCGTGGCCTCGACCCGGCCGAAGACCACGTCCGCGAAGTGCCCGGCGTAACAGATGGTGCCCGGCCGCGCGGCCTCCTCGAGCACGGCCCTGCGCGTCCTGACCGCCTCCTCGCCCGCGCCGTCGAAGAACACCCGCCACTCAGGGTGTGCCGCTTGGGCAGGAGAGTGCAGGGCGTCCCCGAGCACCAGCACCCGGCGGACGCCGTCGTCCCCGGACCGGTCGGCCGCGACGTCCACCACGTATCCCGCGTGGCCGCCGGTGTGTCCGGGCCACTCCCGCAGAGTGACACCGGGGATCACCTCTGCGCCGTCAGGTACCGTGCGGACCCGGTCCGCGAGGCGCCTCGGCAGCAAGCCGCCGCCCTCGCGCCACTCGGCCGCCGACAGCACGTAGGACGTGACGCCCTCGAAGTGGGAGCCGTCGTCCGCCAGTACCCATCCGATGTGGTCGTCGTGGAGATGGGTGAAGGCGACTGTGTCCAGGGCCTGGGCATCCACCCCCGCCGCTCCGAGGAGTGTGATCAGGTCACCGCCCGCCAGCACGCCCAGGGCGGGGTGCGTCTGCGCTGCCTCCAGACGCCGGGGGCCGAATCCGGCGTCGATCAGCAGGGTCCGGCCCTGATGCTCGACCAGCAGACCGCCCACCGACGCGATCAGGAAACCGTCCGGGTCCTGGTAGGGGGCGAGCGCGGCGAGGTCGTCCGGGCCGAGTCCGGTGAACCAGCCCTCCGGCCTCAACTGGACCATGCCGTCCGGGACATGGGTCAGTCGCCAGTCCCCCAAGGTGAGTGAGCGCAGCGGCGAAGGACGGGTCAGCCGCTCGAGCGGCAGTACAGCAGACATGGCGAAGGCACTTTCGGCAGAGGAGGGTGAAGACGGAGAGAAAAAGGCCGGGTTGTCCCACCGGTCCGGCGGGACAACCCGGCTCTCAGGCCGCGGAGCCTCTTACGTCGCGCGACAGGGTGAGCAGCGGCAGGGCTCGTTCCGCGCGGGTCCCGGGCACCGGCATGAACACGGTGAGCCGCAGGCCCAGTCGGGGGGTGAAGTCCAGCGTCGTCCGCCGCAGGGACAGCTCACCGGCCCGCGGATGCTGGAGCAGGTCGATGCCGCAGGAGTCCTCCTGCACCTCCTGCGCGTTCCACAGCTTCCCGAACTGCTCGCTTCGCGCGAGCAGTCGGTCCACCATCGCCTCCAGCAGAGGGTCGCCGGAGTGGTTCGCGGCGTGGGCCCGGAAGCGTGCCACGACCGTCGCCGCGTCCTGCTCCCAGTCCGGGTACCGGACGCGTGTCTGCGTGTTGAGGAAGAAGTCCTCGACGAGGTTGCCGCAGCCGGAGTCCAGCGCCAGCAGTTCGCGGGCGGCGGCGTTGGCCACCACCACGTTCCACACCCGGTCGGCAACATAGGCGGGGTTGGGCAGCCAGTTGTCGACGAAGGGCTTGAAGGATTCCCCGTCCGGTGGGGGCGAGGAGGCGAAGTGGGCCGAGCTCAGACCGGCGAGCCGCCACACGTACTGACGCTGGGTGTCGTCCAGGCTGAGCACCCGGGAGATCGCGGCGAGCACCTCGGCGGACACGTTCTCAGCCCGGCCCTGCTCGATCCAGGTGTACCACGACACTCCCACACCGGCCAGAAGTGCCACTTCCTCACGGCGCAGACCGGGGGTTCTGCGCACGCCGGCGCGTGGCAGGCCCACTTCGGTGGGGTCCACTTCCCCCCTGCGCACCTTCAAGAACTGTCCGAGTTCCTTTAACTGACGGCCAGTCGGCATGACTTCCCGCCCCTTTGTCGAGCCATAGGCACTGAGATGTACGCCACCTTACCCACCTGCTTCCCCACCGTGTGCGGCACGTGACAGGGGTTACACCACCGGGGTTCAGGTCGAACTTCGATGATCCCCGGTGCCATGGAGGCAGGTCTAACCGGGCGGCCCAAAGCCCGCCTTAAGTAGCTCTGGCCCGAGCGTCTACCCCAGGTAGCCGTTAGGGCGGCTTTAGAGGGATCGCCAACGATTACGCCGCCGTGGCCCGGTGGCAGGTGCGGAACTTGCAGGGCCGACCCGGAGGGCTGAACAGGTGGGCCCCTACGACCACGTGCTCATCGTGGTCCGCGACGAGGCGGAGCCGACAGCGCGGAGCGGCTCCCCCGGGGCCGGCGGCCGAGACACGGCGAGTCCGCCGACACCGGCGACGGGGTGGGAGTGCGGAGCGCGGATGCCCAGCCGGGCGGCACGGGGCCAAGGCACAGGCACCGAACCGCACGACCGGACGGCGGAGGACCACGGCACAGGCACCGCCTCCGCACACCCCGCAAGCACCCGGTGCCCCTACAGCGCTCTCAGGACGGTGAGGACATGACGCCCAGTGACCACCTTGCCCCACGCCCCGGCACCGCGCCCCCCTGTCTTCTGCCGTGGCAGCGATGGCCGGACACCGCCTCGATCCGGCTGTTCTGCTTCCATCACGCGGGAGGTGCTGCTTCCTCCTTCAGCAGCTGGCAGGATTGGCTCGGCCCGGCCGTCACCGTGGTTCCCGTGCAGTTGCCGGGGCGGGAGCGTCGGATACGGCAGCCGAGGATCTTCGACTTCGGGCGGCTGCTGGACGAACTCGACGAGCAGCTGGCCCCCTTGATGCAGGGGCACTACGCGGTGTACGGGCACAGCTTGGGCGGTCTGATCGCCCATGAGTTGACCCGGCGCCTGGTGGCGACGGACCGGCGCGCGCCGGAGCTGCTGATGGTGGGGGCGTGCGCGCCGCCGCACCTGCCGCGCTCCGCCGTGGCCCCGCGGAACGCCTCCGACGCCCAACTCACCTCGTGGATGCGGGGCCTGGGCGGTGTCCCGGACCGGGTGGCGCGTCACCCGGTCTGGTTGCGCAGGTCCGTCGACCTGCTGCGGGATGACCTGTGTCTGGTGCACAGCCATCCGCGTCACCCCGCCGTGCCGCTGCCCGTACCGCTGCGGGTGCTGGCGGCGCAGAACGACCCGCTGCTGACGCCGGCACAGGCCCAGGAGTGGGCGCGGCACACGTCGTACGACTTCCGGGTGCACACCCTGCCGGGCGGCCACTTCTTCCACCGGGAGTACCCCGAGGCCACGCTGCGGGTGATCTCCCAGTTGCTGCCGTTCACCACGGAGCGGATCTGAGTCGACGGCCGACCGGATACCGGAATGTAAAAACCATGCTTCGCAGACCAACCGGAAACAAAAACTTGGTCAAGGAAACCGACCAGGAATAACCCATTTCGCACGCCATCTATTGTTTACCGCTCAAGAAGCCTCCCCCTCATTCGCGCAGCAGTCGTTATCGTGGGAACGATTGACCGGTTCGGGGGAAAGGTTTCAGTCATTGTGGAGACATCTTCGGCCACCACGAATACGCCACGGACGGCATCGGTGCGCTGCGGTGAGGCGCTGCGACTGTTCCACGCACTCCAGCGGGTCGGCGAAGGCCACGGTGGCGTCGTCGAACTGCACGGAGACCCCGGGTCCGGGAAGACGCGGCTGCTGGCCCAGTTGACGGCGGCGGCCCGGGACCAGGGAGTCCGGGTGCTCGACGGCCGCTGCTACCCCGCGGAACGCGACGCGTTCAGCGTCCTCACCCGGGCCCTCGGCGACCTGGTGACACCACAGCGTCTCGATCGGCTCTCACCGGCCCACGCCGACCTGATCCGGGCCGGACTGTGCGCCCGGCGCGGCCGCGCGGACCCGCCCCAGCCGCTCCCGCTGTCCCAGGCGGTGCACACCCTGCTGGCCGGTGCCGCCGACGAGAGCGGTGGACTGCTGCTGGTGCTGGACGACTTCCACTGGGCCGACCCGAAGTCCCTGGAGTTCGCCGACCACTTGGTGCGCTGGCCGCTCAGGGCGCCCGTCCTCATCGTCATCGCCCATCGGCCACGGCAGGCCGACCCGTTGCTGCTCAGCACACTCGCCTACGGTGCCGAACAGGGCCGGGTGACCCGCGTCGGGCTCGGTCCGATCAGCCCGGAACAGGCTGCCCGGCTGCTGAACGTACGGCCCGACACCGGCTGGCTGCGATCGGCGTACACGGAAAGCCAGGGCAACATCCTGAGTCTGCTGGTGCTCGGCGAGTCCGCACCGCTCAAACCTTCTCTGACCACCGGCCTGGTCACCGGTCGGCTGGCCCCGCTCGCCGCCGAGGTGGAACTGCTGAACCCCGCCGAACGCCTGGTGGCCGAGGGCGCGGCAGTGCTGGGCGATCGTTTCACCCGCGAGGAACTGGCCGCCGTCTGCGAGTTGCCCTTCGACGAGACCTGCGGGGCCGTCACCGGGCTGATCCGGCTCGATATCCTGCGCCCGCTGCCGCACGCCACCACTCGTCTCGTCTTCCGCCAGCCGGTACTGCGCGACCTGGTGCACGAGCGGATGGACCACTGCCGGCGTCGGCGGGCCCACCGCAGGGCGCTGACCGGCCTCAGTCACCGCGCCGCCCCAGCCCCCGAGCGCGCCGTACACATCGAGTTGTCCACCAGCACGTTCACGTCGGAGGACTTGGAGACGCTGGCCCGGGCCGGTACGGAGGCGGCGCTGAGCGCCCCCGAGGACGCCATCCGCTGGCTGCTGCTCGCACTGCGTGGCCTCGCCCGGGACGACCGCTCGCCGGGCCGGCTGCTCGGTCTGATTCCGCCGCTGGCCCGAGCACTCCAGGCAGGCGACTTCCTCAACGACGACGAGGCGTTACGGCACCTGCTCAGCCGGCATGACGGGATCCGGCCTGACGAGGCGCGGCACGCGGTGATACGCGTCTGCGTCCTGGTGGAGTGCCTGCATGGTCGGTTCGCCGAGGCCGACGCACTGCTGCGCGCCGAACTCGCGCGGGCCGGCTCCGCCGCCGACACGGATCTGCTCGCCCGGCTGACGATTTTTCGGGGCATCGTGTCGTCCCTGTGCAATGACGGCGAACTGGCCGTCCTCGCCTCCGCCGCGCTCCAACTGGCCCGCTCCGCAGGGCGGGCGACGACGCTGGCCGGCGCCCTGTCCCTGCACGCCCTCGCCGAGCTGACCGCCGGCCGCACCGCGCGGTCCCTGAACGCGTACGACGCCGCGGTACGGCAGATGGACGAGCTCCCGATCGCGGACATGCGCCTGCACACGGAGTATTTCGCCCTGCTCGGCTGGTGCGCCCTGTCGCTGGGGCGGCCGCAGGAGGCGGAGTCCCGCTATGCGCGCGGTATCGCCGTCTCGGCGGGCCGCTCCCCCGACACCATGCTCCCTGTCCTGCTCAGCGGACTCGCCGACGCCCAGATGCGGCAGGGCCGGCTGAACAGCGCGCGGCGCTCGGCCGCCGACGCCGCTGACCTGGCCGGGCACCTGGGCGCGGACCGGCTGCGGGCCTACGCGATGGCCCAGGAGGCGCTCTGCATCACCTACGCGGAGCCGCCGGGCAGCAGCCGCGCCTCGGCGCGTACGGAGGAAGCGCTGCGGGCTCTGCGTTCCTGGAGCGACACCTGGCATTCCCTGTCCGTGCTGACGGTTGCCGAATCCCTCCTCCTCCAGGGCGGCCAGGAACGCTGCCTGGATCTGCTGCTCGAACTGGGCGCCCCTGACCTCGGATTACTCAGCCCGTCACTACGGACCCGCGCCTACGAGTTGCTCACGCTGGCCTGTGTCTCCAGCGGCACCCGCGCCACACTGTGGGCAGAGCGCGCCTCCCGGGTGACGGAGATCTGCGCACTGCCGCACATCCAGGCCTACGCCCTCCTCGCCCGGGGCCATGTGCTCACCCAGCAGAACCAGCCGACCGCGGCGATCAGCGCCTACCGGAAAGCCGAACGCCTCTTCGACGGCGCACAGTTGAGACTCCCGAGCCTGCGCGCGGCCGTACGGACCGCCCGGGCGGCGAGTTCCGGCGCACGGCCCGAGGAGGCGGAGGTGCTGTGGTCGGCGGCGCGGGAACTGGCCGATCACTGGCAGGTACCGCTCTTCGCCCAGCTGCCGTCCGGCCGCCCCCAGGAAGGCTCTCCTGAGCGTGACCGGCCCTCCGCAGCACCCTCGCCGACGGCTTCGGCACCCGACCTCGCGTCTCTGACCCGGCGCGAGCTGGAGGTGGCGAGGCTGGTCGGCACCGGGAGACGTACCCGTGAGGTCGCCGAAACACTGCGGGTGAGCCCGCGCACGATCGAGGTCCATCTCTCGCGCGTCTACCGGAAACTGGAGATCGGTTCTCGGGCGGAGCTGGCCAGACTGATGGCCGTACGTGTTTCTACTGATGCACGTACACAGACTTCCTGAGAGGCTGAAATCAACTCCATGGGAACAGCGCAGGACCGGTTCCCGAAATGGGCGAACCTGTAACCGGAGGACATATTACGGAAACTTTCGGCGGGCAATGCCGGCGTGCGCAACCGCCGTTTTCCAGTGACACACGATCACCGCACCATCCGCCTCGACGAACGCTCCGGCCCAGTGTCGCGCCGAGCGTTGTCGGGCCTCCCCCCACCAGGAAGGCAGCCTCATGCGATTCGAGATCCTGGGAAGCCTGCGCATCACCGACGGCCAGGACGTGTTCACGGTCACCGCTCCGAAAATGGAGTCCCTGCTCGCCGCCATGGTGGTGCGCGCCGGCGATGTCGTCTCCACAGACCAGATGTGCACCGAGATCTGGGGTGAGGAGCCCCCACGCCGTGCCGTCGCCACGGTGCACGTCTACATCTCGCAGCTGCGCAAGGTGCTCGGACGGGTGGACCGGGGCCGCAGTCCGATCGTGACCCGGTTCCCCGGCTATGTCCTGGAGCTCGGTGACGGCACCCTGGACGCTCACGAGTTCCACCGGATGGCCCGGCAGGGCCGGGCCGCGTTCCGTGCCGGGCGGTATCAGGAGGCCTCCGCGGCCTGCCACCGGGCGCTCGCGCTGTGGCGCGGCACGGTACTCGGTGAGCTGCGCGGCGGCCCCATCGTGAACGAGTTCGCGACCTGGGCCGAGGAAGCACGCCTGGAGTGCCTCGAGTTGGGCAACGAGGCGGACCTGATGCTGGGGCGGCACCGCGAGTTGGTGGGGCCGCTGTACGCGCTGGTGAACAAGCATCCGCTGATCGAGGCGTTCCACCGGCAGCTGATGCTCGCCCTGTACCGGTCCGACCGGCGGGCCGACGCCCTCCAGGCCTTTCGGCAGGTGCGTTCCCTGCTCGACCGCGAGTTGGGTATCGCACCGTGCCGTCCGTTGCACGAGCTGCACCAGCAGATCCTGACCGGCCAGGAGTCGAGAGTGCCGGCGGCGGCGTGAATCGCCGGGGCGGCGGGCCTTCCGGCGGGACGCCTGCCGACCGCCCGGGTCGGTTCGGCCGGGTCGGTCACGGTCCGGGGGCTCCGGCGAGCCGTGGGGCGCCGGGTGCTGGTCCTCCGCACCCGGCGCCCCGTCCATCCCGCGTCCTCACTCCGCCGAGACGAGCTCCAGCAGGTTCCCGGCCAGGTCGAGGGTGTGGTCGACCGTGCCGGCCACGAAGGTGAAGTCGACGAAGACCTCGGAAGCCGGCAGCACCGAGCGCATCTTCAGCACCTCCTCGGCGACCACCGTGACCGGCGTGCCGGAGGCCACGTTGACCCGCAGGATCACCCCGATCCCGTCCGGATCCCTCCCGGCGTCCTCGGCGGCATGCCGGATGGTCGCCCACCCCTCGGTGAGCTGCTTCGCCGGAAAGGCCTCCGGGGCCCACCACACCGGCATCCAGCCGTCGGCCCGCGCCCCGATCCGCCGCAGCGCCCGCGGCCCGAACGCGCCGAGATAGATGGGCGGATGCGGTCGTTGCACCGGCTTGAGGCCGACGTGGCCTGCCGGGATCGTGAACAACGGGCCCCGGTGCTCCACGGGGTCGGTCGTCCACCAGGCCACGAGCACGTCCAGCAGTTCGTCCAGCCGCGCTCCACGCCCCTCGAACGGCACCCCCGCGGCCTGGTACTCCTCGGGCGACCAGCCGCTCCCGAACCCGGCGACGAGCCGGCCGGCGCTGGCCACGTCGATTGCGGCCAGGGCGCGCGCCAGCAGGGCGGGCGGGTACCACGGCGCGTTGATGCCGCTGCTGCCCAGCCGGACCTCGCCGGTGGCCGCCGCCGCGACCGCCAGTGCCGTCAACGGGTCGGCCGCCACCCGGAATTCGTCCGGAATGAAACGGGAACCGGGCGAATAACCGACCGCCGGATCCACCGGGGTCAACAGTCGGTCGCCGACCCAGAGGCTGCTCGCGCCAAGTTTCTCCGCCTCGGCGGCGAACCGGGCGATGCCGTTCACCTCATTGGCCGCCGGACCGAATGTCGGAAGACCGAAGCCCAGACGCATATGTCCGCTCCACCCGCTCTGGAATGTCATCAGCAAGGAAAGTGCAAGAACGCACCGGAATCTCTTCCAGCGACTTTCACCTACGTTAGGGGGGCGCATAGCGGGGCTCCAGAGCGCGTTGGTCCCGCTACCACCGGCACTGGTGGTGCCGCCCATAGGAGAAACCGACTCCCCCCTGTCTGGCCGGTCGGCCCATATATTCGTTCAGGCGGCGAACCAGCCATGACAGACAGGGGATTTGATGTATCCGGAACGACTCAAATTCGGCGCGTTTCTGGCACCGTTCCATCCGCTCGGCGAGGATCCCACCCTGCAGTTCGAGCGGGATCTCGAACTGATCGAGCTGTTCGACCGGCTCAACTACGACGAATTCTGGATCGGCGAACACCACTCGCTGGGCTGGAACAGCATCGGCGTCCCCGAGTTGTTCGTGGCCGTCGCCGCCGAGCGGACGCGCCAGATCAAACTGGCCACCGGCGTGATGACACTGCCGTATCACCATCCCTTCATGGTGGCCACCCGGGCCATGCATCTCGACCATCTGACCCGGGGCCGCTTCATCCTCGGCGTCGGGGCGGGAAGCAGCCCGGTGGACGCCCATATGCTCGGCCGCGAGTGGGGGGACATGCGCCGCATGTTCGGCGAGTCCCTGGAGGCGGTCGTGGAACTGCTCCACGGCGACCAGCCGGTCACCAGGAAGACACCGTGGTTCACCCTGCAGGACGCCAAACTCCAGCTCGCGCCGTACCGGGCGGGCAAGATAGAGATCGCGGCCGCGAGCGTCGCCTCGCCCCACAGCGTGCGGCTGTCCGGTCGACTCGGCATCAGCACCGTCTCGTTCGGCGTGTCCCGGCCCGGCCACCGGCCTCCGGACATGCAGACGCAGTGGCGGTACGCCGAGGAGGCCGCCGCGGAGCACGGCAGGACGGTGGACCGCTCGAACTGGCGCATCACGCTGCCGATCCATGTCGCCGAGACCCGTGCGCAGGCCATCGACGACGTCCGCGCCGGTTACCAGAGGTGGGCCCACGAGTACTGGGGTGACCTGCGCGGCCTCGACGTGAGCATTCCCGGCGTCGAACCGGAGAACGCGATCGAGGCCGCGATCGAGGCCGGCAGCGCGATCGTGGGCTCGGTCGACGACTGCGTGGCGGGCATCCGGCGCATGCAGGAGGAGACCGGCGGTTTCGGCACCCTGCTGGTGTACCTCCAGGACTGGGCCGATCCGGAGCGGACCAGGCGCAGTTATGACCTGCTGGCACGCTATGTGGCTCCCCACTTCACCGGTTCGGCGCGCCCGCTGGCCGAGTCCGCGCGGTGGTATCAGGAGAACCGCGACCTGTTCGGCGGCAAGCTCACCCTCCCCGATCACGGAGCACGGCCGCGCGGCGCGGCCGCCGGGTGAGCGATCGTCCTCCAGCGCCGCTGCCGCACCGGGTGATGTCCGGCACCGGTGCGGCAGCGGCGCTGCGCGCGGCTCTTCCCACTGCCGGCGGGCGGTCAGGCCGCGGCGACGGCGGCCTCGCGGTGTTCCGTACGGGCGATCAGCAGCCAGGCGCCCGCCGCGGCGGCGAGATACGCGACGCCGATCGCGGCGAAGCACAGCGCCGCCCCGCGGTTCCAGTCCGAGGTGGCGCCGAGTACGACGCTCATCGCGGCGATGCCCACGAGGGTGCCGATCTGCCGGTTGGCGTTGAGCACGGATCCGGCCGCGTTCGCGTGCTCGGGGCCGGCGGCGTCCACCAGAGCGGCTGTCATCCCCGGGGAGATGATGCCCGCGCCGATGTTGGCGAGGCCCACGGCCACCGCCAGCACCCAGTAGGGCGTGGCCGAGGACACCTCGACCATGGTCAGCGAGGCGATCCCGGCGACCAGCAGGAAGACCGTCAGCAGTGCCCCGTTGGAGAAACGGGCGGAGATGCGCGAGTACACGACGTTGGCCAGCGGGAACCAGATCGTCATCGGCAGCAGTTCGAGTCCGGCCTGGAACGGGGAGGCACCGCGGGCGTGCTGGAGGTACAGGCTCAACATGAACATGCTGCCGTACAGCGCGAGGTTGAAGAGGAATCCCACCAGGTTGGCACCGGCGAAGCTCGGCCGGCCGAACAAGCTCCACGGCATTACCAGGTTGTCGGCGCGACGTTCGCGCACCAGCAGCGAAACGGCGGCGACCACCAGCACGACGTACGAGATCACCATCCCGCCGGCCCCCCAGCCGAGCCTCGGTCCCTCGATGAGGGCGAAGCTCAGGGCCGCGAGTGCCACGATCCACAGGACATGGCCGGGTACCGCCAGCTTGGTGGCCCGCGTCTCGGACGCGTCGATGAAGCGCCTGGTCAGCAGGATGCCGATGATGCCGATGGGCAGGTTCAGGACGAAGATGCTCTGCCAGCCGAACGCGCTGACCAGAAGACCGCCCACGGTCGGGCCCAGGCCCGCCGAGGTGGCCACGATCGCCGACCACAGGCCCAGCATCCGGGTGCGCTGCCGCTTCTCCGGGAACGAGAACACCAGCAGGGACAGCGAACTCGGCATGAAGAGCGCGGCCCCCACGCCCTGCAGGAGCCGCGCGACGATCAGCACGACCGCGTTCGGCGCGAGCGCGCAGCCGAGGGAGGCCACGAAGAAGACGGCCATGCCCCACAGATAGACGTTCTTGGCGCCCAGGCGGTTCGCCAGGCCGCCGGCGAGCAGCAGCAGCGAACTGAAGACCAGGACGTACCCGTCCACGATCCAGGTCAGCTCCGGCAGCGAGGCGTGCAACTGCTCCTGGATCGCCGAGCCGGCGACGTTGACGACGGTCACGTCCAGGGCGGCCATGACGAAGCCGGTGGCGAGGGCGGTCAGCCGCAGTCCGGGGGGCACCTCCCGCCGGGCCGGTGTCACCTCACCGGGCAACGGCACTGCTTGGGACTCAGCACGGGGCATCGTTCTCTCCTCCGGGAGGGCTCACTGGGGCGAAGAACGACCGCAGACCACCGAAGACCGCGGCCAGGGATCTCTCCCCGTGTCCATTGAAACCACTATGACGATGACGGTCAAATTTGATGACCGTCGTCATATGACCGCCGTCGTACGATGAAGGCGTCATACCGGAACGCAAGGAGGCCGAGTCACGTGACCGCACCGACCACCGAGCGCATCACCGATCACCTCGCCGCCGAGGACATAGCGCTCCAAGGCGTGCTGGAGGCACTGGCCGACCCGGTGCGGCGCAGCATCGTGCGCCAACTCGCCGACTCGGAGCGGAACATGGCGTGCGGGACCTTCGACATCAACGTCACACGCTCCACCAGCACCCATCACTTCAAGGTGCTGCGAAGGGCGGGAATCCTCAGGCAGCAGTACGAGGGCACGGTCAAGACGAACTCCCTGCGCCGCGCCGACCTGGAGCGCGCCTTCCCCGGGCTGCTCGACGCGATCATCGAGGCGGCCCGGCGCGAGGCGAAGCAGTGACTGAACATCCGGCGGATGCCCAGGCCGTGCCGGAGCTCACCCGGCCCGCTCGCCGTCGGTCGGGATGGGCATGTAGAGCATGAGCAACGGCTCGGACCTCTGGTGCAGCCCCATGACGACATGGTGGAAGGCGGCCCTGCGACCGGGGGCGGGACGCACCTCCACGGTCGCGATCCCCGTGTCCCAGGTCTCGTGCCGCGCCCACATCCGCTCGAAGTCCGGACTCGCCGAGCACAGCCTTCTCGCCAGGCGTTCGAAGTTCGGATCGTCGAGAAAGCGCACGGCCTGGACCCGGAACTGACCGACGAGGCGGCTCGCCACGTCCGACCAGTGGGGATAGCGGCTCCTATAGCGGCCGTCGGTGAAGAACGACCAGAGGTAGTTGGAGTCCTTGTCCTGAACACCGAGCAGCGTGCGCGCGGGGCCGTTGCTCACCAGGACGTTCCAGTACCGGTCGACCACGAAGGCCGGGGCCGGCTGCCACGCCTCGGTGGCGAGCCGGAGCCGGGACAGCTCCTCCGCGGTGACCTCCTGGCGGGCGGCCGGCGGGTTGACTCCGGCCAGCAGGTACAGGTGCGCGCGCTCGGTGCGATCCAGGCTGAGCGCCTTGCTGACCGCGTCGAGCACGTCCTCGGACACCTTGATGTCCCGGCCCTGCTCGAGCCACGTGTACCAGGAGGCGCTCACCCCGGCCAGTACGGCGACCTCCTCGCGCCGCAGCCCCGGCGTGTTCCTGCGCCCGGCCACCGTCAGCCCGACGTCCCGGGGCGAGAGCCGGGCCCTGCGTGACCTGAGAAAGTGGCGCAGAGCGGCCCGCCGCTCTCTGTCGGCGCCCTTGTTGTCCCTGGTCTCCTCCTGAGCCGGAGCGACACTGTCGACCTTCATGCAAGCCACCCTTCACACACGTAGAAGCAGTCCAGGTCACCGACAACGGCTGTCAGAAGGCCAGGATCAGACGCCCCCGGACGCCCCCGGCCTCCAGTCGCCGGTGCGCCTCGAAGGCCCTCTCGGGAGCGAGCACGTCGGCGGTGCGCAGGGTCAGCACACCCTTCTCCGCCAGCGCGGCCAGCTCCTCCAGGGCGGACCGCTTGGCAGGGTGCCCCGGAACCTGCACCGCGTGGATGGTGATGTCACGTTCCGAAGCGAGCTCGTAGGGGCGGCACTTGGCGAACCCTCCGCCGTCCTTGACCACTCCCAAGGCGTCGGCACCGATGACAGCCGCGTCGACGATCGCGTCGGCACCCTCGGGAACCGCGGCGCGATACGCCCCGGCGAGATCGGCGGTGGCGGTGGCGCGCGGCACGACCAGATCCGCACCGAGCCCGCGGACCAGGTCACGGTCCCCCACGGCGGCATCGGCGACCACCCGCAACCCACGGTGCTTGGCGAGCTGCACCACATAGCCGCCCAGCGCGCCCGCCGCTCCCGTGACGGCCAGCGTCGCCCCTGCCGGCAGGTCGAGGAGAGCGAGGGCCAGGTTCGCGGTGAGCCCGTTCATGGGCAGCCCGGCGACATCGCGGAGGTCGAGGCCCCGGGGCGCCGCGACGACCTGGTCGCGGGGCACCACGATGTACTCGGCCTGGGCTCCGCCACCGGCGTGGAAGGGGTTGACGAAGGCCATGACCGGCTCCCCGACCGCGAGGTCGACACCGTCACCGACCGCGTCGACGACTCCGGAGGCGTCCATACCGGGGGTGTACGGCGGCTGCTGTCCGGCCAGGGCGGCAGCCAGTGCCCCCGAACGCAGCAGCAGGTCGGTGGGGTTGACCCCGGCGGCGGTGACCCGGATACGGACCTGCGCCGCCCTGGGTACGGGCATCGGACGGTCGACGACCTTCAGCACTTCGGGTTCGCCGAACTCTTCTATTCCGACAGCGCGCATGAGGCGGGGTTCCTTTCGCGGATCGAACCAAGGGTTCGTGAGAGGGGGCGCACCAGGCCAGCGATCCGGTGGAGGGCGGCGGGTGGAGGGCGGCGGTCGCAGGGCCGCGGTCTCCACGGATCAGGGTCTCTGTGCGAACCGGAACGCGGCGAGAGGGGGCAGCCGCGTCACGGCCCTGCGACGGAGACCCCAACTGGGCCTGGTCAACCCGGACATGAACACGATGATTCACCGGCAGGCGGAACCGAACCAGTTCGCAGATGTCATATTGGCAGCACCAATACGCACGAGGCGCGAGCGTGGTGGTGGCGCACCCAGGGGGACGGCTACCGGCACAGACTCGCCCTCTCCGCCCGCCGGATCAGCTCCTACGATTTTTCCGTGAGCGATCAACCGCCGTGCGTTTGTGCGGCGGCTACCTTCTCATGGGGAGAGCGATGACGACTCGTGTGGATGCCTCGGTCTTCGACTCGGCGCACTTCCGCCGCGTACTCGGACATCTTCCGACCGGTGTGGTCGCCATCTCGGCGATCGACGGGGACGAGCCGGTCGGTCTGACCGTGGGTTCCTTCGCGTCGGTGTCGCTGGAGCCGCCCATGGTCGGTTTCTTCCCCAGCGTGACCTCCACGAGCTGGCCACGTATCGAACGGGCCGGGTCCTTCGTGGCCAATGTGCTGGCGGAGCATCAGGCGGAGTTGTCCACGGCCTTCGCGACCAGTGGGGGCGACAAGTTCGGCCGCCTCGACTGGCGCCCGGGAGCCACCGGCGCCCCGGTGCTCGACGGCGTCGCCGCGTGGATCGAGTGCGAGGTGGCGGATGTCGTCCCGGCCGGCGACCACCTCTTCGTCCTGGGCCGGGTGCTCGACCTGGCGGTCGCCGGGGATCCCCGTCCGCTGGTCTTCTTCCAGGGGGACTACGCCAGACTCGCCGGCCGGTGAGTCGCGGGGGTGGTCCGGCGGAGCGCCCGTGGACACGTGTGCACTCGGGATCCTCCGCACGCATGTCCACGGTTCGACCACGAGTGCGGCCTGGACGAGTACGAGGTCCGCCGCTACATCGGCTGGTACCGCCACATCACCCTGTCCATGCTCGCCCACGCCGTCCTGACCGCACTCGCAGCACAAGCCCAGGGCGGCGGAGAGGCAAAGGGGCTGCAGAAAACGGATCAGCACCCGTCCCGCTCACCGTGGCAGAGACCCGGCGACTCCTGGACGCTCCCCTGCCCCGTCCACGAGCCGACCGCGATCCCGTCATCCACGCACTGAACTGGTCGGCCTGGAGAAGACACCACCAAGCCATCGCCCGCCGCTGCCCCTACCGAGAACACAGCTCAGGGCACCAACCGCTGCCGGACTATTGGCGCCCGGACGTGGGAGGAGTCGACCACGCAGCGGGACCAGTCCAGACGTGAGCCTGCGTTCAGCTGGGCGAGCGGGACCTCGTGCAGTATTTGCCAGACGCCGGCTTCGTTGGCGCAGCCCACCACTCGCCCCACTCATAGGGACCCTTGTACCTGAGCGGCCAGCGGCCCTGCTGACACGTTCCGACATGAGGATTAGAGGGGGCCGGAGACGCTGCACCAACATCTTCGCTGCGCGAGCCTCATGGTGAAACGATCAGTTAGCCAGTGGCGTTGTCAGTGGTGGGAGGCAGGATGACGACATGACCACACCAGTTGCGCAGATCGTGGACGCCGCTGCCTACGCGCAGGCCGTCGAGGACGTCGTGGCGGCCGCGGCCGCCTACTACACGGACGGCACTTCTCCGCTCGACGACGACGCCTACGACCAGTTGGTGCGCGGCATCGCCGTGTGGGAGGCCGCACACCCCGACCAGGTGCTGCCGCACTCCCCCACCGGCAAGGTCGCCGGCGGCGCGGTCGAGGGCGATGTGCCGCACACGGTGGCGATGCTGAGCCTCGACAACGTGTTCTCGCCCGAGCAGTTCACCGCGTGGACGGCCTCGCTGGCCCGCCGGATCGGGCACGAGGTGGAACGCTTCAGCGTGGAGGCCAAGCTCGACGGTCTCGCCGTCGCGGCCCGCTACGCCCAGGGGCGCCTGACCCGGCTGATCACCCGCGGCGACGGGATCGCCGGGGAGGACGTCTCGCACGCGATCGGCACCCTCGAAGGGCTGCCGGAGAAGCTGGACCAGCCGGTCACCGTGGAGGTGCGCGGCGAAGTCCTCATGACAACGGCCCAGTTCGAGCACGCCAACGAGGTGCGCACCGCGCACGGCGGGCAGCCGTTCGCCAACCCGCGCGGCGCGTCCGCGGGCACGCTGCGGGCCAAGGAGCGGGCGTACACGGTGCCGATGACGTTCTTCGGCTACGGCCTGCTGCCCCTGCCGGACACCGACGCCGAGCTCGCCGAACGGCTGGACGGGCTCGCCCACAGCGAGCTGATGACTCTGGCCGCCCGGCTGGGAGTGCACACCGCCGCCGCCACCGCGGTGCCGACCGTCACGGCCACGACCGTGGACGAAGTCCTGGAGCGTGTGCGGGAGATCGCTGCACTCCGCGCCGCACTGCCCTTCGGGATCGACGGCATCGTCATCAAGGCCGACCTGGCCGCCGACCAGCGAGCCGCCGGTTCCGGATCGCGCGCGCCCCGCTGGGCGATCGCCTACAAGCTCCCGGCCGTGGAGAAGATCACCCGCCTGGTGGCGGTGGAGTGGAACGTGGGCCGCACCGGGATCATCGCCCCGCGCGGCGTCCTGGAGCCGGTGCAGATCGAGGGCGCCACCATCACCTACGCGACGCTGCACAACCCGGCCGACATCACCCGCCGTGACCTTCGGCTGGGCGATCACGTCATGGTCCATCGCGCCGGCGATGTCATCCCGCGCATCGAAGCGCCGGTCGCCCACCTGCGCACCGGCGACGAACAGCCCATCGTGTTCCCCGAGATGTGCCCGAGGTGCGGCTCCGCCATCGACACCAGCCAGGAGCGGTGGCGGTGCGAGCAGGGCCGTAACTGCCATCTGGTGGCCTCCCTCTCCTACGCCGCCGGCCGCGACCAGCTCGACATCGAGGGCCTGGGCGCCACCCGCGTGGTCCAGCTCGTCGAGGCCGGCCTGGTCTCGGATCTGGCCGACCTGTTCGCCCTGACCCGTGAGCAGCTTCTGGCGCTGGAGAGGATGGGCGAGACGAGCACCGACAACCTGCTCGCCGCCCTCGCCACGGCCCGGACCCGGCCGCTGTCGCGGGTGCTGTGCGCGCTCGGCGTACGCGGCACCGGCCGCTCCATGTCCCGCCGCATCGCCCGCCACTTCGCCACCATGGACAACATCCGTGCCGCCGACGCCGAGGCCCTGCAACAGGTCGAGGGCATCGGCCCGGAGAAGGCCCCCTCCATCGTCGCCGAACTCGCCGAACTCACCGAGCTCATCGACAGACTCGCCGCGGCCGGGGTGAGCATGACCGAACCAGGCGCCACTCCCCCGCCCGCGGCAGACGACAACCCGGCAGTCCCCGCCGACACCCCGGACGACCGGCCGCTCACGGGTATGACGGTCGTCGTCACCGGCTCGATGACCGGGCCCCTGGAAAACCTCAGCCGCAACCAGATGAACGAGCTCATCGAGCGGGCCGGCGGCAAGTCCTCCTCCAGCGTCTCGAAGAAGACCTCCCTCGTGGTCGCCGGTGAGGGCGCAGGCTCCAAGCGCGCCAAGGCGGAAACCCTCGGCATCCGCCTCGCCGCACCCGACGAATTCGCGCTGCTCGTCGCCGACTACCTGCCCTGATCACATCACCGCCGACCGCCTGACCGCTGCGCCCAGCGGCACGGACCAGGGCAATGGAAGTCCTCCCAGAGCGGGGAGGCCGCCGACCACGCCGGGAAGCAGAAGCCCGTTCAGCGCGAGCGCGGCCTTTCCGCCAGGTGGGTTTCGGGCGCCCGTTCGGTGATGGCCGGGTCCTGGCTGATGGTGCGGCCGGGCAGTCCGACGGCCTGCAGCAGGCCGGTGAATGGAGTACTGGGGCGTATGGTCCAACCGCCCTTGTCGGCCACAAGGATCGGCAACGGCGCGGACGGGGCGTTGAGCCGGGAGATCAGTGCGGCCAGGGGCGAGTGGGGTGGGATCAGCCACGCCACCAGTGCCCACAGGCCCAGGCCGACTCCGACACTCAGCAGTACGAGGGCATCATTCAGGTCGCCTCCCGAGGCATGGATGCGGCCGCCTCAGTTGCGTGGCCGACGGATTCGATCCCACTGGAGAACCGGTCCGGTTCCGCGATGCGGGCCATGCGGCGCGGCCACGCGACCGTGAACAGCGCTCCGATCAGGGGCCAGGATTAGTTGCCCGGTAACGGAGTCGCAGGGGGTGAGGTAGGGGGGGTGAACAGGATCAGGGCACTCGCGAAGGTCAGGGTGGTGATCACCGGTACCGGCACGGTGGTATGAGTGCGGGCGCGGCTGGCCTCGACCCGGTGGTGCATCTCCACCTGGGAGCAGGCGGTGGCGTCGAGTTCACCCAGGAGCGGGGCCAACTGCCGGGCTAGGTCCTCGTTGGCCAGGATCAGCGCGGCGATCACCAGATCGGCGGTCGGCTCTTCAAGGTCGTCCGCCAGGTGCCGCTGGGGAGTGTCGTCAAAGTGCCCCGCTCACGTCAGAAGTGATGCGAGGGTGGCGGCTTCTGATAGCACCGGGCCGTGACCGCTCCGGAGCCAGCACCGATGACTCTTTTACCTGGCAGTCGCCCGCCCGCTGCCCCGGCCCACACCCTGGAGCCCTCTTTGTCCCTACGAACAGGTATCAGCCGCCCGATATCCCTTCTACTGGCGCCCGCGTTCATGGCCGCGACGCTCACCGGATGCGCGCTGCTGGATCCCGCCGAGGACTGCGAGGGGACCGACCCCCGAGTGGAGGAGATGGCTGCGCTCGACATCCTGGACTCCCGGCCCGCCGAGGCCACCGTCGCCCGGGGCTTCGAGAAGGTCGACGCCGGCTGCTGGGCGGACAGCGGCGATGTCATGGTGTACGCCGAGCGGACATACGCCTTTCCCGGCACACGGGCCGAAGCGGCTGGGCACTACCGGACGGCGACGCTACAAGGCGGATGGAGCCCAGACCCTGAAGCGTCGCCTGACGATCTGTGCTTCGTCAGAGAGGCGATGAGCCTGCGGATCGTCTTCCTCACCGCCGAACTTCTCGCGGAGGACGGCCATGGGAGCCGCCCGGACCTCACCACCGGTGCCGGTTATTCGATCAGGGTCGACTCGTACGTGAACAGCGGTATCGAGGCGGGCTGTTACCGGTAGTTCGCCCACCATGAACCGCCGCACCCCAACTCGCAGCCCTGCCGACACCGCCGTCGGCAAGTCCGCCCCCAGGCACCGGCTGCAACCCGTCGCCGTCCTGACCCTCGGCTCGTTCGCCATGGGCACCGGCTCCTTCATCCTGGCTCAGATCGCCCACGGCTTGGACATCACCACCGGCGCCGCCGCCCACGATCACCGCATTCGCCCTCGCCTACGGCCTGGCCGCCCCTTCCTCGCCGCCTCCACCAGCAGGCTGCCCCCGCAAGCCCCTCATGGCCTGCACCCTGACCCTGTTCATCCTGGCCAACCTCGCCATCGCAGCCCCCAACCTCGCCCTGCTCCTCACCGCCCCAACCGCCGCCGGCCTCGGTGCAGCCCTCGGCTTCCGCCGTTGCCGCCGCCCTGGCCGGGCTGCCCACCGCGGCCGCGCCATGTCCATCATCATCGGCGGCCTGACCCTCGGCACCGTCGTCGGCGTCCGCGTCGGAACCACCATCGGCCAGCACATCTCCTGGAAGGCCGGCCTCGTCTTCGTCGCCGCCGTTGACGTCACCGCACTGCTCGGGAACCTCGCGGTCCTGCCCGCCCAGCCCATCCCGCCGGCGGTTCCCCTGCAGCACTTCACGGTTCTCACCGATCGCCGTGTCGTGGCGCACTTTGCGCTGGACCACCAAGTCCCTGCGCAACTTCGCCGTGGAGCTGACGAGACAAGGGCATCCGGTCTCCGCTCCGACCGTCGGCCGACTGCTGAAGGGGCGGGGTCTCAGTGAGCCTCTTTCATCATGAATAGTCGCAGGTCAGCAGGATGTGAATGGCTTGGACGATGCGGCTGATAGGTCGGGGCGAGCAGCGCGCTCTGCGCATGATGCGCCAGGACTTGAGCCGGGCGAAGGCGCGTTCGCCGGGGGCTCGTAGGCGGGCGTGGTCGCGGTTGAACTGCTGGTAGTGCTCAGGCTGTTCGCTGTGGTGGTAGTAGGGGGTGCGGACGGCGGTGCCGGCGCCCTGGTAGGCGCGGTCCGCCAGGACCAGGATGTGTCGGGTCGGGCATGCCTGGACGATGCCGTGGGCACGGGCGGAGGTCAGGTCGTGGGTGCGGCCCGGGGTGGGGCGGGAGAACCAGGGGCGGTGTGCCGTCAGTTGCAGCGATGACCTGGACGTTCATGCCGTGTTTCTTGTGCTTCTGCGAGTAGTGCGGCTCATCCGCGTGGACTCGGTCGGTGGGAATCAGCGTTCCGTCAACGATGACGTGGTCGCCCTCACCGAGGCCGGTGAGGGCTTCGTGCAGGCCGGGAGCCCGGGAGGCCAGGACGTCCCGGGTCTCGTCGACGTAGCGCCAGGCAGCGCTCTCGGATATGCCGAAACCGGCGCCGAGCTGGGAGAACGTCTCGTTCTTACGCAAGTGGACCAGGGCGAGAAGAGCCTGCTCGAAGCAACCGAGCCTGCGCCAACGAGTCTTGCGTGTGCGACGGTGCTCGTGCAGCAGCCAGGCAACATGCTCGACGAGCTCGCGGAGGACGTCCAGCATGGCTGGGCCGTCCTCCGTCCCTGGGATCGCGGAGCCCTCCCAGTGCCGACGTCTGGCGCCGCACCGAACAAGTGAGCGAGACCCTTGCACGCTTCACACTGATCGGACGTGCGACGCCGAGGTATGGCTGTACGACTCGGGCGCCTTCTCCGGACTCAGCGACCGCGACGGCCGGAGGATCGGGGGGACCTGTACGTCCGCGGGTTGCGCCAAGTTGGCCCCGCCTGTAACGAGACGGCGGGCGAAGGTGAGAGCAACGTCGAGGTCCCGGCGAACCGGACATCGAATGGATTGAGCGGAGGAGAACGGGGCATAGCAACGTGGGGGTTTGCTCGGAGGAAAACGACGCGCGGGGGCTACGTGACGTTCTTCAGAGCGAGGCCACGTCAGGCAGGTTACGGCCGGGGGCCTGGAAGGATCGAACGGATCGGTGCGCGGAAGACATGGCCGAAGGAAAGCTGGTCCGGGACGGAATCCCCGAGATCATCCGCGCATCCGGTGCACAGCCTGTCCTGTACACCGCCGGTCCCGCTGAGTACAGCGCGCGTCTGCGGGACAAGCTTCGCGAGGAAGTCGACGAATTCCTCGCGGCCGAGAACAGTCAACAGGCGCTGGAGGAACTTGCCGACGTCCTTGAGGTCCTCCGTGCCCTCAGCGGGGATCTGGGGGCGGACTGGCACGTTGTCGAGTCGGTGCGCACAGCGAAGGCGGCAGAACGCGGGTCCTTCGACAGCCGCCTGGTCTGGCTGCGCAACGAGACGGCCGGTTGACACTGCCACGCGGCGCCCCGACGTAGCCAAGCCCTAGCACACGGGGAGGCCGTGATGAGTAGTCTACGGATACGCGCTTGGGGCGAGCCCGACCCGGCCGGAACAGCGCGCACCCACTGGTCCCTCGACGCCCTGGCCCACCGTGGCTTGCCAACCGTGCCGGGTTTTGGGATCGAGCTTTCGCCCGATCCGAACGGTGCCCGCACAGTGGGCGACCTGTCCGAGGCGTTGAGGCGTATCCCTGAGGTGATGCACGTGCTCGCCCCGGGCATGGCGGAGGGTCAGCCGCCGACCGTCCGGGCCACTGTCAGCTGCCTTACATCTTTGCCAGGCGCCGGTCCGATGCACGACACGCGGCTGCTCGGCCCGATCCACGTATTACTGACGGGGGGCGAACAGCGCGGTACGGACGGAGCGTTGTATCTAAAGCGCTTCGTGGAGCAATTCGCGGTCCAGGTTTGCGAGGTTCCCCAGCAGATCTTCGTGAAAACCGAGTTGAAAGCGTTGTCCGACGCTGGGGTCACACGCGACCGATATCTGTCCGCAACCGCACTGGGACGACTCACATACCGCTTTCTCGACCTGTACGAGAAGAGCACGGGCACACGATTTCCCGGTCTTCCCGTCGATCAACTCGCCGTGACCCTCGAGCGGCTGAGCGGCGCCCCGACTCGAACGGGAGCAGAGGAGCAGCGAGCCGTGTCGTTAGCCGTCCGTCACGTTGTCGACCTCAACACCCCTGGCTTCTGGGGAAGCATCGCGGTGCATTCCTGCGACCCGCGCACCGGCACTCCCACCTTTCACTGCGCGTACGCTCCCGGCAGCAGTCTCGACGATCTCCTGGGCGGTGGTGCGGAGGAAGTGCTCGACGCGCGGGAGCTGGAGAGGTCCCATCCGGACCTCGCCGTGCAAGCCCGGGATCTGTGGTCGCGCGCCAGCACCGGCGACTCCTGTGGTCCGGGGCAAGCCGAGCAGCTGGAGGGTGTGGTGGTCTCCGGTGCGGTTCTGCTCTGCGGCCGCACCGTTCTTGACCTGACCACGGACGCGTTGGTCACGGCTGCGAACGCGGCCACAGTAGGCAGCGCCGACTGGCTGGCCCTTCTGGATCGCATGGAACCCGCCCGAATGAGGCGGTTGTTCCATCCGTACTTTGCCAACTCCCAGCCCGACGCCTTGTCCGGGCAGCCCCTGGCCGCCGGAACCGCCGGGGCGGCGGGAGTGTGCACGGGCGTGGTTTGTCTCGACTCCGCTCATGTGGCACAGGCCCTCCGGCAGAATCTGCCCGCAATCTTCGTCGCGGAGTCACCACTGCCCGAACACATGCCGAACGTACTCCAGGCAACCGGACTCGTATATGGAACCGGCGGCCTGACGTCTCATGTCGCGGTCATAGCGCGCGGTGCCGGCAAGCCTTGTGTCATGGGCGTGTCCTCCCTGCGAGTGCCGCAGGAACGAGACGTGTGCTTCCTAGGGGGAGAAAAGGTCGCCGTCGGAGGCTGGTTGAGCGTCGACGGCGACAAAGGCGTCCTGTACAAGGGCCGCCGTGTCACGGTTTCGCCGACAGTCGAAACGCACGGCCCGGTCGCCACGCTGCTGCAACACTGCGACGACCGGGCTCAGGTCCGGATCTACGCCAACGCGGACACTGCCGACGAGGCCGCCACAGCCTTCGGGCACGGCGCCAGAGGCATCGGGCTCTGCCGACTGGAGCACTTGATGGTCAGGCCGAGCCTCCACGCGCTGCTCCAGGAAACCCTCGTGCTTACCCTGGCCACGAGTGAGTTGTCCCGAGAGGAAGCCGTTGCCCGCGCTCAACTGAACCGCTGGGGACGCAGCACCGGGGCAGTGGCATCGTACGAGGAGACGATCCGCAACTCGGTCCGGAGCCCATCATATGTGCGCTACAAGGAATGTCTGGACGCGCTGAGGCAACTATTGGCGGACGAACTCACCGCCCTGCTGAGGTCCGCGGACGGACGGACAGTGGTCGTCCGGCTGCTTGACGCGCCGCTGTCGGAATTCCTGCCGCAGGAGGAGGTCCTGAGGGAGAGGATGGGGTCACTTCTGACGGAAACCCAGATCAGGGCTGCCTCCAGAAGGGCCCACCTAGCGGACTCGTCGCTGGGACTGCGTGGTGCACGCCTGTGCCTGACGGCGCCCGAACTGGCCGCGATGCAGGTCAAGGCCCTCTTCATTGCCGCGTTGCGGGCGAGCGAGGCGTCGAATGAGGTGAATCTCGGCGTGCTGGTGCCCATGGTGAGCGCGCCTGAGGAACTCCGCGTCATCCGAACCATGGTGAACGAGGTCGCCACCGAGCTCTCTGTGGCGCAGTCCGGGGTACGCCATCGTTTCGGATCCATGGTGGAAACTCCGCGTGCCGCCCTCGTGGCCGGTGAACTGGCCCGTGAATGCGACTTCTTGTCCTTCGGTACCAACGACCTGGCTCAGGCGACCTGGGCGAGCTCCCGAGAATTGGCCGAATCGACCTTCCTGGCGCATCCGGCCTACCGGCAGATGTCGGCAACACCCTTCCAGGAATTCGACGCCCAGGGCGTGGGTCGATTGATGTCAGTGGCCCTGGCCGAGGCGCGCGCGGTCAAACCGGGAATGACCGTGGGCATCTGTGGTGAGCAGGGCAGCCGGCCGGACATCCTGGAGTTCTCCGCCCGATTGCGGATCGACTACGTCAGCTGCCCATCCCCCGCCGTGCCGAGTGCACGCCTGATAGCTGGCCGTCTGGGCCCTGTACACGGTCGGGAAGCGTCGCTGCGGACAGGCGGCGACAGCGGCCGTCCGTGAGGCTCTGCGTGGCAGGCCGGGACGAACGGGAGGACGACGATGGTGCTCGCGCTAGATGTCCGGGAACGGTTTGCCGCACTGCGGCTGCCGAGTGCTGCGAACGGCCTTGCCGGACAGCAACCGCTGCTGCGGGAAGAGGAGTTAGCGGCCGAACCGCTGAAGTGGCTGAAATATCTGGTGCTGGCACGCACGGGCCTCGAGTCCCTGAAGACGATCGAGGAGCAGGTCAAGCGGTTCGACCTGTCCCAGGTCGACGAAGCGGTGCAGTGGACCACGGACCGGCTGGCGGGGAGAGGGCGGGACCACATGGTCGTGATCAAGGTAGTCCCGTGGCACAGAGGAGCGCAGCTCGCGAACTGCCGCGTCTCCGACGTCGAGGAGGTCCCGGCCGCGTTTGCCCGGATCCGGGAGCAGAACGAGGGACTCAGGCACGAACTGTGGTGCTGCGATTCCTCGGTGGACACGAGCGGCTTCAACCTCGGCGGTCGGCTCACGGTACCCGGACCGGATGGGGAGCAGGTGCTAGAGATGGTGTGGTACGCCAGCCCACGGCTCATCGAGAGCGTGACGCTGCCGGACTTCGACCGTCCGTATATACGGGCCGTACGTACACGTCCCACCTGCACGTTCGACGTGCAGGTGATACATGTGCCATCCGCCTACCGGCGTGTCACGTCCCCCGAGGGTGTTCCTGACGACGGGCCGTGGCGGGGCGATTTCAGGGCTGTCGCCCGAGAACTGCATGAGCGCAGAGAGGCCATCGGGCGCCTTGCCCAGTGCCTGCGTGAAATAGGCGCCCAGGAAGCCTGCCTCTGCTTCAAGGTCAGTGACGGGCGGCTCACGGTCATCGACTGGGACACGGAAATCGAGAGCAGTGCCCGGTGACGGATCGGGAACCGGAGCGATATCGACACGGTCGTCACCGGCCGGTCTCGTCGGCATCGCCCTCCTCCCGGTCCCGGTCCTGTGCGCGCTGGCGACTGTAGTCCAGGATGATCTGCGCCGCCGTCAGAAGAACGCTGGACAGCGCGAGAACTGTGTCGACCATGTCTCCCCTCCAAGGACTTGGCGGGCCTACGCCCGCCAAGTCAGGAAAAGGAACAGGGCTGCCCAGGGCCTGCCCATGCCGTGACCAGCCGTGCCCGGGATATGCCCCAACCCCGGGCACCTCCATGAAACTTGTCCTCTGCACTTTGCGGACTCCATGGGTTACTCTCCGCTGAATGTCGCCGACTCGTACGACCGTCCAGGCCCGATGCGTCGAGCGCACACCACCCCAGGAGGACGGGTGTCCGGACCGAACCTCGCTCCTCCGCACTGCGGGAGCATCGCTACGTGCCAGTTCTGTACGAAGGACTACGAGGGCCGGGTGATCCTGGAGACGGCGAACTTCGTCGCCATCGCTGGCCTGGGCCCTCTGGCGGAGGGGTATGTCCTAGTCGTGACCCGCGTTCATGTGTCCTGCATCGCGGCGGCGCCGACCGCGTGGGGGGACGAGCTGGAAGAACTCCGCCGGACGATCGCGACCGCTCAACGTGGCGTGTATGGAGCCTCGTTCTTCTTCGAGCACGGCCGAAGCGGAGCCTGCCTACCGGAGGGAGAGGGCGAGGACCACTGCTACCACGCGCATCTGCACCTGGTGGCGTCTGCGGTCGACCTGCCCGCGGCTGTCAGCCAGGATCATCGTCTCGTGCCGCTGCGTGACTGGCAGCACCTCATCGACCACTACGCCCAGGACCCCCTGCCGTACATCATGGTCGAGCGCGCCAACGGCGGCATCGGGTATGTGCCGACCCCGAAGAAGCTGCCCCGGCACTATCTGCGGACGAAGACCGCCGAATTGCTGGGCGTCCCCGAACTCGCGGACTGGATGGCCTTCCCCCGGCTCGACGTGGTCGAACGAGGCCGGAGCCGGCTCAGCGCGGTGATAGCAGGAGCGGAGCCCCGGCGCAGTGGACACGGACACCCGGTTGACCAACCACCCGATCGATGGGACCAGCGCTGATGGCCGAGACGAAGGTTCAGTTCGCACAGAAGGCTGTGATCATCGAGGCGGGCAAAATTTTGCTGATCCGTAAGGGCGCCGGAGATCCCTACCAGCCGCTGAAGTGGGAGATCCCCGGGGGGCGGCTCGAAAGCGGCGAATCACTCGACGAGCACATCAAACGGGAGGTCAGGGAGGAGGTGGGGCTCGAGATCGAGGCCCACGAACCCCTTGCGATCTGGTCTTGGACGCTGAATACGCGTGCGGAGGTCCTCACGGTCGTCGCCGTCTCGCGTCGTTGCTCGGCTCTGACCACCGACATCAGTCTGCAGAGCGAGGGTGATTGCATCGTGGAGAGCAACTGGGTCGATCTGTCGGACGTGCGGCATGTCGACCTCATTCCCAACGCTCGTGCGGCGATTCTGGAGTCAATCGAGCTGGTGCGACGCAGGACAACTCCGCACGGCCCCGGTGGGGATACATACATCCGCCCTGCTGATCGCAGAGTGCCTCAGTGACCTGACCACGGGGCGCGGACGCCCATGAGGGCCTCACGCACCTCATCCGCCTGAGGGTCGTTGAGCTCGTTAAACAGCGTGAGGGCCTCGGCCCAGGCAGTCCGGGCCGCCTCCACATGACCCAAGTCGAGTTGGGTTTGTGCCAGCTGGTGCAAGGTACACGCGATACCCCACCGGTCCTCGAGCCCCCGTCGGATCGCGAGCGCTTGGGCAAGATATTCCATGCCCTGCTGTACCTGTGCCGACTTAGAGTGCGACACACCCAGATTGTGCAGCGTCCGGCCTTCTCCCCAGTGATCCTGCACTTCCCTGCGCAGCAGCAACGCGTCTGTGAGGTAGCCAATGGCGTGCGCGTGTTCGCCCAGGGACTGATATGCCTCGCCAAGGTTGTTCAAGCACCATGCTTGACCGTGCCGATCGGATATCTCTCGGCGCAGGTCCAGGGACTTTCGATAGGACTCGATGGCCAGATCGAAGCAACCGGTCTCACGCTGGGCGTTGCCCAGGCTATCCAGGGCTGAAGCCTGGCCCACGGTGTCGCCGATCGCAACGCGATTCATCAGCGCTTCCTGATGGAAGGCGACGGCCTCCTCGAACCGGCCCAGTTGCTTGCAGACCGTCCCAAGCCCGTTGAGCACGCGGCCTTCGCCGTACGGGTCCCCTGCGGCACGGGCGGCAGTGAGCGCCACCTCGTGGGTGGTGGTCCAGTCTGTCCAGTGCTTGCGGATGTTGAAGAACCCGCGTAGCACAACCGCAAGTTGCCAGGCCGGCACATGCAGGCCGTGCTCATCCGCCTGCACCACGACCCGCGTCAGATTGGAGCGCTCGCTCTCGCACCATGCCATGGCCCTCGCGTAGTCGGCTAACACTGGGACCTCCGCCGGCTCCTCCAACGGGTGCAATGGGAACGACTGTCGCTGCGGCATGATCATTCGGTTCGCGGATTCCGCCGCGTGCAAATACCAGGTGGCCAGGCGTTCGACTCCGGAACGGAGTTCCGCGGGCTCCTCCTGCTGCTCAGCACGTTCTTTGGCGTAGGAACGCAGCAGGTCATGGAAGCCGTAGCGGCCCGCTTCCCCTTCCTCGACGAGATGGTCGCGGACCAGCGATGCCAGGCTGGCGCGTGCGGCATGCGGGGGCAGTCCGGCCAGCGCAGCCGCGGCGGGCATGGTGATGTCAGCGCCGGCCTGTACCCCCAGCAGTCTGAACATCCGAGCATCGGTGTCCTTGAGGCTCTTGTACGACCAGGAGAAGACCGACCTTACTGCAGTGGATTCGTCGTCGAGGCTCAACTCGTCGAGCCGGCCGGTCTCGTCCTCCAATTCCGCCACCAGGGACGCTAGTGACCGACGTGGGTGCGTGACCGCCCGTTCCCCTGCGATGCGCAGAGCCAACGGGAGATAAGAACACAGCCGTGACATCTCCATGAACTGAATCTCGTCATCGGGCCCGTTTCTAGCCGTCATCTCGCGCAGCAACTCCACCGATTCCAATTCGGAAAGCAGGTCGAGAGTGATACGGCGAGCCGAATGCGTCGTGGTCAATCCGGACAGTCGACTTCGGCTCGTCACCAGGACGAGGCAGTTCGCGGACGCGGGCAGCAGGGGCCGGACTTGATCAGGAGTCGCCGCGTTGTCCAGCACGACGAGCATACGTTTGTCGTGCAGCAACGTCCGGAAGAGCCCTGCCTTCTCGTCGACTCCATCGGGGATCTTCTTCGGTGAGACTCCCAGGGCGCGCAAGAAGTAATCCAGAGCCTCGGCCGCGGTGACCGGGGCGGAGAAATCGTAACCGCGCAGGTTGATGAAGAGGTCCCCATCGGGGAAACGCTCGCGTACTCGGTGGGCCCAGTGCACGGCCAGGGTTGTCTTGCCCGCTCCGGCAGTACCGTCGATGGCAGAAATGATCACCGCCCTCGATGCTGGGTTCGTGTCTCGACCCAGCATGCGGTCCAGCTGGGTGATGGCGTCGTCCCGACCCACGAAGTCACCGATCGTCGTGGGCAGTTGCCTGGGAACGGGATCTGAGCGGCTCGGGCTCTGATGCGCGGTCCCTTGACGCTTAGGGCTGTCCGTGGGCATGTCCTGATCTAGGATTCCGGCCTTCCCGTTCAGCATCTGTGGTCCCGCCGCAAGGCGGCTTCGGGCGAGGTCGACGATTGCGGCCGCAATTTGCGTGAGGAGCCTCTCCTCCAGCCCTCGCTGACGGAAGTGGCTCAAGGAGTAGCCGTACACGTCGGCCGCTCGCGTTCTGCGTTCCACTGAGCGAAGGAACCGGATATCGCTGTCCAACCCGAACTCAGCGCGGAGCGCCTTCCGGTCCAGCTCCGTCAGTTCCGGCAGAATTTCCAGTAGAACATTGCGAACCAATTCACCTTGTCGTGTCGGCGGTCGGTCCAGAATAATCAAGGCCAGCTTCTCGAAATGAGGAATGACTGGCAGAGGGTCCACGTCCAGGCGGACCGGCACACGGTCTCGTATTCGCTTCAACTCCGGTACGATGTCCGATACTTGGCCAGCATCCTGGATCGACATGACGTTCATGGTGTCACACCACGACGGATCTGGGCAGAGCGAAGCAGCCTGCCAACCGCGCCGCCGTCGGCACTCCAGCAACAACTCGCCCATCGGACGGGAAGGCGAACTCGATCGCTCTCGACACCCTGCCCATCAGGGAAGCAGAACGCGGCGTGGCGGGAGTCTCCTGGAAGATCTTCGTCCACTTCCACGCCTGCTCAGTGAGCCTTTTCAGCGTTGCCGCTCCAGGGTGAGAACGGCGGCGGCGATTGACGTCATTCGATTCGGGCTGCACGGATCTCTGTGGAAGAGCCGCCATGCCTTCAGCCGCGCGATGCCGCGCTCGACCGGTGCCCGGGCTGAGGACAGCGCACGGTTGACGGCCTGTTGGGTGGGCGTGAGGTCACGGCCCGGCGGACGTCTGAGGGCTTTCGTCACCCACGAGCTGGCGCATGGCCATGGGGGACACGGGTGGCCGCATCGACGCTCTGCTCCGTGGAATCGTAGGTGAATACCTCGGCAACTTCGAGGAAGCGGCCGGTCATTCGGCGGCTCTGGCCCAATTCGGATACCTCACGATGAGTGGTGGCGAATGGGACCACAAGCGGCAACTCCAGCAGAGGTTCGCCCTGGAGTCCTCGGACTTCCGAACGGAGATTCTGGCCAACGG
Source organism: Streptomyces sp. SAI-127 (assembly GCF_029894425.1). Classification (NCBI taxonomy): domain Bacteria; kingdom Bacillati; phylum Actinomycetota; class Actinomycetes; order Kitasatosporales; family Streptomycetaceae; genus Streptomyces; species Streptomyces sp. SAI-127. Next base: position 457,884 of record NZ_JARXYJ010000001.1, read on the forward strand.
CCCGGGAGGAAAGCTCCTCTACGATGTCTGGTCGAACATCCACTTCGGCTACGCAGGACGAGCTGCCGGGTTCGGCCGAGGCGAACTGATCGTGGGATCGCACGGGACCGGCGCAGCGTTCGGAGCGACAGACGAAGGGGGCGGTGACGACATATCGATCACCGTGGGAATGGATCTTTACGACCGGCTCGGTCCGGACATCACGGAAATGGACCTCCACCGAGCGATCGTGGACGCCATTCCCGGATGGCAGGCCGCTTCCGCAGGATCCGACGACAGCTGGGAATACAAGGTGATCCCGTGAGAACAACGTTCCGGAACCGCAGCGTCCCTGCCGGCCTGATCGCCGTGCTGCTCGGCGTTCTTTCGGGCTGCGACGACCCGGAGTCCATCCCGGAGCCCGACATCGATCTGAGCGCCATGATCCTGCCCACGGCCGGGCTCACGGATGGCGAGTGCGGCGGCTCGTACGTCGACGTGAAGGACGGGGCGGGGTCCGGGGGCGACGCCCGGCTGTATCACGCGACGCGCTGGTGGCGTACGGAACTCGGCTCCACGTCCGAGGGGTGCACCCTCGGGCAGTACGTCGGCTTCTACGGGGACACGGGGCGGGCGAAGGAGGTCTTCGGGCAGCAGTCTCCCGACAAGTACTACGCCAAGACGTGGCCGTGGAAGCCGAAGTTCGTCGACGCCCCCGAAGGGCTGAACGCCGACAGAACCCAGGTGATCTGCCTGGACGGAGCTCCGGCGACCGGGTGCACCGAGTGGTACTACTGGGCGCAGTACGGGAAAGCCCTGTTCAAGATGTCGATGTCCCATCTCGCGGGCGACCTTCCGAAAATCTCCGAAGGGGACTTCCTGCGGAACGTCCGTTCAGCGGACGCGCGGGTCGACGGGGTTCTCGGCTCCTTGTAGCACGCAGGGCGGACCACCGCGGTGTGGCGGGAGCGGGACCGTCGGTCGTCCCGCTCCTCGTCGCGCCTGCGGTGATCGTCACAGGTTTCGGCTACCGCGCCGATGTTCTTCAGCTGGACTTGAGGGCGGGGATGAAGGGGGTCCAGGCGGTGGCGGGGAGGAGGAGGGTGGGGCCGGTGGGGGTCTTGGAGTCGCGGACGGGGACGAGTCCGGGGATGTTGTCGGCGATCTCGACGCAGTGATGTCTTCAGCGTTGCCGCTCCAGGGTGAGGACGGCGGCGGCGATTGACGTCATTCGATTCGGGCTGCACCGGGCCCTGCGGAAATTCCGCCATGACTTCAGCCGCGCGACGCCACGCTCGACCGGTGCCCGTGCTGCGGACAGCGCGCGGTTGACGGTCTGTTGCGTGGGTGTGAGGTCACGGCCCGGCGGGCGTCTGAGGGCCGTCGTCACCCACGGGCCGGCTCCCATATAGGCACGGTCAGCGAGAACCGGCACGCCCTGGCGCTCACAAATCCGGATGATCCTGTGGGTGCGGGCCGCAGTGAGGTCGTGCGCACGGCCGGGCAGTGCGGGCGAGATCCACAGCAGCCGCCCGGCAGGGTCGGTCACCACCTGCACGTTCACCCCGTGCCGGCGGTGCTTGTGAGAGAAGTCGGCCCGGCTGTCGCCGACCCGGTCGCACTCCGCAAGTGTGCCATCCAACAGGACGTAGTCCGGATCGGCCTCACGCAGGGCACGCAGCAGGCAGGGCGCGCGGTCGGCCAGCAGGTCGACGACGGCTGCCACGTAGGCGTGCGCGGTGCCGACGGAGATGCCGAACCCGGCAGCGGGCTGGGCGAGGGTGTCGTGCCGACGCAGGTACACCAAACCGACCAGGGCACGCTGGTGCGGCGGGAGCTTGCAGCGGCGGTCACCCTCGCGGGTGACGATAAGCATCGTGACCCACTCGACCAGGGCATGAGGCAGGTCGAGTGCGGCAGAATACGGAACCAACGCGGCTCCTGTGCCTGTGGGTTGAGACTTCGAACACCTCCCCCAACGGCACGGGAGCCTCGTGCGTTGCGTGACCGCCGGTGTCACCCGATCAGTGGCCACTCTGAAACAGCTCAGTGATTTTCCCGCCGCGCAATCCCTTGGAGAGAGAGAAGGACGAGTGACCGACGGATCGAGCGCAATGCAAGAGCTCCCAAGACTGCCGGAACTCGACTACAAGACGGCCGTCGAAGCATGGCGGCAAATGGTCGACATACGTTTCAAGCTTCTGGCTCTACTGCCTGCGGCGACCAGTTTGGGGGTCAGTCAGAGAATCCCCTGCGGAGCCTCGATCGCGGGCTTAGTGTCTGTCATAAGGTTGTCATCTTACGAAATTCGCAACACTCGGATCCATGATGCCCTAGCGAAACGCCTTGTGGAACTGGAGAGGCTGCTCGGCGACGGGATGGTCGCCGCCAGAGTTCGGAGCCCAAACCTTTTTCGAGTCGGCCTCGAGTGCGCCTCCGGGCGTTCGGTCTCGTCAAGATATGGAATAACCGTTCGATCGGGATCATCTACGGCACCAGCGTGGCCGCCTGGACCTGGCAGATGTGCACATCGTCGTTCATTCCGCCTGTACGGTCTGCTGTGATCGCCTCCATCCTCGGTCCTCTGTTCTACGCGAAATGGTCCGGCAGTCCCGCTGACTTCGCGGTGCTGAGGGCTTGCAGAGGGTCAAGGTGATGCTTCCCGTTCTGAGGCTCGTTGGTGTGGTATGCCCATCCCGGATGAAACTCGTCACCAACTCGCCGTGAAGTTCGCGGTGTTGCTCCCGCATCTGGACGAGCGGGAGCGACGGCTGTTGATGGCTGCGGAGGCCCGGGGCCTGGGGGCACGGCGGTGTCCGAGCCATGGCACAGGCCGCTGCGGTCAGCGAGACGACGGTCCGCAAGGGCGTGTTCGAACTCGAGGCCGGTGAGGAGCCTCTGGGGCGGGTGCGGCGTCCGGGCGGGGGCCGTCGGAGGGTCGCGGATCTGGATCCGGGGCTGCGGCCGGCACTGTTGGCGCTGGTTGAGCCGGATGTGCGGGGTGATCCGATGTCGCCGCTGCGGCGGACGGTGAAGTCCACCCGCACGCTGCCGCGCGAGCTGACCCGGGCCGGGCACCGTGTCAGCGCCGACACCGTCGCCGGCCTGCTGCGGGAGGAGGGGTTCAGCCTGCCGGCCCAACGCCAAGACCATCGAGGGCAGCCACCACCCGCACCGGACTTCGTGTGAGCGCCGCCCTCGACACCAACACCTATCCCACCGGAGTCCGTATCGGTGACGCAGAGATGGCGGCACTGCCGCTGACCAGGCACGTCTTCCACGGCGACTGGAACCATGCCCTGCACCCGCAGCCCCGTCCGGCCGCCCCGACGGCCCGGGCTCCGCAGGCTCCGGCCCCGCAGTGGGACCTAGGCACTGCTGTCCGATCCAGCCCTGAAGCGGCATGTCCCGGCAACAACCGCATGCACTCACAGGGACTTTGGCCCTGGACGGCGATATGGGGCGCGGCCGTCCGCCCCGGCTCGCCTTCCCCGAACAGGTCCTGGCGACCGTACTCCATCTGCGACTCGCCCTGGCCGCGGAACCTCTCGCCGTGCTGTTCGGCAGCAGCCGGACCGCGATGCACCGCACCCCCCGAAGAACAGGAAACTCCTCGAGGCACACGGCATCACCATCCCACCCGCGACGACGCCACCCATCGTCCTCGCCGCCCTCAAAGCTCGGTTCTCGCGCAAACCAGCGAACCCCGCAACGAGATCAAGACGACGTTTAATGATCTGCAAGCCCTTAGGGGCGGGCCATGCGGCCCATGAACCGGACGATCAGGCGGCGCGGCAGGATCTTGCCGGCGAGGGCGATCGGGCGGCCGTTGGTGATCACCGACGGGGGCGCGGAGCGGCGGTCGAGCGTGTCGAGGGCCATCCTGACGACGTGTTCGGGGGTGACTCGCTTCGCGCCGTAGTCGGCCGTCTCGCTGCCGGCGGCGTCATAGAACTCGGTCTTCGTGGCGCCGGGGCACACGGCGAGGACGCGCAGGCCGGTTCCACGGTTTTCCTCCCACAGCGATTCGGTGAAGCTGAGGACAAAGGCCTTGGTGGCGCCGTAGACGCCCAGGTACGGGGTCGGCTGGAAGCCCAGCAGGCTGGCGACGTTGATCAGGATGCCGGTGTCGGCGGATTTCAGCGGGCCGATGTAGGCGCGACTGAGGTCGACCAGCGCGCTGACGTTCAGCGCGATCATGCTCTGCAGGCGGTCCGGGTCCTCTTCGGTGAGGGCGTTGTGGCTGCCGAAGCCGGCGTTGTTGACCAGTCCGGTGGCGTGGATGCCACGGGATTCGAGTTCGGCGCGCAGCATGCGGCCGGCATCGGGCTGGCCCAGGTCGCGGGCGACGACATGCACCGTGACGCCGTGGGCGCGGGTGAGTTCGTCGGCCAGGTCCTTGAGCCGGTCCGCGCGGCGGGCGACGAGTACGAGATCCGCGCCGCGACGAGCCAGTTGGCGTGCGAATTCCGCGCCGAGCCCGGAGCTGGCTCCAGTGACGATGACGGTCTGGCGGCGATAGTCGATTTTGCTCATGCCCTGCACTCTAGGCACATGCTTGCACCGAGTGCAAGTGATTGCATTCAGAGAAGCGATGTACCATCGGTGCATGACTCAGAAACCGGCACCCCTTCGTGAGCAGACCCGCTCGGTGGTTCGCGCGCTCCTCGCCAAAACCGCCCTCGAGCTGTTCGCCGCCAAGGGGTACGACGACACGACCCTCGACGAGATCGCCGCCGCGGCGGGTGTCTCCAAACGGACCCTGTTCAACTACTTCCGCAGCAAGGAGGACCTCGCGCTCAACGGCCTGTCCGAGCAAGGGGAATTGATCGCCGCGCGGCTCGCCGAGCGCCCGGCCGACGAGGACCCGTGGACGTCGCTGCGTGCGGCGTTCCAGGTGCTCGAGGAGATAGACCTCACAGCCGAGCGCCGGCTCGAGATGATCACGCTGCTGTTCGGCAATGAATCCCTGCGCGCCGGCCACGCCGAGAAGCAGGCCCGCTGGCAGGACCTGTTCGCACCGCTGATCGAGCCGAGACTCCCCGACTCCGAACACCGCCCTCTGCAGGCGCGCGCGATTGCGGCCGCGGCAATCACCTGCCTCCAGGCAGCGACAGAGGAGTGGATGCGCCTGGGCGGACAGGCCGACACCTACGACCTCTACGACGCCGCCGTACAGGCCATCCGCCGCCCCGCCTCACCACCAGAGAAGACAACTACATGAGCAAGCGCCTGCCCCCGCCGACCTGCCGAACATGGCCGCCGCCCTGCGCGCCGAACGCACCGAGATGCTGAACTTCACCAGCACCCTCACCGACGACGAGTGGACCGCGCCCAGCGCCGCGGCCGGATGGCGCATCGCCGATGTCGTCGCCCACATCGGTGCGATGGCGCGCAGCTTCTACACACCCGCCGGGCTGCGCACGAGCTTCGCCGCCAGCCTCGAACGGGCGAACGAAGACCCCGTCGACCGACGGCGGGACTGGAGCCGTGCCAAGGTGCTGGCCGAGTACCAGCGCGCCGGCCGGCGAGCCACCAGGCTCCTCGACGTCGTCAGACGCACACCGGCCGCCCGAGTACGGGCACCGATGGCCGAACTCGGCCGCTACCCCTTGGGTCTGATGATCGGCGGCGCACTCGTCTTCGACCACCACACGCACCTGCGCCACGACATGGCCCCCGCGCTCGGCCGGCCCGTGCCGGCCACCGATGCGGACAGGATGCGCGCGGTCGTGACGTGGATGATCGCCGTACTGAGCAATCAGGTCGCCAAGGCGCCGGTCGCCGGGCTCGACGCCCACGTCGCGCTGACGCTCACCGGCCCTGGCGGCGGGACCTGGTGGTTCGATGAGGCAGGCGGCCTGGCTCCGTCCGACGGCACGGTCGCGGCGCACATCACCGCCTCCGCGCTGGCCTTCCCCGACTGGGGCACGCAACGGTCGTCCTGGCGCGACAACGTGAGGGTCACCGGCGACACCGAACTCGCCGCCCGCTTCCTCGACACCGTCAACGTCATCTGACCGGGGCAAAGGGAGCGCGCCTCCCAGACAGCCCCGGCCCGCCCGTCCACCACTTCTGGCGGCGGCGAGTTCCGGCCGGGGTGCCTCGTCTTCGAGCACACTGTCTTCGCTCCGGACGGGCGGCCAAGCCGGAAGTCGACACAATCTCAAGGCCGACGTCGAGGCACGAGTGGACGCTCTGCACCAATCCGCGGTGGAGAACGTTCACCTGCGCCATCAACTGGCCGATCGTATGTCGCTAGTCCGCACGGTCCCGGCGCAGGCGCCCCGGCTCAAGCAGCGGCCAGGTGCAAGCCGCCACACCAGGCGCCTTCCGCTCGTCAGCTGTTTCACCAATATGCGGACCAGACTGAAACCGAGGTGTTCGCGGCGCCCGGAGCCATCCCGTGCGCGCGAACCCCTCGGATTCTGTGTCTGAGCTAGAAGGCCGCTGTCCGGTCTTCGCTGCGCGGGTCGCTCACCTGATGCTCCGTGTAGATGCCCGATCGTGCCTCACGACGCCAGGGACGCCCGTAGGTCACCGCGCCGGCAGCGGCCTCGGAACTGTCGTCGAGGCTCACGACCGCCACCGATGGCGAACCGTCCGCGCGGCACCGCGCGAGCCAGTCGCCGTTGGGAGCGACAATTCCGGACGGTGCGCTGTGCTGTGAGGGCACCGACAAACTGACCCAGTAGCTGTTGACCGCGGCGTGACCCTGGGCTTGGGCAGCGGTGTTCCCCGGGGTGCCGCTGGTGGAGAACAGGACGCAGCCGACATCCAGCCTCTCGTACTCTGCGAACAACTCCGGGTAGTGGATCTCCATGCCGAGCAGACAGCCGAGGCGCACACCGTCAACCTCGAAGGTCACCGGTGAGACGCCCGGCGTATACATGTACGAGACCTTCGTCTTCGACAGCAGTCGCTCGTCATAACGCGTGACGACCTCGCCGCCGTCGGAGATGACATAGAGGCTGTTGTGCGGACGGTTCGGGCCGCTCAAGCGGTGCACCGATGCGATCACCGTCCACAACCGCAACTCGCGCGCCAGCTCGGCGATCGCAGCCAACTCCGATTGGAGCACCGGCCACTGGCACCGATCCCAGTCCGCCGGGCCGACCGCGTCCGGGCCGTCGACGGACATGACGAACTTGCTGGGAAAGCAGATCGCGCCTTCCGGAAAGTGCACGATCCTCGCTCCCTGAGCGCTGGCCTGGCGCATCAGGGCACGGACCTCACGCCCGCTTTCGCGCAGCGCTTCTACGTCTCGGGGGTCTTCGCGTACGGCGGACTGCGCTACGGCGAGCCGCACGCTTTTGAGATTGCTTGCTTCCGACATGACGTCTCCTGATGGAGTCGGAAGGAAGTGCCGCAGGGCGGACGTGTAGGACTCGCCGGTCTTGGCGGCGCGGGCACGCACCTGGCGCTTGAAGTTCCTACGGGCTGTCATCGCGGCCTTCCACGCCTTGAGCGACGGCTCCCCAGCAACCTCGCACGAGGCGATCGGGCTGCAACAACGACCTGAGACGCTGGTCCCTTTGCCTCCGACAGGAGACCGTGCTGGGGACGGTCGCGGGAGGTTCGGCGTAGGCCACGCAGTCGGTCATCATGCCGTCACCCGTAGGCTCCGTCAACATCCTTCAACACGTCCAGGGCACCTCGAACGGCCGACTAGAAACACCTCAGTTCAACATAGCGTCTGCGGACCCCACGCAGGCGAACTGGTCCGCTCACTCGGGGCGGTCGACATCATCGACCGCCCCGTCCGCTACGACTTCATCCCGGACGCCGCCGGAAACCGCCCCAGAAACCGCCCCCTGACCCGCCTGGACCGCAGCTTCGCCCCACCCGGCACAGTCGCCTTCGTCGGCGGCAAGAACGGCGGTCGCGTAGTGGCTCCCGGCCCGTCGCCTTCGGTATCGCGCTCGTGGCGCTCTCATCTTCCGCCTGTTTCGACATGGAGAGAGCGTGGGCGTCCCCCACGGGCTTTGCCCGTGGCCAGTCCGACACGCCCACGCTCACCAATTGTCCTTGGCCCCCGTCACCGGCAGGGGGCCCTCGGCGCGCACCTCCTTGAGTCACCGCTCGCGGTTGTGGTCGTCGCCGGAAAGGAAATGTCGGTCACTGCTGGGTCAGGGTGACTTCGTCGCAGTAGCCGTCACCGCTTCCGGAGACGAGATGGCAGTAGATACGAGCAGAGGTCACGCCTGCGCCCGTGGTGAAGGTCGTCGACTGCTTCGAGTAGGTGCTCGATGTGGTCGAAGCGCTCGTGACAGCCGTGCCGTTGTAGAGCTTGGCCTCCAGTGCCGTCGTGGTGCCGGCGGTCTGGCTCGCAAGGGAACCGGTCAGCCTGTACGTGGTGTTCGGTGTGAGGCCGGTGATGATCTGGAACAGGGTGCCTCCGCTCAGGGACGCGTTCGTCAGCGCGGCGGCGTTGCCGTTGGCCGCCGTGCTCGTGAGCGAGAAGTCGCCGTTGCGCCAGGGCACGGTGTGGCCGGACTCGAGGTTGCCGTTGATCGCGTAGTTCCTGACGGGCGTGACGGCCATGTCGTCGCAGTAGCCGTTCCCCGTGCCCGAACTCTTGTAGCAGTACAGCCGTACGGTGTTGTTCGTCGCCCCGGTGGTGAAGTCCGCGGAGACGAACGTCCACGAGGTGCCGCTGGAACTCGCCACCGTTTCCAGACCGCCGGTGTTCTTGACGCCGACGTTCATGACCTCACCGGCGACATCCGACTTCACCCAGCCCGAGACGCGGTACGACGTCCGGGGCGCGACGGGGACGGACTGTTCGAGGGAGGCGGGCGACGACGAGATCTTGGCCGCCCAGGTTCCGGTGTGGGAGGTCGTGTTCACCACCGAGGCGGAGTTCCACTTGCTCCACCCGGTGGTCGTCCCCTTCTCGAAGCCGAGGTTCTCGTTCGCCAGGCAGGTCGCGTCGTTCGGCGAGCTGTACTGGTCGGCGCCGATGTCGGGCGCGCAGACCGAGGGAACGGTCGATCCCCAGTAGTCCTGGCCGCCGTTGTCGGGGATGACGACTCCCGCGCCGATGGCCGGGGAGGAGGCGGTGAGCTGGTAGCCCGTCACACTGCCGATGCCGGTGCCACCGGTGCCTGGCGAGTTCAGCAGCGGATCCGCCGTGATCTTTCCTGGGTCGGAGGGCTCACCGGCCGGGTGGTTGCCGTAGAAGAGGTTGTTCCGCCAGGCGAAGTTCGAGGCAGGCTGGCCGGACGTGTAGACGTAGCCGCCACTGCCCAGGTTGTAGATGAGGTTGTTGGCGAGCGTGAGGTCGTTCCAGGCGCCCGTGACCTCGAGGACGTTCGCGGTGGATCCGGACGGGAGGTAGATGGTGTTGTTGTAGAACTTGGAGTCCTGCGACCCGTCCATGGTGATGGCGCGCAGCCGGTCGTCCTCGCTGACGTTGTAGCGGACCACCGCGTTGCTGGCGAGGTGTGACCCCCCGCCGCAGCCGCAGAAGAGGATGAACCCTCCCGCGTTGTCATGGCTGTAGTTGTACTGGACGACGGTGCCGTCCTGCCCGTAGTCGACGTCGAAGCCCTGGCCGTCGGAGTTTCCGGAGTTCTTCTGGGTTCCGTACGCCTCGTTGTACTGGATCACGGTGTTGTCGGAGTCCCAGGCCCAGATGCCCGCGTTCGCCGTGTTTCCCTTCGCGGCGTTGTAGACGACGTTGTGCTGCATGACGGCGCCTTGCGAGTTCTGCACGACGATGCCGTCGCCGTCCGTGTCGTGGACGGTGTTGTTCTGGACGACGACGTCGGTCCAGGGGGTCCAGACCGGGTTGTTGCAGCCGATGGACGGCCGGCATCCCCACAGGCTGCCCATGTTGATACCGCTGCGGGCGACGTTGGACACCGTGTTGCCGTCGATGACGATGTCGTCGAAGGCGCTGGGCGTCGTGGTCCCGATGACGGAGAACTGGATGCCGGAGCTGCCGTCGACGGCCTTCGACTGGGTTCCGTTCACATCATGGATGGTGAGGTTGCTGACCTTGTAGTGGTGCCCCGTCCCGTAGTTCTCGAGGACCACGTAGACACCGCGTCGCTCGTTCGCGCCCTTCACCGCGCCGGTGTTCGTCACCCCCAGGTCGGAGATCTCCCAGTACTCCTGGTTGTAGAGGTAGATCGCGTCCGTGCCGCCGCCCCCGGCGATGATCGGCAGGGCGCCGGTGCCGTAGGCGCTCATGGTGATAGACCCGCCTGCCGCGCTGCCCGAGCCCAGCGGGTGCAGGAGTCCGGAGCAGGTCGTGCCCCGCTTGAAGAGGAGTTGGTCCCCCGGGGCGAAGGTCGTCGCGTTCGGGCCTGCCGTCGAGTTCCATGGCGAGCCGGAGGTGCCGGTCCCGTTGGATGCCGCCGAGCAGTCCACGTAGTAGGTCGAGCCCGCCGCGTGAGCCCGCTCGGCCGGTGTCAGCACGACGGCGGCGCAGGCCATCAGCAGCGTGACGACGGCGACTGCGAAGGCACGTCTTGTCTCTGTGGGGTGTCTCATGGCGCTTCTTTCCGTACGACGTTGTCGGAATGGGTGGTGGGACTCACCGCCCCCTTGCGGAGCGCAGCGACGATCGCCTGTGTGGGGGCAGGGCGGTTCGTCCAATCGGCGACCACGTGTCCGTCGGCGCCGATCAGGAGTGTGTGGAGCTGTCCGTCACTGGACAGCTGGGTGGCGGCGGAAGCCGAGTCGGCGGCGACCACGAGTGTGGGCAGGATCGCCCAGTTCGCCGCGAAGTTCTGCAGCGCGGCGTCGGTCGTGCGGCCGTCCGCGTCGGTGATGAGAACCCGGACATCGGGATACTGCAGCGACACGCTCTTGAGCGAGGGGATCTGGCTCCGCGCGGCCGCCGCGTCGACATCGCCCTGGTCGTCGATGGGAATGGCCGAGACGACGGTCGGGCCCGAGACGGAGATCCGGTCCCCGTCGAGCAGGGTCACACCCAAGCCGGAGCCGGAGCCGGCCGGTGCTTCGGCACGGCATGCGGTGACGAGGAGGAGCGCGGCGACGAACGGGATCATCCTTGTGAGACGGGGCCAGTTGGGGGTGAACGACTCCCGCGTCACCGGATCGGCCCTTCGAGAGGCAGGATGGGGGCCTCAAGGGCTTCGTCGCGGTCGCACACGAGGGTGTCTCCGTTCACCCGCAGGCGGGCGACCTGGATCGAGCTTCTGCGGTCGTGGTGGGTGCTGTGGTGCGCAGCACCCTCGTCGGATCGCCCGGGATGCGTGAAATAGAAGACGAAGGCGCCGAGTTCACTGGTGACGACATCGGCGTGGTATCCATAGGACGCGTCGTCCGGGCCCTGCCCCGGCCGATCGAGAACGAGTCCTCGCGGTTCCCAGGTCTCCAGATCCCGCGAGTGAAGAACCCGCAGGCCGTGCCATTCGTCGACGAGCATCCAGTAATTGCCGCCGAACTCGAAGACGTTCGGGCCTTCGTGCTCCGAGCACTCGACGGCAGGTCCTCGGACGGTCCACCGGACCAGGTCGTCGCTGTCCGCGGCGTAGGTGTGGGCGTGATCGGCCTCGTCCTTGTACCACATGCGGTAGCCGCCGGTGGGGAGCCGCAGGACGCAGGCGTCGATCACCGTCTCGGACGAGAGCGGCAGGGTGGAACGGTAGGTCCACGAGAAGAGGTCGTGGCTCGTGTAGTGACGGATTGTGCGTCCGTGGCCCGCCCACTGGGTCGGAACACCACGGATCACGCTGACGAACATGTGGTATTGGGTGCCGTCGTCGACGATCTCGGGGGCCCAGTAGGTGTGCCGCCCGGGCTCGATGTCCAGCCCTTGGGTGATTCCCCGGTACAGCCAGGTGGCTCCGCCGTCCGAGGAGGACGCGATCCCGATGTCGGTCCCATGCACCCAGCTCACGTCGTCCATCGGTGGCGCGTCGGCGCGGCGGCTCGTGTAGAACATCCACCACTCGTCGGCGTGCCGGTTCCAGATGACGGTGGGGTCGGCCGCGCCGTCGTGCACGGGGTCTCGGAACAGAGGTCGGGCAACGGTTGTCATGGGTTCTTCCCGGGCGTGAGTGCGGTGGTATCCCGAAGGCGGAGCTCGTGCGAGGTCCGGGGCGCGTGGTGATCCGGATGGCCCGGTCCGCGGCCGGCAGACCCGTGCGCCGGCGTCGGCGGCGTTGACGCCGGCGGTGGCATGGGCCCGTGGGCGGTCAGTACGTCGATGTCGTCAGTTCTGCCGGCGTGTCAGGCGGATCATGTTCCAGGAGAGCGGTTCGAGTTCGGCGTGCAGGACGCCCTCGGTGAGCGTCGTGCCGGTGGCGGCGTGCGGGGTGACACGGTCGGGCCGGTCCGCGGTGTTGGTGGCCTCCGGGTCGCTGTCGGCCAGGACCAGGTGTTCGGCCACGGTGCGGGCGTCGACCCCGCGCAGGTCGATCTCCAGCGGCAGCGCGTCGGTCTGGCTGCGGTTGACCGCGAAGACAGTGATGTCGCCGGTCTCGTCGTCGGTCACCGCGGTGGCGTGCAACAGCGGTACGTGACCGAAGCGGGCGGTGGGGTACGTCGGGCTGTCCACCTCGACGCGCAGCACCCTGCCGCGTCCGTACGCCGACGCCTGGGCGAAGGGGAAGAACGTGGTCTGCCGCCATGCCGGGCCGCCCGGCTCGGTCATGATCGGCGCGATGACGTTGACGAGCTGCGCGAGGGAGGCCGAGGTGACCCGGTCGGCGTGCCGCAGCAGCGCGATGAGCAGCGAACCGAAGACCACGGCGTCGGTGACGGTGTAGACGTCCTCCAGCAGGCGCGGCGCCTGCTGCCACTCCTCCACCGCATGCGGGTTGGGCCGCTTCTGATACCAGACGTTCCACTCGTCGAAGGAGAGGTTGATGTGCTTCTTCGCCTTGAGGCGGGCCCGCACGTGGTCGCAGGTGGCGACGACCGACTCGATGAAGTGCTCCATGTCGACGGCGGAGGCCAGGAAGGAGTCCCGGTCGCCGTCGATCTCCTCGTAGTAGGCGTGCAGGGAGACGTAGTCCACGAGGTCGTAAGTGGCCTGGAGGACGGTCGACTCCCAGGAGGCGAACGTCGGCATGGAGGAGCTGGAGCTGCCGCATGCGACCAGTTCCAGACCGGGGTCGACCTGCCGCATGGCACGGGCGGTCTCGGCGGCGAGGCGGCCGTACTCCTCGGGTGTCTTGTGCCCGGTCTGCCAGGGGCCGTCCATCTCGTTGCCCAGGCACCACATGCGGATGTCGTACGGTTCCTTGTCGCCGTGGGCGGCGCGGCGGTCGGACAGCTCGGTGCCGCCGGGGTGGTTGGAGTACTCCAGCAGCCGTACGGCGTCCTCGACGCCGCGGGTGCCGAGGTTGACGGCCATCATGGGCTCCATGCCGGTCTTGCCGCAGAAGTCCATGAACTCGCCCAGGCCGAACTCGTTGGTCTCGGTGGACTTCCAGGCCAGGTCCAGCCGGGTGGGCCGCTCCCCGCGCGGGCCGACGCTGTCCTCCCAGCGGTAGCCGGAGACGAAGTTGCCGCCGGGGTAGCGGACGGTGGTCACACCGAGCTCACGGACCAGTTCCAGGACGTCCTGGCGCAGGCCGTCCGCGTCGGCGGCTGGGTGCCCGGGCTCGTAGATGCCTGTGTAGACACAGCGGCCCATGTGCTCGACGAACGATCCGTACAGACGGGGGTTCACGCTGCCGACCGCGAAGGCCGAGTCGAGGGTGAAGCGGGCGGCCGGGGTGGTGGTGCCGGGCTCGGACATGACTGCCTTTCGGACGTCACTTCGGACGTCATTTCGGATGTGGAGGGGAGGAAACAGGGAAGGGAGGGCGGTCAGAGCGCCAGGGCGCAGACCACCGAGGGCGCGGAGATCGGCGGGTGGAGCTGGGCGAGGGTTCCGTCCTGCAGGACGCGCAGGGTGGCGAGCGTGCCGCTGTGCTGGTTGGCGACGAGCAGATGACCGTCCACCAGAGCGAGGCCGCGGGGCCACGTGCCGCCGGCGGGAACCTCGCCGAGCGGTTCCAGGGCGGTGCCGGCGAGGCGGAACGCGGCGATGGTGTCCGCGCCGCGGTTGGTCACCCACACGAAGCGTCCGCAGGGCGACGCGACGATTCCGCCGGGCTGGTTGACGACGTCTTTCGCTGTCGTGGCGGGAGCGGAGGAGAGAGCCGTCAGCGTGCCGTGCGTGGCGTCGTAGCGGTGGCAGGTGACGGTCGAGGACAGTTCGTCGGCGCTGAACACCAGGTCGCCGCCGGGCGCGAAGGCTAGGTGGCGGGGGCCGGACCCGTTGCGCATCGGGTTCACCGCTGCCCGCTCCAGGGTTCCGGTGACGGTGTCGAGCCGGTAGGTGAGGACGGCGTCCGCTCCCAGGTCGGTGGCCAGCACGAAACGGCCCGCGGGGTCGACGAGGACCTGGTGGGCGTGGCTGCCCTCCTGCCGTCCGGTGACCGGTCCCGATCCCTGGTGGACGACGAGGTCGGTCGGCTCCAGCAGGCGTCCGTCCGCGCCCAGCCGGTGCACCGCGACGGTCCCGGGCGCGATGTCGCTGCCGTAGTTCGCGGTCAGCAGCCACTCCCCACTCGGATGGACGTTGAGGTGGCACGGGTTCGCCCCGCCGCTGCTCGCCGGGTCGCCCAGCGGGGACAGGGTGCCGTCGCCGGCGCGGGCGACGGCGCTGACGGTTCCCGTCTCGGTCTCGTTCGTGCTGTAGACGACGCCGAGTGACGGGTGCGCCGCCAGGAAGGAGGCCCCGCTGACGGGCAGCGGCTTCACCTCGTCGTCGTAGGCCAGGCGGCCGGTCGCGGGATCGAGCAGGAGGGCGGCGATGCCGGGGCCGTCGCCGCCGGAGTCCGTGGTGTACGAGCCGGTGAGGACGGGGATCGCGCCGGTGAGGGGGCTTGTGCGCATGGGTGGTCCTGGGAAGTTCGTCGAACGGGGCGGGTGGAAGGCGGGTTTTAGCGGACGATGTCGTCGTGGTGGTCCAGCAGTCCGAGTTCGGAGCGCCGGGGCAGGCCCTCCCAGTCGCCGGCGGTGCTCACCGCGAAGGCGCCGAGCAGGGCGGCGGTCCGCAGCCGCCGCTCCGGGGGCTCCCCCGCGAGCAGTTCGGCCAGGTACCCGGCGGCGAACGCGTCTCCCGCACCCACCGTGTCGTGGACGCGGACCGGTACGGCGGGCTGCCGGTGGGGCTGTCCGTCGAGGAGGGCGTACGCGCCTTCCTCGCCCAGCTTGATCACCGCTCCGGCGGGTCCGAGGTCGCAGATGCCCTTGGCGAGTTCCTCCGGTCCGTACGCCCCGGGCACGACGAGAGCGGCCTCCTGCGGTCCGGCGAAGACCAGGTCGCTCCGGCACAGCAGGGGCCGCAGGACCGAGCGGGCCTCGGCCTCGCTCCACAGCAGTGATCGGAAGTTGACGTCCAGGGAGATGGTGACTCCGGCGGCGGCGGCGATGTCCACAGCCCGGGTCACGGCCGCGGCCGGCCCCTCCCCGAGTGCCGGCGTGATGCCCGTGATGTGCAGGACCGCGGCTCCGGCGACAAGGTGCTCGGGGATGTCGTCGGCGGTCAGCCGCGCGCCGGCCGTGTGGGTGCGGTAGTAGCGCGTACGGCTGTGCGTGGAGGTACGGCGTTCCTTCAGCAGCAGGGACGTGGGTGCGGGGTCGCGCGCGGCGACGGTGGTGACCCCTTCGGCCCGTAGCTCCCGCAGCACGAGGTCGCCGAGTTCGTCGTCGCCCACCCGGCCGATCCAGGTGGCGGATCCGCCGAGACGGCTGACGCCGACGGCGACATTGGACTCGGCGCCGGCGATCCCCAGGCGCAGGGTCGTGCCGAGCGCGAACGGGCCGGGGTTGCGGGTAGCCATGACGGCGAGGACGTCGCCGAGGGTGACGAGGTAGGGCTCGCGGGGCGGGGGCTGAGGGTTGCTCACGTGTTCGTCCCCCCAGCCCGTACGGTGTCCCCCACCGCGTCCAGCAGGGTGCGCGCCCTCGTGGTGAGGGCGTCCAGTGCCTGCGCAGTCGGGTCCCGGTCCGCCCCGCGCAGCAGCGGGGAGCCAATGCCGACCGCGCAGGCCCCCGCGTCCAGGTAGGCCCGTGCCTCGTCGATGCCGACTCCGCCGACGGCGACGAGCGGGATGTCGGGCAGGGGTGCTCGTAGCTGGCGAAGGTGGGCAGGTCCGCCCGTGCTCGCGGGGAAGAGCTTGACGGCGGCGGCGCCCGCCTGCCACGCCTGCCACGCCTCGGTCGGTGTCCAGGCGCCCGGGTAACACGGGATGCCACGGTCCGCCGCGTGCCGGATGACGGCGGTGTCCACGACAGGGGCGACCAGGAATTCCGCTCCCGCCGCCAGGGCGTCCCGGGCCTGGCCGCCGGTGATCACGGTGCCGGCGCCGACCGCGACGTCGGGGCCGAGTTCCGCCCGGATGCGGGTCAGCGCGTCGAGCGCTCCGGCGGTGGTGAGGGTGACCTCCAGGCAGGTGACGCCGCCGGCCGCCAGTGCCCGGGCCACCGCGGGCAGCCCGGAGGCGTCGGTCGACCTGAGGATGGCCATGACCCGGGTCCGGCCGAGTTGCGGGGTGAGGGCGGGACGCTCTGTCATGCCCCCACCGCCGCAGGGGACTTGGCGGTTGCCTGGCTGTCGGTCATACGAAGTTCCTTTGCAGCGGGGTGCGTTGGTGAACGTGAGTCAGACGCGGGTCACTTGAGGCCGGAGGTGGCGACGCCGGCGACGAAGCCCCGCTGCACGATCAGGAACAGGGCCAGCACCGGGACGACGTACATCACCGCGCCCGCGGCGACCAGGTTCCCCAGCGGTGAGCCGTGCTCGTTGACGTAGCCGTAGGCGAGCTTGACCGCGAGCGTGGTGTGGGCGTCGTCCAGCAGCAGGGCGGGCGCGATGTAGTCGCCCCAGGTCCAGCTGAAGGAAAGGATCAGGCTGGTGGCGATGACGGGCCAGGACTGCGGCAGGAAGATGCGCCAGAAGATACGGAACTGCCCGCAGCCGTCGATGATCGCGGCCTCCTCCAGCTCCTTGGGCATGTTCGAGAAGAACTGCCGGAACAGGAAGATCAGGTACGGGGCGCCGCACAGACCCCACAGCACCCAGGGCACGTAGGTGTTGGTGAGGTGCAGCTTGGCGAACAGCAGATAGGTCGGGATGAGGGTGAGGATCTGCGGCAGCATCATCGTCGACAGCAGCACGTTGAAGATGAGCCGCTTGCCGGGCGCGTTGAGGCGGGCGAATCCGTAGCCCGCCCATGCCGAGGCCAGGGTGACCAGGACGGCGTACAGAGTGGCGATCGTCAAGGAGTTGCGGGCGTAGCCGAAGTAGTCGATCTGGGTCAGCGCGTCCCGGAAGTTGTTCAGGCTGGGGTGGTGCGGCCACCAGTGGATGGGCAGCGCGCGCAGCTCGTCGGGGGCCTTCAGAGCGGTGTCCAGCAGCCAGGCGAAGGGGCCCAGGAAGAGGACGAGGGCGCCGACCAGCAGCATGTAGACGGCACTTGTGCGGCGGAACACCATCACTTGCCTCCGAGGGTGCGCGGCCGGGACGTCTTGTCCGGCTCCGGGTCGACGGCGTAGAAGACCGCGCCCTTGCTGAGTTTGAAGACCAGGAAGGTGATCGCGATGATGATCAGGAACAGCACCCAGAGCATCGCGGAGGCGTATCCGTAGCGGCCGTTGGCGAAGTACTGGGCGAACACGTGGATCATGAACAGGTAGTTGCCCTCGGGTACCGACGTGACGCCCCTGGGCGTGGGGTCGAGGGAGATCAGCAGTGGCAGGAAGCTCTGTACGGCGGCGATGATGCCGGTGATGACCTGGAAGAACAGCACCGGGGAAAGCAGTGGCAGGGTGATCCGGGTGAAGGTCTGCCAGGTGTTGGCCCCGTCGATGCGGGCGGCCTCGTACAGCTCCTTGGGCACGTCCTGCAATCCCGCCAGCGAGACGATCATGGCGTTGCCGGCGCCCCAGAGGGTCAGGGTGATCAGGACCCAGCGGGCGTAGGGGTCCATCAGCCAGCTCACGCCGTCGATGTTCAGGGCGTCCAGGAAACCGTTGGCGGCGCCCGAGTCCCGGTCGAAGATCAGCTTGAAGGTGAGGGCGGCGCCGACCGGTGGGACGACCGCGGGCAGGTACAGCAGGGTGCGGAACAGTCCTCGTGCCCTGATCGGCTGGTTGACCAGTACCGCCAGCAGCAGCCCCGCGGCGAGTGTCAGCGGCACGGTGATCGCGGTGAACACGCCGGTGCGGGCCAGCGAGGACAGCGTCTCCGGATCGGTGAGGACCTCCCGGTAGTTGGCCAGGCCCACGAAGCGGGAGTTGTTCGACAGCCCGTCGGAGTTGGTCAGGCTCAGCCACAGCGCGTAGCCGAGCGGGAAGGCCGTCAGGGCGAGGAAGCCCAGCACCCAGGGTCCGGCGAACACGTAGAAGGAGAAGGCGCGGCGGGTGGTGAGCGAGCCGCGCCCGCGGCCGGTGGGCGCGCCGGCCCGGGGCCCGGGCCGGGCGGCCGTCTCCCCGGAGGGGGACGGCGCGCCCGGCGCGGTGATCTGTTCGGTGCTCACCCCACGAGCTCCTTGCCCTGGGCGAGCTGCTCGTTCATCCGGGAGTTGAGCGTGTCGGCGACCTTGCCCGCCGGGGTTCCGGACTTCAAGGCGCCCGGCAGGACCTTGCTCAGCACGCCCTCCAGGGCGGCCTGCTGGGCGTAGGGGGTGAAGCTGAGCACCGAGAAGTGCGGCAGCTCCTGCTCCTGCACCTGGAAGGCCTGCTTCTGGAAGGCGCTGGTCTGCGGCATCTTCGAGCGCAGCGAGGTCAGGGAGGGGATGCCCCAGCCACTCGCCGCGCGCTCCTGGGCGGGCTTGCCGCCGAAGTACCACTCGAAGAACTTCCAGGACGCTTCCTTGTTCTTGGCGTCCCTGGGGATCCAGAAGCCGGTGGCGCCGAAGCAGGAGCTGACGCGATGGCTGCCGAGCTGCGGGGCGGGCGCGAAGCGGGAGACTGCCGCGAGCTTGGGGTCACCGCCGATGAGTCCGCCGAACCAGTAGCCGTTGCAGCTCATCGCCATGCGGTTGGCCTGGTAGGTGGGGCCGTCCCAGCCGTCCGGGTTGGGGTTGCTGACGCTGGGGCCTATGTCGGCCTTGGCGTAGTCCAGATACCACTGCAGCGCCTTGAGCGCCTCCGGGGAGGAGAAGTCCACGGTGGCCAGGTCCTCGGCGAACAAGCTGCCGCCGGCGGAGGCGGTCATGCCCATGAGCTGCGGGAAGACGCCCATTCCGGTGGCGTTCAGGCCGTACACCTTGACCTTGCCCAGACGGCGCTTGACCAGCTTCTTGCCCAGGTCGAGCCACTCGTCGTAGGAGATCGGTTCGGTCGCGCTCGGCGCGTCCAGTTTGGCGGCCTCGAACAGGTCGGTGCGGTACCAGAACATGGAGTCCTGGGAGTAGTCCTTGGCCATGCCGTAGCGCGGGCCGGCGCCCTGCTTCTTGCCGTCGTAGCGCCACACGTCGTTGACCGGGTCGAGGTCCGAGGCCTTCAGCACCGAGCTCTTGGCGAAGTACGAGTCCAGGTCGGTCATCAGGCCGCGAGCGGCGAAGTACGGGGTCTCGGTCGCGCCGAAGCCACGGACCACGTCCGGCGGGTTCTTGGCGGCCAGCATGGCGTTGAGCTTGGTGGGGTCCCAGATGATGACGTTGAGGTTCATCCCCAGCGCCTCTTCGGCGGCCTTGAGGGCCTTCTTGTCCGGCCACTCGTTCTGCACCGTCATCACGGTGAGCGTCGTCTTACCGCTCCCCGTTCCGCCCGTGCTGTTGCCGGCGGTGCCGGCGCAGGCGGACAGGCCGGTCGCGGCGAGCGCGGTTCCGGCGGAGACGGCGAGGAAGCGTCGTCTGTCGAGGGATGTCGTCGTTGACATGGGCATGCCTAAAGGCCTTTCGTGCGTGACGTACGCGAGTGGGAGACGTACGGCGGCTGCGGGGACGTGCGACGGGGGTCATGGCGGCAGGAGGGACTACCGCGGGAAGCGAACGGAGGTGCGCGGCGGCGGTGGAACGCCGGCTCGCTCGGCGGTGGTGCGAGGTACCCGAGACCGAGCGCATCCGTCTGCGTGGACGGGTGCGCACACCGATGGCTGGGGACCGCTGGTGCGACGGTGGTCGCGTGTGCGGTGAGCCCGAGGGCGACTCCCCCGGCCCAGTTGACTTGAGGTCAACTCTGGCCGACATCTTGCTGTTTCGGTATGACCCGTTTCTAGGGCTCTGCTCAGACTTATCGCTTATTTCCGTCTGAGGAAACCGGTTGACTGAAACTTTCGCGAACGTTAGGTTGCGTCGCCAGAAGGTGTCAAGAGGCAAAAACGCGTCACCCCCGTCCACAGCAGCGCGGACCGGGCAACGCCCACCGGAGAGGGGGAGCACGTGCCGGAACAGCCCGCCCGGGCCAGGCTCGTGGATGTGGCCCAGGCGGCCGGGGTCTCCAAGGCCACCGTGTCCAAGGTGCTCAACGGCCGACAGGACCTGTCCGTACGGCCGGAGACACGTCAGCGCGTCCATGAGGCCGCCGAGGCACTCGGCTACCGGCCGCACTCCGGGGCCCGGGCCCTGGCCGGCGCGAGCACCCACGCGCTGGCCCTGCTGATCCCCGCCCTCGCCAACCCCACGTACGTCACCATCGCCCGCGGCGCCTACCAGCGGGCCCGCGAACTGGGCTATCTGTCCCTGCTGGCCGAGGACTTCGACGGCCAGGAAGCAGACGAGTCCTTCCACGACCTGGTACAGGAGGGCAGGGTCGACGGGCTGCTCATCGCCTCTGCCCGTCCCGGCCACCCCCTGCTGGACGCGCTGAGCCGCAGCGCGATCCCGCACGTCTTCCTCAACCGCTCGGTCGAGGGCTCCGGCCGCAACATCACCATGGACGTCGCCCGCTCCAGCGTGACCGCGCTCGACCACCTGCACGGCCTCGGCCACCGAGCGGTCGGACACATCGCGGGCCCTCCCGGGATCACGCCCAGCGAGGTCCGCAAGGAGGCGTTCCTGCGGCACGCCGACACACTGGGGCTCGACGCCGCTCCGGTCGCCTCCGGGGACTTCACCGAGGACGGCGGCGGATCCGCGGCGCGGGCGCTGCTGAGCCCCGCTGACGGCGACGGGCGGCCACCGGTCACCGCCCTCTACACCAGCTCGCTCGCCCAGGCGATAGGCGCCATGGCGGCGATCAGGGACCTCGGCCTCAGGATCCCGGAGGACGTCTCCGTGGTCGGCAACGACGACCTGCCCGTGGCCGCGCACCTCCATCCCCCGCTGACCACCGTCGCGATGCCCCTGCACGAGCTGGGAACCGCCGCGGTGGACGCACTGGTGGCCACCATCGAGGGCAAGCCGACGGGAGACGTCGTCGTACCGACCGAGCCGCGGCTGGTGCTGCGCGCTTCCACGGCCAGACCAGCACGACCAGGAGAAACGCCATGACCGTCGCCGCCGCACCGGCACGTTTCACCGGCCGTACCGCCCTGCTCACCGCGGCCGCCTCCGGCATCGGGGCGGCCACCGCCCGCCGCCTGGCGGCGGAGGGAGCGTCCGTTCTCGTCACCGACGTGGACGTCGAGGGCGCCCATCGCGTCGCCGAGGAGATCCGCGCCGAGGGCAGGCAGGCACGCGACCTGCCCTTGGACGTCACCTCGCCGGCCCAGTGGGCGGCTGCCGTCGCCGAGGCCGAGTCCTGGACCGGACGCCTCGACGTGCTCCACCTCAACGCCGGTCGCAACCTGCCAGGAGCGGCACACGAACTCGACGACGCCGGCTGGCACGACCAGCTGCGGCTCTCCCTCGACTCGGTGTTCTACGGCGTCCGGGCCGCGGTGCCGCTGCTCAGGACGGCCAGGGGCGCGGTGGTGATCACCTCGTCCGTCCACGCGGCCGTCGGCTTCAAGGGCTTCCCGGCATACGCGGCGGCCAAGGGCGGAATCGACGCTCTCGTGCGCCAGTTGGCCGTCGAGTACGGCGGACAGATCAGGTTCAACGCCGTCCTGCCCGGAGCCGTGGTCACGGCCCTGTGGACCCAGACGCCCTCGGAGTACAAGGTGCAGACCATCGGACGCACACCTGTCGGCAGGCTGGGCGCCCCCGAGGACATCGCCGCCGCTGTGGCCTTCCTCGCCTCCGAGGACGCCTCCTTCATCACAGGACAAAACCTCCTCGTGGACGGCGGCCGCAGCATCAGCTCCCAGGAGTAGGCCGCCGGGCCTCGCCCGTACCGGGCGGCCAACCGCCACGCCCGTCCCACTCCGACCCGACCGCCGCACGCCGGCGGACTGCCCGCGCCGCACGGACGCCCGCAACCCTTCCTCGGACCCTCCCTCCCCCTCCGCGCGGGGAGCCGCCGGTCTGGGGGCCGTACACAGCACTGAACACAGAACCCGGAGACCCACCCCATGAAGATCACTGGATACGAGCTCTTCCTCGTCGAACCGCGCTGGCTCTTCCTCCGCATCGACACCGACGAGGGCGTCTCCGGGTGGGGCGAGCCGATAGTCGAGGGCAAGGCCCACACCGTCGCCCGCTGTGTCGAGGAGATGTTCGACTACCTGGTCGGTCAGGACCCGGCCCGGATCGAGGAGCGCTGGCAGGTCCTCGCCAAGAGCGGCTTCTACCGCGGCGGCGTCGTCCTCAGCAGCGCCCTGGCCGGAATCGACCAGGCCCTGTGGGACATCGCGGGCAAGACCCACGGCGTCCCGGTCCACCAGCTCCTCGGCGGCCACGTACGCGACCGGGTGCGCGTCTACGGCTGGGTCGGCGGCGAGACCCCCGAGGAACTGGCCGAGTCGGCCGCCGAGCAGGTCGCCAAGGGCATGACTGCGGTCAAACTGAACCCCTGCGGCCAGCTGGAACCCCTCGCCACACCTGCCGCCATCAACGCCATCGTGGACGGGGTGGCCGCGGTCCGCGAGGCCATCGGACCCGAGCGCGACCTGGCACTGGACTTCCACGGCCGGTTCAGCGGGGCGATGTCCCGCCGCGTACTGCCCCTCCTGGAGCCGCTCCTGCCGCTCTTCGTCGAAGAGCCCGTGCTGCCGGAGTTCTCCCGGGACCTCGGCGCCGTGGTGCGCTCCACCTCCATCCCCATCGCCACCGGCGAACGCCTGTACTCCCGCTGGGACTTCCGCTCGGTCCTCTCCGACGGCATCGCCGTGGCCCAGCCGGACATCAGCCACGCCGGCGGCATCTCCGAGTCCCGCCGGATCGCCGCGATGGCCGAGGCGTACGACGTCATGGTGGCCCCGCACTGCCCGCTCGGCCCGATCGCCCTCGCGGCCAGCCTCCAACTCGACTTCGCGATCCCCAACTTCCTCATCCAGGAACAGGCACTGGGCATCGGCTACGGCGACAGCAGCGGACTACTGGACTACCTCGCCGACACCACACCCTTCACCTTCCGCGACGGCTACATCCACCGTCCGACCGCACCCGGCCTCGGCATCACCATCGACGAGGACGCGGTCCGCGCCGCCGCCGAACGCGGCCACCGCTGGCGCAACCCGGTCTGGCGCAACACGGACGGCTCACTGGCCTCCTGGTAACCCGTGGGCAGGTCCCGGCCGGACGGCCGCATCCCGCCGCCTCCGGCCCGGGCCATCCACCCGCCAAGCCCCCGGGTCCCGAGTCGTCCCTCAGGTCATGGCGACGCGCAGTACTCGATCCTGCCGAATGCGTCCCCGCGCGAACAAACGGAAAGTGACCGCGGTCGGGAGACACAGGGCACTCAGCGGGCCTGGGCATTCGCAGGCGCCCAGCGACAACGGCGGAGTCTGGTCCGGCGCGGGCCAGGTACCGAGGCGCGCACCGGCGGGGGCGCGGGCGATGGGTGATCCCCCATCGTTCAGCAGCTCCCACGACGCGACGGGCCCGCCATGGTTCGCGGCCCCTCAGCCCGATCGCCTTGCGCCGCTTCCGGATGGATCATGGGTATGGCGCTCGTCCGACAGTCGGATCGAACCAGGGCCGCCGGGCCGTTGAACAGAGGGCGTGAGTTGCCGTCCGGTGCAGGTACAGAAGGGCTCATGAAAGAGTCCGGCCGCGTGATCAGGGCCGATCGCTGACGGCTCGGTAGGCCGCGATGAACAGGGTGTGGGACAGGTCGATCAGTTCGTCGACGGTGGCGTTCTGGTGGCCCAGCGTCCAGTCCACGAGGAGTTCGTTGACCCCGCCGACCAGGCTCATCGCGGTCATGGTCAGCCGGCCGGAGGAGCCTTCCGGGCCAGGGAGCGATCCGACGACGGCGGCGACCATCGCGGCGAATTCGTGCAGGACCTCACGGCGGCGCACTTCGAGGCGGGGGCTGGCGCCCACGACCTCGATGAGCACCAGGCGGGCCTTGCGGGCGTCGTCGGCCAGTGTGCGGATGAACACCTCGAGGCCGGCGCGCAGTTGGGCGTCGACATCGGGTGCGGCAGCGGCTGCGGCCTGCGCGGTTTCGGCTGTGATCGCAGCGATCAGCTCGTTGTAGACCCCGGCGAGAAGGTCTTCGCGGTCCCGGAACGACTCGTAGAAGTAGCGCTCGGTCAGTCCCGCATGCGAGCACACCTGCTTGACGGACACCGAGGCGTATCCGGCCGTGCCGAACAGGTCGAGGCCCGCCTGGACGAGGCGGGTGCGGCGCTCCTGCTGTCGTTGCGCCGCATCGCGTCCGCCGTAGCGCCGCCCGGCGGCCTGTGTGCCGGTCATTTTTCCCCTTCGCAGAGGTGTTGACACCGGTGTGCTCTGAACTGACACTCTAGCTTGTCAGTTCATCTGACATGGCATCGTGTCAGACGTGCGTGGGGGCCGCTTGCCGCCTCGGCGTTCCGCTCATGCTCAGGGCAGGGAAGGGGCTCGACCGTGGCAGCACCGCCCAGGCACCCGTACAGGTTCGGCCGACGAGACCGCGACAGACTCCCCCGCACACAACCGCTGACCGGCCGAGTGATCGCGGTCACCGGGGCGGGCCGCGGAATCGGGCGTGCCGTCGCAGCCCGGCTCGCCGCGGCCGGAGCCGCCGTGGCGATCGGCGATCTCGACGCGGAGCTCGCCACGGAGGCGGCTGATGCCATCGGCGCGCATCCCGGTGGCCGACCACTCGGACTGTCTCTCGACGTCACCGACACACATTCCTTCGAGGACTTCCTGCGCACCGTCGAGACCCGGCTGGGGCCGATCGACGTGCTGATCAACAACGCCGGAATCATGTGGGTGGGCCCCTTCGGGGAGGAACCGGAGGAAGCCGCCCTGCGCCAGTTCGACGTCAACGTCCACGGCGTACTGCGTGGGATGAAACTCGTGATCCCCAGGATGCGGAAACGCGGTCACGGCCACGTGGTGAACATCGCCTCCGCCGCCAGCAAGGTCGCCCCGCCCGGCGAGGCGACCTACGCGGCGACGAAGCACGCCGTCCACGGCTACAGCACAGCCGTCCGCGCCGAACTGCGCGGCACCGGCGTGCACGTGTCCCTCGTGATGCCCGGCGTCGTGGACACCGACCTGGCCGTGGGCACCGCGTCCGGCCCCACCCGGCGCCTGACGACAGATCAGGTGGCCGACGCGGTGCTCGACGTCGTGCTGCGCCCGCGGTTCGAGGTCTTCGTTCCACGCCAGGTGGCCGCCCTGACCCGGTTGGCCGCGGTCCTGCCGGGCCGTGCCCGCGACGCCCTGCATCACCTCCTTGTCCCCGACCAGCTCGCCGCCCTGTCCGACCGGTCGGTCCGCGCGGCCTACGAGCAGCGCACCCGGACCGCCCGCCATCCCGAAGGATGAGCCCGTGACCACCACGCCCAAGCCGGCGCCCAGCGCGGAGAAGGCCCAGGACGCCGCCGCTTTGCGTCCCATTCCCGAATTCGACGGTGTCCACGACGTATGGCCCCGCGGTGACCGGCTGCGCGCCGTGCGCCGTGCCGCGGCCACCTACCGTGAGCGGTTCGTCCAGCAGGGCCGCATCCACGCCGTCCGCAGTTTCGACATCGCCGCCGCCCCGTACCCGACCCGGTTCGGCTTCCACGGCGCAGCCCTCGCCGTCAACCCGTTCGTGAGCATCGTCAACCGGATGCTCGTCGTGCAGTTCGACGGCTTCGACGGTGAGCCGAAAACACTGGTGTGGGAGCCGACCGTCGCCGCCGGAACGGCTCGAGCGCCGTACTACGCCCAGCTCAAGCGGCTGGCGGGAGACTTTCTCACCGAGCACGTCTTCGCCCGCTACTACCACGACCCGAACACCGTCCTGCCCTCCTGCGGACTGCGACCCGAGGACGTGGACTTCGTCAGCTTCGACCACCTGCACGTCCAGGACGTGCGCATGATCATGGGAAGTACCAGCATTGTTCCCGGCGAACGGGCGCCCCGCGAAGCGCTGTTCCCACGCGCCCAGCTGTTGGTGCACCGAAGGGAGCTGGGCACCTTCGAATCGACGCATCCGATGCAGTGGGCCTGGTACGTCGACGGAGGCATGGACGGGGTGCCGGACGAGCGCGTCACCGCCTTCGACGGGGATGTCGAACTCGGTGTCGGCGTCAGCCTGTTGTGGACCCCCGGCCATACGGACGGCAACCACTCCCTGGTGCTGAACACCCCCGACGGGGTGTGGGTCTCCTCCGAGAACGGCATCTCGGCCGACAACTGGCAGCCCGAGCTCTCCCGCATCCCCGGGGTGCGCCGCCACGCCGCGTTCTACGGCCGTGAGGTGGTCCCCAACGCCAACACCCTCGAGGACTCCCTCGATCAGTACGACTCCATGGTCAAGGAGAAGACCCTCGCCGACCCCAGCCGGCGCGACCCGCGCTGGCTGCAGATCTTGCCCTCCTCGGAGCTGGCCCCCTTCAAACGGCAGTGGCCGGTGCTGCCCAGCTTCCTCCACGGCGGTCTGAACTACGGCGAACTGACCCCTGCCGGTGAACTGACCTCTGCCGGTGGTGGCCTATGACCGGCCCGGCCGCCCGCCGGATCGCCGCGGACGGCGTGGAGTCGGACGGCGTGGAGCTGGCCGCCTATCAATGGGGAGCGTCCACGGCTCCTCCGGTGGTGCTGGTCCACGGCTATCCGGACACCAGCGCCGTGTGGCACCCCGTCGCCGAGCGCCTGGCCGACCGCTTCCACGTCACCGCCTTCGACGTGCGCGGAGCCGGTGCCTCCCACCGGCCCAGGGGGCTGCGCGCTTACCGGATGTCCCGTCTGGAAGCCGACCTGGAGGCGGTTCTCGACGCCGTGAGCCCCGACCGGCCGGTGCACCTGGTCGGACACGACTGGGGATCGATCCACTCCTGGGAGTCGGTCACCGGCACCCGCTTGGCCGGGCGGATCGCCTCGTTCACCTCCATCTCGGGACCCTGCCTGGACCACGTCGGCCACCTGATCCGTGCCCGCCTCGGGCCGCGGCATCCGGATCTGCCGAAGATGCTGCGGCAGGCCGCACGGTCCTGGTACATCGCCTACTTCCATCTTCCGCTCCTGCCCGCCCTGACCTGGAGAGCACTGGGACACCGCTGGCGCGCCTTCCTCACCGGCTCCCAAGGCATGCCCGGGGACACGCCCTACCCCGCGCCGACGCTGGCCCGCGACGCCGTGTCCGGCACCGCGCTGTACCGCGCCAACATGCTGCCCCGCCTGCTGCGTCCCCGGGACCGGCGGACCACGGTCCCGGTTCAACTCATCATCCCCAGCCGCGACTTCTGCGTCACCCCGGTGCTGTCGTACGGAGTGGAGCACTGGACGGGCCAGACACAACGGCGTCCGATCGACGCCGGGCACTGGGTACAGCTCAGTCACCCCGAGGAGGTCGCGTCCCGGATCGCGGAATTCGCCGAGCGCGTCGAAGACAGCTTCCGCCGCGATTCGGACCACACCGCGCACCCGATCTGACGGATCAGCAGTACGGGACAACTGCCTGACCGCCCCTCCCCCACACCCATCGCTGATGGAGGAACCTGTCATGTTCCGAGCCGCACATGCCCACCCGCACCGACCGTCCGAGCCCATCGACCACCACGACCTGGTGCTGCAACCCCGGGACGTCACCTTCGACTGGGGCGCCACCCCGCTGCACTGGCTGCCGGGCGAGCCCTTCGCGACCCACACCTTCGACGTGCTCCACCTCATGCTCCCCGAACTCGAACGCTGGTTCGTGCGCACCTTCGAGCAGGCACTGCCGCTGATCACCGATGACCGGCTGCGCGAGGACGTACGCGGCTTCATCGGCCAGGAAGCGATGCACGCCGAGGCGCACCAGGGGGTCCTGGAGCACCTGCTCGCCAAGGGGCTGGACCCGGCTCCGTACACCCTCCAGTCCGAATGGATCTTCCGAAGGGTGCTCGGAGACCGGCCGGAGCTGACGCCGGCCGCCACCCACGCGCACCTCCTCCAACGGCTCGCCCTCATAGCGGCCTTCGAGCACTTCACCGCGTACATGGGTCACTGGATTCTCAGCAACGGACACCTGGACCAGGCCGGCGCGGACCCCGCGATGCTCGATCTGTTCCGCTGGCACGGCGCGGAGGAGGTCGAGCACCGTTCGGTCGCGTTCGACCTGCTGGTGCACCTCGATCCCCGGTACCGGCGCCGAGTGGTCGGCATGCTCGTCACCGCTCCGGTGCTGACCCGGCTGTGGATCCGCGGAGTCCGCTTCCTGATGAGCGCCGACCCCGAACTCGACGAGCGGGTCAAGGTCCGCTTCCGCTACTACCTGGCCGCGGCCCGCAAGGACCTGTTGCCCCGGCCGGGCGCGTTCGCCCGCTCGGTGCTGCGCTACTTCCGCCCCGGCTACCACCCGACCCAGGAGGGCTCGACCCAGCAGGCGGTCGCCTACCTGGCGGCGTCCCCCGCTGCCCGAGCGGCTGCCCAATGACCCGGCGACCAGTGAGGCATCCCATGGACATCAGCGCACCCGTCACCCGGCCGCCGGACCTGTACGGCAGGCCCCGCAGCGACTCCTTCATGCAGAAGCTGGCGGCTTTCAGCGACAACGCGGTCACGCGCCTCGCGCGGCGCAGCACTCCACCCCGGCGCCCGCCGACCTCCGAAGAGCCCGTGATCCGGGAGCTGGTGGTCGCCGCCAAGCACCAGGAGGCCGAGGACGTCGTCTCCCTGCGCCTGGCAGCACCCGACGGGGCATCCGATGGGTCATCTGATGGGGGAATGCTCCCGCCCTGGCAGCCCGGCGCCCACATCGAACTGCACCTGCCCTCCGGACGCAAGCGGCAGTACTCTCTGTGCGGCGACCCCGCCGACCGGTACCGGTACCGCATCGCGGTGCGCCGCATCGCGAACGGCGGAGGCGGTTCGGCCGAGGTACACGGCGCCCTCGGAGAGGGCATGCGCGTCGCCGTCACCGGGCCCCGGAACGCCTTCCCCTTCGCCGCCGAAACATCCGTCCTGCTCATCGCAGGCGGCATCGGAATCACCCCCATCCTGCCGATGGCCCGGGAAGCCGTCCGACGCGGACTGGACTGGAGGCTCGTGCACACCGGCCGCAGCCGCGGCTCGATGCCCTTCGCGGCAGAGCTGGCCGAACTCGCAGCCGCAGCCCCCGGCCGGGTCTCCATCCGCCCTGACGACGAGTCGGGCGCGCCCGAAGCAGCCGATCTGCTGAGCGTGAGCCCGGCGGCGGGTGCTGTGTACTGCTGCGGGCCCGCGCCCATGATCGACGGCGTTCGGCGCGCGTTCGGTGACAGCCGCGCGTCAGCCCTGCACTTCGAGCGCTTCGCCCCGGCCCCGATCACGGACGGCCGTCCCTTCGAACTTCAGCTGGGCGACACCGGACGGGTACTGCCCGTACCGCACGACCGCTCCGCCCTGGACGTTCTCCACGAAGCCCTGCCGGACGTGCCGTTCTCCTGCCGCCAGGGGTTCTGCGGCACCTGCCGGGTACGGGTGGCCCATGGGCACGTAGATCATCGTGACCGCCGGCTCACCACCACCGAACGTGCGGCCGGCGCCATGCTGCCGTGCGTCTCGCGTGCACC
The DNA here is from genome assembly GCF_029894425.1 of Streptomyces sp. SAI-127. Classification (NCBI taxonomy): domain Bacteria; kingdom Bacillati; phylum Actinomycetota; class Actinomycetes; order Kitasatosporales; family Streptomycetaceae; genus Streptomyces; species Streptomyces sp. SAI-127. Next base: position 487,786 of record NZ_JARXYJ010000001.1, read on the forward strand.
GGAAGGAGAACGGTTGGTGCTGGAGGTGTGAGTCGGCCGAGCGCCCGTCGAGGAAGTCGTGCGTGACGCCCTCGCATGCGTCTTGTTCCGACAACGGACCGAGCCCTGCCCCGTCCCTGTTACGAACGCCGTCAGAGACCGATGCCCTCAGCCGCTTCTCCGAGAGGCGTGGCCAGGGCACACAATCCTCGTCGGCGTCTGGCACCTCCTCACCTACCAGTACGACTGGCTGCCCTTCGGGCTGTATCTCGGCTGACCCGCCGTCCCTTGTCTCATACACTCAGCCGATGGAGACGGCACTGATACTCGCCGGCAGCGGGGTCACGCTGCTCATCTTGATCATCGTCACCGTGCTGCTGCTTGCTGGCCGTCGAATGCGGCGCGGCCGGAAACTCGGCCACTACCCATACCGTGCCAAGCCCAACGGTACCTACGACAACTCGTCGACGGGCAGTCCCCACTGAGCTTTTCCAAGCCTCCGCGTCAGGTGGGAAGTTGGCCTGACAGACGGATGAATCCCCTGGTAGATGGGTTTTCGACCAAGATAACCGTGGTCCCACGTCGGTTCCGGTTCCGATGAGGTCTCTGAACTGCTCCCCGTACCAGCGGAGAGTGGTCCCGTCGCGGAGTCCCACCCGGTAATCGCACCCAGTTACTCGCTGCGGAGCTTGTGCCATGCCCCGCACCATCTGGAGCGGCGCCATCTCCTGATCTGCAGCTCTCAGAAACCGAATTGGTGGTGCCGGAGGAATCACAGCGAGATGATCCGGAGAGCGAGAGCCGCTCCGCCTGCCGCCTCAGTACTGTGACTTCGCATGACCGACACCGATATCGAGATCACCGCAGACCTGGTGCGCGACCTGCTGCAGGAACAGCATCCAGACCTTGCGGGGCTGGCCATCCGCGAGGTGGCGGGCGGCTGGGGCAACCAAATGTGGCGCCTCGGGGAGGAGTTGGCCGTGCGCATGCAGCGCATGGACCCCACCCCGGAGCTCCAGCTCAAGGAGCGGCGGTGGCTCCCCGTGCTGGCCCCGCACCTGCCGCTCCCGGTGCCCACCCCGGTGCGGTTCGGTGAACCGTCTGGGCGCTTCCCCAAGCACTGGACCGTGATGACGTGGGTCGACGGCGAGCCGCTGGACCACGGCTCGATCAGCCGCGGCGACCACGCGGCCGACACGTTGGCGGGCTTCCTGCAGGCGCTCCATGTGGAGGCGCCCGCCGACGCGCCCATCGGTACCGACCGCGGCGCCCATCCCAAGAACTGCACCGACGGCTTCGAGAACTTCCTCCAAGCCGTTGCCCTCGACGACATCGCTGCCGACGTCCGGGCGGTCTGGGACGACGCCGTTGCGGCCCTGCCGTGGGAGGGCCCGCCGGTGTGGGTGCATGGCGACCTTCATCCCGCGAACGTCGTCGTCTCGGACGGAACGCTCTCCGGCATCGTCGACTTCGGTGACATGTTCGCCGGCGATCCGGCCTGGGACCTCGCCGCCGCATGGGTGTTGCTGCCCACGGGCGCCGCCTCACGGTTCTTCGACACATACGCGCATGCAGACGAGGCGGCGATCCGGCGCGCCCGCGGGCTGGCCACCATGAAGAGCCTCTTCCTCATGCTCATGGGGCAGAACGGAGACCGGGGTCTTCCCGGCGGCAAGCCGCACTGGGGACCCGTAGGCCGGGCGGCACTCGATCGCGTCCTGGCGGGCGTCTAGGGTGCGTATCGGGTCGTGCTCAACGAATCGCTCCGGTGAGCTCCTTGCCCCAGATCATCGAGGCGCTCAGGTAACGACCGGCAAGGTAGCTGTCCGGGGTCTTGTCGTAGCGAGTGGCGAGGCCCCGCCATGCGCTTGCGCTTGTTGATCAGCCGGTCGACGGTGTTGCTCTCTCTGTAGAGGCCGGCGCCGGTCCGGGCCGGCGGATCGCCGCGACGGCGTCCGGCCGGGCGCGGGGGCGGCCGACGGACCCGCGGACCCGCGGATCCCCATCTTCCGCGGGCCGGGGATGAACTGCGGGCTGTCAGCCACCTGTCCGGCGATCAACGCGAACGCCGACGGGCGGCACCTGCGGTCGGCGGCGAGGTGGACCTGGCTGGTCCGCCCGCCCCGCGAACCTCCCAAGAAGGCGGTCTTCAGGCGGAGCTGTCACCGGCCGAACCCGTCCCCGTTCCTCCCGCTCGGCGGCCGCTTCGGCGTCGCGTCCGCTCTGTTCTTCGGGGCTGCCCCCTCTAGTCGAGCTTTCTCCTCTTCCGCGGCGGCCTTCTCCAGGGCGGTGCAGACCCACTGGCCCAGGTACATCCCGGCGGCATCGCGGTGGGCGCCTGCGATGGTGGAGTCAATGCTGAACGGGGACATCTCGCCGCGACTCGCCGCCTCCGCGATCAGGTCCTCCATCGGGGCATCGGGCGCCGGCCTCGTGCCACCGGCTGAAGCGGTTGGAGACGGATGCCCAGACACCGAACGCGCTCGGCATCTCCCGCCACTGCCCGCCGGTCGAAACCGCCAGATCACGCCGGCGAACTGCCGCCGCAGAGTCTTGGGGTACAGGCCGTACCCGCCGATCGGCAGGTGTGGCCCGATGAACTCCCACTCTTCGTCAGTCAGTTGTGGGCGCGTCACGCACGACGGTCTACCGGGCCAGGGCCTGGAACGGGGCGAAACCCACGGATTGATCACTACCCGATCCGCACCTTAGGCGGACTGCGGGGCGGGTGTTTCCGGAGTGGCCGCGACCTTGCGAGTCTCGAGCATTATCAGCAAGCCGTTGACCACCATCAGTGTCGCGGTCAGGCCGTGGACGCCGAGCGCGGTGGCCACGGAGCCGTGGTGGGCCAGCACCGCAGTCATGTCGCCGTACGCGGCGAGGGCCTCAACCAGCAGCACCCAGCCCAGCGCCCGGCGGTGGCCCGTCACCAGCAGGATGCCCAGGACCAGTGCCAAGACGACGTCGCGGATTCCCTTGATGATCAAGAAGCTGTCGCCGTCGTCTCCGGTCTCAGGATGAACTCCGTCCCGAACCAGAGGATGAAGAGGACGAAGGCGGCGGCCAGTACGGTATTGATCTTCTTCAGCGACACGGTTTCTTGCCCTTGCGAAACTTCGTCAGCTTGGTGAGCTTCATGGAGCCCGGTGAGTCGTATGGCCTGATCAGGCCGATCTGCGCGGCAGCTGCATTTGCGGATGTCGGGATCTCGGTGGGCAACCGCCCTGAGGAGTGGGGATGTTGCGGCCACCGGCGCGGCACCTGCCCGCGGGCGCAGAAATCCGAAGCCCTCTCGGGCTCGCCCCGACTGGGCAGAAGCCGTCGATATACAGGGGCGATCCAGCTCATCTCGAGGTGGCGGCGGTATCAGACGAGGGCGGAGGTGAGCAGGGCGAAGGCGGCGATGATGACGGCGACGCGGACGTAGTGGTAGCGCTCCCAGCGGTGCAGCTGCTCCTTCCAGTCGGCGGGGCGGTTCTCGGGGGTCCAGGTCCTGTTTCGGTTGTTGATCGGGACGAGTAGCAGCATCGACATGACCACGCTGACGATCAGCAGACCGGCGGCGGTGGCGACGAGTCCGGCGCCCTTGTGGTCCCATCCGGCGGCGGCCCAGATCGCGCTGAGGACGAGTGAGCCGATGTACCAGAACGGCATCAGGGTGCCGAGCATCCGGCCGCCGTGGGCGTGGCCGAGCTGGGCGCTGTCCTCGGGGAGCGCGTTCAGGATCCGGTTCATGATGAAGGCGACGGAGAACTCCACCCCCACCATCAGGCCGACGACGACGGTGGTGACGACTCCGAGTGCGTTGAGCATGAGGATCCCTCCGTGGCGAACTAGCGTTGCTAGCTGATGAAGCAACGCTAGTACTGCTGCCGCTCGATTGTCTAGCGGTGCTAGGATCAATCCATGTCGGTACAGGAACGCAAGCAGCGCGAACGGGCGGAGCGCGAGCGCCTCATCGTGGCGACAGCCCGCGAACTCGCCGAGCAGCAGGGCTGGGACGCAGTCACCACCCGCCGGCTCGCCGAGCGCATCGAATACAGCCAGCCCGTCCTCTACAGCCACTTCCGAGGCAAGCGCGAGATCATCGGCGCCGTCGCCCTCCAAGGGGCCGCCGAACTGGCCACGGCGGTGCGGGCCGCAACCGCCACCGCGGACGGCCCCCGCGCCCGGGTCGCCGCCCTGGCCCGCACCTACCTCGACTTCGCCGCACGCAACCCGGCGGTCTACGACGCCTTGTTCCAGCTCGACGGCGGCCTGCCGTACGCGCAGGAGGACACCCCCGAGCCGTTGAAGGACGCCTTCGCCGCCCTGCTGGAAACTCTCGGCGAGGTCACCGGCGACGGCGTCCAACCGGAACTGTTCACCGAGGTGTTCTGGGCGGCCCTGCACGGCCTTGCAACCCTGACCCGCGCGGGCCGCCTGCTGCCCGAGGACGCCGAGCCGAGGGTGAAGCTGCTGGTGGACCGCCTCGCCATCGTCTGACACACCGCCCCGGCGGGCACGCATCCGGGGCCTTCGGAGCCGCCAGGCCTTCCTGCCGGGCCGGCCCGGGCGCGCGCACCGGGCCATCGAGAACACCGTCCACCGGACCAAGGACGTCACCTTCAGCGAGGGCGCCGGTCAGGTCCGCCACCACAGCCCGGTCGTCGTGAGCGGCTTGCGCGGTCTGGCCCGGCTACCCTCCACCGGGACGGTGGATCAGCATCGCCGGCGGATGACGTGCTTGCTCCCCATCCGAAGCGGTCCCCGCCCTCCGGGGACTCCGGTGTTCAAATCGGACGCCCACACCGCGGCCTCCTGAGGATCTCCCGTGTGCCGTGGCGCTCCCCGCGGATAGGGTGGGCGGTGATCGACAGGGACGGGCTGGGCGAGGGCGGCGGACGGCGTGGGCGGTGCCGAGGAGAGCAGGAGCACGGGCACCGGGCGCCCGACGTCACGGGACGTCGCCCGGCTCGCCGGCGTGTCGCACACCGCGGTGTCCTTCGTGTTCAACGGCCGAGCCGAGGGCAACCTCTCCCCCGCCACCCAGGAACGTATCCGGCAGGCCGCGGCCCGGCTGGGCTACCGCCCCGACCCGGTGGCCCGCGGTCTGCGCCGTCGCCGTACGGCCGTGATCGGGCTGGTCACCGATGAGATCGCGTCCTCGCCGTTCGCCGGTCGGCTGCTGCGCGGCGCCATGGACACCGCCTGGGGCAGCGACCATCTCATTCTCACCGTCGACTCCGGCGGTGACCCGGCCAAGGAGGACGCGGCCGTCGCGGAGCTGCTCGACCGGCGCGTGGACGGCATCATCTACGCGGCCATGTCATTGCGCCGGGTCCGCGTCCCCGAGGGCCTGCACCGCACCCACTCGGTGCTGGCCAACTGCCTGCCCGAGGACGGCTCCCTGCCCGCCGTGGTCCCTGCCGAGCGCGCTGGTGGCCGTACCGCGGCCCGGCTGCTGCTCGGTGCGGGCCACCGCCGGCTCGCCGTGATCGGCGGTCTGGACGACATCGCCTCGGTGGAACGCACCCGCGGCTTCCGGGACGCGCTGCGCGCCGAGGGCGTCACCGTGCCCGCGGAGTGGATCGTGCGCGGCGGCGGGGAGATCTCCGCGGGATACGCGGGGGCGCTGCGCCTGCTCGACGGGGTCGAGCCGGGCCGTCGCCCCACTGGCGTCCTGTGCTACAACGACCGGGTCGCGGCGGGTGTCCTGCACGCCGCGACCCGGCTCGGGATCGATGTGCCCGCCGATCTGTCCGTGGTCGGTTACGACGACCAGGAGCACATGGCCGCGTTCCTCACACCGCCGCTCACCTCGGTCGCGCTGCCGCACCGGGCGATGGGCGAGGCGGCGGCCCGGCTGCTCCTGGACGCCATCGAGGCCGGACGTACGCCGCCCGCGACGGTCCGGCGCCTGGCCTGCCCTGTGGTCAGCCGCGCCTCCGTGGGTCCGGCGCCCACCCGGTGACCCGGGCACCCGGCCCGTCGACGACCAGCTCGGCGATGTCGCCGGGGCGCCGGTAGACGCGCTCGGTGACCATGGCCCGTTCCACGACGAAGAGTTCGAGGAGCGAGCCGTCGACGAGCAGCCGGAGCGTGAGTTCCGGCCCCTCGGGCACGTGCACGGTGATCGGGGCGGAGCCTTCCCTGCCGGTCCGGGGCCAGGCGCTGCGGTCGAGGACGACGGTCCCCGAAGCAGGGTCCGCCCGGACGGTCAGCTCCCGGCCCGCCGCGCCCCGGAGCAGGCTTACCGTGGTCGGTTCACATGCGGTGACCGTCAGGTCGTACGTGTGGGGAAGCGGAACCCGGCCCGGCGCGGTGACGAACGGTTCGGCCGGGCGCAGCAGGTCGAGTTCCGGGGCCGGACTCACCCGCAGTGAACCGTCGGGGTGGATGTCGACGACCCGTGGCGCGGTGAGTACGCCTGCCCATCCGGCCCGGTGCACCTCCTCTTGCGGGCGGGCCTCCCACGACCAGCCCCACAGCAGTACGCGGTCCGGCTCCTGGAGCACGGCGGGAGCGTAGAAGTCCCGCCCCTGGTCGAGCCGGCCACCGGCGCGCGGCACGAACCTCAACGCGCCCTGGCCATCGACCTGCAGACGGCCGGTCAGGTATCCGGTGGAGCAGGGATCTCCGTCCCACAGGGACACCACCAGCACGTGGTCGCCGCCTGCTGTCCGGTACAGGTGCGGGCACTCCCAGCCCACCGACTTGTCGCCGAACGCGCCTGCGGCCACCGGGTCCTTGCCATCCAGCAGCACACCGGCGAACCGCCAGTCGGTCAGGTCGTCGCAGTCGTAGAGCAGGACCGACGGCGTGCCGTCGGCGTGCCCGGCCCCGACGAGGGCCCAGCGTCTGTCCGCGAGGCGGAAGACGAACGGGTCGCGGAACATCACCACGTCCAGTCCCGGCGGCGGTCCTGCCACCACCGGCGTCGGCAGGGGCTTCCACTCGGTCAGCCGCTCGTCGTCCGGGTCCGCCGCCCGCGCCAGGCAGATGGTGCCGAGTCCGGCGTGAGCACGGTCGACTCCCGTGTATACGGCGGTCGGTGTGCCGGCGTCGTCGACCACGCAGCCCGACCAGCAGCCGGCCTCGTCGGGGCCGCCGGTCGTCGGGGTGAGCGCGATCGGGTGGTGCTCCCAGTGCGCGAGGTCGGTGCTGGAGGCATGACCCCAGTGGACGTTCGCGTGCACCGGTGCGTCGGGGTTGTGTTGGTAGAAGAGGTGGTAGCGGTCCCGCCAACGGAACGGCCCATTGGGGTCGTTGATCCAGCCGACGGGCGGACGGACCCTGAAACGCGGCACGTAGGGGTCATTGCTCAACGGTTGACTCCTGCCGAGGTGATGCCCTCGCGCAGAGGGCGCTGGCCGACGACGAACACGGCGAGGGCGGGGAGCATCGAGAGCACGACCCCGGCCAGGACCACCGAGATCGACCCGGTGCCGAGGTTGCCCTGCAGGGAGACCAGACCCAGCGGAAGCGTGTAGTTCTGGCTGGAGGTCTCCAGGATCAGCGGGCGGAAGAACTCGTTCCAGTGGTAGTTGAAGGCCAGTACGCCGACGATCGCCAGGCCGGGAGTGGCCAAAGGCGCGTACACCGAGCGGAAGATCCGCCAGGGCCCCGCGCCGTCCAGCATGGCCGCCTCGCCCAGGTCCTTCGGCATACCGAGGAAGTACTGGCGCATCAGGAAGGTGCCGAAGGCCGTCGGGAAGGCCGGGATGATCAGGCCGAGGAGCGTGTCGGTGAGGCTCATCGACTTCAGCACCAGGAACACCGGCACGATGGTGACCTGCAACGGCACCATCATGGTCGCCAGGACCAGGCCGAAGAGCGGCTTCTTGAGACGGAACTCCAGGCGCGCGAAGGCGTATCCGGCCAGGCCGGCTGTGATCATCTGGCCGAAGGCGATCAGTGCGGTCACCAGTGTGGAGTTCAGGGCGAGCAGCCACACGTCGATCTGCTGGAAGACCCCGCGGTAGGCCGCGGTCGTCGGGTGCGTCGGGATGATCTGCGGGGGCAGGTCGAAGGACTGGGCCGGAGTGCGCAGTGAGGTGGCGACGGTCCAGATGACCGGGCCCAGCGTCAGCAGTGCGCACACGGTCAGTGCGGCGATCCGGGCCCAGGGGCTGAGTGAGTGACGTACGCGACTCAGGGTCGGGGTTGCTTGGCTCATGCGGTTCACCGGCTCACTGGTAGTGGACGAAACGCCGGCTGAGCCGGAACTGGAGGGCGGTGACCGCCATGATCAGCACGAAGAGCAGCACGCCCACCGCGGATGCCTCGCCGAAGTCGAGCTGCTCGAAGGCCCTCTCGTAGATCACCATCACCACGGTGCGGGTGGCGTCGCCGGGTCCGCCGTCGGTGAGGACGTAGGGCTGTTCGAAGACCTGCAGGGCATTGATGATGCCGACGACCGACGCGACGAGCAGCGTCGGCGACAGCAGCGGCAGCGTGATGCCGAGGTGTTTGCGCAGGCCGGTCGCGCCGTCGAGAGCGGCGGCCTCGTGGATCTCCTTGGGGATGTTGTTCAGACCGCCGACGAACAGCAGGAACGAGAAACCGAACTGCTGCCAGACGTAGACCAGGATCACCGTGGCCATCGCCGCGTGCTCCGAGGTCAGCCAGGGCACGGGCGCGACGCCGACCAGGCCGATCAGCCAGTTCACCACCCCGAAGTCCTGGTTGAACAGGTACTTCATCACCACCGAGATCGAAGCGGCGGACAGCACCAGCGGGAAGAAGAACGCCGAACGGAACACCGACCGCAGCCACACCGGCATCCGCCCGTTCAGCGCGAGGGCCAGCGCCAGCGCGATCAGCAGTTGCAGCGAGACCGCGAGGACCATGAAGAGGAGCGTGTTGCGGAAGGAGACCAGGACGGTCGAGTCCGTGAAGGTCGTGCGGTAGTTGGCGCCGCCAGCGAAACGGGGCGGGTCGATCACGTTCCAGTGGAACAGGCTCAGCACGAGGGACCCGATGATCGGCACGATCGTGAAGACGACGATGCCGACGACCGTGGGCGCCAGGAACAGCGCGGCCAGCAGCCGGGTACCGCGGTCGCGGACCGACGGCCGCACGGCGACGGCGGGTGGTGTGGCGGGCCGCGGACGTACGGCCGGGACCTGGGTGTTCGTCATACCTCACGCTCCATGGCCTGCTCCAGGTCGCCCTGCATCCGGCGCAGCGCGGGACCCACCGCACGCGGCGAGGCCAGCGCCGTGCCGGTGTACTTGAGCAGGACGTCGGTCACCTCGGCGACCTGCGGCGGCGCGGGGATCGGGCCGGTGTCGGGAAACCGGTCGAGGGTGTCGTAGAAGACCTGCCAGTGTGCCGGGCCGCTCGCGGCGTAGCGGGCGGCGTTCAGCATCGAACGCCGGGCCGGGGTGGTCTGGTTGCTCTGGAACAGCCGGGTCATGGTGTCCTTGCGCGCCGCGTACTTGATGAACTCCCAGGCGGCTTCCTGCTTCTTCGAGGTGCGCAGCAGCGCGTAGCCCGCCGCGCCGAACTGGTGGCGCTGGGTACGCCAGCGCGGGAAGTACTGCACGTCGTAGTCGGCGGCCCGCATGCCGGCCAGGTGCAGGCCGCCCGCCCAGAAGCCGCCCGCCGGTGTGACGCCGACGCGGCCGGTGGAGAACACGCCGACCAGATTGCTGCCGTTGCCGCCCTCGGGCCGGCTGCACAGGTTCTCCTGGACGAGGGAAGCGAGATAGTCGTACGCCTCCTCGACCCGGTCGGCGGTGGCCTGCGGGGTCGTCCAACGGAAGCCTCCGCCGCGGCCCTGCCGGTCGGCGGCCGGGTAGAAGGTGTCCCAGAGCCAGGAGCCGCCGGGCGCCTTCGACTCCTTCAGCAGGTTCGTGCCGTTCGCGAAGAGCCAGGGCATCACGCCGCCCCACAGCCGGTTGGTCCAGAAGTACGGCGTGAAGTGCGCATCGCCGGCACGTTTCATCTCCCGCAGCAGCGCGGTGAAGTCGTCGCGGCTCCAGTCGGCCGCCGGGAAACCCGCGCCTGCCCGTTTCAGCACCTGCTTGTTGAGGTAGATGTCGGCGGCGTTGAACTCCATCGGCAGCTGGTAGAGGTTCCCCTCGTACATCATCGACTCCACCAGCGAGGGGTGGACGTCGGCGAAGTACTCACGCAGCTCCGCCGCGTCCCGCCGCACCCAGCGGTCCAGGGGCACGCCGAGCCGTTGGGCGAACAACTGCACGCCCTCGGTTGCCACGTACACAAGGTCGGGGGCGGTGCCCGCGGCGATCTGGGTGAGGATCTTCGCGAAGAAGTCCGACCAGTCGACGGCCTGCACCGCGTTCACCCGCAGCGGGATGTCGGGGTGGAGCCGGTGGAAGCCCTGGGTGAGGGCCTCGACGGTGGCCGGGTCGAAGGCGGAGCCGAGGGTGGCGACGACGAGGGAGCCGTCGTCACGGCCGGGGATGTCGGCTCCCGTGAGCCGTTCCCAGCTGGCGGCGGTCGCGGCCAGGGCGGCTGCTCCGGCCCCGTAGGCGCCGTACCGCAGCAGCGTGCGGCGGGGGACGTGCGAGTCAGTCATCAAACGGGCCTAACTCGTGTTAGTTCAGGGGTGATGCCCCAGATGATGGGAACCGGGCGGCAGACCTGTCAAGGGGTCGGGAAGGCTTGACCTTTAACGAGTTAGGTCTACAGTCCTCGTTTCACATGAGCCGAAATTTTCACGCCCTCGCGTTGTGAGCCGCACTCGCGTGCGTGACGAGCCGCCACGGGCCCTCATGGGCCGCCACGAGAGGAACGATGCGTCATGCCCGGAACATCGGGGATTTCCAGGAGGTCACTGTTCGCGGGATCGGCGGCGGGCACCGCCGCCGCGCTGCTGCCCACCGCAGCGGCCACGGCCGCCCCGCAGCCCAGGGCCGGGGCCACGGCCAAGAACAAGCCCAAGTCCGCGGCGAGCGGGGCGAGTTACCGCGCCGCGTACCACTTCACGGTCCCCGACCAGTGGAAGAACGACCCGCAGCGGCCCGTCTGGATCGACGGCGAGTACCACTACTACTACCTCTACAACGCCGACTACTTCGCCGGTGACGTCGGCACCGCGTGGCGCCTGGCCACCACCAAGGACCTGGTCTCGTTCGCCGACCGCGGGGTCGCCGTGCCCAAGGACACCACGGTCAACGGCGATCTCTGGTCGGGTTCGGCGGTGGTCGACACCGGCAACACGGCCGGATTCGGCGCGGGCGCGGTCGTCGTCATCGTCACCATGTCCCCCGGCGGCGGCACCGACCACCAGGAGCAGTTCCTGTACTACTCGACCGACGGCGGTCTCACCTTCACCAACTACGGGACCGACCCAGTCCTGCCCAACCCCGGCGTCGCCGACTTCCGCGACCCCAAGGTGATCCGCGACGAGGACCGGGGCCGCTGGGTGATGGCCCTCGCCGAGAACGACAAGATCGGTTTCTATCACTCCGACGACCTCAAGTCCTGGACGTACGTGAACGGTTTCGTCCACGACGGCATCGGCGTTCTGGAGTGCCCCGACCTGTTCCGCATCACCGCCGACGACGGCACCGTGAAATGGGTGCTCGGCGTGAGCGCCAACGGGAAGGGCTCGGGGCTGCCCAACACATACGCCTACTGGACGGGTTCCTTCGACGGCAGCGCCTTCACCGCTGAGGCACGTGACCCGCAGTGGCTCGACCACGGCTGGGACTGGTACGGCGCCGTCACCTTCGAGAAGCGGGACGCGAGCGGCGCGGTGGACACGGCCGCCCGGTACGCGATCGGATGGGTGAACAACTGGGACTACGCCGACACCACCCCCACCATCGACTGCGACGGCTTCAACGGCACCGACTCCATCGTCCGCGAGATCACCCTGAAGAAGGCATCCGACAACACCTACTACCTCGCCTCCCGGCCCGTCGCCGGCCTCGACTCGCATGTCTCCCGCACCGTGAACCTGGGCGACGTGACCGTGGACGGCACGAAGGTGCTCGACTACACCGGTATCTCCTACGAGGTGACGACCGAGATCACCTGGTCCCAACTCACCGGCGCCGGCCTCCAGCTGAGGCGCTCACCCAACGGCGGCCGACACATCGACGCCGGGATCTACGCAGACTACGCCTTCCTCAACCGACGCAACACGGTGAACGCCGACACGTCCGGCAAGTGGCAGGAGAGCCACACCCCGTTCGACCCGACCGCCGGCACGGTGAAGTTGCGCATCCTGGTGGACCGCACGTCGGTGGAGATGTTCGTCGACGACGGCCGCTACGTGCACACCAGCCAGGTGTTCCCGTACCTGCTGGACACCCGGCTCGCCCTGTTCACGATCGGCGGCAGCGCGGTGTTCCGCAACACGGTGATACGCGAGTTCTCGTTGTGAGGCCGGCCCGGGGAGCGGGTGCACACCATACGCGTGAACCCGATCGGCACCACCTGAACGGGCCGCCCGATCCTGGAAGGATCCTCGCTCCGCCCCGCTGACGCGGCGAAGCCGAACGTCCTCCGCGTCCGGGTCGCACGGCTCATGCCGACGAGGCTGTCCTGACCCCCCACCGCACTCCAGGATCAAACCGGTCGAACGTGGCTCTCCCCGGACCTTGCCCCGGCGGAACCCCTACGCGTGGGAAGGGGCATCCGCCACGGGCGAGCACGAGCCCCGTTCGCGAGCCGGCGAGACCCTCCCGCGCGGCGCTTGCCTGGCTCCGTGGGGCCTGATTGAGGCCGCGTCGAGGCCGCAAGGACAGGAACGGACCGTGGTGCTGTGGTCGATGACCATGCTCTTGGCCTCCTCCCCCGCCTAGAGGCGGGGGGTTCCAGCGGTCGCCCGCTGGGGTTGCTGCTTCATCGACGACCGCCCCGGGAGGACTCCCGTTGAGGTTCCGGATCGTCGCGCCCCGTTGGGCTGGGCCATCAGCCCGATGAGCACCTGCTCCCAGTGCGTGGCCCGCCCTTGTCCACACCCAGCTGCGAACGCGTCATCCGAGACCGCTGCCGGTGTTCGACTGAGTGGATGACGGGTGTCCCGCACGCGGACGGTCTCCGCGTGCGGGATCGGGTGCTCCCCTCGGGAGGGTCAGCTGGTCGTTACGGCGGTGTCGTCCACGACGAAGCTGGTCTGGAGGGAGGAGTCCTCCGCTCCGTTGAACTTCAGGGTGACGGTGGAGCCGGCGTACGAGGACAGGTCGAAGGACTTCTGGGCGTACCCGGAGGCCTTGTTGAGGTTCGAGTAGGTGGCCAGGGTCGTCGAGCCCGCGGTGACCGTCAGCTTGTCGTACGCGCTGCTGGTCGAGGTCTCCGCGGTGTCGATGTGCAGGTAGAAGGTGAAGGTGGCCTTGCAGCCGCTCGGCACGGTCACCGACTGGGAGAGCGTGTCGGTGTGCGCGGAGCCGTAGCCGTCCAGCCAGGCGTAGTAGGAACCGGCGTGTGCCGCCTCGCTGGTGGAGTTGGTGATGACCCCGCTGGACGCGGTCCAGGTGGTGTTGCCCGACTCGAACCCGGCGTTTCCGAGCAGTTGGGTCGAGGTGCAGGTACCGCTGCCGGAGCCGACGGTCCAGGTGAAGGACGTCGAGCCGGAGGCGCCGGTCGAGTCACTCGCGGTGACGGTGACCTGGTAGGTGCCCGCGGTGGACACCGTGCCCGTGATCTTGCCGGTCGAGCTGCTGATGGACAGGCCGGTCGGCAGCCCGGAGGCGCTGTAGGTGAGGGCCGCGCCCGCGCTGTCGCTCGCGCTGATCTGCAGGCTGACCGCGCCGCCGGTCGTCGTCGACTGGCTGCCCGGGTTGGTGACGGTGACCGTGTTGCCGGAGGTGCTGCCGGAGGCGAAGGCGGTGGTGCCGTTGGGGGTGCCCCAGCCGGTCGGGCCGTCGTAGCCGGTGGTCGCGGTGCAGAAGTACGACGGGGAGCAGGAGCCGTTGTTGCCGCTGGTCACGTCGTACAGGTTGGAGGTGTGGCTGTACGGGTACTTCGCCGGGTAGTCGCTGGAGCCCGGGGTGCCTGCGAGGGCGTAGACGCCGGCGACGATCGGGGCGGAGGCGCTGGTGCCGCCGTAGACCGCCCAGCCGGAGCCGCCGTAGGTGTCGTACACGGCCACACCGGTCGCAGGGTCGGCGACCGCGGAGACGTCGGCTTCCATCCGCTTGGTGCACCCGGTGTCGGTCTGCCAGCTCGGCTTGGGGTCGTAGGCCGAACAGCCGGAGCCGGCGCCCTCGGTGGAGCTGGTCTTCCACACGGACTCGGTCCAGCCCCGGGAGTTGGAGGACGTGGACAGGGCGGTGCCGCCGACCGCGGTCACGTACTGGGAGGTCGCCGGGTACTCGGCACCGTAGGCGGAGTCACCGGAGGAGACGGTGATCGCGACGCCAGGGTGCTTGAAGTACGAGGTGTCCTCGCTGGTCTGGGAGGAGGACTCGTCGCCGCCCCAGCTGTTGGAGACGAACTTGGCGCCGAGCGAGACCGCCTCGTTCTCGGCGATGCCGAGGTCGCTGTCGTTGGCGGAGGTGGCCTCGACGAGGATGATGTTGCAGTTCGGGCAGACGGCGCTGACCATGTCGATGTCGAGGGCCTCTTCGCCGGCCCAGCCGCTGTCGTTGGTCGGCAGCGAGGTGGTCGAACCGGTCTGGCTCACCTGCTTGAAGCAGCCGTTGGCCTTGGTGCAGGCGGACAGACCGTAGGTGGAGCGGTAAGTGGCGAGGTCCGACTCGGCGTTGGGGTCGTTGTAGGCGTCGACCACGGCGACCGTCAGGCCGCTGCCACCTGTGGTGGGCAGGTTGTAGGCGCTGTGCAGGTTGGCCGGGGAGAGGCCGGAGGGGGCCGCGGCCGCGAGCGCTGTGGCGAGGCGCTGCTTGATGTCGGTGCGGCGCTGGGCGAAGCAGGACGCGTGGCCCGGCTCGGCGCTGGCGCACAGGTGAGTAGTGGGTACCTTCTGGCCCGCCTTGCCGGTGGAGTGGAAGGTCTGGGCCGCGGGGTCGGTCAGCGCCCTGTTGTTCTGCGTGACCTTGGTGGTGTGCGAGTGGGCTGCGGCGGGCTGGGCGCCGGCCGTCGGTGCCGCGACGAGTCCGGCGACGGTGAGGACGAGGGCCGGGATGGAGACGACGAGGAGTCTCCGCAGACTCCGTCTCCGCTTGCTCAGACGTGACTCACGCATGGGGTTCTGCCTCCGTAGACGTGGGGATGCGCACTGGATTGGCAGGCCCGTGACGCGCGTAGCGGCGGCGAAACCGCGCAGCCATGAGCATGACATTCGACTGACCCGAGATGCCGATGAACGTGACATGACAGGGTGCGAGAGGAACCTAAATCCGAGGCGGGCGAACCGGCAGTGCCGCAAGGAATTCTTTGCTCCGCCATATGATGAGATGGCCACTTCATTGGAGGTAACTGGGGCGGGCTTGGCGCAGAGCAGAAGAAGACCGAGCCCGGCAGCCCCGGGGCTGACCTCCAAGGCACACGCGGGCGGCGCGGACGATGCAGCCGGTGATGAATTTCGCGATCCACAGGCAATGCGAAGTAGGCCCCGATGGTTTTGCAGAGATCAGGCTGAGACTACGACCCAGCCGTTCCCGAACTCTTCCTGGGAGCAGCCGCGCAGGCCCGGCTCCCAAGGGGGCAGGACAACCGCGACGGAGACGGGATGGGAGCCGCTGACCGGCGAGATGGCGCCGCAAGGGAGTACGGCCACACTCACCCGCTCGGGGATCTTCCCGAGTCGGCACCTCATCCCGGCTACGGACCTGATGCCGACGCGAGCCACCATCCCTCTCGGGGGCTGCAGGAAAAGTAGATGTCATCACGGCATCGTGCCGTCGAGCCGAGTCCGCAGTCGTTCCGTTGGCGGCCTCCGCCTCATGGACGGTCATCGACGTTCGCCGGTGGGACCTGCCGGCGAAGACCGTCCGAGTGGTACCGCAGTACCACTCGCAGGCCGAAGATTCCCCTACGGTCCCAGAGTTCCGGTCTCAGGCGCTCGTAACTTCGAAGCAGACACCGCGGTGTTTCCGTGGCCGAGTTCGAGGCGGGAAGGTCCACACTCATGATCGAAGCACGTGAGCTGACGAAGCGTTACGGGGACAAGACGGTCGTCAACCACCTGAGCTTCACGGTCAAACCAGGCGAGGTGACCGGCTTTCTCGGCCCCAACGGCGCGGGCAAGTCCACCACTATGCGCATGATCATCGGTCTGGACTTCCCCACCGGAGGCTCGGTCACGGTCAACGGACGCCCCTACGCCAAGCAAGCCGCGCCGCTGCACGAGATCGGCACCCTGCTGGAGGCCAAGTCCGTGCATCCCGGGCGCAGCGCGTTCAACCACCTGATGGCCCTGGCCCATACGCACGGCATCTCGCGCCGCCGGGTGGAGGAGGTCATCGAACTGGCCGGACTGACCAGCGTGGCGGGCAAGCGCGTGGGCGCCTTCTCGCTCGGCATGGGACAGCGGCTCGGCATCGCGGCCGCCCTCCTCGGTGATCCGGCGATCGTCATGCTCGACGAACCGGTCAACGGCCTGGACCCCGAGGGCGTGTTGTGGGTGCGCAACCTGTTGCGCCGCCTCGCAGACGAGGGGCGGGCCGTGATGCTCTCCTCGCA
This sequence comes from Streptomyces sp. SAI-127, assembly GCF_029894425.1. Taxonomy (NCBI): domain Bacteria; kingdom Bacillati; phylum Actinomycetota; class Actinomycetes; order Kitasatosporales; family Streptomycetaceae; genus Streptomyces; species Streptomyces sp. SAI-127. The sequence goes on from NZ_JARXYJ010000001.1 coordinate 504,310, forward strand.
TCTGATGGGCGAGACAGCGCTGATCGCCGACCACCTGGTGATCATCGGACGCGGCCGGCTCCTCGCGGACACCACGGTCGACGACTTCGTCCGAGAGGCCGGGGGCGGTGGCGTGAAGGTCGTCACCGCCGAGGCCCAGAAGCTGCGCTCGCTGCTGGCCGGCCCGGATGTCATGATCAGCTCCTCCTCGGATGAGGAGCTGCTGGTATCCGGACGCGACGCCCGGGAGATCGGGGCGATCGCCGGACAGCACGGGGTGACGCTGTACGAACTCACCCCGCAGGCGGTCTCCTTGGAGGAGGCCTTCATGCAACTCACCCACGACGCCGTGGAATACCACAGCGCTCCCGCCGACACCGCCCGAAAGGCCGCCTGATGACTGCCACCGACCTTTCCGCGGTGTCCTCTCCCACGAGGGTGCAGAAAGTGACCGGCCGCCGGGTGCTGCGCTCGGAGTGGGGCAAGTTCTGGTCGCTGCGCTCCAGCTGGATCACCCTGGCCGTCGCCCTGGTCCTGCTGGTCGCCTTCGGGGCGATCGCCTCTGCCACCTACAGCCCGGACGCCGCTGTGAACCAGGGGCCTCCCGGCCCGGGCTCCGGCGACAGCGACGCGGTCAGCCTGGCGCTGACCGGCGTGACCTTCGCGTCTCTGGCCGTGGGCGTGCTCGGCGTGCTGCTGTCCGCCGGCGAGTACAGTACCGGGATGATCCGATCCACGCTCGCCGCGGTTCCGCGGCGGCTGCCGGTCCTGTGGTCGAAGAGCGCCGTGATCGGGCCCATCTCGCTGGTCCTCACCACGATCGCCGCGCTCGCCGCGTTCCAGCTGGGCACGCTCGGTCTGGACGGCGAGAAGATCGCCCTGTCCCTGGGCGACGACGGCGTCCTGCGCAGCCTGACCGGCGCCGGCCTCTACCTCGGCCTGGTGGCCGTGTTCGGCGTGGCCCTGGGCGTACTCATCCGCTCTTCCGCCGGTGCCATCGCCGCCCTGGTCGGCATCCTGCTCATCCTCCCCGGCCTGGCCTCGCTGCTGCCCGACTCGCTCTACGACAACATCAACCCCTACTTCCCCAGCAACGCGGGCTCGGCCGTCTACGCCCTGCACCAGTCCTCCGATGCCCTCTCCTCCGGGGCAGGTCTCGCGGTCTTCGCCGGCTGGGTGGCGCTCGCCCTCGCCGGGGCCTCCTACCGGCTCCTGCGCACCGACGCCTGACCAGCGCACCGAGGACACTGAATCCATGACTCCGGAACGCTCGGCAGCCGCTGCCGACAGCGGCCAGGGGGCGGCGGGAGCGCCGTCCCCTGGTCTCGACGCTGCCTGGTCGCACCCGGTCCTGGGCCGCCTGCTGCGCGGTCAGGGCCGCCATCAACGGCTGGACCGACGGTATCCATGGCTGCTGGACACCTCGGTGGTGCTGGTCGTCTTTCTCGTCAGCCTGCCCGACCTGCTCTCCGACAGCAGTAACGGCCCCTTCGGCGAGACGGGCAACCGCGGTCAGCTGTCGACCGCCGTCCTGGTCGTCTTCGCCGCCGCGCTCATCGTGCCCCTGTGGTGGCGTCGCCGGTCCCCGACCGTCGCGTTCTTCGTGATCCTGCTTGTGTCCTTCGTCCAGTGGTCGCTCGGAGTCTGGCAGCAGGCCGGCATCAGTGCGCTCGTCGCCCTGTACTCCCTGGCCCTGCACGGTTCGTTGCGGGTACTGGGCTGGGCTGCCGCGCTGACCTTCGTCGGGCTGGCTCTGTCCGTGTGCTTCCTGGTGCACGTCGAACATCCGCTGCTCGGTCTCTTCTTCCTGGTGGGAACCACGACGGCAGCCATCGCCGTCGGCCTGACGCTCCGCATCCGCAGGATGTACCTGGCGGCGTTGGAGGACCGTGCCAGGCGACTTGAGATCGAGCGCGACCAACGCGTCCAGCTCACAGCCGCTGCCGAACGCGCCCGGGTCGCGCGCGAGATGCACGACATCGTCGGCCACAATCTCTCCGTCATGGTCAGCGTCGCCGACGGGGCCGCAACCCTCGCTGCCAACCGGAGAGAGCAGTCCGCGGAGGCCCTGCGCATTCTGGGCGACACCGGCCGCCAGGCCATGAGTGAACTGCGCCGCGTCCTGGGGGTCCTGCGCGCGGAACAGGACGACGAACGGCTTCTCAACCCGCAACCGGGTATCCGTGATCTGGACCACCTGCTGGCCCGGGTCCGCGCGGCCGGGCTGAGGGTGACCTACCGGTCGGTGGGCGATGTCGACGCACTGGGCATCGGCGTACAGCTCACCGTGTACCGCATCGTCCAGGAGGCGTTGACCAATACGCTCAGGCATGCGGGAGCGGGCTCCGCCGCCGAGGTCACGGTGACCACCGACGTCGGCAGACTACGGATCCGGGTCACCGACATCGGAGCACCGCCAGGAGCACACGTGCAGGCCGAGCCGGGCCCGCGGACCGGCGACCCCGGCCACGGCCTCGTCGGCATCCGTCAGCGGGCCGCCATGTACGGCGGGGACGTCACCATCGGACCACGCGAGGCCGGGCTCGGCTGGATCGTGGAGGTCGTGCTCGACGTGCCGTCCTCGACCGCACCAACGGTGTCAGGAGACCGTCTGCCATGACCACCGTGCTGATCGCCGATGACCAACCCCTGCAGCGGATGGGCTTCCGCATGCTCCTGCACGGCACCCCCGGCCTGACCTCGGTCGGCGAGGCCGAACACGGTGCCGAGGCCGTCCGCCTGGCCGCAGAGCTGCGACCCGACGTCGTCCTCATGGACATCCGCATGCCCGGTATGGACGGCATCGAGGCGACACGCCGGATCGTCGCCACCGGCGGCCGTACGCGCGTCCTCATCGTCACCACCTTCGACCTCGACGAATACGCATACGAAGGCCTGCGGGCCGGGGCAAGCGGCTTCCTGCTCAAGGACGCACGCCCCGAGGAACTCGTGGCCGGTATCCACGCGGTCGCAACCGGCGACGCCGTCGTGGCCCCCCGCCTGACCCGGCGCCTGCTGGATGCCTACGCCCACCAGGTGCTGGCACCGGCCGAGACGCCCGCGGCCGAGGACCCCCGGCTGCAGACGCTCAGCGACCGCGAACGCGAGGTACTGGTCGCCATCAGCCAGGGCTGGACGAACACGGAGATCGCCGAACGGCTCCTCCTCACCGAGTCCACGGTGAAGAAGCACGTCGGGCGGGTCCTCACCAAGATCGGAGCGCGCGATCGCATCCAGGCAGTGATCATGGCGTACGACACCGGGCTGGTCAGGGCCAAGCCATGATCCCGGGATCACCCAGGGTCTCCCAGCGGCCCGACCGGCCCCACAGGTCGGCTCCGCTGTGACGGGACGGGGACCGGCAGACGACGGAGGTCAACTTGTTGCCGTCTGGACATCAGGGAGTGCGGTTCGGCCCCTGAGATGGCGGCCGGTGAGTCGAAGGTCGAACTGACACCTGGCCTTCGCCCACCCCGAATCCGGCATTGCGTTCGCCTTCCTCACCAGCCGCGCCATCCCCGACCCCACGCCCCACACCCGACTGTGGCGCCTGCTCTCGGCAGTGGCTGCGGCCCTGTGATCAGTGCTTTACTCGCCGGCTCCCGCATCACCAGGTGCACCGCCTTGCCTCTCCGACATCGGTGACCTGCCCCTGAAGGGCCGACTGCACGCCACAATCCAGCGGGTGGGCGGATGCCGGATGGGAAGAGACCCGGCCGCGGTCTCCCGGAAGGGAGCGTGGCCTCCGCGGCCGGGTCGTTCATCGCACCGTCACCGTCCTCACGGGCGGTGCAAACTCGATACGCCACTCTGCGAACCCGGGGTCCCACCCTGCCCCCTTCAGGCCGAGAAACGGGGCAGTGTCTGCAGGGGGCAGGACACCGGCGAACGCCGGGGCCGACAGGGAGGCAGCTGTGCGGCGGAGGCGGCCTCTGCCGGGTTGGTGCCGGGGCAAGGTCGTGCTTTCTCTTGAGTGGTCGAATCCCGAGCCCAGGGTCATGTTGTTGCCTGCGGGATGCTCTTCACGGCGATGCCCTGCGCGGTCAACGCATGAGCGCCCCGCAGGGCAGCGGCGGTACCAGTGGTGACGGTGCTGTACGCCAACTGCACATGATCACGTGTACAGCGCACGTCCACGACAGCCGGTGTGCTGCTCTACCAGCGGGTCTGCGCCAGGTTGGCGTTCGTCTTCGGGTGGTTCGCGCGAGTGTCCTGCACGTTCCCGGAGTCCGCGTGCCCGGCCTGCTGGTGTATGCCGCTCTGCGGTAGGACCGCCGCGAAGGTGCTTGCGATCACCTGGTGGCCTAGCGGATTCGGGTGGGGGTCTGACATGGTGCAGGCCCAGGTCAGTTGGCAGATCTTGGCCAAGTTCGCGGGTACTTCGCCGTAGCCGGGCAGACTGACACGGGTGACATCGTCCGAAGAGAAAGCTCCGGCCACGTCCGCGAGCTTGAATCCGGCGGCGGCGTACACCTGCGAGATGGCCGTGTTCTCGGACTTCACCAGGCCGACGGAGTCCTGGGCGCGTTGCTGCCCGGCGGCGCCGCGGAGCCATTGCGCCAGGAACGGGTTGTAGTAGGTCGCACCCGCGTACCGGGTGCCTGGCGTACCCGCCTGGCGCAGTGCACGCGTGATCTGAGCCAGGTTCTTCGGGATCGCCTGAGCGGCACGGTTCACGCACGTCTGGTCGATGGCACCGGTCGTGTCGTCGGCGCATACCAGGATGTCGTTGGCCCCGATGTCGATCGTCACGTAGCTGACGTGGCCGCGGTGCATGGCCAGGGCCTTCGCGGCGGCGTCCAGCTGGGACCTGGCGTTCGGGTAGTGGCACGTACCGCCCTTGAGCAGCGATGCGGTGGTCTCCCCGGCGCAGCCCAGACGGATGTGCTTCAGACCTGGCTGACGCTGTTTGAGCTGTGCGTAGAGCCGGTCGGTGTAAGCGATATGGGTGTCCTGGTTGACGTCCGGCTGATAGCCGGAGGCGAGCGAGTCGCCGATGGAGATGTAGTACGTAGTGGCGGCTTTGCCGCTCGTCGGTGAGTCGGCGGCGGCCACCCCGGGCGCGCCCAGTACGACCGCCAGGGCAGCGGCGACGAGTTGGGGCGACTTGTGCGTGGTCCACACTGTTCTGCTCATCGAGTACGTGTGCTCTCTCTATCTGGCTCTGTGGGGGTGGTTTTCTTGGGGCTCAGCGCACCCGGTGGCCTGCCCGATACACCGCGCGGATATCAGCGATGGCGGAGATGTCGTCGATGGGGGAACTGCCGAGCACGAGGAGGTCGGCGTCCGCGCAGGGGAGCAGCGCGCCCTTTCGCCCTGCCCGGCCCACCGCTTTGGCGGCTTCGGTGGTCGCGCAGCGCAGCACTTGACGGTTCGGCATCCCCAGCTCGGCGAGCTGCATCAACCCGTACGGGTAGACGCCGTGCGGTTTGCCGGGACTGATGCCTGAGTCGGTTCCGGGAACGACCCGGGCACCCGAGGCGATGACCTTGGCCACGATGTCCATCAGGGCTGCGAAACGAGCGACCACGGCCGGAGGAGTCGGTGCCTTGCCGGGCCTCATGCCCACCGTGAGGCTGACGAAGGTTCCTCGCCGTACGACCTCGTCCAGCAGTTCCTGTCGCAGGCCGACGCCTTCGGAAGTGAAGAAGGAGAAGTGCTCGATGGTGTCGAAACCGGCGTCGAGGCTGTCCGCGATCGCCTGGACGCGCGTGGGCGTGGGCGGCCACGGTGAGTCCGAGCCGGTGTGCCTCGTCGGCGATCAGTCGCAGGTCCGATCGGTCGTACTGCTGATCAAGGGCGTTGGAGCCGGGTGTCATGGCCCCGCCGCTGGCCATCACCTTCACCACGTCGCAGCCGCGCTCGGCGCGTTCGCGTACCGCGGCCCGCAGCGCGTCGGCCCCCTCGGTCTCGCCGCCGAGGAACCAGCAGTGGCCGCCGCGGGCGGTGATCGGCGGGCCCGCGACAACGATGTCGGGGCGCTGCGTGGGCGGCACTTGCTCACGCAGCGCGAGGGTGAGGTAGTCGCGGTCGCCGAGGTCCCGGACGGTAGTGACACCCGCCGTCAGCGTGGCCGCCGCGGCAGCGCGTGCGGTCTTCAGCACGGTCTCGGGGGCGTCGGACGTCACATGCGCGACGGCGTCGTCGGTGGCGTCCCAACAAAGATGCACGTGCGCGTCGATCAGCCCGGGAAGCAGCCACGCCTCCGGCCCGAAGTCCGTCACCGTCGCGTGCTCCGGAGGTGCCGCTCCCGTGAAATCCACGTCACCGATCACGCCGTCCTCGATCAGCACCATGCCGGACGGCCTGACGTCCACGCCGTCGAAGACGTGCCCTGCTTTAAGCGCCAGCAGCTCGCTGCGCATAACCGTCATCTCCAAGAAACCGTAAAAAGTGGGGGGTGGGGGACGAGCTCGGTCGTTGCAGGCCGTGCCGCAGGCGGATGCGCCGTACCGGTCGATGGAACAACGGACGGCTCGTCGTACGCCAGTGGCGTGCTCGCGAGTCCAACTCTTGCTCTGACCAGGAGCTTTGGGAATGAGAGATCGCCGATGGCGGGCATAGACGGGATCAATACCGGCGCGCAAGCCTGGTTTCGGGAGCCCAGGCCCGGACCGGCTCAAGCCATGCTGGCGCTGCCGAAAGCGCACGGCGTGATGTCGAAGTCCCCCGCCCACAGCAGGTCCTGCCATGCCCTTCCGGAGTACAGGCCTGCCGCTTGATGTCCGGTCAGCTGTGCGACGGGGCGTGATACACGGGAGGCTCTGCCTCACCGGCGGTGACCAGTTGGCCGACTTCGGCCGCGGTCTTCCTCAGCCAGATGTGCGCGGGGTCGCGGTCGTGCAGGGGGTGCCACCACAGGGATTCCACCACCCGCCCCGCACCGAAGGGCAGCTCGACGACTGTCGTGCCGCTGTCGGCGGGAAACAGGCGGGCGGCGCGTTCGGGGACCACGCCCACCCGGTCGGTGCCGGCGATCAGGTACGGCATGGTGAGGAAGTTCTCGATGGCGATCTCGACCCGCGGTTCCAGGCCCTGGACGTGGAGCCCGTGCAAGGGCGAGAAGCCCATTGACGGGACGTGGTAAGGCAGCACCCAGGGGCGGGCAGCAAGTTCCTCGGGAGTCGGTGGCGGCGAGCCGACGGTGTCGGAGGAGACGACGCACACCCAGCGATCCTCGTACAGATCGATGGCCGGGACGTTCGCCAACAGGCCCTGCGGCAGCACCATGCCGTCAACAGTGCGCAGATGTTCCCGGGCGCGGCGGGCGATCTGCGGGGCGATGTGCTGGAACCGCAGCCGCACCCCCGGCGCCGCGTCGTGCACCAGGCCGGCCAGTGTCCGGCCGAAGGTGGCCAGATGCATATCGGCCACCACCAGGGTGAACTCGCGCAGCGCGTGGGCGGGGTCGAAGGCGGGGAGGGTCTGGAAGACCCGGTCCGCCGAGCCGAGCGCCTGCGCCGTGTGCGCCGCCAGGCGCTCGGCCAGCGGGGTGAGCTCATAGGTGTTCCCCACCCGGGTGAGCAGTTCATCGCCGAAGTGGCGGCGCAGCCGGGCCAGCGCGGAACTCACGGTGGGCTGGCTCAGCCCCAGCCTCTGGGCCGCCCGCGTGACACTGCGCTCCTGCAACAGCGCGTCCAACGGCACCAATAGGTTCAGATCCAGACCCACGACGCCAGGCCTCCGCGCACTATTGCTCTTGTCATGGCCAGCATAGGCGGTCTCGGATGTCCGAAACTCCTGGTAAGCGGCGGGAATTGCGCTCACAGGCACGCCGGCGAGGGTGAGTCGGTGCCCCGCGAAAGGCCGCGCCGAGAACGGAACCGAACCGCGGGGTTACCAGCTTCTTCGGGCTGGCTGCCCTCGCGGTATAGCCGGTCCCATACCACCGGCGTCCACCCCGGGGGTCCGGAGCCCAGTCGGCGGGACGGATCCGCCCTTCTCCCAGATCGACGAGGGCGAGTGGGAGGTGGCCGGGCCGGAAGGTCGAGTACGGGTCGAACTGCCGCGAACTCACACCGTGACCGGGCTGGCTGCTACTCGCATCAAGTCGGTGACAAATGAACACGGTGGGGGCGGACCTGGCCGGCCCGTCCCCACCTTGCGGGGCAGGGGGGTGTTACCCCGCGTCTGTGTCGGCCGGGGCGAGGCTCGGCTCCGGCGTGTCGGCGCCATCCTTGCTCTTCCGCCCGCCTGCCTTGCGCTCGCGCTCGGCGCGCTTGCCGTCGCGCTTGTCCTTGGCCTCCTGCTTCCTGATCTCGTCGGCCGCCTTCTCCATCGCCTTCAGTTCGGCGCGCACGTCGTCGGCGGGGCGGCGTTCGAGGGCCGCACCGTAGCGCGTGGCCAGCAGGTCCAGAGCCTCGGTGCCGGCCTCCTCGACCCCGGCCAGGATGACGGTGCCGCCCGGCGGGACATGCGGAGTGAAGGCACCGACCGCCCCGGTCGCTTCGGTGGCCCGCTTGTAGTCGTGGCCTCCGCCGATCAGCGCACCGATGCCCCAGCCCATCAAGAGGCCGAGGGGGCCGCCGAGGATGCCGACGAGCGAACCGATAAGCGAGCCGAGCGCGGTGCCGCGTCCGGACTCCGTGTCCATGCCCTCGGGGAAGTGGACGGTGCCGTCCTCCATGCGCTCGATCAGCACGGCGCCGCGGACCTCGGCGGTGGCGGAGTTGAGGTGCTTCAGCTCGCTGAGTGCCTGGTAGGCGGTGGCGCGGTCGTCGAAGCGGAGGGCGATGGCGTTCTCGTTCATGGTCACGGACATGAGCTGTCTCCTTGGAGCCTCAAGGGATGGGTGACTTATGGACCCCGTGGAGCGGGTTCCCGGCCATCTGTGAGACAGTATGTATCAGAGCAAGCTTCTGAGTCAAGTCGTCTCACAAGCCGCTCGGAAAGGAGCGGTGCCCCGATGCCCCCTACGAACGACGACCCCCGTGCCCGCCGCAGCCGCGCCGCGGCCCTGGCCGCTGCCACCGAACTTCTCGCGGAAGGAGGACCGGGACACATCACCCACGCCGCCGTCGCCGCACGGGCCAAAGTGGGCCGCGCCACCGTCTACCGGCACTGGCCCGACCTGCAGGCGCTCCTCCTGGACACCCTGACCGGCGCGGCCCATCCCCTGCTCACCCTGGGCCACGGCCCGGTCCGCGACGAGCTGGTGACTCACCTGCAGCAGCAGACCGACTGGCTCAACCGTCCGGTCTCCGCTTCCGTCATCGCTACCGTCATGCAGCGCGCGGAGTGGGACCCGGACATACGCTGCCTGCGCGACGAGATGTTCGGCCGCGGCGGCGAGCACCTCACCGACGCGCTCGCCGCCGCCGTCGCACGCGGTGAACTACGCGCCGGCATCGAAGAACACACCCGGGACCTGGCCTCCCGGATCCTCGGCCCCCTGCTCTTCCTGAGGCTCATGCTCGGCACGCAGCCGGACAGGAAAACGGTGGCCGACACGGTCGACGCCGCCCTGGCGACCTGGCAGCCGCACAAGTGACCGCCGCACACCGTCCGATGCCGAACGGACGGAACAGCAGCCCACCGGAATTCCGACTCCTCACGGCCGCGTCCGGCCTCATCCCCGGGCGTGCCACCGACGGCTGACCGACGTGCAGACCAGGGACATGCCTGCCGGCGCCCTCAGTGCCCAGTGATCACCTTCACCATCACCACGCCCGAGCCGATCGCCGCGTCCAACAGCCCCGCCACGCCGGAAAGCAGTACCCCACCGCCCATCCGCCGCCCTCCCGTGAAGCCCCAGACCGCCATCGAGACGACATCCACGCCAACCGCCGTCCACAGCGCGGTGGTCAGACCGAGGGCGCCGCCCGCCGACAGCGCAATCATCAGGAGCGGGCCCGCGGCGCAGCTGAGCAGCGGGCTGCTGACGAACAGCAGGTGCCTTACCTCGCGGCGGTTGACCAACCGTTGGTGAACGACGCGGTGGGACTGCAGGTCGGCCACCAACGTCGCCAGCCACAAGCCCACCGCGGTGCCCGTGACGTACAGCGCCGCCGTGCTGTGCCGGGTATGCGTGTTCTGCGCCAGGCCGACCATAACGGCGAGCATGGTGATCACCGCGTAGATCCGTTCCTTGAGCCGCTCGCCCAGAGCCTTGAGCCTCTGGGCAGAAGGTTCCGTGGAGCCGGAGGCCGACGGTTGCTGAGCGTCGAGATCGGACATGCCGGAACCGTATCTTGCTGCGGCGCGGGTGCTGCCCAGGCGGTGGGGTGGGGCGCATGAGACAGCCGGAAAGGGCTTCAGCCCGGAGCGGGAAGTGCTTGTCAGGAGCGCACGGCTGTTCCGGGAGGCGCTGTCGGCGGGCGCCGGTACCGACTGCCCCGGGCTGCGCCGTACCTCGTTTTCAATCATCGGAAGGTGTTGTTCCTCCCTGCGCCGGGGCCACGCAGCATTACACGTGCCCGGACGGGCCGGCCGCCGCCGATCCGCTCCGAGTGCCGCCGGCCGGGGAGGACGCCATGCCCAGCGAAGACCCGACCGCCGGGACGAGCCCGAGACCTCGTGCCGCCCCTACCCGCTGCACGGACGCCTGCGGGACGAAGACACGCGCTTACGGATCAGGACCCGCAACATCGCGCTCGGGGACACCTGAATCCCGGCCGGTGTTTCCGTGCTGTGACTACAAAGGAGTTGTGTCATGGCTGGACGCTTGACGGACAGAATTGCCGGGGTGACCAGCGGTAGTGCCGGAATCGGCCAGGAGATCGCCCGAGAACTGGTGTCCGAAGCCGCCGACATCGCGGTTGCCGACATCAACGCGGCGGAGGAGACCAGGGCGCTCGTGGAAGCTACCGGGCAGCGGTTCTTCAGTGCGAAGGTCGACGTGTCCGACGAGGCGCAGGTGAATGTCTTCGCCGGGGAGGCCCGGGACGCACTGGGCCCTGCCGACATCCTCGTGGACAACGCGGCCATCGTGCCTCTCGCCGACTTCGACAACGCGACGTTCGAGCACTGGAAACACACCTTCGCGAAATGAAGAGTCCTTCGACCAGACCGTGCGGATGCAGGACCTGAAGCGGCGAGGGAAGCCGGAGGAGATCGCCAACCGCGTGGCATTCCTTGCCTCCGACGAAGCCGCGTTCATCACCGGTCAGCTCGTCGTCGTTGACCGAGGAATCACGCGCCGCCGACGTTGGTCTCGCACCTGCCGTTGAACCTCTGTCGACGCCGGATGAGGCGTTCACCAACCCTCCGGATCGGCTGTCCTCGATCCCTCACCGGTGCCTGAGCGCCTGGCATCCCACATCGAAAGGAAGAATGTGGCACTCGCAGGAAAACTGGAGCGGAAGCTGCTTTGGTCGGAGGATCAGGGCTACGAGGAAGCTCGCCGCGACGCCGTCTGGAACGGCCGTAAGCCTCCAAGACGTCCGGCCGGAATCGTGCTGGCCGAGGACGCCGCCGACGTCGCGGCTGCGGTACGACTGGCGCAGGAGCGGGGGCTCCAGGTCTCCGTCCGCGCCGGCGGGCACAGCACCTCCGCCGCGGGTGTTCGAGAGGGCGCGCTCCTCATCGACGTGTCCCGCCTGTCGAGCATCGACGTCGAGGCCCGGGCCAGGACCGCGGTCGTCGGCCCCGGGGCCATCGGACGGGACCTCGACCTGACGCTGGATCCGCTGGGGCTGTTCTTCCCCCACGGCCACTGTTCCACGGTGGCCGTGGGGGGCTTCCTGCTGGGTGGGGGCCTGGGATGGAACTGGCGTGCGTACGGTCCCGGGTGTGGCCTGGTCCGAGCCCTCGACGTGATCACGGCGGACGGTCAAGTGGTCCGGGCTGACGAGTCGCAGAACAGCGATCTCTACTGGGCGGCCCGAGGCGCAGGTCCCGGGTTCTTCGGCGTCGTGACCGCCTTCCACCTGGATATGCAGCCGAAACCGGCCGTGATCAAGACCGCCGCACACAACTATCCGCTCGCGGCGCGTGGTGAACTCCTCAGTTGGCTGCACGAGATGCGTCACGAGATGGCGCCGATCGTGGACCAGGCCCTCTGTGTCACCCAGCACGTGACCCACTCGCCGGACGGGCCGACAATGCTGCTGGGCACAGTGGCCTTCGCCGACTCCGAGCGCGAGGCCGACGATGCCCTCGCGCTCTTCACGAACGCTCCTCTGCGGGTGAAGGCGATCTGGGGCGATGACGGCACCACCGTCGGGAGCGTGCAGCACCTCACGGGCGTCGATGACCTGTACCCGGCCGGTCTCCGGTACGCGCACGACAACATCATGTCGAGCGCGGAGGCATCCGCCCTGTTGCCGGCCCTCGACGCGGCCCTCACCTCGCTCCCCACACCCCGGTCACACATCAACTGGCAGAACCTCGCGGGGGTTCCGGAACTGCCGGACATGGCCTTCTCCCTGCTCGGCGACACCCTGATCGAGGTGGTCGCGGTGGGAGACGATCCGAGCCAGGACGCCCAGCTGCAGGCGTGGGTCACCGACCATGCCCGGCAGCTGGAACCGGTGGCCGTCGGAAGCCAGATCGGCGCCGACTCCATGGCGTCCCGCGGCTTGGGACCGGATTCCTACTTCTCCGCCGACGCGCTGTCCCGTCTCAACATCATCCGTGACCAGTGGGATCCGGACCACCGCTTCGTGTCGTTCCTGCTCCGCCGAGACACCGTCTGACCCTGACAGGCGTGATGGACATTGCACGACTGCGGACCTATCGTCATCCATAAAAGTCAGTTTTGTTAGATGAAAGTAGAGGAGAGTGCCATGGCTTGGTTGGGCTTGGAGGGCAGCCGGGCGCTCGTCATCGGGGCCGGCGGCCTGGGTGCCGCCTGCGCCCAAGGGTTCGCGGATGCCGGGGCACAGCTGGCCGTCGTGGACGTCGACGAGGCGAAGCTCAAGGCTCTGCGGGACGATCCGGCGCTCGCGGACGTCGATGTGCACGTGATTCCGGCCGATGTCACGACCTCGACGGCCTGCGAGGAAGCAGTCCGGGCGGCGGCCGACGCGCTCGGCGGCCTGGACGTGCTGGTGCACGCGGTGGGAACCAACGACCGCCGGGCGGTGGTCGACACACCGGATGAGACCTGGGAGCGGATCCTCGCGCTGAACCTGTCGAGCGCCTTCTACGCCGGGCGAGCGGCGGGACGTCTGATGCGCCGGGCCGGGCGCGGGAGCATGGTGTTCTTCTCCTCGGTCTCCTCCCGGCTCGCCCACCCGCACCATGCCCCCTACGCCGCGACCAAGGGGGGACTGGACCAGCTGGCGAAGGTGATGGCCCGGGAGTGGGCCGCCGACGGCGTGACCGTCAACGCGGTCGCCCCCGGCTACACGGAGACCGAACTGACTCGCGAGTACCTGGCCAGGCCAGGGATGCGCGAGGAGATGCTCGGCCTGGTCCCGGCCGGACGTCTGGGCACCCCTCAGGACGTGGTCGGCGCCGTGCTGTTCCTCGCCTCGTCGCGGGCGTCATTCATCACGGGGCAGGTGCTGTATGTGGACGGTGGCCGCACGCTCGTATGAGCCAGGAGCCGAGCGGACAGGACGGCACCGCAGGCTGCCACATCCGTCAGCTTCCGCCGAGCAGCCGCGTGATCTCCTGACAGGTGCTCAGCAGCCGTGGGCGCAGCTCGTCGAGCAGGCGGGTGACGGGAAATCCCATCGCCGGTACGGCCACGTTGGCGGCGGCCACCACCGAACCGGAGGCGTCACGCAAGGGCGCGGCCACCGAGCGCAGCCCGTAGGCGAGTTCCTCGTCCTGCACCGCCCAGCCCCGTTCGCGAATATTCGCCAGCACCGGCCGCAGCTCTGCCAACGACCGGATCGCGTTGGGGCCGGTCGCCCCGGTGAAGGACTCTTCGGTGAGGCGCTCCTCCAGCTCAGCGTCGTCCAGACCGCTCAACAGGACCTTTCCGATGGAGGTGTTGACGGCAGGAAGCCGCGAGCCCACCTGGATGTTCGCGGTCACCAGGTCGTTGTTGCGCAGCCGGATCAAGTACAGCACCTGGTCGCCGGACAGGGTGCCCAGGTTGACCGTCTGACCCGTCGCCGCTGCGAGCCGGCGCAGCGGCCCGTCGGCGAGTTCCACCACGTCCATGCCGCGCAATGCCGCGAAGCCCAGCATGAGGACTTTGGGAGCCGGACGATAGGCGCCGTCCGGCAGCTGCTCCAGGAAGCCCTCGGTCACCAGGGTGGCGGCCATCCGGAAGGCGGTCGGCAACGGCACACCGGCCTCGGCGGCCATGTCTGTCAGCTTCATCGACGACCGCTGTTCGGAGAACTGACCGAGCAGCCGCAGTCCCTTGGCCAGCGCCTCGACGTGGTAGCTGCGTTTGGACGCCGCGGAGCCGTCGGCGGGGAGGGAACTGGGCGCTTTTTCACGCGGCGGCACGAAAGGTCTCGCTTTCTGTCTACTGGGCACGACGGACGCCACGACGTAGCACCGCCACTTTCATTGTATGGAAGTCAGCATCAGACTCACCCGCCGTGGGGCGACAAGGAGGACGTAAATGGGCGTGCGACTGGACGGGCTGCTGCCCGGTGAACTGGACGAGGAGCAGGCCGAGGTCTACCGGGCCATCACCGGCGGCGCCCGGGCCTCGGGCCCGCGCGCGTTCCCTCTGACCGACCAAGAGGGGCGGCTGCGCGGCCCCTTCAACGCCATGCTGCTGAGCCCTCCGGTGGGTCTCGCGACGCAGGCCCTCGGCGCGGCCGTGCGCTACAGCTCCTCGCTGAGCGATCGCGTGCGCGAAATGGCGATCCTCACGGTGGCCGCCCACTTCGACAGCACCTTCGAGCGGGAAGCTCACGAGGCCGTCGGCCGCACCAGCGCCGGACTGGCCGAACCGGAGATGGCCGCACTGCGCGCCGGCGAGATGCCGGAGCTCACCGTGCCGGCCGAGCGCGCTGCCCTGCGGGCGACGAGGGCACTGCTGCGGCACGGCACGTTGAACGACGACGAGTACGCCGACGCGCTGGCCGCGACCGGGGAGCGAGGCGTGTTCGAGCTGACGACGCTGGTCGGCTACTACTCGATGCTCGCCCTCCAGCTGCGGGTTTTTCTGGGCGAGGGAAGCACCTCCGGTTCCGATGCCTCCCGCTCTCAGCCCTGGGCAACGGCTTGACACCCCACGGTGACCCTTCAATACTCAACTCAAGTTCATACAGTGAATGTAACTTTCACTCTTCGAAAGAGAGCAGGAAATCGTGAAGCTGATCACCTTCGACAATGGGCGGGTCGGCCGGCTGGAACTCGATGAACGGATAGTGCTGCCACTCGAAGTCCACAGCACCCGGGGGTACTTCGAGCGCGACGGCAAGGTCCTGGAGACGGGTGAGCGGCTGCGGCTGGACGACGTGACGCTGCGCGCGCCGATCGTGCCGAAGAAGTTCTTCCACACGTCCGGCAACTTCCGTGAGCACGAAGACGAGTCGAAGCACGTCGACTGGTCGCACCCCATGCACAAGGGCATCGTGTTCTTCCAGAACGTCGACGCGATCGTCGGCCCCGACGAGCCGGTCATCTACCCGGAGCACCTGACCAGCGAACTGGACTACGAGTTGGAGATCGCCGTAGTCATCGGCAAGCCCGGCAAGTTCTTCGGCGTGGACGACGCGCACGACCACATCGCCGGCTATGTCGTCTTCAACGACATCACGGCCCGCGACATCCAGCGCCGCGAGATGGAGTCCGGCGTCTTCTCCTTCTGCAAGGCCATCGACACCTTCTGCCCCGTCGGCCCCTACATCGTCACCGGCGACGAGATCCCCGACCCGCAGAACCTCGACATGGAACTGCGGGTCAACGGCGTGGTCCGGCAGAAGTCCAACACCAGCCGCATGTCGGTCTCCATCCCGCACCTGGTCGCCTACCACTCCCCGCAGGGCTACAGCGCCGGTGACCTCATCACCACCGGAACCGTCCAGGGCGTGGCCGGCTTCAGCGGCGACCCGGACATGTACCTCAAGCCCGGCGACGTCGTCGAGGCCGAGGTCGAGCGCCTCGGCGTCCTGCGCACCCCCATCGTCAGCTGGCAGGAGGGGCACGGGACCCCCGTACCCGCGAAGGTGGACTGGTGAGGCTCGGCGTCCTCGACGGCCACGCCGTCGTGGTCAGCGGCGACCGGGCCGCGAACGTCCGCTGGGCCTCGCAGGGCAGGCTGCCCACCGACCCGATGGCACTGCTGCAGGACTGGCCACGCCTACGGGACTGGGCGGCCGGGCTGCCCGACGAGGCGTACGACATCCCGGTCGACCCCACCGCACTCGGCGCGCCGGTGCCCCTCCCCCGCCAGGTCTTCGCCGTCGCCCTCAACTATCCACCGCACGCCGCGGAAGCGGGCTTCACTCCGCCCGAGGAACCGCTCGTCTTCACCAAGTTCCCGGCCTGCGTCACCGGTCCGCACACCAGCGTCGCCCTCCCCCCGGGCAAGGTCGACTGGGAAGTCGAACTCGTCGCGGTGGTCGGCCGCGAGACGTACCGGGTGAGCGAGGACCACGCCTGGGAGGCGGTGGCCGCCCTGGCCGTGGGTCAGGACCTCTCCGAACGGGTCACCCAACTCCAGGGAAAACCTGCTCAGTTCAGCCTGGGCAAGTCCTTCCCCGGCTTCGGCCCGATCGGACCTGTCCTGGTCACCCCCGACGAACTCGACGACCCCGACGACCTGGAGATCACCGGACTGCTGAACGGCGAGATCGTCCAGCAGGACCGCACCAAGTCCATGATCTTTCCGGTGCCGGAGCTCATCGCCCGGCTCTCGGCCGTGCTGCCGCTCTTCCCCGGTGACCTGGTCTTCACCGGCACCCCGGCAGGCGTCGGCAACCGCATGAACCCGCCGCGCTACCTCACCGATGGCGACGAACTCGTCAGCCGCATCGAGGGCATCGGCGAGATCCGCCAGCAGTTCACCGGCCCCGCCCGGCAGCCGTCCGGAAGCTGAGAGCCGCGACAGCGCGCCGACTCTTCTCCGTCCCCCCGGCCCCCGGAACCCGCGTCCGACCATCGCAGACAAGGACCTCCATGTCCGAGCGCATCCCCACCCACAGCACGCCGATTCCCCGCCGCTTCGAAGGCCGCACCGTCCTGGTCACCGGCGCCGGCACCGGTTACGGCGCCGAGATCGCCGTCCGCGCCGCCCAGGAGGGCGCCAACGTCGCCGTCCACTACCGCAGCTCCGCCGCCGGAGCCGACAAGACCGTCGCCCGCATCAAAGAGGTCGGCGGCGAGGCGTTCACCGTGCAGGCCGACATCGCCGTCCACGCCGATGTGATCCGCATGGCCGAGGAGGTCTTCATCCAGTTCGGCGGCCTGGACGTGCTGGTCAACAACGTCGGTGACGTGGCGGGCGACCAGATGTCCTGGCACGATCTCACCGAGGAGTCCATCGACCACGTGCTCGCCGTGGACATCAAGGGAACGATGCTCTGCACACACGAGTTCGGCTCCCGGATGCTGGACCAGGGCCATGGCGCGATCGTCAACATCGGCTCCACCGTCATCGTGCGCGGCAGCGCGCGGGCTCCGCAGTACGCCGCCGCGAAGTACGGCATCCTCGGCATCACCAAGTCCTACGCACAGGCGCTCGCCCCCGTCGTTCGGGTCAACACCTTCGCGCCCGGCTTCATCGAGACCGAGACGCTACTGGGCCGCGAGGACTGGAAATCCGGCCGCCGCGAGGACATGATCGCCAAGACCCCGATGGGCCGCATCCCCGGGCCGGCCCAACTCGCGGGCACCGCGCTCTTCCTCGCCACAGACGACGCCGCCCACATGACCGGCGTCTACCTCAACGCCGACGGCGGCTTCAACATGATCGGCGCCTGAGACAGGCGCGCCGAATTCCCGGTCACCAGGAGCAGCACCGCGCAGGCCTGTCACGTCACCGACCACGGCCGGTCAACTATTTTGCCGGCGCTCCTGGGCGGAAACGAAGCTTCCAGAAGGACTCCTTGTGGACAGCCCGGCGAGCGCTGCGTGCACCGGATGATCACCGACCTCGGCGTCCTCGACGTCACCACCTACGGCCTCGTCCTGGTCGAGACGGCACCCGGCGTCATGGGTCACCTTTGCGGACGGGCGTCCTGAATGAGGCTTCACACACGAGCGGGTGCGGTTCACCGCGATGAATGATGGGAGTCAACGATGACAACGGCCGCTACTCCGGTGTCCGATGTGGACATCTTCGCCGACGAGGTCCTGACCGATCCCTACCCCGCCTACGCGGTGTTGCGGGAGGCAGGCGCCGCGGTGTACCTGGAGCGCTACGACTGCTGGGCCCTGCCCCGGTACGAAGACGTACGGGCGGCGCTGCGCGACCACGAACGGTTCTCCTCCGTGGACAGCGTGGGCTACGAGCCATCGCTGAACGAGGCCCGCCGGGGTGGTGTGCTGGCGACGGACCCGCCGGAACACGACGTGCTGCGCTCGGTGCTGTCGGAGAGCCTGTCCCCGCGCGCGCTGGCGGGCCTGAACGACGACATCGGTCGGCGCGCGACGGAACTGGTCGAGTCCGTGGTGGCCCGCGGTTCATTCGACGTCGTGGGTGATCTGGCGCGCGTGTTCCCGCTGACGGTGGTGGCGGATCTGATCGGGATGCCCCTCCGCGCGCGGGACGAGGTGCTCGTGTTCGCCGACGCGTTCTTCAACACCTTCGGCCCTCTCAACGAGCGGACGACGGCGTCGGTGCAGGTTGCCGACCGGCTGCTCGACGAGCTCATCTCGATGATGAACCGCGACAACCTCGTGCCAGGTGGCTGGGGCGAGGCGCTGTACCAGGCGGCCGACCGGGGCGTGATCGGGGAGCACCAGGTGGGACGGTTGTTGCGCGCGTACCTGGTGGCGAGCATGGACACGACGATCAACGCGATCAGCAGCGCGCTGTGGTTGTTCGCCGAGCACCCGACCGCCTGGACGGCCCTGCGCGCCGACCGGACGTTGCTCCGTTCCGCTTTCGAGGAGGTCGTGCGGTTCGAGTCACCGGTGCAGACGTTCTTCCGCCGCACGACGCGGGCCGTCGAGATCGACGGCGCCACGATCCCGGCCGGGGCTCAGGTGGCGATGCTGTTCGGTTCGGCCAACCGGGATCCACGCAAGTGGCCGGAGCCGGACACGTTCGACATCGGCAGAGCGCCGATGGACCACGTCGGGTTCGGCTCCGGCGTGCACGCCTGTGCCGGCCAGGGACTGGCACGGGTGGAGGGCAAGGCGATCCTGTCGGCGCTGCTGGATCACGTAGAGGCGATCCATCTGACCGGCCCGCCACGGCGGCACCTCAACAACGTCATCCGGGGTCTGGATAGCCTCCCGGTCACCGTGACGTCGGGAGCATCCACGTAGAGGACATCGCGGCCGCCCGTGCTCCGTGCGGCCACGAGTCGTACGGGGCGTTGACCGCAGGACCGAGCCCCCTTCCGCTGATACGCGGAAGGGGGCTCGGTCATCGGAGCGATCGTGGATGTCTCGCTCGAAGGCGCATTGCCGATGAGGACGACCTGCCACCGGCCTGCGTCGGTTCCGTGTTCGCGGTCGCCGAACACCAGGAAGACCGCCCGTCTTCATGACCGGGTGATCCCTGCAGAAGACACCGACGAGGCGCGGGAACGAATCCGCTCAGACGAGGGTGGTGGCCCGGATGAACGCGATGACCTGGGGCCAGGACAGGTCGGTGGCCGCCTTGTTGACCGGATCGCCTTGCTGTGCCCGGCCCGTGAAGCCGTGCCCGGCGCCAGGGTAGACATGCGTGATGCTCGGCCCGGTGGTCCGCGAGTTCAGAGCGGCCTGCAGCCGGCGGAAGCTCTCGACCGACACCACCTCGTCCGCCCCTGGGTAGAGGATCATGGCAGGCGCGGCGATCCGGGCAGTGAACTCCGTGGCATCCAGGGTGTGGTTCGGAGCCGGGGTGTCCGGCACGGTGGGGTGATAGGCGACCACGTTCGCCAACCGGCTGTTCCGTCCGCCGAGCAGCAGCGCGAACCGACCGCCCACGCACCAGCCCATCACACCGACCTGTCGGCAGCCGAGCTCGTCAAACATGTGGTCGAGCAGCTGATCCATTTCGGTCAGACTGGACTCGTCATTCAGCTCCGACACCCACTGCAACTGGGTCTCCAGCTGTGACAGGTCATCGCTGCCCGGCCGACCGCGCCAGAGGTCCCAGGACAGCGCGGTGACTCCGGCGGCGGCCAGGCCGTCGGCGAACTCGCGCAACTGCGGAGAGATCCCGCTGACACTGGGCAACAGCAACATGCCACCTGTGGAGTCTCCCAGCGGGCGTGATTGATAGGCGTTCAGCCCGGCCACAGTGACGTTCTCACCGGTGAACGGGACGCCGGCAGCGCTGGGGGTACTGATCTCGTCGGCCATACTCTCACTACTCTCTACCGAGCTTCATGGACAGTTGTCAGTAAGTGGGTCACCCTCAGGGCCCCAAGGCAGCCGCCCTGTTACGGCGCAGGCGGCCTGTCCTCCGCCAGGGCCACGCGGTGACGAGAGCGCCAGGGCCCGGCGGTGACGGTCCGGGCCGACCGGACGTACCAATGAGGCAGCGGCGGTGACCGGCGCAGGCAGCCGGGTTCGACCGGACGAGGGGGCAGGCAGGCACAGCCCCTACGTGGTCGGCACCGTGGGAGCGGGGCAGGGTCCGGCTCGATCGTCTCGCCTTTACGCGCCTGGGGCGCTCGCACCTGTGGTCACGGGAAGCGGATCGAGACCTGCTCCGGGCGTAGTTCGGTGACGCTGTTGACCCCGAGCAGTGCCATGGTCTGGACGACCTCACGCGACAGGATCTCCACGGCACGAGCGACTCCGCGCTGACCGCCGGCCATGAGGCCATAGAGGAAAGCACGACCCACCAGCGCGGCGTCGGCGCCCAGCGCCAGGGCGGCCACGATGTCAGCACCGGTCGTCATACCCGTGTCGACCAGGATTTCGGCCTGCCCGTCCAACCGCTCGCGCACCGCGGGGACCAACTCGACCGGTACGGGGGCGCGGTCCAGCTGCCGCCCGCCGTGGCTGGAGAGCACGACGCCGTCCGCACCGGCGTCCACCACCCGCTGGGCATCGGACACCGACTGAATACCCTTGACCGCAAGACTGCCCTGCCAGTGGCCGCGGAGCCATTCGAGGTCGGCGATCGTGATCGCGGGATCGAAGACGCGGTCGATCTGGTCGGCGACCGTGCCCTCGGAAGCAGCCACGTTGGCGAAGGTGAGTGGCTCAGTGGTCAGCAGATCGAACCAGTAGCGAGGGTGAAGGGCACCGTTGACGAAGGTGCGCAGCGTGAGCTGCTGCGGCACGGTGAGCCCGTTGTGGACATCGCGCAGCCGCGTCCCGGCGACCGGGGTGTCCACGGTGAGTATCAACGTGTCGTACCCGGCCGCGGCCGCACGGTCGACCAGATCCTTGACGCGGCCCCGATCCCGCCACAGAAACAGCTGGAACCACTTCCGCGCCCGAGGGCCCGCCCTCGCGGTTTCCTCGATCGTGGTGCTGCCCATCATGGAGAGGGCGTAGGGAATCCCGGCCTTCTCCGCGGCGGCGACGACGGCTCGTTCCCCTCCGGTGTGCATCATGCGAGTAAGACCCGTGGGAGCGAACGCGAAAGGCTGGGCGGACGGCTTGCCAAGGATCATCGTCTCCGCGCTCACACGGGAGACGTCCCGCAGCGCCGAAGGATGGAACTCGATGCGCCGGAACGTCTCACGAGCTCGACGCAGCGCGAGTTCACCCACGCCGGCCCCTCCGTCGGCGAAATCGAAGACCGCCCTGGGCGCCCGTCGTCGCGCGAGCGCGCGAAGGTCGGCGATGGAAGCCGCTCGCGCCAATTGCCTTTCCAGGCCGTTGAGTTGGATCGGAGCGGGGCGCAACAGCTCACGAAGCTCGGCTGGGCGCAGCAGCCGACGGTGCACCTTCGCGGTCAATGTGATTCATCCCTTCTGCCGGCACGCCCTGGGCATATCGCGTGCCATACCCTGCCCACGAGGACGTCCCCAAGCGCCCTCTTCTCCAGCTGCGGTCATCCCTCAGGTCAGTAGGTCGGCGACGCTCTTCAGCCCCTCGCCGACGACACGAGCGTCGACCTCTCCATGAGCCCCGCCCACCCCGATGCCGCCGATGACTTCGCCGTCGTCCGTGACGATCGGGTATCCCCCCGGCACCGGGTGCAGCTGGCTGTCCACCAGATGAGGCGGGCACGCCTGCAGTACCGGCTCCGCGGCGAACTTGGCGAACTCGGCGGTCGATACGCCCATCACCGCGGCCGTGTAAGCCTTGAGGCGAGACGTCTCGACGGCGATCGGCCCAGCGCCGTCGTCAGCGAGTATGACCTTGGTGATACCGCTCCGGTTGGTCACAGAGACGCAAACCCGCTCACCCTCGGCGCGTGCCGCTTCAAGGACCGCCTCCGCGGCCCGGCGCGCGATCTCATAGCTCAACGGTTCCCTCATATCGTTCCCTTCCCTGCGTGTTACCGGACTCACGACCGGTTTCGTGCGCTCAAGAGTGGTAAGTTCGCGCGCCTCCCGGCGCCAACGATGACGGTGGCGTTGTCGTTGACCGCCGGAGCCGGCAAGGGCATCGGTGTGCCGCTCGGCCGGCCGCCGTCGGGCGAATGGGATCAGGGCCAGAACGGCCGAAAGCCGCCGAACAAGCCCAACTGCTACCGCACCGACCAAGACGTAGTCGTGTCCCCGCTCACGGCGAGGTTCCGCCATCGTCACGCTCTCAGAGGACGACGTACCGAGGACTCGGTGCCGCCGGACGGGGGATCACCAACCGCCCCACTTCCGCTTCGTGAACAACGTAGCACCGCAATTCGCTTCACTGAACAGTTCTGACAAACTTTTGTCAGGAACGCTATGGTTGCTATCGGTGGTCCGCGAACGACGGCGGAGCAAGCGGCACCGTCGCTCATCGATCGTTCCCCGTGTGTTGTTCGCCATCATGCCGCCGAAGCCGCACGAGTCAGTGCCCCGTCGGCGAGCGACGAGGAGTGGGAGCATTGCGTTTCGATCATGAA
This sequence comes from Streptomyces sp. SAI-127, assembly GCF_029894425.1. Classification (NCBI taxonomy): domain Bacteria; kingdom Bacillati; phylum Actinomycetota; class Actinomycetes; order Kitasatosporales; family Streptomycetaceae; genus Streptomyces; species Streptomyces sp. SAI-127. The sequence goes on from NZ_JARXYJ010000001.1 coordinate 527,261, forward strand.
TCCCTGGCGCATCGAGGTGGAGCGTCCGCGCACTGGTTGGGCCTGGCCGCCATCGACGAGGAAGAGGCGAACGCGCTTTTGGTCGTCGCCCGGCAACTGTTCGGCCGCCGAGGCTCACCACCCCCGGCCGGCCGATCTGCTCCAGCCACCCGGTCCCCACAGCCATCCACTTCGCAGGCCGGGAGATGCCCAACCTGATGTCCCAACTCCGCTCCTCGCTGACGATTCCGGCTCGGAAGACCCCGATCTTCGCCGGCCCCCCACGAGTGAGCGGACGGTAGCCGCCGACTGCAGGCGGCACGTGATGCCACGCCGACATGAACATCGTCTGACGCGACGCACCAACCTTGAACCATTCGTTCACTGACTTCATGGAAGTAGATCCGGCGTCATGACCACATCCCAGAATCCGGGCACGGCAGAGGAGCTGCGCCATGCCGGCCTGCGAGTGACGGCCGCCCGGGTCGCGCTGCTCGAGACCGTCCGGGCCGGTGACCACCTCGGCGTCGAGGCGATCGCCTGCGGGGCGCGTGATCGCCTGGGCCATATCTCTCTTCAAGCCGTCTACGAAGCCCTCCACGCGCTCTCCGCGGCGCGACTCATACGCCGTGTCGAACCGGCCGGCAGTCGCGCCCTGTTCGAGGGCCGCGTCGGGGACAACCACCACCACCTCGTGTGCCGGTCGTGCGGAGCCGTCGCCGACGTCGACTGCGCGGTCGGCGATGCCCTCTGTCTGACCGCGTCCGATGACCGCGGCTTCTCCATCGACGAGGCCGAGGTCATGTACTGGGGCTTGTGCCCCGACTGTTCCCCCGCCAGCAGTATCTGAGCACCGAGATCCGAACATCCGGAAGGACTCTGCATGTCCGAGAACCCCGATGCGATCGTCACCGACGCCAAAACGGAAGGCACCGGAGAGTGCCCGGTGGCGCACGGGCGCGCCCCGCACCCGACCCAGGGCGGTGGCAACCGCCAGTGGTGGCCGGAGCGGCTCAACCTGAAGATCCTTGCGAAGAACCCGGCCGTGGCCAACCCTTTCCATGATGAGTTCGACTATGCCGAGGCGTTCGAGGCCCTCGACCTGGCGGCCGTCAAGCGAGACATCGCCGAGGTGCTGACCACCTCGCAGGACTGGTGGCCTGCCGACTTCGGCAACTACGGCCCACTGATGATCCGGATGGCCTGGCACAGCGCGGGCACCTACCGCATCAGCGACGGCCGCGGCGGTGCCGGAACCGGCCAGCAGCGCTTCGCCCCGCTGAACAGCTGGCCGGACAACGCCAACCTCGACAAGGCCCGCCGTCTGCTGTGGCCGGTGAAGAAGAAGTACGGGCAGAGTGTCTCCTGGGCCGACCTCATGATCCTCGCCGGCAACGTCGCGCTGGAGACCATGGGCTTCGAGACCTTCGGCTTCGGCGGCGGCCGTGCGGATGTCTGGGAACCGGAGGAGGACGTGTACTGGGGTCCCGAGACCACCTGGCTCGACGACCAGCGCTACACCGGCGACCGCGAGCTGGAGAACCCGCTCGGCGCCGTCCAGATGGGACTCATCTACGTCAACCCCGAGGGCCCGAACGGCAACCCGGACCCGATCGCCGCGGCCCGCGACATACGCGAGACGTTCCGCCGCATGGCGATGAACGACGAGGAGACCGTCGCGCTGATCGCGGGCGGCCACACCTTCGGCAAGACCCATGGCGCCGGCCCCGCGCATCACGTCGGCGCCGCCCCGGAGGCCGCCTCCATGGAGGAGCAGGGCCTCGGCTGGAAAAGCAGCTTCGGCACCGGCAAGGGCACGCACACCATCTCCGGCGGACCGGAGGTCACCTGGACCAGCACGCCCACGCAGTGGGACAACAGCTTCTTCGAGAACCTCTTCGGCTACGAGTGGGAGCTGACCGAGAGCCCGGCCGGCGCCAAGCAGTGGAAGCCGAAGGACAGCGCGGGCGCGGGCACGGTGCCGCACGCCCACGACTCCTCGAAGAAGATCGCCCCCAACATGCTCACCACCGACCTGTCGCTACGCTTCGACCCGATCTACGAGCCGATCTCCCGCCGCTTCCTCGAGAACCCCCAGGAGTTCGCGGACGCCTTCGCCCGCGCCTGGTACAAGCTGACCCACCGTGACCTGGGCCCGAAGTCGCTGTACCTCGGCCCGGAGGTCCCCGAGGAAACTCTGCTGTGGCAGGACCCGCTGCCGGAGCCAGAGGGTGAGGTGGTCGGCGCCGCGGACATCGCGGCCCTCAAGGCCAAGCTCCTCGACTCGGGCCTGACCGTCGCACAGTTGGTCTCCACCGCGTGGGCGTCGGCCGCGACGTACCGCGGCAGCGACAAGCGCGGCGGCGCCAACGGCGCCCGCATCCGCCTGGAGCCGCAGCGCGGCTGGGAGGTCAACGACCCCGAGCAGCTCGCGACGGTCCTGCACACCCTGGAGAATATCCAGCAGGAGTTCAACACCGGCGCCAAGAAGGTCTCCCTGGCCGACCTGATCGTGCTCGGCGGCTCGGCGGCCGTGGAGAAGGCCGCCGAGGGCGCGGGCTTCGACATCGAGGTGCCCTTCACCCCGGGTCGCGTGGACGCGACCGAGGAGCACACCGACGTGGAGTCCTTCGCGGCGCTGGAGCCGACAGCGGACGGCTTCCGCAACTACCTCGGCAAGGGCAACCGCCTGCCGGCCGAGTACCTGCTGCTCGACAAGGCGAACCTGCTCACCCTGAGCGCCCCCGAGATGACGGTCCTGGTCGGTGGCCTGCGCGTGCTCGGCGCCAACTACGGCGGCTCGAAACCGGGCGTCCTCACCGACACCCCGGGCAAGTTGACCAACGACTTCTTCGTCAACCTGCTCGACATGAGCACGACGTGGACGTCGGCCTCCGAGGACAGGACGAGCTTCGAGGGCAGAGACGCCTCCGGTGCGGTCAAGTGGACCGGCACCCGTGCCGACCTGGTCTTCGGGTCCAACTCGGAGCTGCGCGCGCTCGCGGAGGTCTACGCGAGCGACGACGCGAAGGAGAAGTTCGTCAAGGACTTCGTCTCGGCGTGGGACAAGGTCATGAACCTCGACCGGTTCGACCTCGTCTGACCGTTTCGATCACGACGTCAGGGTCGGCCGGCACGTGCCGACCCTGACGATTCGCATGTGCTGACGGCCTCGCCGACGAGGGGCGAGGCCAGGTACGCGGCGACAGGCCCCGCTCTGCCAACAGGTGGCGATCGCGAGGTCCGGGCCACCGCCCTCCAGCCTCGTCCCGCAGCAGACCTCTCTGACAAACTTTTGTCGAAGGTATTAATCAAAGCGCCATCTCGGTGCTACGTTGCCGGTCAAGCAGAGGTGGGGCGGCCGGTACGGCCGCTCGACAGACCCGCACGGTCGGCTGTCATCCCCTGCGGACAGAGCGGCATCGGGCACACCACACCCACGCAGGTGCACGAGGCGCAAATCCCCGTCCGGACCTCGTCAGCGGCACGCGCGTGCTCGCCGGCCGAGAACCCACGATGCCGCCCGACGAAAGGGCAACGTCATGAAGGCCTCCCCGAGTCACGGCATCGCGCGCCGCGCCGCAGGCTGTTCGACACACTGGTCACTGCGAGCACGTAGACGCACCTCCTGGTCCACGGCGCCGCCCACGGTTCCCGAAGAGACGTCGCCCTCATCCTCGTCTGATCGAGCGGTTCTTACAGGGAGCGAAGCCGCGCCGCCGGGCTGGTTCCAGGCTTGCCGACCTCCGACCGTACGCGTGAAGGGACATTGAGATGACCCGCATCGTGGTGGACTTCGACCGCTGCGAGGGCCATGGGCTGTGCGAGCAGACCGCGCCCGGGGTGTTCCGGCTCGACGACGAGGGCGAGTTGCACCTGACCAGTGACGAGGTGGTCGCGGAACACGAGAGCGTCGTCGCGGCCGCGGTTCGGGTATGTCCCGTCGCGGCGTTGAAGGTCCAGCCGTGAGACGGATCGTCGTGGTCGGTGGGTCCATTGCCGCCGTCACGGCGGCGCAAAGCCTACGCACCGAGGGCTACGACGGTCAGGTGACCGTTGTGTCCGAGGAGCCTCATCCGCCCTACTCGCGCGTTCCCCTCTCGAAAGGCGTGTTGGCAGGCCGGGAGTCCGTGGAGTCGGCCCTGCTGCCGCTCCCGAGCGAGGACATCGAGTTCCGCGCCGGATCACGGGCAGCGCGGCTCGACACGCACCGCCGCCTGGTGACAACGGCCGACGGCACCGACGTTCCGTACGACGGGCTGGTGATCGCCACTGGCGCCCGGGCACGCCGCCTCACCGGTGACAGCGACCTGGTGGTGCGCACTCTGGACGAGGCCTCGACCCTCGCCGCCCGGCTGACCCAGGCCCGCAGTGCGGTCGTCCTGGGCGGTGGCTTCCTCGGCATGGAGGTCGCAGGCACCTGCCGCGCACTCGGCCTGGAGGTCACCGTCGTCGACCTCCTCCCGCCGCTGCTCAGGCTGCTCGGGCCGTGGCTGGCCGATCTCGCCGTCGCGGCCGCCCGTGACCACGGCATACAGGTCCGGGTCGCACCGGACGGCGTCGACGTACTCGATGAGCACCGTGTGCGCTGCGGGAAGTCGGTTCTGGAGGCCGACGTGATCGTCTGCGCGGTGGGCGACGTACCCAACACCGACTGGCTGAAGGACTCCGGCCTCCGTCTGGACGCCGCCGGCGGCCTGGTCGCCGACGCTCGCTGCCGCGTAGCTCCCGGCATCGTCGCCGCCGGAGACGTCGTATCTCGCGAGGGACGTCGAACTCCCCACTGGACCAACGCCGTCGAGCAAGGCCGTATGGCCGCGGCAAGCCTGCTGCACGGCGAGGCGGCGCGACCGTACCGGCCGGACCCCTACTTCTGGACCGAGCAGTTCGGACTCGACATCAAGATCAGCGGCGAACTCCCGCTCGCCGGAGCCCCCGAAGTCGTCGCCGGATCGGTGGACGACCGCAGTGTTCTGCTCAGATGGCGCCACGACCGCGGCACAGCCACCGCCGTAGCCGTCAATCACCGACTTCCCGTCGTCAAACTCAAGCGCCTCGGAGCCGGAGTACCAGCACCGGTACCTGCCCGGACGAAAGCCCATAGGTAAGGACGCGACCATGACGCTCCCGCACCTCGCCCCCTACGATCCACTCGATCCAGCCCACCACGCCGATCCCGCGGCGCGGCTCGCCGAAGCCCGCGACCGCTGTCCGGTGTCCCAGCCACGCCCCGGCGTGCACTTCCTCGCCCGCCACGACGACGTACGAGACGTCCTCACCGCCCCCGAGACGTACTCGTCCGTCGACAACTTCGCCCTGGAAGGCGCCGCCACGACCGCCGACCTGCCGGCTGCCACGATCACCCAGTTGGACCCGCCCGACCACACGGCACTGCGCGCCCGTCTCAGGCGCTGGTTCGCTCCGGCCGTGATCCGCAAGCAGGAACCGCGCGTCCGCGAGATAGTGTCCGACGTCCTCGACGCGTGGCAGCCGGGCGAGAAGGCCGAGCTCCACCACGACCTGGCCCGTCAGGTACCGACCCGGGTGGTGTACGCCTTCCTCGGTCTGCCGGAGGAGGACTGGGAGCGCCTGCACCAGTGGGCCGACGCGATCGACGACATCCTCCCGAAGATGCCGATCGACATGCCGGAGTTCGTGGCACTCACCCGCTACCTCGGAGAGCAGTTCGCCGCCCGGGCCGCCGCCCCGGTCACCGGGGATGGCGTCCTGGACGTTCTCGCGCACCCAGCCGACGGCGAGCCGCAGCTCACTCCGGCCGAAGCCGTCATCCACGCCTTCCAGCTGATCGTGGCCGCCACGGACACCACCGCCAGTCTGATCACCAACCTCCTCCACGAACTGCTCGCCGACCACAGTCACTGGGAACGGCTGCTCGCCGACCGGTCCCTCATACCCACGGCGATCGAGGAGTCACTGCGCCACGACGCACCCCTGCAGTACGTGCTGCGCACCGTGAAACAGGAGCGGGAGATCTCCGGATGCCCCGTCAAACCCGGCGACCGCCTGGCCGTCAGTCTGCAGTCGGCCAACTGGGACGAACGGGCCTGGGGCCCCGACGCCGCGGACTTCTCTCTCGACCGCCCGGCGGGACAGGCCACCACCATGGCCTTCGGGTACGGCATCCACACCTGCCTCGGCGCACCACTGGCCCGGCTGCAGGCCCGCGTCGTCCTGGAACACCTGCTGGAACGCTTCCCCGGACTACGGCTCGTCCCCGGTTACCACCGCGAGGCGCCTGAGGGCCTCCTGCTGACCCGCCGCCCGGCTCGACTCGACGTCGTGCTCTGAGGTTCACCGCAGCGCCCCGACTCCGCTCCTGACGGACTCCGGTGACGAACTTCTCCGAAGAGCCCCGAAGGCTGTGACGTCCGCCTGCAATTCACTCTCCCTCAACGTCGAGGAGACGGACATGACTGAAACCACGCTGCGGCAGAACATGTCGGGCGAAATCTGCTGTGCGATCCAAGGGCCCCGGACGATCTCGGGCGAGGTCCATGCCGCGATCCTCGACGTGGACGCCGAGTTCGTGGGGCGCAGGACGGGTGCGCGGATCACGATCTCCGGTTGCTACCACAGCCCGGTCAAGGCCTGGCGGGGCGAGGTAAGCGACTCCGGGCACGAGCTCATGGGGCGAGAAGTACTCGGTGTGTTCGCCCAGTACGCCGAGCCCGGCACCAAGGGCACCGTCGGCTGGGGGCACGTGGGCGATCCTGAGAAGCGTGTCCGCGCCATCGTCGCGCCCACGTCCTCCAAGGCCGATCACCGACTGCTCCGCCTTCGAGCGGCCTGAGCTGTCACCGGCGAAATCATGCCCACCTCCAATGAGCCGGGCCGTAGCAGCACAAGCCGTGTCTTCGCGATTCTGCATGCCTGCCAACACGGCACCGCCCCGGTGACGCTCACGGACCTCGCACGCCGGTCACAGATCCCGGTGGCGACCGCCCACCGGCTGACACGCGAACTGATAGCCGAAGGCGCCCTGGAGCGGAACGACGACGGCACCCTCCAGATCGGAACCGCTCTGTGGGAACTCGGCTCCGCTGCACCACGACAGCGTGGCCTGCGCCGCGCGGCACGCCCAGTCATGCAGTCACTCGCGGGCCGTACCCACACCGTCGTTCACCTCGCCGTCGCCGGCCACCATCAGGCCGTGTGCGTCGACAAGGTCAGCGGTCCCCGGGCGGTCGTCAACGTGGCGGAGGTGGCCGGCGGCCTCCCCCTGCACGCGACCGGCGTGGGAAAGGTGATTCTGGCCTACTCCGACGACGCCGGCGTCCGCACCGTCCTGCAGTCCGCATCGCTGCGCCGGTACACCGCAAGGACGATCGCCGACCCCGGCAGACTGGCCGTCGAGCTGATCAAGGTGCGGGACGCACGGATCGGATATTCACAAGGTGAACTCACGGCGGGAACAGCGTCGGTCGCCGCGCCGGTCTTCGACGCCGAGGGCCGGTTCGTCGCTGCACTCGGCGTACTGGCACCGGAAGCGGAGCAGGTGGACCGGCTGGCACCCGCGGTGCGCCGAGCCGCGGACGCCATCTCACGGCGCCTTCCCACCAGCACGTGACGCTCTCCCACCACTGAAGCGAAAAGAGCAACCGATGTCCGCCAGCTGGCAGACCAGCCACATGCCTGACCTGACCGGCCGCACCGCGGTCGTCACCGGCGCGAACAGTGGCCTGGGCATACCTACAGCCCAGGCGCTGGGGAAGGCCGGCGCGCACGTAGTGCTCGCCGTGCGCGACCTCGACAAGGGCAGGGAGGCCGCGGCCGCGGTCCCGGGCAGCCACGAGGTCCGCCGCCTCGACCTCGCCGACCTCGCGTCAGTGCGCCAGTTCGCCGCCTCCTGGGACGGCGACCTCGACCTGCTGATCAACAACGCGGGCGTGATGATGGCACCGGAGGGACGCACCAAGGACGGCTTCGAAACGCACTTCGGCACCAACCACCTCGGCCACTTCGCGCTCACCAATCTGCTGCTGCCACACATCACCGACCGCGTCGTGACGGTCTCTGCCGCCGCGCACCGGTGGGTGAGCGGAATCGACTTCGACAACCCGAACCTCACCGGTGCCTACAACGCCCGGAAGGCCTACGGCCAGTCCAAGCTGGCAAACCTGCTCTTCACGCTGGAATTGCAGCGACGGCTCAGCGAGATCGGATCACCCGTGCGTGCGCTCGCCGCGCATCCCGGCCTCGCGGCGACAAATCTGCTGCGCACCCCGAACCCGATGCTGCGCACGTTCATCCGGCTGGTCGCGCAGGATGCCGAGGCCGGTGCCCTGCCGACGCTCTTCGCAGCGACCGAGGACCTTCCCGGTGCGAGTTACGTCGGCCCGGACGGCATCTCCGGGATGCGCGGCGGCCCGGCACTGGTCAGCCCGACCGCGGCGGCGAGCGATCCGGCGGCGGCGGGGCGCCTTTGGGCACTGTCCGAGGAACTGACCGATACAAGCTTCGTCATGAGTCCTCGCTCGAGTTGAACTCGTGGACGCTGCGGGTGGGCGGCCGACCGGCCGACGCCGCGGTGGGTACGGCGTCGGCGGCGGGCGCGGCCCATTGCGCTCGGCCGGGCCGACGTCGCGGAGCGGCTGAGCCCTGCGTACTTGAGCGGCTGACGCGGGAGTTCAGACCCGCTCAGCTCACGCATGCCGTCGACGACGAATCTGCATGAGCCACCCTCGACGTGAGATGCCGTCAGCGGCGTCCCATCACTCTGCGGACGAGTGCCGAAAGTTCTGGCAGGGGAGCCAAGCAGGCACATGGCCTCTGAAGAGATCGCGCGTCCTGGACCGAGCGGCCACCCGAGCCGTCGACCCGAGCGAATTTTCTGACAAACTTTTGTCAGAAGTATTAGCAAAGGGACTTCGCGGTGCTATGTTGCCGTTCGAGCAGAGGTAGGGCGGTCGACGAAGGCCTGCCCGACAGCGCCGCGTCGCCGGCTGTCCATCCCCCTGTGGTCACAGGTGTCGCGAGCTCCACAGCATGGAGCCGCGCGAGGTCCGAAACCCCCAGTGAACCTGATCAGCAGCACACAAGTGCGACCCGGCCGGGAATCCGCGATTCCGCCCGAGGAGAGGTAACGCCATGAGGGAACCGCTCAGTTACGGCATCGCGCACAGTGCCACCGAGAGCGAACGAGCCGCCGACGTCGTGGTCCATCGCGGCGATGTCAGGAAGGTCGTGGTCGGTTCCGACGGCACCGGACCGAACCACGTCGACACTGCGAATCCTTGGTCGTCGCGTGATGCAACGGGCGCCGGGAGACGGGGTGTTGTCCTCACCCCGGTCTGCTCTTCGACCGGCACCTGCGCCAAGAGCTCTGGTATGCCTGCCATTCACCGAACCGCATACATCTGAGCAAGGGCATCGTGCCGACGTCGCCGCGCCGGCCGTAGCAGTGCCAGCAGGGTCCCCGGGCCCATGACCGTGGCCAGTGCCCATCCGAACCCGGCTCGCCGATGTGCCCTGCGACGGGCGGAACACCTGAAGAACCTCCCACTCGCCGGAGGACTACTCACCGTGGCGCTGGAAGCCGACGGTGACGACATTTCCGTCGGCATTTCGCTGTCCCTCAACGTCGAGGAGATCGACATGACTGAAACAACTCCTGCGGACACCGGTACCGGTTACGGCCGCAAGGCACCGTCATACGACGCACGGCTGGCCGAAGTCGGCCCTGGCACGCCGATGGGTGAGCTGCTGCGGCGGTACTGGCACCCGATCGCGACGTCGGCGACGCTCACCAGCGACGTTCCGCACCGTACGCGCGTCCTGGGCGAGAACCTGATCGTCTTCCGTGACGGTCAGGGCCGGCCCGGCGTCGTCTTCGAGCGGTGCGCGCACCGCGGCAGCAGCCTGTTCTTCGGTCGTGTCGAGCAGGACGGCATCCGCTGCTGCTACCACGGCTGGAAGTTCGACGTCCGGGGGAACTGCCTGGAGCAGGCCCTCGAACCCGACCGTGGCCGCCGCCGCGACGCCGCGCACCAGCCGTGGTACCCGGTCGAGGAGCGGTACGGCCTCGTGTTCGTCTACATGGGACCGCCCGAGCGCAAGCCCGTCCTCCCCCGTTACACGGCCCTGGAACCCCTGGAGGAGGGCGACCAGTACTACGCCGAGTGGCCGATTCCCGGGCTGCCCCCGACCGGTCTGGTGTCCGACTTCAGCTGGCTGAACATGTACGAGAACGCGCTCGACCCCTCGCACGTCAGCTGGCTGCACTCCACGCACAGCGGCTTCCAGGCCCTGGGAACGGGGACCACCGGACTTCCCGAGAACTTCTACGATCCCGACGGCTTCCAGGACAGCATCACGTACACCAGGACGGAGTTCGGAGCGAAGTACGACGAGCTCATCCGGGACAAGGCGGAGAACGGCGACCCGCGGCTGCGGACCTTCCGCGTGGAACTTCACATGCCGAACGTCTTCGGGCTGCCGGACTACGTGGACCTGCCCACCGACAAGCGGCCCGACCACATCATGTGGGTCGTCCCGATGGATGACACCCATCACCGGGTGTTCTTCTCCATCCGCGCCAGCGATCCCGAGCGTCTGGCCCGGTTCGCCTTCGGCCTCAAGCAGAACGGCAAGGACCCCTGGGAACTGACAGAAGAGGACCGTCAGCGCTTCCCCGGTGACGGTGAGGCACAGGGCTCTCAGGGAGCGATCCCGATGCACTCCGAGGAGACCCTGGCGACCACCGACCGTGGCGTGGTGATGCTCCGCAGGATGCTGAAGTCCATGATCGACGACGTGGAGGCCGGCCGGGACCCGTTGAACGTGAGCATGGCCGAGGAACCGCCGCGCCATGTGGACTCCGGGGTGTACACGGTGTCCACGGGGGCAGTGGAAGACACCGCGGCGGCTGTTCCCGCGACCGGAGCCTGAGGGGGAACCCGGCCGTGACGTGGACGGAAGCGGTGGTGGTCTCCCACTTCCTCGCGACCCCGGATGTCGCGGTGATCGACCTCGCCCCGGGCGAGGGGGCCGAATTCCCGGCCTACACCGCGGGCGCGCACATCGACGTGCTGACCGACTCGGGACTGGTCCGCCAGTACTCGCTGTGCGGGCCGCCCGAGAGCGGACGGTACCGCCTGGCCGTGCTGAACGAGCCCCGGTCCCGCGGCGGTTCGCGGGCGATGCACGCGCTCAGGGTGGGCGACCGGCTGCGGATCTCGGCGCCGCGCAACCGCTTCCCCCTCGTCACGGCCCAGCGGCACCTGCTGATCGCAGGAGGCATCGGGATCACGCCTCTGCTGGCGATGGTGCGCCATCTCGAGCAGGCGGGCGGCGACTACACGCTTCATTACTGTGCCCGCAGCCGCGCTCGCGCGGCCTTCGTGTCGGAGCTGACAGGCAACCCCCGCGTCGCCTTTCACTTCGATGACGAGCACCCGGAGCAGATGCTGGACATGGAACGTGACCTTGGCGGTCCGTACCTGGACACGGCGGCCTACGTCTGTGGTCCTGCGGGGTTCATGGACTACGTGCTGGGCCAGGCCGAGGCGCTGGGCTGGCCACCGCATGTCCTGCACAAGGAGCGGTTCAGCAGCGCTCGGCCCGTCTCGGAATCCGGTACAGCCGGCTCGGGCGGCTTCACCGTGCGACTGGCCTCGACAGGGGACGAGTACCTCGTCCCCGAGGGGCGCAGCGTGCTGGATGTGCTGCTGGAGAAGGGCGTGGACGCGCCGTACTCATGTCAGCAGGGGATCTGCGGGGACTGCGTCGTGCGGGTACTGGCGGGCGACCCCGACCATCGCGATGAGGTGCTCACCGCCGACGAGCGTGCAGAAGGCATGTTCGCGACCTGCTCGTCCCGAGCGCACTCCCCCATCCTGGAGCTGGACCTGTGAACGAATCACCCACCATCCCGCCGACCGCACCGGACAGAAGTGTCACCGCCGTCGAACGGGCTGAAGCCGCGTGACTCGAAGCCGTGACCGCCGCTGTGCCGCACGCGATGCGCCGCCGACTGACGCACGCCGCAGCAGAGCATGTCGGCGGCGCGGAGACCTGCCTCCAACTCACGGCCGACATGGAAGATGCAGGTCGCCTACTTCCCGACCGCGCGGATACACAGTTGGGGCGGTGTCAGTTGCCGGGGTGGTCCTCGGCCTGCGTCTCGCCGGCGCCCTGCGGGGGGACCGTCCGGTTCCCCGGTCCGTCCTGGGGAACTTCGACGAGTGTATGGACCAGGCGGGCCAGTTGTTCGGCATAGCGGTCGATGAACTCCGCGGAAGCCGGATCCGCACCCGTGACGGTCGCGGCCAGCTGCGGCAGGATCTCCGGCGCCATCGCCGCGGTGAAGAACGCCAGCGTCAACGCGCCGACATCCAGATCGGCCCGGATCTCACCCCTGGCCTGCCTTCTGCGGGTTTCGTCGACGACATCGAGCAGCCGGGCCGCCCACGCCTCGGGAGGCGGAGGCTTGCCGTCGAGTTCCCCGCGGACCAGCGTGCGGATGATCGACACCTTCTCGTCGTGCTCCCAGCGCACGAAGTCCCGGACGATCTCGGCGAACGGCTCCGCACCGCTCATCATGGTCGCGCCCTTGGTGATCCACCGCTCGGTGACAGCATCGTAAAGACCCTGCTTGCCACCGAAATGGTAGGTGATCAACGAATGGTTCACACCGGCCGCGGCAGCGATCCGCTCCACACGGGCTCCCTTGAAGCCGTGCTCGCCGAACTCCTCGTTCGCCGCGTCCATGATGCTCTGACGCGTCAGCTCCGGATCATGCCGACGGCTGGGATCAGCCGAGCGCCGATGACGCCGCCGCCCCGCCGACTCAGAAGCACGCCCATCCTTGTCGATCACCCTCCGAATATAACCGCCCTCCCCGATCCACCCGGCCCGACCAGCACAACATGAGCGGACGGACCGACGGATTGCGGCCAGCGTGTCGCCACTGGGGCGAGCGGCACTGGCCGTGTCCTGTCTCCCCGGTGAGCAGCGGCTCGATCCAGGGACGGCGGACGTGCCCGCCGCCCCGGCGTCCGCGTCGCTGTGTCGGTGCACCACGCGAACGACAACCGGCCCCGGAGGACTGGAAACCGAACTGGTCAAGGTGCGGGACGCACGGATCGGCTACTCACAAGGTGAACTCACAGCCGGATCACCGTCGGCCGTCGCGCCGGCCTTCGACGCAAGGGCCGGTTCGTCGCGGCACTCGGCGTTCTCGCACCGGAAGCGGAGCAGATGAACCGGCCGGCACCTGCGGTACGCCGTAGCCGCGGACGCCAACTCACGGCGCCTTCCCACCAGCAGCTCGGCGCACACCCCGGGGGGTCGGCCTCGGCTGGTCCCGGGATGCACCACGAGGTGTGCCACGAGCTCGGCGGCGCGTTCGTTCTCCCCCACACCACACTGCACGCCGCGGCACTGCCCTATGTTCTCGCGTTCAACGCGCCTGCTTCCCCACGGTCTTGGCACAGCCAACGCGCTGGACGGCCTTTCCGACCTGTACAACCGCACCGGCAGCCGCCGTCCGCTCCGTGATCTGGGGCTGTCGCGCGAGGGCATCAAAGCCGTGATCGACAGCGTTCTGGCCGCTGCTCCCCGCCCAACCCGCGACCGGCGATGAGCATCTGGTGGCCGGAGGCTGTGGGACCTCCTCCGGCCACCTCCTTGTCTTACGGATAACGGAAACGCGCGCTACGAAGGTGTGCTGTCAGCGACGCGTGAGCCCTCCGTCGACGGCGAGGATCTGGCCGGTGATGAACGCGGCGTCGTCGGAGGCGAGGAACGCCACCGTGTTGGCGACGTCCGTCGGACTCTGTCGTCGCTTCAGATCCTGCATCTGTACGGTCATGTCGAAGAACGCCTCGTCCGCGCTCCGGAGCGCCGCGGCTGTGGGGACCAGACTGGGAGCGACCGCGTTGACCGTCACATTGTGTTCCGCGAGGTTGGCCGCCAGCACGTTGGTGAACCCGTTGAGGGCACCCTTGGAGGAGACGTACGCGACAAATGGTGGCGGGCTCACCCAGTAGCTCCCGGACGTTATGTTGATCACTCGACCGGCGGTGGACTGCCTGAGGTCCTCGAGAAATGCCTTGGCCATCAAGAAGGCTCCGGTCACGTTGACCGCGAAGGTCCGGCTCCACTGCTCGAACGTCACGTCGTCGATGCCGGCGAAGGGCACGATGCCCGCGTTGTTCACGAGGATGTCGACTGGGCCGAGCGCATCCCGGACCTCCGCGGCGAAGGCATTCACCTGAGCCTCGTCGGAGACGTCGACCTTCGCGCTGATGAACCGCCGCCCGTACCCTTCGACAGCCCCCTGCGTATCGTCCGCCGCGTCGACATCGGCAACCGCGATGTCGGCCCCTTCGGACGACAGCTTTCGGGCGATCTCCTGACCGATTCCGGCACTGCCGCCGGTCACCACGGCAATTCTTCCCGCCAGACGTCCCGCCATGACTCAACTCCCTTTCCGTGGGGCCGGAGATATCCGTGAGTGCTGCCCGCACAGCCATCCGCGCGGCCCCTCAAGACCAGTGGCCCTGCGCGCGTTCCCCGGGCTCGATCGGCGGGAGCGACCGAACGCCGTGTCCTCGACGAACAACGCACTCCACCCCGCAGCCAGGCATGCGACGCAGCCCCTTGCCGGTCATGATGCGTGGCTTCCGCTTGCGGCGACACGGCGGATTCCATTCAACGGAAAGCGTTTCGCACGCTCCGTTCAGACGTCGCCCACGCCAGCCCCTGTCCCATCAAAGGGACGCATCAAAGGGAACGAACGAACACCAGGTCGATGCCCTCAAGCTCTCATGAACTGCACGGAGTTGGGGCGGTGTCAGTTGCCGGGGTGGTCCTCGGCCTGCGTCTCGCCGGCGCTCTGCGGGGGGACCGTCCGGTTCCCCGGTCCGTCCTGGGGAACTTCGACGAGTGTATGGACCAGGCGGGCCAGTTGTTCGGCATAGCGGTCGATGAACTCCGCGGAAGCCGGATCCGCACCCGTGACGGTCGCGGTCAGCTGCGGCAGGATCTCCGGCGCCATCGCCGCGGTGAAGAACGCCAGCGTCAACGCGCCGACATCCAGATCGGCCCGGATCTCACCCCTGGCCTGCCTTCTGCGGGTTTCGTCGACGACATCGAGCAGCCGGGCCGCCCACGCCTCGGGAGGCGGAGGCTTGCCGTCGAGTTCCCCGCGGACCAGCGTGCGGATGATCGACACCTTCTCGTCGTGCTCCCAGCGCACGAAGTCCCGGACGATCTCGGCGAACGGCTCCGCACCGCTCATCATGGTCGCGCCCTTGGTGATCCACCGCTCGGTGACAGCATCGTAAAGACCCTGCTTGCCACCGAAATGGTAGGTGATCAACGAATGGTTCACACCGGCCGCGGCAGCGATCCGCTCCACACGGGCTCCCTTGAAGCCGTGCTCGCCGAACTCCTCGTTCGCCGCGTCCATGATGCTCTGACGCGTCAGCTCCGGATCATGCCGACGGCTGGGATCAGCCGAGCGCCGATGACGCCGCCGCCCCGCCGACTCAGAAGCACGCCCATCCTTGTCGATCACCCTCCGAATATAACCGCCCTCCCCGATCCACCCGGCCCGACCAGCACAACATGAGCGGACCGCGGTCCCCCTGATCCCGCAGGGGCTAGCTCCTGTGAGCGGCACCGGCGGCCACCTGCCTGGCTCTGCCGCCGATGTCAGGAGCACACTCCCCCGAGCTCTTCGAGCAACATGCGTGACGGCCCGCTCCAGATCGGGCCATCACGCGTTCGGCAGCCAGGGAGCGAGCGCGGCGTCGACCGAGCCGATCACCATGTCCTTGTCGAGTCGCGCACCGAGCATGAACCGCTGGAACAGCAGGGGACCGAGAATCCGGGCAACCACTTCTCTGGCGTGTTCCTCGACGCCGGGACGGAATTCGCCGCGTTCGACAGCGGCGGCGAGCGCGCCCGCGAAGTGCTTGTCGGCGTGGCCGAACATCTCTTCGCGGATGCGCCGCACGTCCTCGTCCCGCTCGGCCCGCTCGACGATGGTGGCGATGACCGACACGGCGACGGGTTGGTTGAGCCACTCGGCCATGTGTTCAAGCTGGCTCACCAGTTGGTGGCGGATCGGGCCTTCGCCGAAGGTGAGCAGAGGGCGGACGTCGTTGGCGAGTGCGTCGAAGAGGAGGGCCTGCTGGTCGGGCCAGTGCCGGTAGACGGTGGCGCGGCCGACTCCGGCCCGTTCGGCGACGGCGGCGTGAGTGACGCGTTCGGGCCCTCCTTCGACGAGGAGTTCAGTGGCTGCGATCAATGCGGCTGCGCGGCTGCGGCGGGCGCGGGGGTCGTCGTTGATACGGGGCATCGGGACACCTCTTCCAGACTTCTGTGAGACAACTTGACTCACAACCTCTCTCCGATACATACTGTCTCACAGATGAGGGAGACCTCGCCAACCCAGGCACCACCGGCCGTAGGTCGGGGAGACCTGCCGGCCCAAGGAGAGAGCTCATGTCCGTGAACGAGAACGCCGTTGCCCTGCGCTTCGCCGACCGCGCCGCCGCGTATCAGGCGCTCAGCGAACTGAAGTACCTCAGCCCCGCCACGACCGAGGTCCGTGCCGCCGTCCTGGTCGAGCGCCTCCAGGACGGCGCGGTGCGCGTCCCCGAGGGCATGGACGGCGAGGAGGGGAGGAACACCGCGGTCGGCGGGCTGGTCGGCTCGCTCGTCGGCATCCTCGGCGGACCCCTCGGCGTGCTGATGGGCTGGGGCGTCGGCGCGCTGATCGGGGGAGGCCACGACTACAAGCGGGCCGAACAGGCCACCACCGCCGTCGGCGTCTTCGCCCAGCAGGTACCGCCGGGCGGCACGGCCATCCTGGCCGAGGTCAGGGAGTCCGACACCCAGGCCCTGGACCAGCTGGCCATGCGCTACGACGCCGTCCTCGAACGCCGCCCCGCCGACTCCCTCCGCACCGAACTGAAGGCCATGGAAGAGGCCGCTGACCGGAGCAGGAGGGAGGAGGCGAAGCAGCGGCGTGAGCGCGAGCGCGCCGAGAAGAAGTCGAGGAAGGGCGGCGCGACACCGCCGCAGCAGGCCACCGCATAAACGACGCGGGCAGCTCCCCGCTGCTCCGTATGGTGAGGGCGGGCCCGTGATGGCCCGCCCTCACCGCTGTCACCCGGGGTTCTGTCCGGCAACAGTTGCCCGTCCCCGGTCCGGTGACGGACGCGTGCGGCTCACTGCCCTGTCGGCGCCGATACCTCAGCAATGTCCGGCCCCGTCTCACCGGGCTGGGTGGCCGGCGTCGCCTCGGGATCGCTGCCGTCGGCGAGCTTCTTCTCCGGGAGGAGGAAGGCGAGGACAAGGCCGATGAGGAACACGGGGACCAGGTAGCGGAAGACCGGTGTCAGGGCGTGCTGGTAGGACAGGATCACCGCGTCCTGGATCTTGTCCGGGAGGGAGTGGACCAGGGCCGGGGTGAGCGAGTGGGTGTCGCCGACCGGGCCGGCGGCGCCGGCCGGGAGGCGTTCGGCGAGCTGGTCGGCGAGGCGGTGGGCGAACACCGAGCCGACGGCCGCGGTGCCGAGGGTGGAGCCGATCTCGCGGAAGAAGTTGTTGGCGGAGGTCGCGGTGCCGACGTCGGAGGCGGGAAAGTCGTTCTGCACGGCCAGGACCAGAGGCTGCATCGTACCGCCGAGACCGGCGCCCAGCAGGAAGACGTAGACGCAGACCAGGACCAGTGAGGTCTCGGTGTCCAGGGTCGACATCAGCAGCGCGGCGGCACACACCAAGACCGTGCCGACGATGGGGAAGATCTTGTAGCGGCCCGTGCTGCTCATCAGCCGTCCGGACGGCAGGGCGGTGGCCATCATGCCGACCACCATGGGGATGAGCAGCAGCCCGGACTCGGTGGCGCTGAGGCCGTACACCATCTGCAAGTACGTGGGCAGGTAGCCGATGATGGCGAACATGCCGATGCCGACGACCAGGAGCCCGATCAGGGTGGCCGTGTTGAAGATCCGGCTGCGGAACAGCCAGAGCGGGATGATCGGCTCCGCGGCACGGCTCTGGGAGAAGAAGAACAGGACCCAGGTCAGCAGGCCGCCGACGGCCATGCCGATGATCAGCGGGTCGGACCAGGCATACTCCGTGCCGCCCCACGTGGTCACCAGGACCGTGCAGGTCACCGCAGCCGCCATGAGGGCGAAGCCGACGTAGTCGAAGACGACCTTGACGGCTCTGCGCGGCACGCGCAGGGCGTACGCGCCGACGGCGAGGGCCAGGGCGCCGACCGGCAGGTTGATCCAGAAACACCAGCGCCAGCCGATGCCGTCGGTAAACCAGCCCCCGAGCAGCGGTCCGATGACGGAGGACAAGCCGAAGACGGCACCCATGGGGGCCATGTATTTCGCGCGTTGGCGCGGCGGGACCAGGTCGGCGATGACCGCCTGCGAGGTGATCATCAGCCCACCACCGCCCAGACCCTGTACGGCCCGGCCGATGATCAGCACGGTCATGTCCTGCGCCGCGCCCGCGACCACGGAGCCGGCGAGGAAGACACCGATGCCGCCGAGGAACAGTGCCTTGTGGCCGAGCAGGTCGCCGAGCCGACCGTAGACGGGCATGGCGATGGTGGCCGCGAGGATGTACGCGGTGGTCACCCACGCCATGTGGTTCACGCCGTGCAGCTCGCCGACGATGGTCGGCAGTGCGGTGCTGACGATCGTCTGGTCCAGGGACCCGAGCAGCATCGCGGCCATGAGGGCGGCGAATATGAGGCCGAAGCGGCGGGGGGTCCCGGAGGAGCTGTGTTCCTCCGCCTCCACAGCCGCGTTTGAGTCGCTCAAGGGAAGCTCCTTAGGTGGATGGATGAGGGCGAGGGAACACGAAACGGTCGGGCGCGCACGTGGTCGTACCGACCGTCGCGGGGCAGCAGAACGTGCGTCCTCGTCACTGGCGGACTCATGGCTCGCCCAGCGCTCCATGGCCGGTGCGCACGGCGGTCAGGAAAAGCGCGGCGGTCAGAGACCTTCGGCCGCCGCCGAGCCGCTGTTGGAGGCCACATCGCCGGCTTGGAGGGCTACGCCGGTGACGTGGAAGCCACCGGCATGCGTGCGTGGCGCCGGTCAGACCGCTGGTCGGGGACAGTAGTGGGGGGTCAGCGTGAACGCAGTCCGTCGAGGAGGAGGGTGCACAGGGCCTCCAAGGCGGCGTCCGCCCCGGGGGCCTGCCACCGGGCGGCGTGGACGGGGTGGTGGTAGCCAATGGTGGCTTCGAAGACGGTCCGCGCCGTCGCGGCAGGGTCGGCCGAGGTGAAGTCCCCGCTGCCGACCCCGTCGGCGATGATGACGCGCAGTTGCTCGATCAGGTCGGCTATGTGGTCGGCGACCGCGCCGCTGTGCTCGGCCTCCAGGACCCGGTACGTGGCAAACAGCTGCGGGTCCTCGGACGTCACCGCCCGTTTGGAGGCGAACAGCGCGGTGAGCCAGGCGCGCAGCCGCTCGGGCGCTGCGGAACCGGTGTCGGCCGCGACCGCCGCGAGGCTGCCGTGCGCGCGGCTGATCCAGCGCCGGGTGACGGCTTCGCGCAGTGCCGCCTTGGACGAGAAGTGCTTGTAGACGCTGGCGTGGCTGACCCCCAGAGCGCGCGCCACGTCCAGCACCGTCGCCTTCTCCGGCCCGTAGCGGCGCAGCACGTCCTCGGTGGCGGCCAGGATGGTCTCGGCGTCCAGCGTCGTGCGTGAACGCATTCAGCGCTCCCCGTCCCTCATGCCCAGCGCTCCGCGGTTGCCGGCGACCGCGGAGATCGGCACCGCCTGTTCGATCGCTTCCAGCTCCTCCTCGGTCAGGACCAGTCCGGCCCCCGGCAGCGCCTCGGCCAGCTGCCGGCGCGTGCGCGACCCGACAATGGCGACGATGTCAGCCAGCCCGCGGCCCTGCGCGAGCACCCAGGCAATGGCCAACTGTGCCGCCGTGGCTCCGCGGGCGTCGGCGATCTCGTGAAGTGCCTGGACCAGCTTGAGGTTGCTCTCCACGTTGCCGTCCTGAAAGCGCGGCATCAACGCCCGAAGGTCGGTCGGTGAGGGGGCCTGCCGCGTCCAGTTGCCGCTCAGCAGCCCGTAGGAGAGCACCCCGTAGGCCGTGACGGCGATGCCCAGCTCCCGGCAGGTGTCCAGGACGCCGCCCTCGATGCCGCGGCTGAACAGGGAGTACTCGACCTGTAGATCGGCAATCGGGTGAACCGCATGAGCCCGCCGGATCGTCTCCGAGCCGACCTCCGACAGTCCGATCGCACGCACATGCCCGGCCTGAACCATCTCGGCGATGGCCCCGATCGTGTCCTCGATCGGCACCGTCGGATCGAGGCGGCCCGGGCGATAGACGTCGACGTGGTCGGTGCCGAGTCGCTGCAGCGAGTAGGCCAGATAGTTCTTCACCGCCTGCGGGCGCCCGTCCATGCCGCCGAAGTGCCCATCAGGGTCCGTCATCGTGCCGAACTTCACGCTGAGAACGGCCTTCTCCCGGCCCTCGGCGGACAACGCCCGGCGGATCAACTCCTCATTGTGGCCTGTTCCGTAGAAGTCACCAGTGTCCAGGAGGGTGACTCCCGCATCGAGGGCGGCACGGATCGTCGCAATGCCCTCCGCTTCATCTGCCGCAGCGGTGCTGTTCGACATCCTCATACAACCCAGACCGAACGCCGAGACACGCGGACCACCGGCCCCCAGCTGCCGTGTTTCCATGACTCCTACCTCCCGGTGAACGAACATGTACTCAAGCCTGGCTGTGTGGCTGAACTGTCGTGCCAACGGCCGGAGTACCGACGCTCCCCCTTGGTGCGACACAGGAGCGTCCACAACACCGGCCACCAGCTCCAACCGCGCACCAGCAGGCGCGCAACGGCGGCGAGGAGGCGAAGGCCGGCGCCGAGGGTACGGCTAGTCCGGCAGCGCATTGGTGGCCCCCCTGCCCCGGAAGCGGGTTTCCCCTGTGACGAGGTCGAGAGCTGCGCCACCTGGCCCACTTGCTCGAGAGGGCCGTCGCGCCACCCGTGGCGGCTCCTGGGACTCGTGCGTCCATGCTGCGACCCTACAATATTGGGGTTACAGAATTCAAATCTTGTAACCCGTCAAACACAGTTGATCGAAGTCGGGCAGCCCTCGGTTGACGCGGCTGGTCACCCGACGCCTGGGGCTCGGTGCCCGCACGTCTGTAACCTCGCTCCGCGCCTGATGGTCCGACCCCACAGCAGATGGTCGGCCTCGTGTGGCGTCCTGCCATCCGGCGGAGGCGGCGGGTTCGCCGGACTCAGTGGCCTCGGGCGATCCACTCCTGCAGGTGCGGGGCCTCGGCTCCGATGGTGGTCGACTCGCCGTGGCCGGTGCGGACCACGGTTTCCGGCGGCAGCACCAGCAGCCGGTCACGGATGGAACGGACGATCGTCGGGAAGCAGGAGTACGACCGCCCGGTGGCCCCCGGTCCGCCGGCGAACAGGGTGTCGCCGGTGAAGACGGTACCCAGTGACGGAGCGTGCAGACAGATTGCGCCAGGCGTGTGTCCGGGGCTGTGCAGCACGGTCAGTTCAAAGCCGGCCACACGAAGTCGGCGCATGTCGGAGAGGTAGCCGTCAGGGTTCCGGTCCGGGTGGGTGTGCTTCCACAGCAGCCGGTCGTCGAGATGGATCAGGATCGGCGCACCGGTCGCGTCGGCCAGCGCGGGAGCGGCGCCGATGTGGTCGTCGTGGCCATGGGTGCACACGATGGCCCGTAGCCGCCGGTCTCCGACGGCGGCGCCGATGGCACCGGCGTCGTGAGAGGCGTCGATGACGATCACCTCGTCGTCGTCGCCCACGATCCACACGTTGTTGTCGACGTCCCAGGTGCCGCCGTCCAGGCTGAAGGTGCCGGACGTGACCAGGTGCTCGATGCGGGCGGCCGTCACAGAACGACAACTGAGCGGAGCACGTCGCCCTTGTGCATCCGGGCGAAGGCGTCCTCGACGCCCTCCAGGGCGATCGTCTCGCTGACGAACGCATCGAGGTCCAGACGCCCCTGGAGATACAGATCGATCAGCAACGGGCAGTCTCGTGAGGGCAGACAGTCGCCGTACCAGGAGGACTTCAGCGCCCCGCCGCGGCCGAAGACGTCCAGCAGTGGCAGTTGGAGTTTCATTTCGGGCGCGGGTACGCCGACGAGGACGACCGTGCCGGCCAGGTCGCGGGCGTAGAAGGCCTGCCGGTATGTCTCCGGGCGCCCTACGGCGTCGATGACCACGTCCGCGCCGAAGCCGCCGGTCAGTTCGCGTACGGCCTCCACCGGGTCCGTTTCCCGCGAGTTGATGGTGTGTGTGGCGCCCAAGGATGCGGCAGTGGCCAGCTTGCGGTCGTCGATGTCCACCGCGATGATCCTCGACGCACCCGCCAGCTGGGAACCCACCACGGCTGCGGCGCCGACTCCCCCGCAGCCGATGACGGCCACGGAGTCACCACGGGTGACCGCACCGGTGTTGATCGCCGCGCCGATGCCCGCCATCACGCCACAGCCCAGCAGGCCTGCTGCGGCCGGCGACGCGGCCGGGTCGACCTTGGTGCACTGTCCGGCCGCGACCAGGGTCTTCTCGGCGAAGGCACCGATGCCCAGGGCCGGGGACAGCTCAGTGCCGTCGGTGAGGGTCATTTTCTGCCGGGCGTTGTGGGTGTCGAAGCAGTACCAGGGCCGGCCACGCAGACAGGCCCGGCACTGGCCGCACACGGCACGCCAGTTGAGGATCACGAAGTCGCCGGGCTCCACGTCGGGCACGCCTTCACCGATCGACTCGACGATCCCGGCCGCCTCGTGGCCGAGCAGAAAGGGGAACTCGTCGTTGATGCCGCCATCGCGGTAGTGGAGGTCGGTGTGGCAGACCCCGCACGACTGGATCCGTACCACCACCTCCCCCGGCCCCGGGTCGGGGATCACGATCGTCTCGATGCCGACCGGCTCGCCCTTCGCCCTCGCGACGACGCCTCGTACCTGCTGGGCCATTGCTGGATTCCCTCCTGCTCAAACGGGCTGGACGCCCAGGGGCAGAGACGCCCAGGAGCGCAGGGTGTTGTTGGGGTGGCGGCGCGGAGTGCCGGTCAGCTCGAACCGCTCGACGCGGCCGGCCAGCGCGGTCAGCAGCGCCTCGGCCTCCAGGCGGGCCACATGCTGGCCGATGCACTGGTGGATGCCCATGCCGAAGCCGACGTGGCCGGAGGGGTCTCGAGTGGGGTCGAAGCGGTCGGGGTCGCTCCAGCGGTCCGGGTCGCGGTTGGCCGCGCCGAGGAACATGAGGATCTTCGCGCCCGCCGGGACGACCGTGCCGGCGATGGTGACGTCTGTGGTGGCGGTGCGGAAGAAGGTCTGCACCGGTGACTGCCAGCGGACCGCCTCGTCGAACGCGGCGCGGGCCAACTCCGGCCGCTCCCGCAGACGTTGCCACTCCTCGGGATGGGTGGCGAAGGCGTACAGGCAGGCTGCCAGACCATGCACGGTGGTGTCGACGCCGGCCGAGAGCAGGGAGCGCACCACCACCGGTGCCTGCTCGTGTGTCAGATCTCCACGGTCGACAGCCGCCCAGATGGCAGCTCCGAAGCTGTCCTCGCTCAACGCCTCCCGCCGGCATTGGGCATTGACCCATGCCGACAGCTCGGACAACCGGTGGGCGTCCGCCTTGACGAGGTCGTTGCGAGGGCCGAAGGCGTTGAAGACCATGTTGCCGTACGGCAGGAGGTTCTCCCGGCCGTCCGGCCCGAGGCCCACCGCGTCAGGGAAAGCGCGCAGTGGGAACGCCTCCGCCAGCGCCGTGAAGCCGTCGAACTCGGCTCCTTGAGCGAGGACTTGCTCGACGAGTTCCTCCGCCACGTTGTTCCAGGTCTCGCGCAGGCGGCGCAAGGCGGGTGGGGCGAGGATCTCCCGCAGCACCCGGCGCGGGGCGTCGTGGCGGGGCGGGTCCGCCTCCAGCAGCAGGCTCGGCGGCCGCCACGGCTCCTCGTGCCGGAAATTGGCCAGGCCCACGCCCGAGCCCGACTCGAAGTGCTGCCAGTCCACCAGTGCGGCATGCACCTGCTCGTAGCGGGCCAGGGCGTACGCGTCATGGCGGGAGAGGTACACGACCGGACCGGTATCGCGCAGCGCCTCGTGCAGCGGTTCGGGGTCCAACAGGACGTCGTGGGCGAACGGGTCGACGTCACTTACGGGCGGCACGACGGAATGCTCCAGTGCCTCGGTCATCACGGCTCCTTCGAGAAGGTTTCAGCGAGCAGAGGTCGGTCTCACAGATCGAGGACGAGACGGTCGCCGCAGGAGCGCGACACGCACAGGAACATGCAGTCGTTCGCGGTCCGTTCGTGGTCGGCCAGCACCGAGTCCCGGTGGTCCGGCCGCCCTTCCAACACGGGCGTCAGGCATGTGCCGCAGGTGCCCTGTTCGCAGGAGGACAGCACGCCCACGCCGGCCCTGCGCACCGCCTCCAGCACGGACACGTCCGGAGTGACGGTGACCGTGCGTCCGGTGCGCCGCAGTTCTACCTTGAAGGGCGTCTTGCGGACTGGCGGGGTCTGCGCGGCGGCGGTGAAGCGCTCGGTGCGCAGGGCGTACGGCGGCCAGGCGGCGCAGGCCGCTTCGACGGCGGCGAGCAGCGGGGCGGGGCCGCAGCAGTACACCTTGGTGTCCGGCCGCGGTGTGCCCAGCCAGGCCTCCAGGTCCAGCAGCCCGAGTTCGTCCTGCGGGACGACGTGGACCCGCTCGCCGTAGGCCGCCGTCAGTTCCTCGCGAAAGGCCATTGATGACCGCGTACGCCCGCCGTACAGCAACTGCCACTCCGCACCGAGCAGTTCGGCCTGCCGCACCATGGGCAGCAGCGGCGTGATGCCGATGCCGCCCGCGATGAAGAGGTACTTCTCCGACGGGACGAGGGGGAAGTGATTGCGCGGGCCGCCGACCCCGACGAGGTCCCCTGGGCTCAACCGGTCGTGCACGTAGGCGGACCCTCCCCGGCCCACGGGCTCCCGCAGCACGGCGATCCGGTAGGTGTGCGCGTCCCATCGGTCGCCGCACAGCGAGTACTGCCGGGTCGTCCCGTCCGGCAGCACGAGGTCGATGTGGGACCCCGGCGTCCAGTCCGGCAGCCGTGCCCCGCCGGGGTGGGTGAGGGTGAGTGATACGACGCCCTCGGCGACGTGCTCCTTCGCGGAGACCGTCAGTCCCGGACCGACACCGGGACCTGCATCCGCCAGCGCACTGGTTCCGACCACGTTGTCGCCTCCCGTCGTTGGGTTGCACGCAGGATGCAGGGCGACGACGGACGAGCGCGACGGCATTCTCAATCAATGAGAGACGAACATCCGCCGGCTCATACGGCCGTTGTTCTACCGTCGCGTGAGTCACCGGGCTCTCGGCCCCGCCTCGGACCAACCGGTGCCCCGAGCGCACGGGAGACACCGCGTGCCGCCGTCCGCACCACGGGCACGACGGAGGAGGCCTCCGACGCGTTGGGGACGATCACCGCCAGAGCGGCCACTACCTCACCACGCGCGTCACGTACCGGCGCTGCCACGCCCAGGGCCTCCAGATGCACATACCCCGGGCAGTACGCGTAACCCTGCTGCCGTACATCAGCCAGAACGGCCCGCAGCCGCGCGGCGGTGGCGGGGGTATTCGGGGTATAGCGGTGCAGGCATCCGTCAAGCACCCGTCGGCGCAGGTCAGCAGGCCCGTGGGCGAGGAGGACCAGGCCGATGGAGGAGGCGTGCAGCGGCAGGCGCCCCGCGACGCGGGTGTAGTTGATGACGGCACCCGGTGCTGTCAGCCGCTCCAGGAACAGTGCCTCGTCACCGTCCAGCACACCGAGCTGCACGTGGTGGCCGACGACGTCGTGGACACCCTCCATGAACGGCATGGCCGCGTTGCGCAGCGACAGGGTGGGCGAGGCTCGTGTGGCCAACTCCCACAGGCGCATACCGATCCGCACCCGGCGGTCGTCGTCCCGGATCAGGCAGCCGTACGACACCAGCTCGGCCACCAGACGCGACGCGGTCGCCACGTGCAGCCCGGAACGCCGGGAGATCTCCGAGACGGTCAGGGCGGGCTCCTCGGGCGTGAACGCGTCAAGGATCCGCACCGTCCTCGCCAGAACCGACTCGCCGTGTTGTGTCCTCACCTGGCCATCACCGGACGCCTTCCAGACAGGTCAAGCCCTATGGTGCACGCGCCCGCGTAGTGGTCCACATCCTGATCGTGGGCACCCCTCGGACAGCTTCACAAAGCGGTGGCGCAGCCGAACCGCACCCTCGGCGCGGTCATCGTCGTAGCAGCGCTGGGCCCAACGCTGTGCATCGGCCGCCAGCATGTCGGTCGGCAGCCAGGGCGGGAGGTGACACGGTGCTCAGCGCGCTGCCGTCGTCAGGTCCTCGATGTCGCCCACCAGGTCGGCCGGGGAGGGGAGCCCGGCGATCTCGTCACGCATGGCAAGGGCGGCCTTGCGCAGGGCGTCGTCGTTCAGGAGGGTGTCGAGCAGGTCGCCGTCCACCACCTGGGGCTCGGCGCGCAGGGCGAAGCCCTGCGCAGTGGCAGCCGCGGCATTGGTGAAGTGGTCGGCACCACTCGGCAGGAACAGCTGCGGGATGCCGACGGCCGCCGCGGCCATCATGGTGCCCGCTCCGCCGTGGTGGACCACGGCGTCGCAGCCGGCCAGCAGCTGGGCGAGCGGCACCCAGTCCGACAACGGCTTTACGTTGGGCGGCAGTTCGCCCAGCGGCGCGAGGTCGGCGCCGCCGAGGGCGAGCAGGAAGTCGGCGTCCACCGTGGCCGCCTGTTCGATCAGCCGGTCGACGTACCGCGCGCCTGCCGTCCGCGACAGCGCCGTGCCGAGCGTGACCACGACCCGCTGCCGCCCGCCGCGCGCGACCAGGTCCGCCGGCACCGGGCCGCCGCCGTTGAACGGCACGTACCTGACCCGCCAGCCCGTGCCGTCGCCGCCGAGCGAGGCGGGGACCACGTCGAGCACGGTGCGTTCGGGCGGCCCGGTCACCCCGCGGGCCCGGTACTCGTCGGCCAGCTCGGCGGCCATTCCTTCGACGTAGGGCAGGCCCGCGGTCACACCGAAGTTGTGGACCACTGTGGGGATGCCCAGCGCGGCAGCGACGAGTGGCGCCGTACCTTGCATCGTGGCGTGCACGATCATGTCCGGCCGCCACGTCTCGGCCAGCCGGACCAGGTCGTCCAGGGCGGACCGGCTGTGCTCGGTGAAGCCGATCACGGCGAGGCGGTTGATCTCCTCCTGCGTGAGCTCCTTCGGCCCGTTCGTGCTGAAGCGAGCGAAGATCTCGGCCGTGGTGGTTCCGTCGCCCACCTCGACCAGGGGAAACCCGGTCGGCCTCAGCACGGTGACCGGGGCCTGCCCGGCGAACAGGACGTCGTGACCGGCCGACCGCAGGGCTTGGGCGGTCGGGACCATGGGGAAGACATGCGCGGCCGAGCCCGGGGCGCTGAACAGGATTCGCATTACGTGTACTCCTCGTGGGGGGGTGAAGGGTGGCGGTGTCATCTCACGGCCCGGCGGGTGAGGGCGGGCGAGGGGGCCCGCCCTCACCAAGCGGGGCCGAGGGGAGTTGCCTCGCATCCATGGGCCCGCCCCGGTTACGCGGTGGCCGCCTGCATGTGCGTCGAGGCGCCGTGCCGCGCCTTCCGCTCCTCGCGCTTGCGGTCCCGCTCTTGCCGCGCCTGCTCCTTCCTCGCCTGCTCGGCGGCTTCTTCCATGGCTTTCAGTTCGGTGCGGAGGGAGTCGGCGGGGCGGCGTTCGAGGACGGCGTCGTAGCGTATGGCCAGCTGGTCCAGGGACTGGGTGTCGGACTCCCTGACCTCGGCCAGGATGGCCGTGCCGCCCGGCGGTACCTGCTGGGCGAAGACGCCTACGGCAGTGGCGGCCTGTTCGGCCCGCTTGTAGTCGTGGCCTCCCCCGATCAGCGCGCCGACGCCCCAGCCCATCAGCACGCCGAGGGGTCCGCCGAGGATGCCGACGAGCGAGCCGACCAGCCCGCCGACCGCGGTGTTCCTCCCCTCCTCGCCGTCCATGCCCTCGGGGACGCGCACCGCGCCGTCCTGGAGGCGCTCGACCAGGACGGCGGCACGGACCTCGGTCGTGGCGGGGCTGAGGTACTTCAGTTCACTGAGCGCCTGATACGCGGCGGCCCGGTCGGCGAAGCGCAGGGCAACGGCGTTCTCGTTCACGGACATGAGCTCTCCCTCGGTCGACAGAGCCGCAACGGGCCCCTAGATGACGGTGGGCGGCAGCGGCACCCGCCTGCACGGGACCTCCGCCCCATCTGTGAGACAGTATGTATCGAAGATGGTTGTGAGTCAATAAGTCTCACAGATCGCGCGGGAGGAAGAGAGGTGACCGCCGCCACTTCACCCACGCTCCGTCGCCCAACGGGCCGGCCTCAACCGCGCCACCGTCCACCGACGCTGGTCCGGACCAGCAGACCCTCTTCGTCGACACGCTCGCGCGCAGCGTCCGCCTTCGCTCGCCCGCCCCTCAGCCCCGTCCGCGACCAACTCGTCACCCAGCTCCAGCGGCACGCCGACTGGCTCAAACCAACTCGTCTCCCCATCGGTCATCGCCACCGTCGCCGAACGAGCCGAACTCGACGAGAACGCGCGGCACATCCACGAGCGCCCGGCATCCGGCACCGGACGGGACCCGGCAACGAAGTCAGGAGTGACATGGAAGAGACGAGCAACGGCTCGGGGCGCCCCATCACCAATTCGCGGCTACGGGCGGCGGTGATCGTGTCGGCGAGCGACAGGCTGACTCGAGCGCCGGTCCCTGGCGGGGAAGTCTCATCCTTGAGAGGCGCCTCCCCTCGGGCCCCCACTGGCGCAGGTATGAGCCCGCGCGCTTCGCTCCTCCCTCATCCGAACTGGTTCAAGGCGTGCTCTTGTTGCTGTGCCCCGGGATCGGTTCAAGTCCCCAAGCGGCCGCTCGGGCGGCTGCTGCGGCGCGATTGGGAAGGTCCAGTTTGGCGAGAATGTGCTCGATGTGCGTGACGACCGTGCGCACTGCGATCGACAGGTTGCCGGCGATCTCGCGGTTCGTGCGGCCGCGGGTCAGTTCGGCCAGGACCTGGACTTCGCGGAGAGAAAGTCCGCCGGGACGAGCGCAAGGCCGACAGAGGGCTTGGGTCGCGGTGCCGGACCGTGTCAGACGCACTTCGAGCAGTTGCTGTGCGTGGATCACAAGGTCGTCGTCGGCAACGGCCGAGACCGTACCGTGGCGCGGATGAGATCGCTCAGCAAGACCCCGTCGGCCCCGGGACGCCGTAGCAGACCGCTGTTGACGGACACGAACGGCGCACCTGGGGAATCGGGAACGGTCATGGCCCAGACGCCGTCGCCCGGTTCGGACGGCTGGTCGCCTGTGTCACTTTGCCGCAGGCCATCGACCACGGCGGCCAGGGAGTCGGTGAGCATGGTCACCACCGGGCGGACCGGTAGGAGATGCTCGGGCGGCCGGGTCACTCCGATGTTGGTCAGGGCGCGAGGGCGCCGTTCAACGCTGCCGTGAGCAGAAAGCGAAGGGCGTCGGACGTGACCGGGCGCGGGTTGGCGTAAGGCCGGCCCACTGCCTGGCCGATGACTTCGTCCACGTCGCCCTGGGTCAGGCCGAGGTCGGCGAGGGAGCGCGGGGCACCGAGCTCGACGCTCGTCCGGGCCAGGTGTCCCGGCACGTCGTCGGTGGCCAGGGCACGGCGTAGCGCCTGTTCGGCCGCCGGTGCCGCCGGGAGGTTGAAGGCGGCGACGTACGGGAGCAGGACCGTGTGGGTTTCGGCGTGGGGCAGGTCGAAGGTGCCGCCGAGGATGTGGCAGAGCTTGTGGTGCAGCGACATCGTGGTGGCCCCCAGGCAGGCGCCGCACAGCCAGGCCCCCCGCAGTGCGTCCGACCGCGCCTGAAGGCCCAGAGGGTCCTCGACGATGGTGGGCAGGGCGGCGGCCAGGGAACGGACACCGTCCTCGGCCATCAGGGAGATGATCGGTGAGGCGTCGGGGGCGTACAGGGCTTCGACGGCGTGGGCGACGGCGTTGAAGCCGCTGGTCACCGACATGCCGACAGGGAGACCGAGGGTGAGCTCGGGGTCGTAGACCACGCTGCGCGGCAGGACCGAACGGTCGCGTCCGGTCCGTTTGCGGCCGTTCTCGGTCACGCCCCAGATGGGGGTCATCTCGGAGCCCGCGTAGGTGGTCGGGACGCTGATCACGGGCAGCCCTGTTTCCAGGGCGATCGCCTTGCCCAAGCCGATCGTGGAGCCGCCGCCGATGGCCAGACAGCCGTCCGCGCCGGTCTCACGCGCGGCCTTGACGGCCGCCGCGGCGATGTCGGCGGGCACGTGCATCCGGGCTTCGGTGAAGCGGCCGACGCAGGCTTCTCCGAGCAGCGTCTCGGCTTGCTCGGCGAGCTTCTCCTGCGCCGGCGTGGACAGCACCAACAGCCTGCGCAGGCCGAGTCGCTCCGCCTCCTGCGGGATCTGCGCCATGCTTCCGGCACCGAAGACCACCCTCATGGGCAAGGCTTCGTAGGTGAAACTCGGCTGCTGGGTGGTCATGGCGTGGCCTCCGGTGCTGTGGCCAGGACGATGTCGAACGTGGCATGGGTGAAAGGCACCGTCAAGCCGAAGCGTTCGGCGTCCCGCTCGTCAGGCGACTCGGTGAAGTCGGTGATGAGACCGCGTTTCACGACGAAGACCGCGTCGGAGTCGATGTACGGGCTGTTCGCGACGAACGCGTGGGTGGTGACCGGCTGATGGCCGTCGGCACGCGCGATGAAGTGCACATGGGCGGGCCGGTAGGGATGCCGGCCGGTGGCGCGGAGCAGGCTGCCGACCGGGCCGTCGGTCGGGATCGGGTAGTGCGAGGGGACGACGCTGCGGAACCTGAAGCGGCCCTCGTCGTCCGTACGGAACAGACCGCGCCCGTTGCCCGGTGGCTGGACGTCGGGCTGCTGCACGTCGTAGAAGCCGTCCTCAGTGCACTGCCAGACGTCGAGTTCGGCACCGGGCAGAGGTGTGCCGTCGGAGCTCATCACCCGGCCGGAGATGACGCATGGGTGGCCGGTGCCCAGCAGGTCGATGGTGTCGCCGAGTTCACGGTGCGGCGAGGCGGTCATGTGGAAGGGGCCCAGGACGGTGCTCTCGGTGCCGTGCTCGGCCCCGTTCAGGGTTTCGACGAGCATGGAGATCCCCAGGACGTCGGAGAGCAGGACGAACTCCTGGCGGGTGTCGTCGCATGTCTGGCCTACGGCGGTGAGGAACCCGATCGCGGCTTCCCATTCCTCCATCGTGGGTTCGATGTCCCGCACGAAGTCGTGGAGGTGGTGGGTGAGGCTTTCCATGATCTGCCGCAGCCGCTGGTCCTTGGTCTCCCGGAAACTGTCCACCACCGCGTCGGTGGCGGTCTCGACGGTGAAGTCCACCTGGCGTTCCTAACTCTCGGAGGTGCCCCGGCCGACGAGGTGGTCGGTGAACCAGTCTCCGGTGAGCGCGTCGCGTTCGGCCGCGTGGTTGTAGAGGGTGTGCTCGCCGTCGGGCCAGATCCGCACCGTGGAGGCGGCGGGGTCGGCGGCGCGCAGGAACGGCTCCTGGTCCTCGTAGCGGGCGAGGGGATCCTGGCCGCCGTGCAGCAGGAGCAGCGGGCAGGTGATGCGGTGCTTGTCCGGGTGAAAGCGCAGGCTGTCCATGACCTCCGTCACCCGGCCCAGGTCGTCCGTGCCGACCACGGCTGACAGCTGCTCGCGGGCGGTACGGAATTCCGGGACGGTCGGTACCGCCGGAGCACCGTTGACGACCACCGCGGCGACGCGCGAGTCCGCGGCGGCCAGATGGGCGGCGAACAGACCGCCGAAACTGATGCCCTGGACGCCGATCGGGCCGCCGAGGCGGGGATCGGCCTCGACCAGGTCGACGAAGCGGGCGAAGCCCTCGATGACCTGCTCGTCGACGTACAGCCCGTGGCGCAGCCGTGACTCGCCCTGGCCGGGCCCTTCCACCAGCAGACAGGCCAGGCCGCGCGCGGTGTACGCGTCAGCCACCGGCAGATACGCCGCTCCCCAGCTGCTGAGCCCACCCCACGCGACCACGGTGGCCCGGGGTGTGCCGGCCGGCAGGCACAGCCAGCCGCCGAGAACGCCGTCGCGGTGCGGGATCTCCACGCGCTGCACCTCGGGCGCGAGAGCCGCGACGGCGGCCGTGTGCCGGGCGTACAGCTCCCGTTTCTCCGGGGTGTCGGTCTGGTACGCCATCTGCGCGAACATCAGGGCCGCGGCGGCGAACCGGTATGCCTGCCGGGCGGTCGTGCGGTGTCCCGACTCCTGTGCGCGTCGGGCTCGTTCGAGCTGCGCCTCCGCAAGGGCCGCGGCGGCGTCCGGCCACGGGGTCCCGGCCGCGGTGTCGGTCAGCAGGCGGCGGGCGTCGGCGGGATCCATGCCGCAGTCGGTGAGCCGGGTGAAGGGCATGGCCCGGTGCTGGGCGGCGACCAGCGGCGGCAGCGTCGGTGTTTCCTGCTTCTCGGTCATGCCATCACCTTCATGGGTGCGGTCAGCGCGGTGTCGAGGGCGTCGACGAGCGTGCCGATGTCGGTGCTGTCGGCGGCGGTGCCGAACAGGACGAAGTCGGGGCGGGCCAGATACGCGACCGCGCCGAGCAGGTGGAGGTACTCGCGGTGCCGTCCGTCGAGGTCGTCGACCGTGTCGAGGGCGACCACGGCGCAGCCCAGGAGCTCCAGCAGGGCGAGCCGCTCCGGGCCGAGGGCGGCGGTGGGATCCTCGGCCGTGACCAGGGTGAAGCCGTAGCCGGTCAGGTCGTCGAGGCGCCCGGTGCGCCCGTCGGGCAGAGCGATACGGCCTTGCGGGGTGAGGGTGCCGGTCGGCGCGTCCGTGCCCGGGCGCAGCACTCCGTGGGCAAGGGACGGGAACGGGGGTGGCGGGGGCACCTTGCCGGCGAAGAAGGCCGCGTCCCGGGCCGCCGCTGCCTCGACGTCATGCGTGTTGGCGACCTTGCCGAGGCCGATCGCCGCGTGGGTGAGTGCCGTGACGTGCGGGCGACGCTCGCTCTCGTAGGTGTCCAGGAGCGCGTCCGGTGCCTGGCCGCCGAGCGTCAGGTGCAGTTTCCAGGCGAGGTTGGTGGCGTCGCGCAGGCCGCTGCACGCCCCCTGGCCGAGATAGGGGGGCATGGTGTGGGCGGCGTCGCCGGCCAGGAAGACCCGGCCCGTCCGCCAGCGGGTGGCGATGCGGGCCTCGAAGCCGTAGACCAGCTGCCGGGTGATCCGCACGTCGTCCGGACCCAGGTCGTGGTACTCGTGCAGGAGTCGCCAGGCGGCCTCCGGAGTGGTCATCTCCTCGCTGGTCTCGCCCGGCAGCAAGGCGAACTCGAAGCGCTGACGCGTGTGACCGATGTTGATGGTCATGTGCCCGCGGGCGGGATCGCAGTACTGGGTGCCGTACGCGAACTCCGGCGGCTGGGGACGCAGCCACTCGGCGTCGACGTTGACCCACTGCTCGTTGAAGCCGAAGTCCTGCCGCTCCACGCCCAGCAGTTCGCGTACCCCGCTGCGGCTGCCGTCGGCGGCGATCACATAGCGGGCCCGGACGTCTGCGTGCGGCCCGTCGGCGGTGTACGCGTCGGCGTTCCAGCCGCGCAGGTGCAAGGTCACGCCGTCGTCGTCCTGGCCGAGGCCGGTGACCGACCAGCCCTGGCGGACGTCGACCGTGCCGTAGCCGCGCAGCCGCTGGTCGATCGCGCTCTCCACATCCGGCTGGTACATGGAGATGTGATCCGGATACCCCATCGGACCACTGGGGTTCGCCGGGATGTTCACGAGGGTCTCGCCCTTGCCGTTGACCCACAGGTACTGACACATGGACGAGTCGCGCAGCGCCTCGCCGACATCGCCGGCCGCCTGGATGGTGCGGGCGGTCTCGTCGTCGATGTGGGTCAGCCGGGGCAGCCCGTACAGGGTCGGCCAGCGCTCGCACACCACCACCCGGTGGCCGAGCCGACCGAGCAGGGACGCCGCGGCGAGTCCGGTCGGACCGTAGCCGACGACGGCGATGTCATAGTGCGGAGCCATCAGACGCCTCCAGAGACAGCCCCGCGCCGTTGCGAGGGGTCGTGGTGGGAAGGGAGAGGCTGGGGCGCGACCATTTGGTGTCCGCCGCAGCTTGCGTGAATCACGATTCACACTTGGTGTGAAGCGAGATTCACACAATGGCAACATGGACGTCAAGAGCCCGGCCGATAAACTGCGCAGATGACCGAGTCCCCCACCCGCAGGCCTGCCGCCCTCCGGGAAGGCAGTCGCCGTTCACAGCAGGACCTCATGCAGGCCGGGTACGCGCTGCTCGAAGAGGGCGGAGTGGACGCGCTGACCGTGGCCGCGGTCGCCGAGCGGGCCGGCATGGCGGTCGGCAGCATTTACCGCCGGTTCGGCGACAAGGAAGGACTTCTGCTGGCCATCCAGCGCGCCTTCACCGACAACCTCCAGGCCGAGATCATGGAACGGATGTCCCCGGAGCGGCTACGGATCCTGCGCGATCCGGCCGTGGCCGTCGCCGAGGCGGTCGGTGCGGTCACCGACGCCTTCCAGGCGCATGAAGCCCTGTTGCGCGTCTTCCTGCTGCTCGGCACCCGGCACGAAGCGGTACGGATCGAGGGCTCCCGCGTCAGCATCGAGGGCAATCGCTACTTCGCCGAGACACTGCGCCACACCCCCATCGCGCATACGGACCCCGAGGCCGCGCTCGACTTCGCCTACCGCCTGATCTACGCCTCGATCGCGCACCGCGTGACGCAGGGTGAATTCCTGGAGTCCGACCGCCCACTTCCCTGGAACGCACTGCGGAGCCACCTACAGACAGCGGTCGTCTCCTACCTCCTCGACGCCCCGGAAAACGACTGACGCCTGACTGCCGTCGCAATGAGGTGCGCACACAAGTCCTGGCGAGCGATGGGGCCCATGTGAGCCCCGCCTCGCCTCAATGTGATTGATGATTCACATCAAGCCCTACGTCGGCACTCCTGCCCGCTGCCGAAGAAGGGGCGGCTCAGCCCTGCGCACCCATCAACTGCAGAAGCTGTTCGTCTGCAAGCGGGCCGAGTCGCGCCTCAAGGCGCTGGAATGTCCGGGCGGAGCGCTCGGCAGGCCAGACCTCGTCCAGGTAGGCGGCGGGCAGTCCGGGGTCGGTGCGCAACAGTCGTCCCCAGTCGTCGAGAAGCAGGAGGAGCTGGGGCAGGGCTTCGGCGGACGCCGCGTCCGCGGCTTCCCAGCGGTCGAGGAAGCCGAGGTGCGCCGCACGCAGTGCCTCCAGGTCCCAGGCCGCGCGCAGCAGTTGTTCAGGGCTGCTGGGTCCCGTGGGGGCACCATGGAACGCCTGCACGAGGCCGAGTGCCTCCGCGGGGAAGACGTCGTCCAGCAGTTCCTCGACGTCGATTCGGCCGGGCGCGATCCAGAGGTTGGCCTGGACCGCGCCGAAGCCCGCCCACGTCAGTCGTCCGTGGAGCTGGTAACGCACCTTGCGCAGGTTCTCCGGAACCGGACAGTTCAAGATCGTCCATACGTCCTCGGAGTGGTCGAACGGCGTGGGCGACACGTCTGGCGTGACGCCGCGGGGGGTGTGCCGAGTCCCGAGCACGGGCTCCGCGCGGGCCGCAGGGGTGCCGTCCGGCGAGGCGTGCGATTGCGCCTGCGCCGGTCCAGTACCGGAGGCTGAGCAACACCGCTCGGTCAGGGGGAACCTGTGAGGCTCCCTACGGCCCGTTTCTCGAGCGTCGCCGCCAGGACAGCCGCCGAAATCGCGGCGGCGCCGAGGAGCAGAGGAAGACGGACGTCCAAACCCGTGAGAGAACCGGCGAGGGCGGTGCCCGCGGACCCCGACGTGATTTTCAGGGCCGCCACCCAGATGAAGACCTGGGCGCGTGCCCCAGCGGGCGCGTACTCGGTGCGGGCAGCCAGAGTGGAGGCGAAGAACAGGGCGTTGAGAACACCTGTCAGCCCGTACGCCGCCACGGACAGGGGGAAGACGTGGCTCGCGGCGACCATGCAGAGGCCGACGACGACCCCCAGGGCGAGGCAGCGCATGAGGCGGTCCGGATCGCCGGTGAGCGGGAAGACCATCAGCACCGCCGAGCCGGCCAGGTTGCCGAGCCCGTAGGCGGCGGTCAGCACCGCCGCGGTGGATGTGGTGACACCCAGGACTTGGGTCATGTGAACTGCGGTGATCGGGAGCGCGGCAACACCGAGCGCGACGATCATGGTCAGGTAGACGGTGCGCCGCAGTTGGCCGGTGCGAGCCACAAGGGCCAGGGTGGGCCCCGGCTTGAGAACTGCAGCCTTGTCCCCACCGTGGGCCGCGGGCGCGTAGGGCAGAAGGAGCACGGCACCCGCCGCCACACCGGCGCCGCCCGCCAGAGCGAGAGCGGCAGCGGAGGGAGAGGCCCAGCCCGACAGGGCCGCCACAAGAGACGGACCGACGGTGCCACCGACGCCGTACGTGGCCACATCCCAGCCCTGTGCCCGCCGCTGAGTACGCGTCTCCGGTCCGACGATCGCGGGCAGCCGGCTGCTGATGCCGCCGGTCAGCAGAGGGCCGCAGGTACCGGCCATGGCCAGCAGCAGCGCGGTGACCAGGGCGGGCACACGGGCATACGTCAGGACACCGGTGGCGAGTACGGCGGCGTACAACAAGCAGGCCGACGCGATGACCTTGCGTCCGTCCCGCGCCAGGTCCAGCGGGCGGGCGACGAACGGGCCGAGCAGGTGTGGTGCGGTGATGCACGCGCCGAGCGCACCTGCGAGCGTCCCCGAGCCGCCCGACGAGGTGACGAGCAGAATGACGGCGACGACCGCTCCCCCGTCGGCGGTGCGGGCCAGGGCCGCGGCGACCACGTAGCGCACCAGGCCTCCCCCGCGGCCATCCGTCGGAGTCGACACACTCGTCGCGTTCGCCCCGGCCTCGGTGGTCCGATGGTTCTCGGCGCGCATGCTCAGGCGGTGAGCTTGAGGGCGCTCAGCACGGCGACGACGTCCTGACGTGCGGCCTCGTCCAGCCCGCGCAGGGGAAGCGGCAGGTTCGGCTCCCCCGTCAGGCCGAGGTGCGAAGCGGCAGCGGACATGACGCGCAGGCTGCCGTGGCGGCGGAACAGTGCCCACAGCGGCTCGAGTTCGTCGGACAGGTCCGTCGCCCGATCGGCGTCACCGTTCTGAGCGGCGCGAGTGAGAGCGAGCGCGGTCTGTGGGAACGTACCGCCGATGACCGAGTACCAGGCGTCGCACCCGGCGTTCAGCCCTCGGGCGGCCGTGTAGTCGCCGCTCACACCGATGGTGACCGTCTCCGGGATCAGCGTCCGCAGTGCGTCGACCCGGGCCTTGGCCTGCGCCGGGGCGTCGGGCACTCCGGGAATCTTGATCGAGCCGATATTCGGCAACTGGGCGATCCGGCCGTGCAGTTCGTCGGTGAAGTTCACATGTGTGGTGCCAGGGTTGTCGTACACGCACAGCGGCACGGACAGTTCGCGGGTGACATCCTCGTACAGGCCGAACACTTCGTCCTCGGTGAGCGGCTGATACGTCATCGGAGCAAGCAACACACCCGAAGCCCCCGCCTTCTGGGCGTCCTCGGACAGCGCCAGGACATGGGCCGTGCGCAGCGCGCCGATACCGACGATGACAGGCACGCCATCAGCGGCCTCGACCGCGATCTTCGCAGCGTGGGCGCGCTGTTCCCGGGTGAGGTAGGCGTACCCGCCGGTGGAGCCGAGCGCACCGATCGAGTCCACGCCGACGGCGGCGAGGCGAGCGACGAGCGTGGCGTATGCCGTGTCGTCGATGCCGCGCTCGTCAGTGGGTGTGAGGGGAAAGGCGCTCAGGCCGCGGAACATGATGACTCCTTCAAGGGATTTCATAGGGCTTCACAGGCTTCACAGGGCTTCACGGGAGCAAGCACCGGTCGTGGTCAGCTGCCAGTCGTCCGCAGTTCCGTTACGACTGCGGCAAGTTCGGCGGCGAACGCCTCGGCCTGCGGCTCGCTGATCGTGGAGCTGGTGACCCGGATGGCGCCCTGGTGGGTGGAGGGGTCACGGACGAAGAGGTGGCCGGGCCGGACAGCCCAGCCCCGCTGTGCCAGGGCTCCGACCGCCGACCGGCCGTCCACGTCCAGTTCGATCCATACATTCAACCCGTCGGGCCGGTGAGGGACCTCGATGCCATGGGCGTGCAGCCGGTCGACAAGTAGGCCGCTGCGGTGTGCGTACGCCTCGCGGGCCCGTTCATGGAGTTCAAGGACACCGGGATCGAGCAGCAGTTCGCGGACGATGTGCTGCAGCAGATGGCTGACCCATGTGGTGCCGGCGCTCAACCGGGCCTCCAGGCGCACGGCGGTGTCGGCGTCGGTGGCGACGAGAGCGAGACGCAGGTCCGGGCCGAGGAACTTGGACACGGACCGCACCAGCGCCCAGCGCGCGGTGGTCGGCGGGGTGATGCGGTGGTACGGCCGTGCGGAGACCGCTGAGAAGTGGTCGTCCTCGATCACCAGGACCTGAGGGTGGTCGGCCAGGACCGCGCGGATGTCGGCCGCCCGTTCCTCTGTGAGGCTCGCACCGGTCGGGTTGTGGGCGCGGGGCGTGCAGACGACCGCACGGGCACCGTCCTCCAGTGCGGCCCTCAGGGCGTCGGGACGCATGCCGGCGCCGTCGACCTGGACCGGCGCGGACCGGTAGCCGTTCAACCGCAGCGTGCCGATGCTCGCCAGGAAGCAGGGGTCCTCGATCGCCACCGTGTCGCCGCGGGTGAGGTGGGCGTTGAGGAGGCGCTCGGTGGCGTCGACCGCTCCGTGCACCACCAGCGTCCTGAACGGCTGCTCGATGTCCTCGGCGAAGTCGGCGCGGGCCCACTCGGCCAACCCCGCGTCGACCGCGGCCACGCCGTACAGGGGATGGCGGTAGTGCCCGCCCCTGGCTGCCGCCAGGATGTCGGGCAGCAGGTCCGGATCGGGATTGCCACTGGCCAGGTCGACCGCGTCGCCCCCGACGCCAACGCCTTCACGGGCCAGCTGCGGCACCGCCGCGATCACCGTGCCGCCACGCCCCCGGGTCTCGGCCACCCCGGCTTCAACGAGCCGCCGGTACGCCAGGGCCACCGTGTTCCGGTTGACCCCCAGCTCGGCGGCGAGCGCCCGCACCGGCGGCAGCACTGCCCGTGGCGCCAGTTCTCCCGCAGCAACCTGGTCCCGGACACTGCCTGCGATCTCAGCCGCAGTAGTCCCTCTGATCTGCACGTCGTCACCTCCGTCCACCGACACTAGCATTTTTTGTCCTATGCCAAAACACGGATCATGACTACGGACCGCCAGGGTCCATGGCCCACTGCGCAGCCACTTGACGTGCCTTCAGCGGCTCAGCTCCACTGCTCACAAGCCGACGCTGACGAGCCCCTCATGGCTTCGCACCCGTCCTGACCAGCGACAGCACGCTACGAAGCAGACGCGACCAACCACCCGATGGCCATCTCGACTGAGGGAGGCCCGAGCTGAGCTCCGACGTCGTGATCCACTCTCACCCTGGGCTTCTCTGCAGCCCCGCGCCGGATTGTGTCGGCGATCTCCTGGCGGTCTCGAATACCACTGATCGTGCAGCCCCTGACACTCGACCGCCGAGGCGGTGACGATAAACCCGGCGACGTCAGCCCTCATCCCCGGGATACTGGTCGCCCATGAATGAGGTCAACGTCGTCGTCGCCCATTCCGAGCGCGCGACTCTGCGCATCGGTGACGTGTTCTTGAAGGTGGACACCGATCAGGCACGCATCGACATCGAGGTCGAGGCTATGGCCCTCGCGCCGGTACCGACCCCAATGGTCCTGTGGCGCAAGCCGCCCGTGCTCGCGATCACCGCGGTCCCGGGCACGGCGCTCGGCCGCCTGGGCGAGTCGTCGACCGCGTCGCCGGCGGCGTGGGCCGCGGCGGGCGCCGCCATCCGAAGGCTGCACGACGCACCGTTGCCGCCCTGGCGCGGCCGACGCCGCCGGGATCCCGACGAGTTGGCGGCGGAACTCGACGGCGAGTGCGAGTTGCTCGTGAAGAACGGCGTCCTGCCCGCCGACCTGGTCACCCGCAACCGCCAGGTCGCCGAGGCCGCACTCCGGCCGTGGACGCCGGCGTTCACGCACGGCGACCTGCAGATCGATCACGTCTTCGTCGACGGCGGCGAGGTCACCGGCATCATCGACTGGTCCGAGGCGGGCCAGGGTGACGCCCTGT
Source organism: Streptomyces sp. SAI-127 (assembly GCF_029894425.1). Lineage (NCBI taxonomy): Bacteria > Bacillati > Actinomycetota > Actinomycetes > Kitasatosporales > Streptomycetaceae > Streptomyces > Streptomyces sp. SAI-127. The sequence continues at coordinate 567,523 of NZ_JARXYJ010000001.1, forward strand.
TCGACCTCGCCACCTTCACGCTCGGACACGAGGAACACCTCGACGACGTCATCGCCGGCTACGGCACCGACGTCGACCTCGACCTGATCCGCGCGTGGTGGTCGTTGCGAAGCCTGCTGGGGGTTCGCTGGCTGATCGAGCACGGCTTCGACGCGTTCGCGCCGGGCTGTGAGGTCGACGTGCTGAAATCCCGGATGTGAGGCTGCGCGGCCCCGACTGCTACGAATGCGTTTTGACGCATCGACCAGGCCAAGCCCGGGACGATCGCCCGCCCCTACTCTCCACGAAGTGCGGTGCGCAGTCGTCGGCAGATGACGGGGGATCCGAGATCTGTCAGCCCCTCCGGTCCAGGACGGAAGGGTGAGTTCTCCGCCCACCCGCCTCGCGTCCGCACCGAGGAGTCGGTCCGCCGATGCTTGCCAAACAGTTCTCCGACATCATCAAGCAGAACCGCCATGAGACAGCCGAGGACCCGCTACGCCGGTTCGATCCGCCGGCGACCTTCACGTCGGACAAAGGCAAAGAGCCGCACTCTGCCCCTGTCGCGCCCGATGAGACACCGGGTCCCCACTCACCCAGGAGAAGACGATGGACGGTGAACTGGCAGCTGTCGCAGCGTCGGGAGCGACCGAACTGGTTGTCCTCATGGTCACCGACTCCTGACACCCGCTCGTCAAGTCGTCGGACGGTTCGTTGACGCGTACGGGCTCGGACACCGCCGCGATCACCGACTTCGACGACGCAAGCCGGGTCCATCACCAGCGACGACCTAGGCGCCCAGCTCATCTCGCTGGAACGGCTACCCACGCTGAGTCCAAGAATGATGTGCAACATCCCACCCCGGTTCAGGACTTGCCGAGGAAGTCCAGGAGCATGCTGTTGAGCGCGGCGGCCCGGGCGAACGGGATGCTGTGGTGCGACAGGCCGGGAAGTACTGCGGTGTCGACGTGTGGCAGGTGCAGCCGCGCCGCAGCCTCGACGCGCCGAATGTCATGCGCCCTGCTGTCCCCGGCAAGCAGCACCAGCGTCGGGACCGTCAAGCTCCGCAGTTGCCGGGGCCTCGGGCGTTTGCCCACGACGACCTTCGTGCGCGGAAATTCGGCGGCGAACCCGTAGAGGTCCAGCCATGCGGGGTCAACTTCCGCGCCGTGGGTTTCCCAGGCAAGAAACGCGCGGGCCCGTTGGGCGGTAGGCCGGATCAGCATCGGTAGGGCGCGCAGCAGGTACCCGACCTTGTACCCGGCGAAGCACTGGGTGGGATCGAGGAGAGCGAGCCTGCGGACCCGCTGCGGCGTACGCAGCGCGTAGGTGAGGGCGATCCATCCGCCATAGGAGTGCCCGCACAGGTCGGCGCACCCCAGGCCCAAACCGTCGAGTACGCCGTCCAGCCAGTCGAGAAGGTCGTCGACAGACCGGACCCCGCGGCCCCCGATCAGGCTGCGCCCTGCCTCGCCGATCCGGTCGACAGCGTAGACGCGCCGAGTGCGGCTCAGGTCGGCCACGTTGGCAAACCACACGGCCGAGGTGGCGCCGCCACCGTGCAGCAGCACCAACGGCTGCCCGTCCACGGGGCCGCACGCGGTGATGCGGGTGGTGCCGTACACCGACGTCAAATCCATCAGGTCGACGGGCACGGGCCAGCGGTCCAAGACGGCGTCGTATGCCGCCAGAAAGCGAGTCGGATCTTCTGCCATGGGACGCCCTCAGAAAAATAGGTCACTGAGCAAGTATCTCGTCGAGCGAGATACTATGCACACTGGATCGATCACGGAAGGGCGCAATGGCATGGACGAAGAAGAGCCTGGACTGCGGGTCGTGCATCAGCTACGGGCCGTCGCCATCGAACTCGACCTGCTCGGAGCCGAGTTCGCGCAACGAAACAGCCTGCATCCGACCGACCTGCGTGCCCTGATCTGCCTGTTGGATGCCGCTCGGGCGCACACGCTCGCGACGCCCGGCTGGCTCGGGCGTCAGCTCGGCCTGAACTCCGCGGGCACCACGGCCCTTGTCGACCGGCTCGAGAGGCTCGGCCACGTGCGGCGCACACGAGACAGCCACGACCGACGCCGCGTGCTGCTCGAGGTTGATGAACGTGCGGTAACCCTCGGACAGTCGTTCTTCGGACCGCTGATCACGGAGGTCGTCGCTGGGACGCGGACCTTCTCCGACACAGAGCTGGCCACTATCCAGCGCTTTCTACTGAACGTGCACGAGGCCGTCGCCGCACAGCGAGGTCCTCATTGATCTCTTTCTGGTTGACGGCCTGCTGACCGACGAGAGCTGCTCAGACGCCCCTTTGGGTCGGCTATGGGCTGCACGTTCATGCCATGCTTCTTGTGTTTTCCCGAGCAGAAGGGACAGTCGGCGGCGATCCGGTCGATCGGCAGAAGCGTCCCGTCCAGGATCAGATACGCCCTCATCGACGCGGCCCGCATGGCTTCGCGAGCGTCGGCGGGCAAAGAGGAATCGCAGGGCAGAGCTGGACACGTCGACGCCGGATGGATAGACAAGCATACGAAGCCCAAGGTGGAGACGGTTCTCTCGGTCAAAGCCCAACTACCAGGGGATTCATCCGTCCGCAGGCCAACTGCCCATCCGACAGGGGAGATTGGCAACGGCTCACGGTACGGCTGACCGCTACCCCGCCCCGCCCCGGCCGGTGGACCTACGTATTCGATTACGTAGTTCTACTGGCGCCTCGGGAAGGCAGCGTTGGGAGACTCTCCCCATGAGCTTCCTGGCGGAGCCGTGGGGTCACGCCTGGGAGCTTGCTGCCTCCCTAGTGGGCAACCGTCGCCAGCTGTCCAACGGGGAGCGAACGCTGTCTGGTCAATACAGCCCGGCTGAACATGGGAGAGTCCTCCGTTGGTTTCCAAGATTCGTGTCCTTCTGGGCATGCTCGCGCTCCTGGCGCTGGCCCTCGGCGCCATCGCCCTGCTCGCGGCCATGAAAGCCGATGCCACCTGGTTCACGATCGTTCCTCTCGGCATCCTCCTTATCGGCGCGTCCGTCGTCCAGTCGCTCGGATGGTTCAACAAAAAGGGCGGGTGACTGGTCTGGCGGCTCGCCTGCTCTCGGGGCACGGCAGGCACTTCTGCCCGGCTCATCCGGGTGCCGTCGAGCAGCCAGTCGCAACGTTCCTGCTCAACTGCTCGCGGCCATGGCTGACCGCCGCCGCCCGTGTCGGACGGCAGTTCACGGGAGGGAGAGGCAGGCGCGAGGTGGCGGGACACCGACGAGCTGGATCGGGCGGCACCGAACCGAGTCCGTCTGCTCTGGTGGGGCGTCGGGGGTGGGCATGTGCCGGTGCTCGCCCTGCTGCTGGTGAAGGGGTACTGGTAACGGGCGCCACCGGGGTGGTCCCGGTGGTCTTCTGAGCGGTGGCCCCTCTCCTTCCTTCCGGGAGCCGTGGGTGCTTCGGACCCGGGGATCACCGTCGAGGGAGAAGTACAGGGGACCCACTGGCACGTAGGCGGCAAGCAGTACCACTACTCCTACGCCGACAGTCATGGCGTATGGCGTGAGTGCAAGAGCTCGGCCGGAGATGCCGAGCGGGCCGAGGTCACGTACGCCCCCGCGAATCCCGATGCCGCCGATGGTCGGTCGCCGTACGACGGGACTGATCTTCTGCCAGGAGCCCGCAGCAATGCCCTCCGGACTCTCTGCTGTGGGATGAAGCGGTCCTGGTTTCGTACCCTGGCACGCATGCGGACGCGTCCCACACTTCACTGGTCCCCTCCCCCGGGCCTGCCGCCGGGCACCTCCGACCTGCAGCCGGTGGTCGATGCGCTGAGCGCCGGCAGGGTGCTGGTGCTCAGCGGGGCGGGCATGTCCACGGAGTCGGGCATCCCCGCCTACCGGGGCGAAGGCGGCAGTCTGAGTCGGCACACGCCGATGACGTACCAGGACTTCACCGGCACCGCGCAGGCACGGCGAAGATACTGGGCGCGCAGCCATCTCGGGTGGCGTACCTTCGGCCGGGCCCGTCCCAATGCCGGGCATCAGGCCGTCGCCACGTTCGCCCAGCAGGGTCTGCTCTCGGGGGTGATCACCCAGAACGTCGACGGCCTGCATCAGGCTGCCGGCAGCGAAGGGGTCGTGGAACTGCATGGGAGCCTGGCAAGGGTTCGGTGCCTGGCCTGCGATGCCATCACCTCACGCCAGGACCTCTCCGTACGGCTGGAAGAGGCCAATGCGGCCTTCGCGCCGGTGGCCGCGGGAATCAACCCCGACGGTGACGCCGACCTGTCCGACGAACAGGTCGCCGGCTTTCGTGTCCTGCCCTGCGCGGACTGCGGCGGCATCCTCAAGCCCGATGTGGTGTTTTTCGGCGAGACCGTGCCCGTGCAACGTATCGAGTACTGCCGCCAGTTGGTCGGTGAGGCGAGCACGCTGCTGGTTCTGGGCTCCTCGCTCACGGTGATGTCCGGACTCAGGTTCGTCCGCCAAGCCGCTCAGGCGGGCAAACGTGTCCTCATCATCAACCGGGATCCCACCCGCGGTGACCAGCTCGCCCATACACGCGTCAGTCTCCCGCTGGGAGCCGCCCTGCACTCCGTCGCTGATGTTCTGGACCTTCCCGTGGTCGGACGAGTGGCCCTCTGGCCGGAGCCCTGACGAACGCGGAACTGTTCGACTCCGCCGCCCGGGTGCCGAGAGGCCCGGGCGGCGGCGTGCCAGTGGTGCCGGATCAGGGTGTCAGCTGCCAGCGGGCGATGTATCCGACGTCGATGGACGCCCGGTCCTGTACGCGCAGCTTCCACGTGCCGTTGAGCGGCTGCGTGGAGGCGTCGACCGTGAAGGTCTGGTCGACGTCGTCGGCGGAGCCTCCGCTGCGGTTGAGCAGGGAGTAGACGGTGCCGTCGGGGCCGACGAGATCGACGGTCAGGTCACCGCGATAGGTGTGGACGATGTTGACGTAGACCTTGGTGGTCGCGGAGGCGTTGCCGTCGCGGCCGGTGATGGTCACAGGGGACTCCACGGCGGCCCCGTTGTCGGGGATGTCCACGCGGGAGGCGCTGGCGTAGACGTACGCGATCTGCCAGCTGAAGGTGATCGAGGCGGTCGCTCCCGTGCTGTCGGTCACCTTGATCGTGACGTCGCCGGTGCCGAGCGTGGTCGGGGTGCCGCTGATCAGGCCGCTCGGGCTGATGGCCAGACCGTCCGGCAGGCCGGAGGCCTCGTAGGTCAGCGAGGCTCCTGTGTTGGTGGTGTAGGCGTCCAGCTGCAGGCTGACGACCTGGTTGACGCCGCTGATCTGGTCTGTCACCGGCGCGACGTTCACGCCGAGGGCGATGCGGTTGCCGACGTTGATCGCGGCCCAGGCGTCGGCGACGGCGAGGTAGGTGGGGCTGTAGGTGCCGAACAGGTCGCCGGCGGCCGACAGGGTGGCGGTGCGGGCGCCCGCATAGTTCGTTGTCGAGGTCATGTACGTCGTCAGCGCCCGGTACCAGATCGCGGCCGCGTTCTCGATGCCGATGCCGCTGACGGCCTGACCGTCGTAGGTCGGGCTGTCGTACGAGACACCGTTGACGGTCTTGGCGCCGCTGCCCTCGGAGAGCAGGTAGAAGAAGTGGTTCGCCGGCCCGGAGGAGTAGTGGACGTCGACGCTGCCCAGGGTGGAGCTCCAACTGTCGCGGGAGGAGCCGTCCTTGGAGGGCTTGTCCATGTAGCGCAGGGGGGTGCCGTCGCCGTTGATGTCGATCTTCTCCCCGACGAGGTAGTCACCGGGGTCGCTTGCGAGGTTCGCGTGGAACTCGACGGCCGCCGCGAAGATGTCGGAGGTCGCCTCGTTCAGGCCGCCGGACTCGCCCGAGTAGACCAGGCCCGCGGTGGCGGCGGTGACGCCGTGGCTCATCTCGTGGGCGGCCACGTCGAGCGCCGTCAGCGGGTGGGTGTTGCCCGAGCCGTCGCCGTAGGTCATGCAGAAGCAGGAGTCCTGCCAGAAGGCGTTGACGTAGTTGCTGCCGTAGTGGGCGCGGCTGTAGGCGGCGACCCCGTCGTTGCGGATGCCGTTGCGGCCGTAGGTCTCCTTGTAGAAGTCCCAGGTGGCTGCGGCGCCGAAGGCCACGTCGACACCTGCGGTCTGGCGGTTGGACGGCAGACCGTCACCCCAGACATCGTTGTCGTCCGTGAACAGGGTGCCGGTGCCCGAGGTGCCCTGGCCCAGGTCGTACGTCCGGTGCCCGGCGCGGTCGGGGTCTGCGAGCTGGTACGTCGCCCCGGACAAGGTGCTGCCGAGAGGGACCGTGCCCACGTACTGGCCGGTGCCGGAGCCGGTGTGCACCTTCTCGGCAGCCAGGAGTTCCTTGCCGGTGGCGGCGTCGGTGACGACCTGGAGTTCGCTGGGCGTGCCGTCCCTCTGGACGCCTTCGACGACGGTTTCCCAGGCCAGCACGGGCTTGCCGGTTCCGGCCCAGACGACCAGGCGGGAGGCGTCGGCCACCTTGGCGCCCGTGACCTGGTCCTGTTTCGAGGCGGTGAGGGCCTTGGCGGTGGCGCCTGCGGTCGTGATCTTCGGGGTGAGCGAGGGCACCGACAGCTGCGCCGCATTGGCCTTGGTGACCGTCGTACGGCCGCTGTCGGCGTGCACGACCAAGTCGCCGCCCAGGACGGGCAACCCGGCGTAGGTGCGCTCGTAGCGGGTGTGCATGGTGCCGTCGGCGTCCCTGATGACGTCCTTGACGACGAGCTTCTCCTTGGCGCCGAGGCCGATGCGCTGTGCGGTACCGGCCGCCTCGGACTGGGCGCTCCCGATCAGGGCGGTGCGGCGGGCGGGAGACAGCGCGGTCTGGGCGGCGTCGGCCCGAGGCGTGGCGGCGATCTTCGTGCGTGCCGGGTGTGCCGGTGCGGCGGTGGCGGAGTCCGGGACGGCCAGGGCGAGCAGGGAGCCCACGGCCGCCAGAGCGAGGGCGGTGAGGCGTCTGGGGCGCACGAGGGCGTTCTGTCGCAGGGGCAAGGGGGTTCTCCTTCGGTACGACGGCCGACCCGTGGTGGGGGCCGTGGACGAGACGGATCGGCGGGGTGGGCCGGTCCGGAGCGCTGCACGGCATGCGGGTGAAGGAGGTGGGGGTGGAGGAAACGCGACTGAGCCGCGTGATGAACCTGTAAGGGAGCTGTGAATTCCCGGAGCAGAGTGCCACCACGGACGTGTTCTTGTCATGCAAGCCTCAAGGCAACGGCTTGAATTGATCACGCAGGTCAGGCAAATCAGTACACGCGGCGCCGGTTTTCGGCCTCCCACGATCGCGGTGCGGCCGCCCCCGCGCCCACGCCCCCTCTTGGCTGATCCTCGGACACGCGCATCAGGCCGTCCGCGACCTCGGCAGCGACAGACTCCTGCGCACCCGCAACCTCAGCGGCGCCCTCAACAAGTAACGGCACGCCGCGTGACCTGTGGCGATGACCTTTCCCTACAAGTTCCCCGCGCCCCTGGCGGTGCGCGCTACCCGCGCCTTCACCGCGCTCCCACGCTCCGTCGCGCCGTGAACAGGCCCGGGCCCGCCGTCAGTTCCTCCCCGTCAGGGAAGATCACGGTGGCGGTGGAGGCGGGGGGAACGTCGACGGTGATGTGCAGTTCGTCGCCCTCGGTGCGCCACTCGACCGCGATAGTGCCCCGTGGGCTGTCGAAGGTGCCGCGCGCCCAGTCGACCGATGTATGGCGTACGGGGGCGACGACGAACCGTTCCCAGGCCACCGAGCCCTCGGCCTGCCGCAGTCCGAGGGTGTGGGTGTGCAGGAAGTTGACGACGGCGCCCTTGCTGTAGTGGTTGAGCGAGTCGTGCGCGTCGCCGTTCTCGTCGATGCCCTCCCAGTCCTCCCACATCGTTGTGGCGCCGCGGTCGAGCATGGCGAGCCAGGACGGCGCGGTGCGCTGGAGCAGCACCTCGTAGGCGAGGTCGGCGTGGCCGGTGTCGGCGAGGAGCGGCAGCAGGTCGGCGGTGGAGAGGAAGCCGGTGCCCAGGTGCGTTCCGGCCGCGCGGATGAGGACCACCAGACGCTCGACGGCCGCGTCACGCAACTTCTCGGGCACAAGCCCGAAGGTGAGAGCGCGGACGTAGCTCGCCTGGGTGTCGGTGGTGGTCCGGCCGGTGTCGTCCAGGAACTCGGTGCGCCAGGCGTCCTTGATCTGCTGCGCCGACTTCGTATAACGGGCCGCCTCCACGTCGCGGCCCAGGAGGATGGCGACCTCGGCGAGGAGGGAGGTGGAGCGGTACAGGAAGGCGGTGCCCACCTCGCCCTTGTCGGTGCTCATCCAGCCGTCCGGGCCGTCCTCCACCGGCTCGATCAGTGAGCCGTCCTCGGCGCGGGCTTTCGGCTCGGCCCACTCGCCCCAGTGGAAGGAGCCGTCCCAGACGAACTCCTCGTGGGGCAGGGGCTGGGCCGAGCGGGCCACTCGGGAGGGGTGGCGGGCGGTGCGGGCGGTGGTCAGTGCCCATTCGACCCAGCGGACCATCGCGTCCCAGTTCTCGGCGAGCACCCGGCTGTCGCCGTAGGTCTCGTACAGCACCCAGGGCACCAGCACGATGGCGTCGCCCCAGCCGGCGGAGCCCGTCATCATGTCCAGCCGCCGGTCGGTGCGGAGCTTGGCGCGCCGTCCGTCGGGGGAGAAGTTGGCGATGCGACCGTCGTCGAGCTGGTCGTCGCGGACCGAGCGGAGCCACTTGCGGCTGAAGCCGGACACGTCGTAGAGGCGTGCGGCGCTGGGCGCGAAGACCTGGTAGTCACCGGTCCAGCCGATGCACTCGCGGGTGGGGCAGTCGGTGGGCACGTCCACGGCGTTGCCGCGGAAGCTCCAGCGCACGACCTCGTGCAGGCGGTTGAGGTCCTCGTTGGCGCAGGCGAAGGTGCCGGCGGGCCGCAGGTCGGTGTGGACCACCCGCATGGTGAGGCCGGCGGCGTCCAGCGGGACGTCGCCGCGCTCCAACCGGGCGTACCGGAAGCCGTGCACGGTGTGGCGGGGCTCGAAGGTCTCGCCGGGGGCCCCGGAGGAGACGACCTCGTCGCGCTGCACGAAGACGGTCACCGGATCGCCGGGGCGCTGGATGTCCAGGTGAGTGGTGGTCAGGTTCCCGGTGGCGGGGTCGAGGTGCTCGCCGTGGTCGATCACGGTCCGGGTGCCGGCCGGGCCGAGGTCGGTGAGGAGGAGCCAGCCGGAGGCGTTCTGGCCGAAGTCGGCGATCCAGGCGCCGTCCGGCAGGCGGGTGAGCGAGACGACTGGGCGGTCCTCGACGCGGCGCACGGGCGGGGCCGGGGACCAGTCGACCGGGGGCGCAGGGACGGCGTCGACGCGGACGGGCCGCTCAGGGCCTCGGGGGGCGAGGAAGTCGGTGATCTGGCCGTCCCTCAGGTCGGCGCGGGTGACGGGGCCCCGGGCGGAGGTCCAGTGCTCGTCGGTGCGTACGACCCTGCGCGTCCCGTCGGTGTACTCCAGATGCAACTCGAGCCGGGCGGCGAGGAGTTCCCCCCAGCCTGCCGGTTTACGGAAGGCGCCGACCTGGCCGCGGTACCAGCCGTCGGACAGCACGATCTCGACGGTGTTGACGCCGGGGCGGACGGACGCGGTGACGTCGGCGGCCTGGGCGTACAGCGTGCGGTCGTAGGAGGTCGAGCCGGGCGCGAGCTCGACGGTGCCCGCGCGCTCGCCGTTGACGAACGCCTCGTACACGCCCAGGGCCGTGGAGTACAGGCGGGCGCGGACCACCTCTGTGGTGGTGAAGGTGGAGCCCAGGACGTGCGTGGGGCGGGTCCCGGGCTCGCGGCGCGCGTCCTGCGGATCGTCCGCCGGCGTGATCCAGTGTGCCGTCCAGTCCTCGTCGAGGAGCCCGGCCTCGAAGGCGTGCCACTCGCTCCACTGCGAGATCTCCACGTCCCCGTGTGCTCGGACGCGCCACCGCACGCGCTCGCCACTGCCCAACGGGCGGGCCGGCCAGTCGACGAACAGGGGGTCGTCGACGTGCGCCGCCTGCGGCGGGCGCCCGTCGACGTGAATCTCCAACTCGTGGCCGGCACGCGCGGGTATGCCCCCCGGTGGCTTCCACGACAGTCGCGGGCGGCTCCCGGAGACCGGGAACTGGTCGCCACCGAAGTCGATCGTGAGGTCGTACGGAGCGAGCATGGCCATCGACGCCCTCGCCTCCCCTTCCATGTGGGTCAGTCGGTTGTTCCACTGCCGGTGCCGGACGAGCGTGCGCGGGGCGCTCTGGGCCCGCGAGGGCGTGCGGCAGCCGGGGGCGGCTTGCGCCGCGTCCCGGACGTTCAGGCGTGCGTGAGGTAGGGGATCAGAAGGCGACAGCGGTTTCGGTCTGCCCGGCGCCGTCGGGGTCGGTATCGGCGGGGACCGGTGCGGTCGAGTCCCGGAGCACCAGCCTCGTGGCCAGCTCGACGTGGTGGGAATCGATCTCCTCGGCGGAAGCCAGACGAAGAGCGGTCCGCAGGGCAACGCCACCCATTTCGTTGATGGGTTGGTGGACGGTGCTCAGCGGCGGCGAGGTGACCCGGGCCAGCGGCGTGTCGTCGAAGCCGACGACACTGAGGTCCTCCGGGACACGCAGGCCCCGCAGCCGGGCGGCCTCGATGACTCCTGCGGCCAGCTCGTCGCAGGCGGCGAACACCGCGGTGGGCGCGGGGTCGGCGGCCAGCAGCCGCTTGCCGTGCTCGACGCCCTCCGCGGTGTGGAAACTGCCGGCGTGCCGGACCAGTTCGCCCAGTACGGGTACGCCGGCCGCCTCCATGGCGCTGCGGAATCCGTGCAGTCGGGCCTGGTTGGAGCTGGCGTCCTCCTTGCCTCCGAGGTAGGCGATGCGGCGGTGGCCGAGGGAGAGCAGATGTGTGGTGGCGGCACGGCCACCGGCGAAGTAGGTCGAACCGACGCTGACGATCGAAGGGTCGGGCACCTCCGGGTCGAGCAGCACGAGCGGCAGGCGAACCCGGCTCAGGGCTTCGACCATCGGAGGGGACAAGGTGTTGGCGGTGACGGCGATGACCGCGCGCCGGCCGGCGGCGGCCAGGTTGTGCGCCCACCCGGCCGGGTCGGCGGCCGGATCACGATCGCCCCGTCTGCTGACCACCACGCCGACGCCCTCCCGGACCCCGGCATCCACCACGGCCTGGACCATGGCGGTGCAGTAGATGCTCAACTCCTCGAAGCCGAAGAACAGCTCGACGGTGGGGTGTGAGCGCAGGTCATCCCGGTTCCCGCCGTAGTTGTGCTGGCGCATCAGCTCCAGTACCGCGTCACGGGTCTGCTGGGCGACATCAGGGCGCCCGTTGACGACCTTGGAGACGGTGGCGACGGAGACGCCGGCGTACTCGGCGATCTGCGCCAGTGTCACACGGTTGGAAACGGATGCCATGGGTCCCCTTTGGCGACGGTGCCGGTCTGAGCGTTCCTTGCCCTGAACACACTAGCACCGAAATATTTTTCGTAGAGGTTTCGAGCCCTTCAGGCAGTCAAACCCGGCTGAAACAAGGTCGACACAAGGGGTTGACGAAGGTCATCGACATGCTTAGCGTTCACGGTCAGCAGGATTCACGGAAAGCAATTTCGAATTGTCGTGTCACAAATTTTCGGAGTAGTTGCGACTGACGCGACCCCATTCGAACTTGGGCAGCACGGTGAGCACCTGGCACCCGCCCCGGTCTTCCTCTGCAGCAGCAGCCCGCCCTCTGGTCAGGTCGCCCTGCTCAAGGACCTGCAGATCCCGCCGGCCTCGATCGTCCGGCGCGTCGACATCATCGTCACCGACCCATGGAGGAGGACTCGCGATGAGGCGAGACCACACCGCGGAGGCTGTTTCGCCGACCGCCGCCACATTCCTGTCCCGGCGCGGTTTCCTCGGCGCCGTCGGCGGCGGACTGGCCGCCACGACGCTGGCCGCCTGCGGGTCGGGCGGGGGCAGTACGGGAAGTAGCTCCGAGATCGTGTTCATGAACCAGTCCCGCGGACAGGCGGCAGCGCTCGGACAGCTGGCGCAGAAGTACACGCGGCAGACCGGCGTGAAGATCAAGGTCGACAACGTCGGACCCGCCGACTTCCTGACCAAGCTCCAGTCGAGCTCCCAGTCCCGCGACATGCCGGACATCTACTCGGCGATGGACTCGTTCTCCATGGCGCCCTACTACAAGGCCGGTTGGGCCATGGACCTGAGCGACCGGATGAAGGGCAGCTGGGGGGACACCTTCCGGCCCACCACGGTCAAGGCGTCGACGTTCGCTGCGGACAATTCGCAGGGCGTGAAGCCGGGCATCTACAGCGCCCACTGGGAGGCCCCGGCCCTGGGGATCTTCATCAACGCCGCGATGTTCAAGGCCGCCGGCCTCGACCCGGACAAGGCGGCCACCACCATGAGCGAGTTCATCGACCAACTGGTCAAGATCAAGAGGTCCGGGAAGGACCCCTTCTGGTTCGCGGCCAGCAACTCCAACCAGCTGGTCCAGTCCTACGCCTCCAACTACTTCACCGACGAGGAGCTGAACGCCACGTTCCTCGGCAAGTCCAGCTGGAAGAGCGACGGCTGGCGCAAGAGCCTGCAGATCCTGGTCGACCTGCGGGACGCCGGTGTGATCTCCACGGGCTCGATTCCCTCGGGCAACAGCGACAACCCGAACGTGGAGAAGGCCTTCTTCAACACCCAGGGCGTCGCCGCCATCTTCGACGGCACCTCCGCCGTCGGTGTGGCCCGCGCGACCGCCCCTGACTTCACGGACTTCCGCTCCCTCGCGGTCCCCAAGGCCGACGACGGCACGCAGACGCCGCGCCTGGTGGGCGGCACGGCCAAGGGGGCCGCGATCAACCCCAGGAGCAAGAACGCGGCCAAGGCCCTCAAGTTCGTCCAGTGGCTGACCGAGCCGGACCAGCAGCAGGTCTTCGCCGAGAAGGTTCCGCTCATCCCCTCCGCGCGCGCTGTGTCCGAGAAGAACATTCCGCAGCAACTGGCGGGTATCGCCGCGAAGATCTCCGACGTCCAACTCGTCGAGAACCAGATGAAAGTGCAGGTCATCACCGCCCTGCAGAAGGGCGCTCAGGCCATCGTGCTCAAGGAGCGCACGGTCGACCAGGTGCTCGGTGACCTCGACGCGGCGCAGCGGAGCGCCTAGTGAGGCACCGCACCCGGATGCTGGCCGCCGGCGTCTTCCTGGCGCCGGCGCTGGCCATGATCGCCGTGTTCACGGTCGTCCCTTTCGTTCAGGGCATCCTGCTGAGCTTCCAGTCCTGGGACGGGGTGAGTCTGGACGCGCCTTACGTCGGGCTCGCCAACTACCGCTTCGTCCTGCACGACACCGAGTTCTGGGGCTCGATGAAGAACGCCGTCGTCTTCGGCGTCGTCGGTCTGGTCGTCGCCAACGCGGTGTCGCTGGTCATGGCGCTGGCCGTGCACCGCGCCCGCCGCGGGGCGGCGTTCTTCCGCACCGTCTACTACCTGCCCGGGGTGTTCTCCACGGTGGTGGTGGGCGTGATGTTCGCATGGTTCCTCGACCCGAAGATCGGGGTCGTCAATCAGGCGCTGAAGGCGACCGGACTCGACGGACTCCAGCACAACTGGCTGGGTGACCCCGAGACGGCCCTGATCGCGGTCGCCGTCGTGTTCGTCTGGTACCACTGGGGCTTCGGCTTCATCCTCTTCCTCGCCGGCCGGCAGGACGTGCCCCAGGAGCTGTACGAGGCCGCGTCGCTGGACGGGGCCCGCGGCTGGGCCCAGTTCCGCTATGTCACCTGGCCCTCGATGTCCCATGTCACCGGCATCGTCAGCGTCCTGACCCTGCTGAGCGGACTGCAGATCTTCGGCACCGTCCAGGTGCTGACCAACGGGGGCCCCGCCGGACATACCGAGGTCCCCACTCTCGACATCTACCAACAGGCCTTCCAGTTCAGCGAGTACGGTCGCGCGGCCGCGATGTCGGTCATCTTCGGGGTGTGCCTGATCGTCCTCGCCTGCGTCCAGCTGTGGGTCTCCCGCAGGCTCGGTGGAAGCACGGGCTCGCGGGCGGAGAAGGGAAGTTGACGGTGAACACGCTTGTCGACACGGCACGGGGAACCGAGAGGCCGCCGGTGCCGACGCCCAGCACACGACGCCGTGGCGCCCGTCTGCGCGGACCACGCATGGCCCTGTACGCCCTGCTGATCGCCGGAGCGCTGGAAGCACTGGTGCCGGTGCTGTGGATACTGAGCGGATCCCTGCAGAGCGCCGAGCAGCTGTACAAGGGAACTGACCCCATCCCTCACCCCTTCGAATGGGGCAACTTCGCCACCGCGTGGAACGAGGGCGGCTTCAGCCAGTACCTGCCCAACAGCCTCCTCTACACCGCGGCCTCGGTCGTCGGGATCCTGGTCATCGCGAGCATGGCCGGGTACGCCCTGGCCCGCATCGAGTTCCCCGGACGAGGTGCCGTGGTGGGCGCCATCCTCGTCATCATGATCATCCCTCTGCCGGCCTCGTTCATCGCCCAGTACAAGCTGCTGATCACGCTCGGGCTCGCCAACACCCGCGTCGGCTACATCCTCGTACTCATCGCCGGCGGGCTGCCGATCTCCATCCTGATCATGCGCGGGTTCTTCGCCAGCCAGCCCAAGGAACTGGAGGAAGCCGCCGCCATCGACGGTGCCTCCCTGCTCGGCACCTTCTGGCGGATCATCCTCCCGCTGGCCCGGCCCGGTCTGGTCGCGGTGGCCGTCATCCAGGCCATGGGGGTCTGGAACGAGTACCTCATGGGACTGGTGCTGTTCAACGACAGTTCGCTGATGCCCGTGCAGCGCGGGCTCACCAACTTCGTCTCGGCGGAGTCCCCGCAACAACAGATCCTGCTCGCCGCCTCGCTCATCGCGGTGCTGCCGATCGTCGTCTTCTACGCGATCGCACAGCGCCACATCATCAGCGGTCTTTCGGCCGGAGCGCTCAAGTGACCGGGCAGCGACCACCAGTGAGGAAGCCGCAATGATCAAGAGCGTCAGGAGTGTGGGGCCAGCCGGCCGGGGAGCCAGCAGCACGCCGAGCAGGCCGAGGACGGCCGGAACCATCGTCATGCGGACCACGAAGGCGTCCAAGGGTCACGGCGGCCGCCGTCATCATGATGGCCGTCTTCGCCGGGTTCATCGGGTCCAGCGAGCAGGACGGCGTGCCACCCGGGCGAGATGCGCCCCGGCCGTCTTACCGGCCCTCGCCGCAGCCCTGTCCAGCGCCAGACCCCCGGCCGCCGCCCAGACGTCCACGGCCACGGCCACGCACACGGCGCAGGCCGACCAAGCGCGGGTCGACATCAAGGAACTGCCCGTGCCGCCGACCGCCCCGCAGGACGGGGTCCGCACCCATCCCACCGGCTGCGTCTCGGCCGACTGGGGCGGCCTGGGATTCCCCGGCTCCACCAGAGACGCGAAGTTCGTGTTCCCCGGCATCACCTACGCCGGGGCGCCGGCCTCCCCCTCATGTCGGGGAACGGCGTCCAGGCCGTCGGCACGCTGACCACGAGCATCGACACGACCACCTACAGCCAGCCGGCCAACGGCAGCTGATCCGGGGGCAGCAGGTCTTCCCCGCCGCCCTCCCTGCACCCAACTCTGCCTTCAGGAGGCCCACTTCATGGCGGACCTGCCCGCCCGCGTTCTCTTCGGTGCCGCGTACTACCACGAGTACCGGCCGCCCTACGGCACCGAACAGGCCGAGGAGCAGCTCAAGAACGACCTCGACCTGATGGCCGAGGCGCATTTCACCGTCATCCGGGTCGGCGAGTCGGTCTGGTCGACCTGGGAGCCGGAGAACGGAACGTTCGACCTCGACTGGCTCCAGCCCGTCCTCGACGGCGCCCGGGAGCGCGGGATCTCCGTCATCCTGGGCACACCGACCTACGCGGTCCCGCCGTGGCTGGCCCGGCAGTACCCGGAGATCTGCGGCGAACGGGCCACCGGGCAGCGCATCGGCTGGGGAGCGCGTCAGGAGGTCGACTACACCCACCCCGCCTTCCTCTTCCACGCCGAACGCGTCATCCGCCGCATCCTCGCCCGTTACGCCCGCCACCCCGCGGTCATCGGCTTCCAGGTGGACAACGAGCCCGGCCTGGAGCTCTTCCACAACCACGGTCTCTTCCAGCGCTTCACCGACCACCTGCGCCGCAAGTACGGTGACGTGGAGACCCTCAACCGGGAGTGGGGCCTGGTCTACTGGTCGCACCGCCTGACCACGTGGGCCGACCTGTGGACGCCGGACGGCAACGCCCAGCCGCAGTACGACGTCGCCTGGCGGGAGTTCCAGGCCGGGCAGACCACCGAGTTCATCGCCTGGCAGGCGGGCATCACCCGCGAGTACGCCCTCCCCGAGCAGTTCGTCACCACCTGCGTCTCCTATCCCCGCCCGGGGGTGGAGGACCATGAGCTCAACGAGGCCCTGGACATCGCCGCGGGCAACCCGTACTACGCGATGCAGGACGCCCTGCTGCTGCCCGACGAACGCGAGGCCGAGCACGGGAAGACCACCGGCGCCTGGTCGATCTCCCAGATCGCGGACCGGATGTACTCCTCCCGCCAGGCCCCGTTCCTGGTCACCGAGACCAACGCGGCCACCATCGGCGGTTGCTGGGACAACCGCCCCGCCTACGACGGCCAGTGGCGGCAGGCCGCGTGGGCGCTGGTGGCGCGTGGGGCGCGGATGATCGAGTACTGGCACTGGCACACCCTGCACTTCGGGGCCGAGACGTACGTGGGCGGCATCCTCCCGCACAGCGGCAGGCCGGGCCGTGTGTACGACGAACTGGCCCGCTTGGGAGGCGAGTTCGAAACCGCGGGCCCGCTGGTCGCCGGCATCGAGCCGGACGCCGACATCACCATGGTGTACTCGACGCCGAGCAAGTGGCTGATGCAGAAGTACCCGCCCCTGGCGAACCAGCACGGCGGACCCGATCCGGCCGCCTACCACGGCATCTTCGATCCCTTCTACCGCGGCGCCTTCGAGGCGGGCCGACAGGTCCGCATCGTGCACGCCCGCCAGCTGCACGACCCCCGCGGCGAAGTCCCCGGTCCGAGCCCCGAGGAGGCCGTACGCCTCCATCCGGTCCTGGTCGTTCCGGCGCTGTACGTGACCGACGACGGGACACTGGACTGGCTCGCGGCCTACGCCCACGCGGGCGGCCACCTGGTCCTCGGACCGCGGACCGGCTACGCCGACCACGAGGCACGGGCCCGCCAGGAACCCGCACCGGCACGACTCACCACGGCCGCCGGAGTCCAGTACGAGGAATTCAGCAACCTGGTGCGGGAAATCCCGCTGCGCGCTGTGCCCGGCAGCCCGCTGGAGCTGCCGGAGCAGGCGACGGCCACGCGCTGGGTCGACGGACTCACGGCCCTGGACGCCGAGGTGCTCGCCGCGTACGGCCACCCGCACTTCGGACGCTGGCCCGCCATCACCACCCGCCGCCACGGCGCGGGCCGGGTCACCTGCGTCGGCACTGTTCCCGGCCGCGACCTCGCCAGGGCGCTCGCCGCCTGGCTGGCACCCGCCCCGAGCAGCGGCTGGCAGAACCTGCCGCCGTCGGTCACCGCCGCCACCGGGACCTCCCCCGACGGCCACCGCGTCCACGTCGTCCACAACTGGAGCTGGGACCCCACGCACGTCACGGCACCGGTGGCACTCGCCGACGTGCTCGACGGCACCTCCGCACCCGCCGGCACAGCACTGCGCCTCGGCGCCTGGGACGTACGGATCTTCGTCACCGCGGGCGACGAGACGGCCTCAGCCTGAGGGAGCTGCTCCCCCCTGACGCCCTCCCGAGGCGCAGATCATGGTCATCACGAGTGTCGCGCCCCAGCCTTCACCAACCCACGGGGCGTCGCCAGACACTCAGATTTTCCAGGAGCGAACTTGGTCGGCGACTTCGGGAACCCGCAGGCGGGCGTCGCGGATTTTCCGTACAAGGTCGGACAGGGCGCCGTAGGGCGGGTCGATGCCCTCGCCGGACTGGTCCATGTACTGGGCCGCGACGAACGCGGCGTAGAGGCTGTTGCGGTGCGGGAGCGGCTCCAGGCGCACGATGGTGTGCATGAGCGCGGCAGCCCGCCAGGCGGCGTCCGGGTCGGCTGCCTGAAGGGTGGGGAGTTTGGTCTTGTGCCGGGCCACGGCGGCGACCAGGGCGGAGTAGTCGGCGACGGACATGTCCTCGGAGCCGAGGGCGGTCTCCTGGACGTCGAGGAGCCAGGAGACGTCGATGTGCAAGTGCATCAGGCGGCCGCGGCCCCGCCGGGGCGCTCGGCAGGCGGGATTTCGTCGGGGAATGCGTCGTCGAACTCGTCGCGCAGCCGGTCGGCCCAGGCGCTCGCGCCCGTGATGAACTGCTTGCGCTGCATCTCGCGGACACCGAGGTCGTGCAGGTACTGCTTGAGGCTCTTGCCCTCGGCGGCCGCGGCCGCACGGACTCCTTCGAGCTCTTCCTCGGTGAACGGCACGTTCAGGGATGGCATACACCAGATGGTACCTAGTAGGTACCGCGTGTGTGAACCGTCAGCGGAACGCCGTACGACGCACCCGTGCCGGTCTCCGCGAACGGGACACAAGAGCTCCGCTCCCCCGCCCTCCCGCTCGGCGCCGGAGCGCGGGAACGCTGCGTCAACGCTTCCCCAGCTCCAGAGCGGCAGCCCGGTCCGGTTCGCAGCTCATGGGGCTGCCGGCCCGCGAACCCGCGCGCTTTCGGGGCGGTCGACGCCGTTGCCGGAGCGTGCGGGGTGGGGATATCACCGGATCAGTCGTCCTGGTCGGGCTCCGTCTCCTGGCGGTCGATGCCGGTGGTACGGAACCGGCTGCGGTAGCCGCCCGGCGAGACGCCGAGGTTGCGGCGGAAGATCCGTCTCATCGTCTCCGGGGAGCCGAAGCCGGCACGCCGTGCGACGGACTCCTGGCTGTCATCGCCGCTCACCAGGAGAAGCTTGGCCGCCTCCAGCCGGGTCTGCTCCACGTAGCGGGCCGGTGTCACGCCCACCTCGTCGCGGAACATCCGCCCCAGGTGGCGTTCGCTCACCGCGGCGCGTGCGGCCATCGCGGCAGTCGAGTGGTCCGCCGCCGGATCGAGGACCACTGAGTCCAGGACCTGGCGCAGGCCGCGCGTGGTGGGGGCGCCCGCCTCGGACCAGACGCTGAACTGGGCCTGGCCGCCCGGGCGTTGCAGGAAGACAACCATCCACCGGGCCACCCTGCGGGCGACGTCGGTGCCGTAGTCGTTCTCTACGATGGCCAGGGCCATGTCGGTTCCCGCGCTGATGCCGGCACCGGTGACGAAGGGGCCGTCCTGGACGAAGAGGGCGTCCAGATCCACCTTGATGCGGGGGTACTCCCGGGCGAGTCGCGCGCAGTGCGCCCAGTGGGTCGTCGCTCGGCGTCCGTCCAACAGCCCGAGGGCCGCCAGCACGAAGGCGCCGGTACAGACGGAGGCGATTCGCGAGGCCCGGGGCGCCAGCTCCTGGACCATCGCCAGCGCCTCGGGGACCGTGTCCGGGGTCAGCTCCTCCGGAATGTCGTGCGTGCCCGAAGCGAACGTGAAGTCGGCCGGTACACCTCCCGGCACGAGGAGGGTGTCAATGGAGTCGGGAGCGTCGGTCACGGGCATGTCCGCGCTCAGCCGCGTGAAGGCGGTGGTCCCGACCGGTTGCCCCGTGGGCGAGACCAGCAGCACGCGGTAGCGGGCCCCGAAGTCGTTGGCCCGGGCGAAGATCTCCAGCGGCGCCGCCACGTCCTGCAGCGTCACCTTGTCGTACAGGACGAAGACCATGGTCCGCTCGGCGCCGTGGTCCGCGGCCGCGATACTCCGGTTCATACTCCGACCTCCTGAGTGGAGCGAGGCTTGCCCTCGTGTCCGAAATCGTGGCTCGTGTGTCCGTTGCAGCCCTTGGCCCCTGTGCCCTCCAGACGGGAACGTGGAGGCCGAGCAATCACCTGGCCGGCTATCCGGGTTCCCGGATATACCGGGTGAGGAATACTAACCGCACCGAGACCTGATTGGTCCAGTGCTCATATCGACTTTGCAGCCTCCCATGGCCTCACCGACAGGCCGCCTGGGCGGCTTTTTCTGCGTTGACACAAAATGCCGCCGCCGTCAATTCAGGACATCATTTATTCAGCCATCGTTAACTTTCGTGAAACACGGTAGCCTGAACCTATTGATGTCTCACCGCGCCGTAGCCGACACAATTGGCACCGACGTAACCGCGGTCGTCGAGGGGCACCCTGCCAGGACGTATTCGGCAACAGAAGCTGAAGAAGCACGCCCGCCCACGTCCGAATCAAAAAACACGAACCACCGGATTCGGAACCAGCAAACCGACCCTCTGCGCGACTTCCGCGCCAGGGAGCCCCATTCTCTTCCGCCCCTCAGCGGGCCAATTATCACCTGCCCATGCTCGGGCACGAATTCCGCCGGGCCGTGAGAACCCGGCGCCAGAGGAGTGGTTTGGCCATGCGCCAGCTAAATGCTCTTTCGATCAGTATCGGCGTGCTCGGCGGAGTCGCCACGCTGATCACCGCAACCGTCCTGACCGTTCCGGTCTGGGTCATCTTCATTGCCTGGGCCTCCTTCTTCATTCTCGGAGCCGGCACCGACGGCATGGCGAGGTCGATCGCCTCGAACCTGACCGGCATTGTCATCGCCTCGCTCACACTGCTGGTCATCCACGCGCTGGGCGGTGGCACCGCCATCGCCGCCATCGCCGTGGGCGTCGGCAGCGCCGCCATGGTGCAGGCGTCGAAGATCCCCCTGCTCTCGAAACTCCCGGCCATCGTGTGGGGATTCGCCTCCACGGTCGGCACCGTGGCCGCCACCGGCCACGACATCACCACCGCGTCCATCAGCAACCCGGCGCTCGTCGCGGCGCTGTCCATGGTCCTGGGCGCTGTGTTCGGCATCGCCTCGGAGTACTGGGGAGCCGCGATGACCGCACGCCCGGCCGCCGAGCCGACCCCGGAAGGGCAGTCATGAAACTTCAGCACCATCTCGGAGGCCTGGAAAACCTCGGCCCCGTCGCCTACGAGCCCCGTGTCTTCGTCGAGGACTGGGAGCAGCGCATCTTCGGCATCCACGTCGCGATGATGGGCCTGAGCGCCCACCTCGGCGACGCCGTACCCCAGTACCCGATCGACGACGTACCCACTGCCTTCTCCTCCGTCTGGACCTGGGCGGACCTGCGCAAGGGCGCCGAGGCGATGCACCCCTTCGCCTACTTCCAGTACCGCTACTACGAGAAGTGGCTCGGCGGCATCGGCGGATTCTTCGTCTCCCAGGGCTACATCACCGCGGAGGAGCTGGACGCGAAGGCCGCGGAGTACCTCCAGGAGCCGGGACTCGACCTGCCCGAGGGCGGGGACGAACGCATCGACGACCAGGTCGTCCGTTACCTGCGCGAGGGCGACTCACCCCGCCAGGGTCCGGCCGAATCCCCCGCTTTCGCCGTCGGTGACCGGGTGACCGTCACGGACGTGCCGCCCACCGAACACACCCGGCTGCCGGGCAACCTGCGCGGCCGCACCGGCACCGTGGAGCGCGTCTTCGAGGGCAACTACGGCTACTTCTGCTCCACCGGCCCCGACGGCATCGGAGAGCCGATGCCCGTCTACGCCGTCCGCTTCGAACCGACCGACATCTGGGGAGAACTCGCCGAACCCGGCGCCGTGCTCTACGGCGAGCTCTACCAGGCCTACCTCACCCACGCGACGGAGGAACAGCAGTGACCGTTCAGTTCGGCTACCCCGAGGACCGCGAAGCCCACAGCGCCGCCCGCGTGCGGGCGCTGGAAGCCCTGCTCATCGAAAAGGGCGTGATCACCGACGCCACCGTCGACAAGGTCCTCGGCTACTTCGAGACCGACATGACGCCGCTCAACGGAGCCAAGATCGTCGCCCGCGCCTGGACCGACCCGCAGTTCGCGGAACGACTCGTCAAGGACACACCGGCCGCCGTCGCGGAACTCGACCTCCCCATCGGCATGGACGGCGCCGAAGGAGAACACCTGCAGGCCGTGGCCAACGCCCCCGGCGTGCACAACCTGGTCATCTGCACCCTGTGCTCCTGCTTCCCCTGGCCCGTGCTCGGCCTCCCGCCGTACTGGTACAAGGACCCGACCTTCCGCGCCCGCGCGGCCCGGGAGCCCCGTGTGGTGCTCAAGGAGACCGGCCTGGACCTCGACCCGTCCGTCGAACTGCGGGTGTGGGACAGCAGCGGCCATTCCCGCTGGTTCGTCATTCCGCAGCGCCCCTCCGGAACCGACGGCATGACCGAAGAGGAACTCGCCGCCCTGGTCACCACCGAATCGATGATCGGCATCGCCGCGGTTCCCTCTCCCGCCGCCGCCTGAGCCGCACCCGGACACCACAGAAAGGGAAACCCATGGAGGCCACCGCCACCACCACGCCCGCCCCGCCCCTGCACGACACCTGCGTCACCGACATGAACGCGCCCACCTTCGACGCCGACTGGCAGCGCCGGGCGTTCGGCGTCGCCGTCGCCCTGTCCGAGTTCGGCCACTACCCCTGGGACGCGTTCCAGCAGAGACTCATCGCCGCCATCGGCGCATGGGAGGCCACCTCAGCGACCGAACAGGGCAGCTGGCAGTACTACGAGCACTGGCTCGCGGCGCTCGAAAGCGTACTGGTCGACCACGACCTGGTCGCCGACGACGAGATGCGTGCCCTGCTCGGGGCGTAACCCGCTCCAAGGCCTGGACCACCCAGGACGTCCGTTCCCGCCCGTCCTCCAGGGCCGCACCCGCGAAAGGCTCACGACCAGCGGGTGCGGCCCGCCCCCCTCTCACTGCTGACGACGGCACCGCGCGGTGCCCCTTGCCAAGGATGTGTGTGTGACCACAACTACCATCACCGCCGGCCGATGGACCCGCGCCGAACGGCTACGCATCACGGGCATCGTCGGCGTCATCGCCGCCCTGCACGTCATCGGATGGAGCCTCTACCTCTTCTACGCCAGCGGTCCGGCCGGTGCCGGGGCCTTCGCCGGAGCCGGAACCCTCGCCTACACACTCGGCATGCGGCACGCCTTCGACGCGGACCACATCGCCGCCATCGACGACACCACCCGGCTGATGATGCAACGCGGACGCAGACCCGTCGGCGTGGGCTTCTTCTTCGCCATGGGCCACTCCACCGTGGTCCTCGCGCTCGCTTTCGTCGTCGCCCTCGCCGCGGGCGCCGCCGGTTCGGGCATCGGCACCTTCCGTCATGTCGGCGGCCTGGTCTCGCAGATCGTGGCCATGGTGTTCCTGCTGCTCGTCGCCGTGCTCAACCTCATGGTGCTGACCGGCATCGTCGGCCTGTGGCGGCGCATGGCGTCGGGCCGGCTGGACCAGGGCGAGCTTGATCTGCAACTGCTCAACCGCGGCCTGATGAACCGTATCCTCGGTCGCCGCGCCCGCGGACTGATCCGTTCGTCATGGCACATGTACCCGGTCGGCATTCTCTTCGGCCTCGGTCTGGAAACCGCCAGCGAGATCACCCTGCTCGCCCTCTCCGCCAGCGCCGCCGCCCACGGATCCGGCCTGCCGACCCTCGCCGTCCTCTCCCTCCCGCTGCTCTTCGCCGCGGGAATGAGCGCCTTCGACACCGCCGACAGCATGCTGATGACCCGCCTGTACTCGTGGGCGTACCGCAGCCCCGCACGCAGGCTCTACTACAACATCGCCACGACCGGCATGACCGTGGCCGTGGCCGCGTTCATCGCCAGCGTCTACGTTGCGGGCCTCGTCGCCGACGCCACCAGAGCCGGGACACTCGTCACGGCCTACGCCTCCCTGGCCGACCACTTCGAACTGCTCGGCTACATCGTGGTCGCCATCTTCGCGGCCTCCTGGCTCTGCGCCGCCGCCGTCTGGCGCTTCCGCGGACTCGCCGAGAAGTACGGCGACCGGCACGGCGCCGCTGATGACGTACCCCAGCGATCCTGAGCTCCGGTTCCGGCTCACCCCCGAAGTGCCGACGGCGCCGCGAGTCTCCTATCACCAGCCTTGTTCAGGCCGTCCTCACCCTCCACCTGGCCTGCTCAAATTGAGTGCCGCCGCGCCAGAACGCTCACCCACCGGTCCACACCGGACCACCGGCAGGCGGGCTGACAGCCACACATGACTGACATGAAGCTGTCACACACACCAGAATGCGGGTTCGCCAGGCATCCGTTCTGACTGGCATGACTGTTGGAGTAGCACTCAACGCATCTGACGCACCGAACCAGGTCGACGCCACCGTGCAGCTGGCCCAGGAGGCCGCGGCCGCCGGGCTGCGGTCGGTCTGGTTCGGCCAGACCTTCGGCGCGGACTCACCCCAACTCGCAGCGATCGTCGGACGCGAGGTGCCCGGACTACAAGTGGGCACCTCCGCGATCCCCGTCTTCGGCCGACACCCGCTGCTGGTCTCCAGCCAGGCCCAGACAGCCCAGGCCGCGACGCACGGCCGCTACCACCTCGGTCTGGCCCTGGGCACGAAACTGCTGACGGAGACCGGCCTCGGCCTACCCTTCGAACGCCCCATCGCCCGCTTACGTGAATTCCTCACCGCGCTACGGCAGTTGACCGAAACCGGCACAGCCGACTTCCACGGCGAACTGCTCACCGGCGCGCACACCGGCCCCGACGGGGTCGTGGCAGTCCTCGACGATGGCGAGGAACGGGTCGTCGACGGAACGCCGTTCCGGGGTGAACACCACTTCGGCGTGCTGCCCGAGCGCGGCGGCGTCGAGGCGGGCTGTGGAGACGGCGTCATCAAGGTCGCCAAGCGCGGCGGCAACGACATCGTGAGTCCCCGGCTCCCTGACGCGCCGCTGCGCACGGCCTTAACCGGAACCCCGCCTGCCCGCCCCGCCCGACCCGCGCTCGGCCAGCCATTTGAGTTTCAGACGGGTGTTGTTGCTGTCGTCGGGCGTAACCTCCGTGCTCATCGCCACGCACACTTACCGTGCCCGCAGCGGGCCGTCGGCCACGGCGAACACCGTCAGCTTCGGGGCTGGCGGCGCGCGCAGCTCCAGCAGCGTCCCGCGGGTGATGCGGATCTCCTCGACGGCGCGGTGGAACTACTCCAGCGGCGCGGAAATCTGCGCCATCCGCTTCTTGGCCGTCAGCCCGGTCAGTGTTCCCAGACGTCGGGCCCGCCACCGCGCCATTCGATGAGCCCAGATCGGGCCACGTCCATCTCGTCCCAGTCCTGCAAGCCGGCTTCTTGGAGATAGGCAGCGATGTCGAGGAGCCCGTATGCGATGCCGACGAAGTGGTCGCCGATGCGGACGCGGCGGCCTCCGTCCTCGGTGGGCGGGTATACGACGACGGGGTGATCGGACGCCATGAGGCCAGCGTGGCGTCGGCGCGGGTGCGGTGCACGGTGCGATGGGCCAGTTGGGTGATGTTCCTGGAGTAGGTGTTCGGCTGTGCAGGCGGCTGTCTCGGCGCGTTCTTCACGCACTCCGGCCCGGAGAAGTCGTCGAGGGTGGAAGGTTGCGGGTTCGCGGAATCCCGGAGCAGTCCTTGAGGGAACCCGTGCGCCGGTGAGGAACTGGTGGCCATCCCGATACGGGTTGCGTACCGAGCTTGACGTTCGTGTCGGGTCGAAGGTCTACCTTCGGTGGCCTGACGACCTGCCTCATCTCGCAGCCGGCCGAGCGCTCCGGTGTCCCCGGCCAAGACAGCCACGGCACTGCGCTTTTATGAGGACGTCGGTTTGCTGCCTGCGGAGCGCACCCTGGAGAACGCCTGCGCGCAGCAGCTCCATCAGGGCGGCGGCACCGTGAGGTTGGCTGTCAGTTGCCGAACAGCTGCACGGCGCTGAGCCAGATTGCCCACGGATGCACCCCCTCGAAGTAGCGCTGCTTCATCCCGTTGAAGAATCCCGCGGGGTTCGTGGACTGCTCAAGGACGACGGCGCCTGCATCGAGATAGCGCCGGGTTCCTTCGATGTCCGAGGCGGGATTTCCGCGTCGGGTGTCCTTGTGACAGGCCGACACGAACCGTGGCTTCAAGGCGGCGACTTTGTCGAGGGCCGGTGCCACACGTCCAGGCCGCCGTCTCGGCCTTCTCCGAGGTACTGGTGTATCGACGTCACTCAACTATTGCCGCTGCCCGACAAGATCGCAGCTGTGACGGGGAAGCACCGCGGCGGCCGTTCGCACGCGGCGCCGTTCTCCGGGTCGCGTTGCGACGCCCTGGCTAGCTCTGTGAACCTCCCGTAACGTCCACCCAGCTCCCCGTCACCCACCGGCCCCCGTCCGACGCCAGGAACGCCACCACATCCGCGACGTCGGCCGTCTCCCCCACCCGGCCCAGCGCGGACAGCGCCGCCAGCTGCTCCCGCGCGTCCTCGCTCGCGTGCAGCAGTTCATATGTGCCGTCGGTGGCTATGACCCCCGGCGCCACCGAGTTCACGGTGATGTTCCGAGGGCCCAGCACCTTGGACAGGTACAGGGAGAAGGTGTCCAGAGCGCCCTTCGTCATGGCGTACGCGATGGCGTTCGGCATCTTCGCGCTCCGGGCCAGCCCCGACGAGACGTTGATGACCCGGCCGCCGTCGCGCAGGCGGGTCATGCCGTGCTTGACGAGGAGGAAGGGCGCCTTCACGTTCACCGCGAAGACGCTGTCGAACTCCGCCTCGTCGATTTCCTCGATCGACCGGGTGTTGCCGATTCCGGCGTTGTTCACCAGGATGTCCAGCCCGTCCGCGTGCCGGTCGAACTCCTCCCACAGGGCCTCGGCGTCCCCGGGCGCCCCCAGCTCCACGCCGATCGCGAAGGCCGAGCCACCCGCCGCCTCGATCGCGGCGACCGTCTCCTTCGCCGCCGCCTCGTTCCTGCCGTAGTGCACCGCGACCCGTGCGCCGTCGCGTCCCAGCCGCTCCGCGATCCCGCGTCCGATGCCCCTGCTCGCCCCGGTGACCAGAGCCGTCCTGCCCGCAAGCACGCCCATGTCGGCGCCTCCTTCGCAATTCTCTAGCGGTCGCTTGGTGACGACCCTAGAGGGCCTGGCTTTAAAAATGCAATCCAGCAGGGGTGAGACTTGGGCCCACCTTTCGAGGGAGGCGGTGAGTTCGAGGGCGCCAACTGCCGCTGCGCGAGGCCAACGGCTGGCTGCCCGACCTCGACGAACTCGACCGCCTGGTCTCGGCCGACGCCAAGCTCATCGCCGTCAACAACCCCCACAACCCCAGGGCGGCGCCCTCATCGGCGAAGCCGGACCGGCCCGTATCGTCAAGATCGCCGAACGGGTGAGGGCATGGGTGCTGTGCGACGAGGTCTACCGGGGCGTCGACCAGGACGGTGACGGCTTCACCGCCTCAGATCGCCGACCTGTACGAGCGCGGCATCTCCACCGGCAGCATGTCCAAGCCCTACTCCCTGGCCGGGCTGCGCCTGGGCTGGATCGTCGGCCCCACCCGCCTCCTCGCCGAGGGAGCCACCCACCGGGACTACACCACCATCAGCGTCGGACGCGTCGACGACCTCCTGGCCTGCGTCGCACTGGAGAACAAGGACGCCGTCCTCGCCCGCTCCCACCAGATCACCCGCCCCAATCTCGCCATCCTCGACGAGTGGGTCACCGGCCGTGACGACATCACCTACGTCAAACCGGCCTCGGGCACCACCGCGCTCCTGCGCTGCAACGCCCCGATCGATTCCTACGAGTTCCGCACCCGCCTCCTCGGCGAGACCGGGGTCATGTTCACCCCCGGCGCCGCCTTCGACATCGAGCCCACCGTCCGCATCGGCTTCGCCGACGACACCCAGACCCTGTGCACCGGCCTGGAACTGGTCGGCCAGTTCCTCGACCGCCTCGCCCAGGACTGACTCGCCGGCAAGAGGTGAAAGGTCCCGAGCCATGGGCCAAGCCACAGCCCGTACGGTGACACGCCTTCAGGGGCACCAGAGCGCTTGGCGCTAACGGCTGTTCCGTTGTTTCCCGAGTCCGGATGGGTTCTGAGGGTCAGGTGCGGCCATCAGCGACACATCGTCCATGGGAACCTCGCGGCCATCCTCATCGAGGAACCCCACATGGACGGCCCGACCCGTGGATCGGGTCCGCTGGCAAGCGGAGGGACCTGCGGGCCGCGGACGGTGACGGTCGCCCCACTGCTGCAGCGCACCCAGGACGGGCTGCAGTTCGAGCCCGGCCGGCGTCAGATGGTAGCTCTGCCGGGGCCTGCTGCCCGCCTCCTGGTAGGCCAGTGTCCGCAGCACTCCGGCGTCGACGAGAACCTTGAGCCGGTCACTGAGCAGGTTCGACGCGATGCCGAGAGCTGACTGAATTTCAGCGAACCGGTGCCTGCCGTAGAGGACCTCACGCAGCACCAGCAGGGTCCACCGCTCGCCGAGTATCTGCAGGCTCCGCTCCATGGAACAGGCCGGCTCGTCATCCATGGGGCCGGACACGTGCCTTCCTGATGGCACAGAACTCACCTCCACATCGACGCCGGGTACTCGTTCCGGTGGCCGCGTACACGGCGCGGCCTGCACCGTATACCTGAGTTTACTATCACCAGCCAGATGGCACGCATGCCTGCCGGGTGGGAGCAGGCAATTCGGGCAGATCCTGCCACGGGATGACGGTGTGCATCACGATGCAAGATCCTGAACAGGCAAAGGGACGCGGCAGGTAAGCGGAATCAATGGTGCATCCCCTCGCAAAGACCGGGCCGATGGGACGCCGCGGCTGCCGGTCTGGCGCATGGGACGGTGAGACGGACTGCCAGTACGACGGCGAACCAGTGACCGGTCAAGGAGGCGCAGCGGGGGTATCCGCATGCGGACGCCAGACAGGGACTGCGCTGCGGGAACAGCGGCCGGCCGACCATGAGGGGCGGCCGCCTGTTCCGGATTGGACGGAGGCCGCAGGGCCAGGCGGCGTTCGTCCACGTCCGGTCGTGGAGCCTGGGAGGATCGCGTGGAACTGGGAGCTGGGCTACTTCCGGCTTGGGGAGGCACGCTCGGGTTCCGTGCACCCTGCTGCCCCAGACCCCTCACGTAGACGTGCAGCTGGGTCGGCCCGGGAAGACGGCCTCGGTGCCGGCCCGGATCTCCTCCCGCACCCGCGATTACGTACGGCCGGCCCAGTCCGTCACCGTCCACGGCCCGGTGCTGCCGCTGCGCCGTCCCCCGGTTCTCCAGCCAGCCATGGCAGCTCCAGCACAGTCCGTACCAGAGACGCGACACGCCCCAGTCCAGCCAGAGCCCACACTGCCGCACCACCACCGCAGCCCCACCGTCGGTTCGGCGGCCGCAGCCGGCGGGCCGTCCCGGCGCGGCACCGGCCGCACGGGCCCCGCCTCGCCGCCAATCGCCCTTTCCTGCTCCTCCTGGCCTGGCCCCCAGCGGCGGCGACCGGCTGTGCCTCCATCAGGGTCGGCCACCGTGCACCCAGCGCCGCGCAGATCTGGATCCGTGGCCCACCGGCCATCGGGTGGCTACCGGTCCTGAGATTCGGCCACGGAATCTCAGCTCCAATCCCGTTCATTCGCCGGTTCGTGTCCGTTGTCATGCAACTCGGTCGGCGTGTCATCGAATGCAGTCGAAGGTCCTCTGGGACCTGAGCGTGCCAGGATGCCGAGGGGCACGACCGCCAGCACTCAACGGGGCAGGAGCCAGCCATGATCAGCGGTGCGCATGTCATCCTCTACAGCCAGGACGCCGAGTCGGACCGGGCCTTTCTCCGTGACGTCCTCGGCTTTCCCGGGGTCGACGCGGGCGGCGGCTGGCTCATCTTCAAGCTGCCCCCGGCCGAGGTGGCCGTGCACCCGACCGACGGCCCGCCGCAGCACGAGTTCTTCCTGATGTGCGACGACCTTGATGCCCAGCTCGGCGAATTCCGCGCACAGGGGGTCGAGATCACCCGCCCGGTCAGCGAGCAGCGCTGGGGCAAGCTGACTGCGATCCGGCTCCCCAGCGGCGCGGAACTCCCGCTGTACGAACCGCTGCATCCCATCGCCCACAGCCTGTGAGCCCCACAGCACCCAGCCCAGCCTGACGAGTCTCACAGGGGTCACGGCGCATCGGCGGCTTCGCCACCAAGTGAGGCCGTCCTCAAAGCAAAGCGCGGTGGCAGCGGTCTCACATCGCGACGCGCTGCACCCGGCTGTCCCCCCGGCGACAGGACGAGCCCCGCCACCGCCAGCGCGCCATCACGCTTGTTGAGGTGCTCGGATCCAAGCGCCCTTCGGCGGTCCCGCCCTCGATCACGATGACGGGCCGGCCCTGGGGCTCCTCCCGGGCCAGCCCGTCTGTCTGCGCACCGGCAGGATTTCGCACCTGCGACGCACACATCAACGTGACGGTTCGAGCCGCCGAGCCCCCGGACGGCTCCCTCGGTGAGCGCCGTGGGAGATGTCGATCTAGCCTCCGAAATGAGCGCTTGGTGATCTTTGACGGTGCGCTCACTCAGCTCTAGGAGGAAAGAGTGCGCAAGCTTCACAAGGCCGCTGTCGCGGTCGCCCTCATCAGTGGCTTCAGCCTCATGGGCGCCGGCCCTGCCACCGCCCAGGCTGCGGGAGGCACGCATGGCGGCGGGTGCAAGTCCCACGACCTGAACATCGACATTCTCGGCGAAGTGGGCATCCTCAACGGCCTCGGCGGCAACCTGCTCAATGGCGAGGGCAGCCCGGGTGCACAGAGCACCGACATCGGTTCCGACTGCGGTCAGGGCTGGTAATCCCATCCCGTGACGCACTGAACCGGCTCCCGCCGCCGGGCCCGGAACCCCTGCACCGGCCCGGCCGTCAGTGGTTGCTTGCGTTCATCCCGAGGTGAGGCTAGAGGCCCCGGAACGCGATCGGTCCTCCGGTGACGATCGGTCCGGGGCCCTCTGCCCGTCGGCCCGGCGAGGACGTCGTCTCCGTCCACGAACTGTTCGCGCGGATGCTCTCGCTGCCGGTCATCACCGTGACCGCGCTGCAGGGGCACACCTTCGCCGCCGGTGCGATGTTCTCCCTCGCCCACGACTTCCGCGTGATGCGCGCCGACCGCGGCTACCGGTGCCTTCCCGAGGCAGACATCAACATCCCCTTCACCCCCGGCATGTCGGCCCTCATCCAGTCCCGCCTGGCGCCGCAGAGCGCGCACGAGGCCATGCTCACCGCCCGACGCTACGGCGGCTCAGACGCCGCGGCCGTCGGCGTCGTCGACCAGCCGGTCGGCGAGGACGCCGTACGCTCGACCGCCGTTGAGATCGCCCGGGCACAGGTGGCCAAGGCCGGCGACACCCTCGGCACCATCAAGGCCCGCATGTATGCCCCGGCTCTGGCCACCCTGCGCGACACCGACAATCCACTCGGCTGAGCCCGCACCTCACCGACCGCATCACCCCGTGCTCCGGGGCGCCTGCTGCCGCAGCCGCATGAGGAGACAGAGCCGATGACCGCGGACCCCCCGCCCTCCGCACGTGGTCGGCGCGTAGGCTGGCCCCGCACTCGATGATCACGTGCCTGGAGGCTCCTGCCGTCCGACGACCGAGAGACCCGTGGCCCAGGTTCGCCGGTGAAGGCGGCCGGCCGGATGACGAGCAAGGAGGCGGCGTCGGATGGGCGGACATGCTCTGCGCTGGAACGAGTACCGCAGCGTGCCGTGGAAGAACGGCGGCGGCATGACCCGACAGGTCGCGTCGGGCACCCTGCAAGCGCCCATGGCCTCGGCGGAGATCACGGACGGCTTCGACTGGCGGGTGAGCGTCGCGGACGTAGACGCGGAGGGCCCCTTCTCCACCTTTCCGGGGATCGACCGCGTGATCACCCTCGTCGAGGGCGAGGGCATGGTGCTGACTGTGGACGGGACACCGCATCCGGTCGGGCCGTTGAGTCCCTTCGCCTTCTCCGGCGACGCTGCGACGGACTGTCGGCTGGAGGCGGGCGCGGTCCGCAATGTGAATGTGATGACCCGCAGGAGCCGGGCGACGGCAACGGTGCGGATCGTCACCGTCGCTGTCGCACGGGAAGCAGAGATGGCGTGCGCCGCGGGCGAGACCCTACTCGTCATGGCCGTCACGGAGGGGACCGCCATCGGCGGACCGGACGGCCGGGAGACCACGCTCGGCCGTCTCGACTGCGTGCGTCACGAAGGCCCGGCGGCGCTGACTCTGCGGGGCGACGGCATGGTGACCGAATTGAGGATCACCGCGGCGGGCTGACGGCCTGTAGGACCGGCAGTGTCCGCGTGAGGGATACCGACCCCTAGGGAAGGCGGCCGCCTCCGCGCCACAGAGTGCTGTCGACTCCGAAGGAGACGACCGCCGTTCAAGATGCCGCCGCTACGACGGCGGTTTCCCCTCGGCCTGGGCCGCTTGCAGGTCAGCGAGCAGCTCGGCCTGACCGGCCAGCACACCCGACAGGATCGTGCGGGCCACCCGCAGCAGCTCCGCCACGTACGGGCTGGTCAGCGAGTAGTAGACCGTCGAGCCCTCTTTTCGGGTCACGACCAGGTTCGCCCGGCGCAGCACGGCCAGTTGCTGCGAGAGGTGCGCCGGCTCGATCCCCACCTCGGGCAGCATCTCCGCGACCGCGTGCTCGCGTTCGCTCAGCAGCTCCAGGACGCGGATACGGGCCGGGTGGCCGAGGGTTTTGAAGAACTCGGCCTTGAGCTGGTACAGCGGCGTACTCACGGTGCCGTCCCCTCCGCCCTACGGCAACACGGCCCCACCGGCCGGGCCTTGGCGCATCGCGTCCACCCACTCGTCAAGAACATGCGGCCCATCCTCGCGTGCGGCACCGGCCAGGCCGAATCCGCACGGGGGACGAGAGCCGGCCGAATCCAGCAGTGACAGTCTCAGTAATTGCTAATATTAGCAATTACTGAGGTACGTGAGGGAGGTTCGCGTGAGGATCACGCCGCTGCGCGGTTCGGGCGTCACCTGGCTCCAGTGCCCCGCCTGCCGCCTGAAGTGCCGCCCCGCGGCCGTCGGTCCGGACGGTGCCTGCCCGCGCTGCGGCACTGCCCGCCTGCTGAAGTTGTCCCTCGGTGGCCGTCCCGACAAGCCCACCCCGGGCACCGACCGCCGCTGGCCCATGCACGGCACACAGACCTGATAGGGGTGCAATGGGTGGCTGGGAGGTCCAGTCCGGGAGCGGAGTGCGCTTCGAATGGGGGCCCGCGGGTGCGAGCCGGCTCGCGAGCGCGACGGCCTGCCTTGTCGCCGTCGACGTACTGTCGTTCACCACAGCGGTGAGCGTCGCCGTCGACAGGGGCATCCGCGTCCTTCCCTTCCGGTGGCCGGGCGGCCCCGTGTCCGAGGCGGAACGGAGCGGCGCCGCGCAGGCCGCCACGGCGTACGCGCGCCAGTCGGGTGCCCGGCTGGCCTCCCACCGCCACACCGTCACACCGGAAACGCCCTGGTCGCTGTCGCCCGCCCACCTGCGGGCCGCGCCCTTCGTGGCCCGCCTGGTGCTGCCGTCACCGAACGGCGCCGCGATCGCAACCGCCGCGCCGCCCGGCGTGCGGGTGGTCGCCGCCTGCCTGCGCAACATCACCGCGGTCGGCACCTGGCTCACCTCCCACGACTACGGCACCCCCGAACATCCCGTCGCCGTGATCGCCGCCGGCGAGCTGTGGCCGGACGGCAGCCTGCGCCCCGCGTTGGAAGACCTGCTCGGCGCCGGAGCCCTCGTCAGCGCCCTGTGCTCCCAGGGCGCGGGCCCGCTCTCCCCGGAGGCCGCCGCCGCGAAGGCGAACTACGAAGGCACCGCCGACCTCGCCCACACGGTCGCCACCAGCGCCTCCGGCCGTCAGCTGGCCGCGATGGGATTCGTCGAGGACGTGGCGATCGCCACCGAAGAGGACGCATCCGCCCTCGTCCCGGTACGGGACGGCGACGGTTCCTTCGTCTCGGGTTGAGAGCCGGCGAGGTCAGCCGACCGGCCACCCCGTGGTGTTCGGGGACACGACGGCGGCGTGGCGCACGCTGTTGGTGACCAGCTCGCTGACGATCAGCAGGGCCGGGTTCACGGTGGGGTGGCGCAGGCTGATCCCCCACTCCACCAGTGCCTGTTCGGCGGTCTCCCGTGCTATCCGGACGGCGGACGGCTCGGCGGGCAGCGTGAGCACGTGTCGGTGGGGCAGGGCTTCGAGCCGCGTGGACATCAGCCCTCCGTGGCCCGCGCGCAGCGGAGGCCGGTCGCAGTCTGTGTGCGGATGCGCACGAGTGGGTGGTGCGGAGCCTGCACCCGGCCGGGCAGGGGGCGCTGGTAGTGGGCGGCCTGGTCCCGGTCGGTGATCATGTCGGCGGGGCGGGTCGCGGTCACCGTCCCGCCGGTGTCGGTCGCGGCGCCCGCGTCGTCCACCGGGGACGTCGCTGACAACAGCACCGGATCAGGCGGGGTCGGGGTGCGGACGATCAGGCGGCCGAACTCCCACACGTGCCGGGTGGGACGTGCAGCCTGCTCCCGATGCTGCTGCAGTACGGCGGGACGCGTACTCATCCGACTGCTTCCTCGCTGGTGGCGGCGGTCGGCTGGGCCGGGCCGGTCGACAGGACACCGGACTTCTCCAGGTGATCGCGCGCACCGCGGATCGCCTCGGGTGTGGAGGCGTACTCCCGCCCCTCGTGGCGCAGCAGGTCCAGCGCGCCGACGGAGGCCAGGACCTGAACCTGGCTGGTGCGTATCCCGGAGGCGAGGACGAGGATGCCACGCCGCTTCAGCTTCTCGACGGCGTCTTTCAGGACTAGGGCCCCGGTCGCGTCCATCGTGGAGATGCGCGACATGCGCAGGATGACGACACGGACGTCGGCCACGTCGGTCAGCTCCAGCAGGAAGCGGTGCGCGGCGGCGAAGAACAGCGGGCCGTCGATGCGGTACGCCACGATGTGCTCGGCCAGCAGGGCGTGTTCCTCCACGCTGTGGTCGCCGCGGTCCAGCGGTACCTGGTCGAGACGTGCCTGTTTGGCCACGGCACGCAGAGCCAGGGCGCCCGCCACGACCAGGCCGATGATCACGGCGTACACGAGGTCGAGTGCGAGCGTGGCGACGCCGGTGAGGACGAGGATCAGCGCGTCGGAGCGGGTGGCCTTGGCCATGGCCCGCAGCGAGCCGACCTCGACCATCCGGATCGCCGTGGCCAGCAGGACGCCCGACAGGGCGGCCAGCGGAATCTTCGAGACGAGAGGCGCCGCCGCGAAGACGATCACGGCCAGGACCGCGGCATGAGTCAGGGCTGCCAATCGTGAGCTCGCGCCGGTGCGGACGTTGACCGCGGTGCGGGCGATCGCTCCGGTCGCCGGGACACCGCCGAACAGCGGGGCGGCGATGTTCGCGATGCCCTGCCCGAACAGCTCCCGGTCCGGGTCGTGCTGCTGGCCCACGGTCATGCCGTCGGCCACCGACGCCGACAGCAGCGACTCCAGGGCGGCCAGAGCGGCGACGGCCACGGCCGGCGCGAGCAGCGTCCCGAGCGAGCCGAGGTCCAGGAAGGACAACGACGGTACGGGCAGTCCGGAGGGCAGGTCACCGATCGGCTTTGCCTCGTCCAGGTGGGCGAGCTGTGCCACGGCCGTAGCGGCGATCACGGCCAGGATGGAGAACGGGACGGTCGGCAGCCGGCGGGCACCGAGCAACATGACCGCGGCCACGGCGATCGCGAAGCCGACGGCCGTCCAGTTCGGGGCCTTGGCGAACTCCTCGAGGGCGCGCCAGGTCACCACCAGGACGCGGTCGCCGTCGGGCTTGGGCACGCCGAGGGCGCTCGGGACCTGCTGCAGACCGATCACGCAGGCGATGCCGAGGGTGAAGCCCTCGACGACCGGGGCGGGTACGTACTGCATGTACTTGCCGGCCCGCAGCGCGGCCAGGCCGACGAGCATGACGCCCGCCATCAAGCCGACGGTGAGCACTCCGCTCGCCCCGTACTGGCCCACGATCGGCACGAGGACCACCGTCATCGCACCGGTCGGGCCGGACACCTGCAGGTTCGACCCGCCGAAGACCGCGGCGAGCGCACCCGCGACAACGGCGGTCGCCAGGCCCGCCTGAGCGCCGAGCCCCGAAGAAACACCGAAGCCCAGCGCGAGCGGCAGCGCGACGATCGCCACGGTCAGACCCGCGAGCAGATCCCGTCGTGGGTCCCGCCGCATCTGAGCCAGATCGTCCCGCCTGGGCAGTAGCGCGGCGATCCGGTTCCCCACCCGGCCGAGTGCCGTGGTCATCGCGCGACGACCTCGGCTTCCCGCAGCTCGGCCAGCAACTCGTTCCGCCCGGCCAGCACGTCGGTCAGAATCCGCCGGGCCGCCTTCAACAGGTCGGCCACATCCCCGCCGGCCAGCGCGTAGACAACGGTCGAGCCTTCCCGCGTCGCGGTGACGATTCCGGAGCGGCGCAGCACCGCCAGCTGCTGCGACAGGGCGGAGGGCTCCACCTCGATCGCCGCGAGCAGGTCCCGTACCGGCAACGGCCCGTCCTGCAGCAACTCCAGCACCCGTATCCGTACGGGATGCCCCAGCATCCGGAAGAACTCGGCCTTGGCCTGATACAGCGGAACGGACACGGTCCCTCGGCTTCCTTCGAAGACCCCACCTCGGGTCAGACGGGGAAGGCTGCGTACGCGACTACCTGCGATCACAGCTAATACAGCATCTAACCAATTGCGAAATTTAGCAATTACCTATCAGATTGACGCCCACGGGATTCGTGCCTGCGCTAGGTCGGTGGGGTCGGGCCTCTCGCCGGCGTGGTCGAGCTGTCCGAGGCGTCTGACGGATCCATGCACACGACCTGCCGGCCGTGGCCGTCGAGGTCGAAGAAGCTGCGTGTGGCGCCCTTCCGGCGTGCACCCGCCGCCGGAGCCCTACCGAAGGTCCAGGATCTCGGCTTGTCCCATGGCGACGCACCGGGGCGACTTGGGATCCCGACCCCCGGCCGCCAGCCCCATGCCCACCGGCCCAACCGCGAGGGGGCGGCCGACCCCACCACCTGCCCCGGCTCGGCCCTGTACCAGCAAGCAGCCCCAAGGCAGCCTGGGCACGACCACTCCTCCACAGGACCAATGCCACGACCGTGACCTCCAGGTGGACACACCGCCACCTGGGCCCACCTGATCGGCAAAGGGGACGCGGTTCTGGACGCCTGCGACCACCGGTTCGACACCGGCCCGCACAGCTTCCGCGTAGGGCGGGGTCACCGGCCCCGCCCAACCTTCTGCGGTGCCCGTGATCAGCCTTCCGCGTGGGCCAGCCACAGGTCGGGGCCGAAGACCTCGTAACGGATGTGGCGGGCGGGGATACCGGCCTGCAGCAGCTGGGCCCGCACGGACCGCATGAAGGGCAGTGCGCCGCACAGGTAGACGTCGGCGTCGGCGGGCAGGTCCAGTCCGTCGAGATCCATCAGACCGGTGCGGGCGCCGGGCTCGGCGGCGGCATCCTGTTCGTACCAGAACTCGGCCCGGGCGCCGGGCAGTTGGCCGACGAGGCGGCGGGTGTCCGCGCGCAGGGCGTGGTCGGCCGGGGAACGGTCGGCGTGCAGCAGCGTGACCGGGCGGGCGGCTCCGGTCGCCGCGAGGTGTTCGAGCATGCCGACCATCGGGGTGCAGCCGATGCCGGCCGAGACCAGCAGCAGCGGGCTGTCGGCTTCGTCGAGGACCACGTCGCCGAACGGCGCGGACAGGGTGAGTTCGTCGCCGGCCCGGACGGTGCGGTGCAGCTGATTGGACACCTCGCCCTCGGGGGCGTCGGCCACGCTCGCGACCCGTTTGACGGTGATACGGCGCAGCTGGTCGCCAGGGGCGCCGGAGAGGCTGTACTGGCGCAACTGGTGTATGCCGTCGGGCATCTTCACGCGGACGCTGACGTACTGGCCGGCCCTGCCGGAGGGGAGCGGGGCGTCGTCGGCCGGGCGCAGCAGGAAGGACACCGCGTCGGGGGTCTCCTCCCGCCGCTCCACGACCGTCCACTGCCGCCACGGATGACGGGGATCGACCTGCGCCTCCTGGTACAGGCGGGCCTCCCGGGCGATGAGCGCGCCGGCCATCAGCCAGTACACCTCGTCCCACGCGCCGGCGACCTCCGGCGTGACCGCCTCGCCGAGGACGTCGGCAATGGCCCCGAACAGGTACTTGTGGACGATCGTGTACTGGTCCTCGGTGACACCAAGTGCGGCGTGCTTGTGGGCGATCCGCGACAGCAGCGCGTCCGGGCGGGCGTCGGGGTCGGCGAGCAGTGCCTGTGCGA
Organism: Streptomyces sp. SAI-127; assembly: GCF_029894425.1. Lineage (NCBI taxonomy): Bacteria > Bacillati > Actinomycetota > Actinomycetes > Kitasatosporales > Streptomycetaceae > Streptomyces > Streptomyces sp. SAI-127. The sequence continues at coordinate 605,660 of NZ_JARXYJ010000001.1, forward strand.
AGCCTGCGATGGACCCGGCCAGCGCACGGCGCTGTTGTCCGCTGGCCTGGTTGCCGCGGTTGAACAGCCCGTCCAGCAGCTCTGGCTGTTCGGCGAACATCGTGTCGTAGAACCGGGCCGTGATCTCGTCCAGAGCTCCGCCGACGGCGGGAAGGGTGGCACGGACGACGGTGGCCGACTCGGGCGAAAGCATGGGTCTCCTCAGCAGTGCGGGTGTGCAGGGGGATGGCGCTCACCATCGTGGCTCGATCCACGTGCGGGGGCCGAGGGCCGAATGGCCTTCTCTATGAGGCCGATCGGCTCACGTGGATGCGGACACCCCCACCGGACCCGTCGGCGGCAACAGTGCCCCCGGCCACCCCTCGGTCCGAACGGGCCACGCAGTCGCGCCTGGTTTCCGTGCGGGTCTCCAGCGACCGGACGCGCCAAACACACCAAGGACAAGCGACAGCGGAGCGAACACTCACAGCTGCGAACGATCGCAAGGCCCGGTCAGACGGAAGCGGTCTTGCGGCTACACGATGTCGAGAACGTCACTGACCGGGCGGCGGGGCGTGGCCGGACCTCGCGGGCCGTAGCCGAGACGCAGCACCATCTGCACCTGCCCCGTGCCCGATCCCGGGTCGCGGACCAGCAGGCGCAGTTCGGGGGTCTCCAGCGCGTGGGAGGTGAGGGAGGTGGCCAGGTCGGCCAGGGTTGCCTCCAGGAGCACGCGTTCCAGGGCCTGACCGGCGCGCAGCCAGTCGGCGGGCCCGTCGCCGGGAGTGCTCAGCAGGGCCAGGTGCGGGGTGTACTCGAAGGTGGTGGTGCCGCGGTCGGCCACCGGTCGGCGCCCGGAGAAGTCCCGTACCGGAGCCTTGCCGTCCCGCTTGCGCGGCCCGAAGGCGTACTCGGGGACACCGTCGACGGCGCTGTCCGCCTCCGGGCCGAGCCGGGTCCAGCGGACGAGGTCCTCGCGGGCGCCGGAGTCCATGACATCGCGGCTCTCCGCGTCGCGGACCAGGTCGAGCACCGTCTCGGCATGCCAGGGGCCGGGGAAGAGCAGGGCGGCCGACTCGCGTGCCGCAGCTTCTTGCAGCGTGGTCCGGATGTCCTCGGGGATGTCCTTCTCCGCGAAAGGATGGCGGCTGGTGTGGCGCTGCCGGATCACCGCATGCAGCCGGGCCAGCTCGTCGTCCGGCGCGCGCCCGGCCTCCCCGGTCAGATGGACGGCGGCGAGCAGCTGCGGATCCTGCGGCTCGGGCAGCAGCCGTACCTCCGGGTTGAGGCCCGCATGCGCGGCGGAGACGCGCAGGTTGAAGAGTGCCGCTCCGCAGCCGATGTGCAGCGCCCGGTTGCCCTGATCGGAGCGCGGCATGGCCCGCTCGAGGTCGGCGTACAGCAGCAGAAGACGGTCAGCGGCCAGGAAGCGGAAACGCCATGGCTGAGCGTTGTGCATGGACGGCGCCGCGGTGGCCTCGGCGACCAAAGTGGTCACCGTCTTCTCATCGAGCTGTCGCAATGCCATGGCATCCTCCTCGCACGCGCCCGCCGGGACGTGGACCCCGCTGACCGGGTACCCCACTGACGGCTCGGCGGACACGCCACACGGCTGTGGCGGTCAGCCCGCATCCGGCCGGCTGATCCCAGTGTCCGCCTCATGGGACCTGCCGGGCGTGCGAAACCGAAACCCCGAATGCCGCCCATGCGTCTGCGCGACGCCCCAGTACGTCGAGTGATCATTGAGTTCCAGGCTCTGCGGCCGGAATCTTATGGGCGCGCAGGCGCCCGGGGCCGGGGTGGGTGCCGTCGCAGAGCCCATCGCCGGGTTGCCACCGCATCGGGTACGGAAACCTCCCCGATTCCGAACGGCAGAGCCATCCACGCTGGGTCCGGCGCCTCAGGCGGCGGGCGACCGGACGAGCGTGTTGTCGCCGGTTCGGCCGGCGAAGTAGTCCGCGACATTGGCCACCGTCGTCTCGGCGATCTGGCCGACGGCGTCCCGGGTGAAGTACGCCTGGTGCGAGGTGACCAGGACGTTGTTGAAGGTCATCAGCCGCGCGAGGCGTTCGTCGGTCATCACTTCCAGGGACTTGTCGAGGAAGAACACTCCGGCCTCCTCCTCGTACACGTCCAGGCCGACGCCGCTGAGCCGCCCCGCGCGCAGGGTTTCCAGCAGGGCGTCGGTGTCCACGAGGCCGCCGCGGCTGGAGTTGACCAGAAGCGCGTCGTCCTTCATCAGCCCCAGGGCACGCGCGTCGAGGAGGTGGTGGGTGTCCGGCAACAGTGGCACGTGCAGGCTGACCAGGTCCGCCTCGGCGAACAGCCGCTCCCGCTCGACGTACTGCATGCCCAGGGCCAGGCAGTCCGGGTTTTCGGCGAGGTCCCAGCCCAGCAGCCGCATCCCGAAGCCGTGGGCGATGCGCGCGAACGCGGCCCCGATCTTGCCGGTGCCCACCACACCGGCCGTTCGGCCGTGCAGGTCGCGGCCCATCAGCCCGTCGAGTCGGAAGTCGAACTCCCGGGTGCGGTGCGCGGCGCGAACGATCCGCCGGTCGACGGCGAGCGCCAGGGCCCAGGCGAACTCGGCGACCGAGTAGGGCGAGTAGGACGACACCCGGGCCACCGTCAGGCCGATTTCCCCGGCCACGGTCAGGTCGATGTTGTTGTAGCCGGTGGCCCGCTGGGCGATCATCTTCGTGCCGCCCGTGGCCAGGGCGCGCAGGACCTCGGCGTCGAGGGTGTCGTTGACGCTGGTGAGCACGATCTCGTGCCCGGCTGCGGTGGGGGCCGTGTCGCGATTGAGGAAGAGTCCCAGACAGCGCAGTTCATGCCGGCCCGCGAACTCGCGTGTGAATGCGCCGTGCAGCAGCGGCTCCTCGTCCGCGAGGACGCCGTATGCGATGGCCTCCACGTGTTCTCTCCTTCTGGAATCAGAGGTCCTGGGGGTCGACCGGCGTCCCACGCTGCTCGAGGTCCATGCCCGCCTTGCTCTGCGCGATGATCTCCTGCACGTGCTGCTCGATCTGCTGAGGGTCGAGGCCCAGTGCCTTTCCTATATGAACCGACCACACCTCGGAGCGCAGGTTGGTCTCGAAGTCCAGATCGGCGCGTACGTTCTCGCGTGCCGCCTGCCGGTTCTGGCTGACCATGACGAACGTCGACAGGAAAATCGCTTCCAAGCTCACGATCATGGTGAGCAGCCCAAAGGGATACGGGTCGAAGATCTCTGCTTTCCCGAGCAGGCCCTCGTTCAGCACGATCCAAACCGTGAACCAGAGAGCGTGCAGGTAGACGAATCGCATCGTCCCCGCGAACGAGGTGATCGCGTCGGCGACACGGTCCTGCGAGGTGCGCATCCGTGCCTGCCGGACACGCTCGTGGGGAACGCGGACGGCAGCGCGCCGAGGACGGCTCCGGCCCGCGGAAGCGGGGCTGCTCTCACCGGCGGAGCCCGGCTTCACGCCCTCCATCCGTCGTCCTTTCGATCGGTGCCCGGTGGTTTGGTGACCGGGGTCCGCTCCCAGCGTGACAGCAGGGAAGCATGTCATGCGGGCCGCATCGGGACGGCACGGGGACGTTCGGCCCAGCCGGCTCCCGCGAAGAGCGCCGGCTCAGTGGCGCGCACGGGGCGGGCAGACGGGCGGGCAGGTGAATCCGACTCCCGAGCGTGGCGTCGGTCTTCTCGTCGCCGCTCCGAGGTGAAGTGGCTGCCGGAGCCGCACGAACGCGGCCTGCCGGCAACCGTCCGGCTGACCGGTCCGCTCGCCGCGGACGAAGGGCAGCGGCCCTGAGGGGCTGCCGGGACCGGGTCTGCCCGCGGGCGCTGAACCCGGTCGGCGCCCGGTCGGCGGCCGGCGGGAGCGGGTCACGTCTCGAAGACGATGCGTGCCTTGATCTGTCCGTCGAGGACTTCGGCGATGGAGTCGTTGACGGTGTGCAGCGGCCGGGTTTCGTAGATGACCTTGGTGCGTCCGGCGGCGTGGAGCTGGAAGACCTCGTCGAGGTCCTGGCGAGTGCCGACGATGGAGCCGATGACGGAGGTGCCGTTCAGAACGGTGTCGAAGATCGGCAACTGGATGGTTCCGCCGGCGGGCAGCGCGACCATGACCAGTTTGCCGCCGCGCCGCAGTCCGCCGTAGACGGAGGCGAACGCCTGCTCGTTGACGGCGAGCGCGATGGCGGCGTGGGCACCGCCGTGCTGCTTGAGCACCTTCGCCGGGTCTTCCTTGCGGGCGTCGATGAGGATGTCGGCGCCGAGCTCGCGGGCGAGGTCGAGCTTGTCGTCGGTGACGTCGATCGCGGCGACGGTGGCGCCGGCGATCTTCGCGTACTGCACGGCCAGGTGGCCGAGCCCGCCGATGCCGGAGATCGCCACCAGCTGGGTGGGACGGACACCGGCGACCTTGAGGGCCTTGTACGTGGTCACGCCGGCGCAGGTCAGCGGGGCGGCGTCGCGCGGGTCGATGCCGTCGGGGACCAGAGCGGCGAAGTCGGCCGGGGCGAGCATCTTCTCGGCGTAGCCGCCGTCCACGCCGTAGCCGGTGTTGATCTGCTGCTCGCACAGGGTCTCCCAGCCGGACAGGCAGTGCTCGCACCGCCCGCAGGCCCAGCCCAGCCAGGGCACGGCCACCCGCTGTCCGATCTCCAGGTGGGTCACGCCCTCGCCGAGGGCCTCGACGAGGCCGACGCCCTCATGGCCGGGCACGAAGGGCGGGGTGGGCTTGACAGGCCAGTCGCCGTGCGCGGCGTGGATGTCGGTGTGGCACAGCCCGGACGCCTCCACGCGGATGCGGACCTGGCCGGGGCCGGGCTCCGGATCCGGCCGTTCCTCGATCACCAGCGGCTGGCCGAAGGATCGGACGACTGCTGCCTTCATCACATGCTCCTCAAGGGCTGACTGTGCGGTGCAGTGCGGTGCGGTGCGAATTCAGCGTCGGCTCCGTCCCGGCGCGGCGGCAGGTCCTGGACGTCCTCGGAGAGGGGGCCGATCGGCCCCGAGCAACGCGGAGACGGACCCCTTGAGCCGAGCGGGGCGCGCCGACGCGGGATGCCTCCTGCTGATCCGACGCCATCTGGGACGGCCGCGCGGGCCGGGAACACGGGAGAGCGCCCGGCGTCGCCGACCACCACACCACGCCCGCCTCTCGCGGCGGTCGGTGCGACGTCGGAGGCGTGCCCCCAGGCCGACCACGCGCATGACCGAGACCTGGAGATGTTGCCCGCTCCCATGGATTCGAGCCTGCCGAGCAGATCCACTGCCCGGCCGCTGCCGGTCCGCGTAGGCGATCCGCTCGGGCCCCCGGGGGAAGGCGGGGCGCAGAAGTCGGTAGGGCCGAACGGCCCTGGCCCTTTGGCCCCGGATCGCGCAAGATCTGCAATAGGCAAGGACTGGTTACACCCCGTGGGCGACAGCCCGGTGCAGAACCCGGTGCAGGATTCAGACAGCGCAGAACAAGGAGCATCCAATGGCGGACGGCGCGCAGCCCGGCCCGGACAACCCGATCCGGGTCTTCCTGCTGGACGACCACGAGGTGGTACGGCGCGGGGTGCACGACCTGCTGAACGACGAGCCGGACATCACCGTCGTCGGCGAGGCCGCCACTGTCGAGCAGGCCCTGATCCGCGTGCCCGCGCTGCGCCCGCAGGTGGCCGTGCTCGACGTCCGCCTGCCCGACGGCGACGGCGTGACCGTGTGCCGCGAACTGCGCTCGCAGATGCCGGAGTTGGCCTGCCTGATGCTGACCTCGTTCGACGACGAGGAAGCCCTGCTGGACTCGATCATGGCGGGGGCGTCCGGGTACGTCCTGAAGCAGATCAAGGGCTCGGACCTTGTCTCGGCCGTCCGCACGGTCGCCGCCGGCCAGTCCCTGCTCGACCCCAGCGCCACCGCCAGGCTGATGGCCCGGCTGCGCCAGGGCCAGGAGCCGGAACCCGAGCCCGACGCCCTCCCCGGTCTGACGGACCGGGAGCGGGAGATCCTGGCCCTGATCGGCGAGGGACTGACCAACCGCCAGATCGGCCAGCGGCTCTACCTCGCGGAGAAGACGGTGAAGAACCACATCTCCCGGCTGCTGGCCAAGCTCGGTGTGGAGCGGCGCATCCAGGCCGCGGTCATCGCCACCCAGGCCCAGGCCCAGGACCGGGCCAAGCCACAGGGGCGCTGAAGCCCGCGGCGAGCCGCTGGACCGAACGTCCCCCCGGCTCGTCCCCGTCCGGCCCAAGCACGATCCCGTCCCCGGCCAGCAGGCTGGCAGCGACACGGACGCGGATCGATCGGGAGGACGACGGACATGGGCGTGCGCGTGGGAATCAACGGCTTCGGCCGCATCGGACGCAACTACCTGCGGCTCGTGCTGGAGCGCGCGGAGACAGCGGCCGGCACACCGGTCGAGGTGGTGGCGGTCAACGACCTCACCTCCCCGGCGGCGCTCGCCCATCTGCTGGAGTACGACTCGACGTACGGCAGGCTGCACCGCACGGTCGAGCACGACGGCACCTCGATCACGGTCGACGGCCACCGCATCGCCGTGACCGCCGAGCGCGACCCCGCCGCCCTGGACTGGGCCGGCCTCGGCGTGGACGTCGTCATCGAGTCCACCGGACGCTTCCGCAGCCGCGAGGACGCCGGACTGCATCTGAAGGGCGGCGCCCGCAAGGTGCTGCTGTCCGTGCCGGGCAAGGGAGTTGACGCCACCATCGTCATGGGCGTCAACGAGGCCACCTACGACCCGGACAGCGACCACGTCGTCTCGAACGCCTCGTGCACCACCAACTGCGTGGCCCCGATGGTGAAGGTCCTCGACGACGCCTTCGGCATCGACAAGGGCCTGATGACCACCATCCACGGCTACACCAACGACCAGGTCGTCCTGGACGGCCCGCACAAGGACCTGCGGCGGGGCCGCACGGCCGCGGTGAACATCATCCCGACCAGCACAGGAGCGGCCCGTGCGGTGGGCCTGGTCCTGCCGGAGCTGGCCGGCACCCTCGACGGCCTCGCGGTCCGCGTTCCCGTCGAGGACGGCTCCCTGACCGACCTGACCCTCCTACTCGACCGGGAGGTGACCGTCGACGAGATCAACGCCGCCTTCCGGGAGGCAGCCGACGGGCCTCTGAAGGGCATCCTGCGGGTGTCCGACGCCCCGATCGTCTCCCGCGACGTCGTCGGCGACCCCGCCTCCTGCGTCTTCGACGCCCCGCTCACCCAGGCCCACGGGAACCTGGTCAAGGTGTTCGGCTGGTACGACAACGAGTGGGGCTACACCAACCGGCTCCTCGACCTCACCGAGTACGTCGTCGCCCGGCTCCCCCTGGGCTGACCGACGAGTGCTGATCACGGGGGCGTCGTCGCTGCTCCGGGCAGCGGGTGCGGGCCCTCACACGGCGGGGCGGCAGTGCCCATGAGAAGCGGCCGGATGGCCGCCCCGTCGCACCATCCGTCGCTCTGACGGAACGAAGCCGACTTCGACCTCGGTGTCCTGCGCGGGAGTTGGCGCGTCGCCTACTACTCGTACGGCGCCCTGGGCACCGACCGCTACCCGCGCCCTTCAGCCTGGGCGAGGAACCCGACTACCCGGCCCGGCTGGACATCGACCACCCCACACACCTCTCTCGCGGCCTGGTGCTGGTGAAGTGGTGGCTGCCGGCCACCAGCTGGTGGCCCACCGCGGCTCTGGTCGGGGCCGCAAGTGGGCTTGTTCTCAAGGCGATCTGGTTCGACGCATGGCTCAGTGTCGGCGTGCTGTTGGATGTCGGCGTCCTCGTGGCCGTGCCCTGTACTTGGCCGGCATCCCGGTACTGAGCACGTGCAGCAGCCCGGGGTTCCGGGCCGCTCAGCGCGTCACACCGCCCGCAGGCAGTGCTCACGGAACTGCTCGCGCACCCGCTCCGTCAGGTCCGGATCCGGCGTGGGTGTGTCGCGCAGCGGGAAGGGGATGCCGAGCGCGTCGTACTTGTGGGCGCCTAGCTTGTGGAACGGCAGGACGTCCACCCGGTCGACGTTGCCCAGCCCGGCGAGGAACCCGGCGAGGCCGTCGACGGCCGCCGGGTCGTCGGTCCAGCCGGGCACGAGGACGTAGCGAATCCACACCGGGACGCCGAGCCGGTCCAGGCGGGTGGCGAAGTCGAGGGTCGGGGAAAGGTCGCCGCCGGTCAGCCTCCGGTAGGTCCGGCCGTCGAAGGACTTGATGTCCAGCAGGACCAGGTCGGTGTCGGCGAGCAGCTCGTCGGTGGCGCGGGCGCCGAGGAAACCGGAGGTGTCCAGGGCGGTGTGCAGACCGAGTTCCTTGCAGCGGCGGAAGACCGAGGCCGTGAACTCGGGCTGCAGCAGGGCCTCGCCGCCGGTGAGCGTCACTCCCCCCCCGCCGGCGACGGTGATGAAGGGCCGGTACTTCTCGATCTCGGCCATCACCTCGTCGACCGTGGTCTGTTTCCCGTCGCGCATGTGCCAGGTGTCGGGGTTGGCGCAGTACAGGCAGCGCAGGGGGCAGCCGCTGAGGAACAGCACGAACCGGGTCCCGGGACCGTCCACTCCCGTGGACAGGTCCCAGGAGTGGATCCGGCCCGTCACCGGTGCGACCGAGGTGCTCACAGCGATCCGTGGAAGGTACGGCTGATCACGTCGAGCTGCTGCTCGCGGGTCAGGCGGACGAAGTTGACGGCGTACCCCGAGACCCGGATCGTCAACTCCGGGTACTTCTCCGGGTGTTCCATGGCGTCCTCCAGGGTCGCCCGGTCCAGGACGTTGACGTTCATGTGGAAGCCGCCCGAGGCCGTATAGGCGTCGAGGATGCCCACCAGGTGGCCCGGCCGCTCGTCGGGGTGGTGCCCCAGCCCCTCCGGGGTGATCGTCGTGGTCAGCGAGATGCCGTCCCGGGCCTCCTCGTAGGGCAGCTTCGCCACCGACAGCGCGGAGGCGGCCACTCCGTGCCGGTCACGGCCGTTCATCGGGTTGGCGCCGGGCGCGAAGGGCTGTCCGGCACGCCGGCCGTCGGGGGTGTTGCCCGTGTGCTTGCCGTACACCACGTTGGAGGTGATGGTCAGCACCGACTGGGTGTGCTCGGCGTTACGGTAGGTGGGGTGGCAACGGACCTTCGCCATGAAGGACTTCACGAGGTCGACGGCGATGGAGTCGACACGGTCGTCGTTGTTGCCGTACGCCGGGAAGTCGCCCTCGATCTCGTAGTCGACGGCCAGGCCCGTGTCGTCCCGGATCACCTTCACCCGGCCGTACTTGACGGCGGAGAGGCTGTCGGCGGCCACCGAGAGTCCGGCGATACCGCAGGCCATGTAGCGATACACCGGGTGGTTGTGCAGCGCCATCTCGATGCGTTCGTAGGCGTACTTGTCGTGCATGTAGTGGATGACGTTGAGGGTGTTGACGTAGGTGGCCGCCAGCCAGTCCAGCATGCGGTCGTACGCGGCCGACAGCTCCCCGTACTCCAGGTACTCACCGGTCAGCGCGGGCGCCTCGGGCGCGATCTGCTCGCCGGTCATCTCGTCGCGGCCGCCGTTGATCGCGTACAGCAGCGCCTTGGCGAGGTTGACGCGGGCCCCGAAGAACTGCATCTGCCGGCCCACCGTCATCGCCGAGACGCAGCAGGCGATCGCGGTGTCGTCGCCGGTGCGCGGGCGCATCAGGTCGTCGGACTCGTACTGCACGGCGCTGGTGTCGATGGACACCCGGGCGCAGAACTCCTTGAAGCCGTAGGGCAGTTGGGGTGACCACAGCACGGTCAGGTTGGGCTCGGGGGCCGGGCCGAGGTTGTACAGCGTCTGCAGGAAGCGGAAGGACGTGCGGGTGACGAGTGTGCGCCCGTCACCTCCCATGCCGCCGATGGACTCGGTCACCCAGGTCGGGTCGCCGGAGAACAGCGCGTCGTACTCCGGGGTGCGCAGGAACCGTACGATCCGCAGCTTGATCACGAAGTCGTCGATCAGCTCCTGGGCGCGGGTCTCGTCGAGGGTCCCCTCGTCCAGGTCCCGCTGCACGTAGACGTCCAGGAACGTGGAGGTGCGGCCAAGCGACATCGCGGCGCCGTTCTGCTCCTTCACCGCCGCCAGGAAGCCGAGGTAGAGCCACTGCACGGCCTCGTGGGCGGTGACGGCCGGGCGGGAGACGTCGCAGCCGTACGAGGCCGCCATCGCCGTCAGTTCGCCCAGCGCCCGGATCTGCTCGGCCAGTTCCTCACGGTCGCGGATGACGTCCGGGCTGGAGAGCCGCGCGTCCAGCAGGGCGCGCTCGGCCCGCTTGGACTCGATCAGCCGGTCCGTGCCGTACAGCGCGACCCGACGGTAGTCGCCGATGATCCGGCCGCGGCCGTAGGCGTCCGGCAGGCCGGTGATGATCCCGGCCTTGCGGGCCGCACGCATCTCAGGCGTGTAGGCGTCGAAGACACCGTCGTTGTGGGTCTTGCGGTAGGTGCCGAAGACACGGGTGACGAAGGGGTCGGCCCGGTAGCCGTACGCCTTCAGACTGTTCTCGACCATCCGCAGACCGCCGTTGGGCATGATGGCCCGCCGCAGCGGGGCATCGGTCTGCAGGCCGACGATCAGCTCCCGGTCGCGGTCGATGTAGCCCGGCCGGTGCGAGGTGATGGTGGACGGGTGGCCCGGGTCGACGTCGAGGATTCCCTTGCGCCGCTCCTCGGGGAACAGACGAGCGACCTTGTGCCAGACGGCGAGGGTGCGTTCGGTCGGACCGACCAGGAACGTCGAGTCGCCCTCGTACGGCGTGTAGTTGGCCTGGATGAAGTCGCGTACGTCGATGCGGTCGCGCCAGCGCAAGCCGGCGAAGCCGCGCCATGCCTCGGTTGCCGCCCGGGCACCAGTTGTCGCCGTTGCCGTCATCGCCGGTCTCTCCCTCGCTCTGCACGTGGAACTTCTTCGCTTTTGATGCTCGTCGCTCGCGATGCCTACGAGGAGGGCCTGTCGGAGTTCCTGGGGCTCGCCATCGGTCCCTCGTCTGCTGGGCCGTTGGGCCCGGTCGGGCCCCCGGCATCGCCCGGCTGCCTGAAAACGAACGACCGGGGCACCTCCGCCCGTCGGCGGAGGTGCCCCGCTCCTGTGAGCGCGCGGCCCTCAGAGCAGCCAGCGGTTACGGCTGACCAACGGCAGCCGCGCCCACGCCTTGCCCAGTCCCCAGGTGGCGCCTGCGCCCGCGACCGCCAGCGCGATCAGGACGATGGCGTAGATGAGGTGGTAGTCGGCGAACGGGTTGGTCGACATGCTCACCGAGCCGTCGGACAGGTGCTTGGCCGGCGGCCACTCGGCGATCCACATCAGCGCCATCATGCCGGTGCCGGCGACCGCGGCGAGCCGCAGCGCGATGCCGGAGACGAGGGCGAGGCCAATGCCGAGCAGGCCGAGCATGAACAGCCAGTCCGCCCAGGCGGCCCCGGCCCAGTCGTGGAAGGTGGACTCCATCGGGCCGGCGGCGACCCCGCCGAGGAAGCCCTTGGTGGGCGAGCCGCCGTCGATCCAGCTTTTGCCGGAACCGGTGGCGTAACCGAGGCCGAAGGTCTTGTCCAGGAACGCCCACAGGAAGACGAACCCGGTCAGGATCCGGAGCCCGGCGAACATGTACGCCCGGGTCGCCGTCGCGGTGGCGGTCGTCTCGCCGGCGGCGGGAGCCGTCCCGGCCCTGCGCAGGGACGGGAAGCGGAATCCCGTATGACGCTGGGGGTGGTCGTGCACTGTCATGATGCTCATCCCTTTCGAGGGGTATGACGCGCAGGATGTCGGGCGACTCTCGTCGCACCTTCAATGTCCCGCGTCGTCGACGCCCGTCGGAGGGGCTGCAGGGCCCGGACCGCGGGCCGAACGGCCCGCTGTCCGGGCCCCATTGGCATCGGTCAGCCGTCCCAGGACAGTCGGCGACCTCAGGCAGGTCGGTGCCGTGGACGCTTGCGGGTCGGGGTTCGGTCTGAGGTGCACGCGGGGCCGTACCTCCCCACACTCACCCGCCCCGGCGGATCCACTGTGCCTGTCTTCAGGTCGTCGGCACCAGCACCACAGGGCAGTGGGAGTGGTGCAGAAGGACATGCCCGACCGGGCCGAGTGGTGGACCGGGCCGGCCCGCGCGCCGGTGTGTGCCGATGACCACGACGTCCGCCTCGCGGGTGCCCGCCAGCAGGGCGTGGGCCGGGCCGGTGCGGACCGTGCAGCTGTCGACCTCGACCCCGGGGTACTCCTCCCGCAGCCGGGCGATACCCAAGCGCGGCACGGCTTCTTCCGCACGGTCGCTTTGGGCCTGGCGTTGCCGGCCAGGACTCGTCGCGGCCACCAGCGAGGCCAGTTCCGGCGAGGTGTGCCGGTGTGTCGCGCAGTGCACGACACGCAGCCGGGCCCCACGCCGGGACGCCTCCTGGAAGGCATAGGCAGCAGCGGCCTCATCGGCGTCGCTCTCCAGGCCGAGCAGCACCGCGCGCCCCTCGTCGTGAGGGTGATCCCCGCGGGCGACCAGCAGCGGACCGTGCACGTGCCCGGTCAGGCGCCGGCTCACGGATCCGGCCAGCAGGCCGGAGACACCGCCGAACCCCCGGGTGCCCACGACGGTGAGGGCCGCACTCTCGCTTTCCCGTGCCAGCGCCCGCACGGCGCCGCCCTCCACGGCCCTGGTCTCCACCAGCAGACCGGCATGGCGCTCGTGGACCCGCGAGGCGGCCGATGCCAGAACCGGCCCCGCCTCGTCCCGGTCGGCCACGGCGTACACGATGCGCAACGCGGCGCCGCGGCGCACCGCCTCCTCGGCAGCCCGGTCCAAGGCCAGTACGGCGACCAATGAGCCGTCCACTCCAACAGCCACATGATGCTCAGTCATTGTCCTGTTCCCTTCTGCTCCACGGAGATGCTCGTCGTCCGCGGACGCCGCGGGCAGAGGCCGCCGGAACCCGGCGGCGTGCCGTATGGCCCCATCTCGTCGGGCCGTACGGCTCCGGCCGACGAGAAGCAACAGGAAAAGGGAGGAGGACCTTCAGGCGGGGAGATCTACCCCGTACAGGGTTCGTCCGGCGACGAGCTCCCGTCCGGTGACCAGTTCGGCCTCGATGCGGACGAAGACCTCCTGCGGCGCGGGTACCCAGGAGGCCGGGCCGGTGCGGGCCAGGCGTTCATGCTCGGCCGGGTCGGTCACCACTGTGGCCGTGCCCGTGACGACAACGCTCCAGCCGGAGTGGCGGGCCACATCGACGTCGTCGGCCTCGAAGGCGACCACCGTGTCGTCGATCGCGCGGACCAGTTCCGAGGCTGCGGAGGTACGCAGCAGGACCGTGCCGTCGCCGTCCAGGGTGAAGTTGATCGGCAGCACGGCGGGCAGGGCGCGGCGCGTGTAGACAATGCGGCCGATGGACGCCTTGGCCATCAGCCGCAGGCACTCCTGCCGCCCGAGTTCGCGGAAACCGTCATTGGGGTCCATCAGCCAGCCCGTCTCTCACCTGGTACAGCGGCATTGCGTTCCTCCACCCTGCGCCGGACGAGGCCCGAGGATGAGGGGCCATGGGTCCCTGCCGAGACGGAGAACGACCCGCGCAGCACCACGGTCGATGGGCCGCACGGCCGGCCTGTCCGCGGTGTTCGGGGAATGCTCGGCCGCGTCGCTACGCCTGACGGGCCTCGCGGGACCGGGCGGGTGGGCCGATCGGCCCACCCGCGGCGCGCCTTGCCTGTCTCCTCGGACCAGGTCCGGTTCGCGTCGGTGAAACCACCGTCGTGGAGCTGGGTGGGCGAGATCGACATCTTCACTGCGCCGTCCCTCAGGGCCCGGCTGGAGGACCTCGCCGCCGGCCGGCACCCGATCCGGTCCTGGACTTGCGTACCACGGCCTTCATCGACCGCACCTGCTTGGCGTCGCCAGTCCGCTGGACAGACGCCGACGAGACCCCGTCGAGCCGCCGACTCCCACGGAAGCGCCCGTCGGAGCCGGCGCCCTGGCCACCGGGGCCGCGCACGCCTTCGGCGCCGGAGCCCTCGCGCGGTAGGACTCGACCGGCGGCGTATCGGGCAGTGGGGCAGGGCGTGGGACCTGGCCAGCCCGCAGCGGGGACACAGGACCGGTTGATCCACGCTGAGCCACGGAAACTCAGACAGGCCGTACGGGCACACGAGTGGCCCGCCTCCGTAGTAACCCCGATCGCTGCGAAGGCGGGGGGAAGAACCGTTCCGGCGCCCCACCCCTTCGCGTCGGCGGCTCTCAGCCGACGGCCAGGTCAGAGCGCACGAGGGTCCCCGACCGCCCGTGGACGATCTCGTACGCGGCGTCGAGGGCGCCGATGGCGGCCAGCCCGCCCGTGCGTTCGACGAACCGGGCGGCGGCCTCCGTCTTGGGGCCCATCGAGTCCTCGGGGAAGGGGCCGCGCCGCAGATCGTCGGGGGTGACGTCGAGGACGGACTGCTGGTGCCGGGTGCCGTAGTCGGCGTAGACGTTCGGTACGTCGGTGAGGATGAGCAGGAAGTCGGCCTTGAGTTCCTCGGCGAGCAGGGCGGCCGTGAGGTCCTTGTCGACGACCGCCTCGACCCCGGTCAGCGCGCCGGTGTCGTGGTCGGCGGTGACGGGAACGCCTCCGCCGCCGGCGCAGATGACCAGCGCGCCGCAGGTGAGCAGGTCATGGATGGTCTCGGTCTCCACGATCCCCTCAGGCGTGGGTGAGGCGACGACCTGACGCCACCCGGTGGCGTCCTTGGCGATGTGCCAGCCCCGCCTTCGCGCGAGGGAGTGGGCGACGTCCCGGGGATACACGGGGCCGACGCGCTTCGTGGGCCGCGCGAACGCCGGATCGTCGCCCCGTACCAGGGTGTGGGTGACGAGTGCGGCGATCTTGCGTCCGGGAAGCGTGTCGTGCAGGGCCCGGACCAGAAGCGAGCCGATCAGGCCCTCGGTCTGGGCGCCGAGCAGGTCGAGCGGGAAGGGAGCGGTCAGGACCGGGTCGGCCGCGCTCTCCATGGCGAGCAGGCCGATCTGCGGCTCGTTGCCATGGGTGATGACGATCTCGTGTTCGAGGGCGAGGGCGGCGACGGCAGTGGCCACCCGGTCGACGTTCGCCTGCTGTATGGCCGCGTCGGGGCGATCACCCCGGCGCAGCAGGGCGTTGCCGCCGAGGGCGATGACGATGCGCACGGTTCAGTCCTCCAGTGTGGCGACCAGCACGGCCTTGGTGGTGTGCATTCCGTTGTCGGTGAGCTCCGGCCCGTCGAGGCCGCAGGTGTCGAGCAGTTCACGGTCCGGGCGTGCGGTGGTCGGGCGGCGCCGATGGGGGCATCGTGGGGACCGGTTCAGGTGTGCGGTACGACGGCGACGGGGCAGCGGACATGGTGCAGCGCCGCGTGCGTCACGGGACCGATGTGCGTGCCGAGGTGGCCGTCCCGGATGCGGCGCCCCACGACGACGAGGGAGGCACCGGACGACGCGCGCACCAGCGCGGTGGCCGCCCTGTCTTCGGAGACGGTCTCGGTCACGGAGACCTCGGGGAACTTCTCGCACCACGGACGCAGCGTCGCGACGACGGCGCGTTCCTGCACCGCCAGAAACTCCGGCCCTGCCCCTGTGACCGCGTGCAGGTCGGCGCCGTCGGATGACGGAACGCTGAAGGCGTGGATCACGCGCAGTGCGGCGCCGTAGCGCCCGGCGAACTCGAAGGCGAACTCGATCAGCTCGTCGCAGGGGCGCCGGGTGTCCAGCCCCAGGACGACATCGCGGTACGGGGTTCCGGGAATCTCCTCCGGCGAGACGCCGTCGGACACCGGAAGGTGTTCGTCGGCGGCGGCCTCGCCCGCCCGGACGAGCACCACCGGGCGCACCGACCTGGCCACGACCCGCTGGGACACGGATCCGACCAGGAAGCCCGCGACACCGCCGAGCCCGCGGGAGCCCAGCACCAGCAACCGTGCCTCCTCGGGCGCAGCGAGCAGGGCGTCGACCGCTGAGCCGGACACCAACTGCTCGACGATCCGCAGCCCCGGGTGTGCGGCCCGGACGCTGCCGGACGCTCGGTCCAGGGTCTGCTGGGCCCATTCGCGCTCGCTCGTGCCCATGGGTACGGCGGCGGCCGGGCGGGGATGCCAGGCCCACGCGTGCACCAGCCTCAACGGGGCTCCGCGACGCAGGGCCTCCCGGGCCGCCCAGTGTGCGGCCGCCAGGCTCTCGGTGGAACCGTCGACTCCTGCGGTGACGTGCTGAAGCATGCTGCCTGCCTCCTCCGTTTGAGCCTGTGTGCTCTTCTGGGTCGAGCGTTGTCCAGGAACGGCCTTGTGCGGCGCTTCTCCGGTTCAGTGCCGTACCAGGCTCCGGACGGGTCCGTGGGACGCCTCGCTCATCCGCGTGGTCGTCGGCCGGTGCCCGATGTCGCGCCGCTGGGCCCGTAGCGTCAGCGCGTCGAGCGCGGCGCTGAGCACGAAGGTGACCGCCGTAGAGATCACCAGGAGGACGGCGAACAGCCGCCAGAACTCCGGGGTCGGTGACGTACCCACGATGAGCACCCCCTTCCAACGGGTTGTCTCTCGTCTTCATCGAACCGCCCCGGCCCGTTCCCGGGCCAGGGGCCCTTGGGCTCTCACGGGGTACCGGGCGGCCCGGCAATGGGGCCGGGTGGCCCATGGCCCAGGAGCAGGCACGGGAACACGCTGGACATGGCAGGTTCGTACGCTCTGACTGGAGGCACGTCATGAACGCTCCCGCCACGGCCGGCATGCTGCGGGCACTGCCGGCCGAGCACCGTCATCGGTTGATGCGCTTCGCCCGGGAGGTGTCGTTCCCGCAGGGCGCCCGCCTCTTCGAGGAAGGCGGCAAGGCGGATCGGTTCTGGATCATCCGTACCGGCACCGTCGCCCTGGACATGCACGTGCCCGGCCGCCGCGCGGCCGTCATCGAGACCCTCGACCACAACCAACTCCTCGGCTGGTCCTGGCTGTTCGCCCCGCACAGCTGGCATATGGGCGCCGAGGCGACCAGCCCGGTGCGCGCCTACGAGTTCGACGCCACCGCAGTCCGCTCGATGTGCCGGGACGACCCCGCGCTCGGCGCGAGCGTCGCCCAGTGGGTGGGGAACGTCCTCGCTCACCGCCTGCGCTCGTCCCGCGCCCGGTTGCTGGACCTGTACGCCCCCTACGGCAGCGGCAGCCTCCTGTGATCGCGCCGAGTCGAAGTGACAGCGCCAGGGGAGGCGTCATGTACGGCACTCCGCCTTCAAGGAGATCGTGCGGATGATGCACGACTGGAAGGTCAGCGCCCTGCCCGTCCTGAAGGGCGAGGGCCGTGTCGTCGGGGTGGTGTCCGAGGCCGACCTGTTGCCCAAGGAGGAGTTCCGCGACAGCGACCCCGACCCCCCGGGGGCCCCCATCACCCAGCTGCGCCGGCTGTCCGACCTCGCGAAGGCCGGCGCGGTGACCATGGCGCACGCGAAGTCCGTCGCGAGGTGGTGTCGTACCTCTTCCCCACCCCGGCGTCATCCGCACGCGTCTCGGTCCGGGACGGTGTCGTGACGCTCAGCGGCCATATCCGGGATGCGTCCCTGGTGCCCGTGGCAGCACGGCTGATCCGGGCCGTCGAGGGGGTCGTGGACGTGGAGTTCCCGTCGAGTCACACCGAGGATGCCTCACCGTCGTGAACCGCCCCTCAGGGGACGTTGAAACATCGCGGCGCAGTACTCACGACGTCGGTGCACGCCGGCAGGCATGCGCAAGGCTGGTGGCGTCCCGTCGCGGGGAAAGGCGGACTGCCGTGGAACAAGTGATCATTGCCTCCATCGACCCGTCGGCGCTCAGCCGGAACGCGGTCGATTGGGCCGCGCACGAAGCACGGCTGCGCGGTCTGCCGCTTCGCGTGGTCCCCGGCCCACCGCACGACGTGAGCGATGCAAAGATGATCGTGTGCGGCCTGCGCCCGGAGGATGTCGCCGACTCTCGAACGGCCTGCCCGTCCCTTCCCGCAGACGTCGAAGCCGCGGGCCGGCCGCTCGTGTTCGTCCAGGAGGACCTGTACGGCGGGTGCCGCTCCGAGGGGGTTGCGCTCGGCGTGGACGCCCGCGACCCCGCGGCCGCGGCGATCGACTTCGCCTTCGAGAGCGCCCGGATTCGAGGCTCACGCCTGCACGCTGTCCACGCCTGGTCGCTTCCCGCCGACGCCGCCGAACTGCCCTTCGCCATACCGGAGAAGGACCGGGCCGCCTGGGAGGACCAGGAGGTGCAGCAGCTCACCGATGCGCTGCGGCCGTGGCGCGAGAAACATCCGGAGGTGCCGGTGCTCGAGGACGTCGTCCTGCTCGCGCCGGCGCAGGCCCTGCTCCACTGCTCCGCGGGTGCCGCACTGGTCGTGGTGGGCAGGAGGCCCGACGCCGAGTGGGGGTGCGTGGTTCGGTCCTTGTTGCGAGAGGCCACATGCCCCGTAGCTGTGGTGCCGTCGTAGGCACGGTTGTGCGGCGACCCCGGTGCCGGGCACCGGGGTCTGGGTGAAACGGAGCATTCCGGCCCGCCTCTATGTGCGCGTCAGCTCGTCGGCGACATGTGCAGCCCACGTCTCGATCGCGGTGAAGTCCCGGAAGTCCCCGCCCTTTCCATTGCGGACGATCATCCGTGCCACCCATCCCTTCGCACCCTCCTCCAGAGAGCCTCCGAAGGTGACGTGCTCCCTGGCGTCGAGCTCGACCATGGCCTTCTGCACTCCGGGCACGGGCGGGATCTCCCGCTCCGAGGCGGAGGCGTCGAGCGGGCCGCTGCTGAACAGCCACAGCGGGCGTTCGGCCAGGGCGTGGCGGTGCCGGCGGAGGAACCGGCGCGCGTGCTTCTGCCAGCGCCCGGCGTACAGTCCGCCGCCGACCACCACCGCCTCGTACGACGCGACCGACGCGACCGACTGGGCCGGGAGGGCCTCGACCGTCAGCCCGCTCTTGCGCAGGACGTCGGCGATCGTTTCGGCGATCTGCGCTGTAGATCCGTTCGTGGTTCCGTAGGTGACCAACACGGTGCCGGTCATGGCGGTACGCCTCCTCTCACATCCTGCGCAGCCAGTCGTCGGCCACGCCGTCGATCCGCGCGATCGCGGAACTCCTCCAAACCTCTTGTCATTTCGAGCATCCGGCGGATCGGGGAGTAGTCCCATGGGCTGTCCGGGGGCAACATGAGGGCCGGTCGGCCCAACATGTCGCCGGTCGTCCCCGGCCCGGACGCGGGAGGCATGCCTGACGGCGCACGTTCAGGTGCTCCGCTGCTTGGTGGTCGCGCACCGCGAGGTGCCCGCCGCCGGTGCTCGGACCGCCGGCCAGGCCGTCACCGACCGGCGACGAGCGCCCGCCGCGCGATCTGCGGACCTGAGTCCCCGACCACGCGGCGCGTCTGTGAGCCGGTCACCGTCATCACGCCTGCTGCGGTACGACGGCGACGGGGCAGGCGGAGTGGTGCAGCGCCGTGTGGGCGATCCGGCCGAGCTGGAGCCCGAGATGCCCCTCGCGGCGCCGGGCACCGACGACCAGCAGGTCGGCCTCTCGCGAGGCGGCCAAGAGCACCCGGCGGGCATGACCCTCGACGGTCCGCCGGCACACATCGATGTCCGCCGGGACGTCCCGCAACGCCGCTTCCAGATCCTCGACCGCCCGCTCCTCGTGCAGGCGGGCGGGTTCGCCGGACATGAGCGGATGGTCGGTGGATTCATGCGCGGGGCACCGCCACGCGCGAACGGCCTCCAGAGGCACCCCGCGTCGCCGTGCCTCCCCGACGGCGAACCTGACGGCTTCCGACTCCTTCACGTCCTCGCCGACGCCCACGACGACGCGGCGGCGTACCGGGGCTGTCGCCTGGTTGTCGTGGCTGCCGCGCAGCACGATCACCGGGCAGTCGGCATGGGCGGCAACAGCCAGGCTGACGGAGCCGAGCAGCATCTCGGCGATGCCGCTGCGGCCGCGGGTGCCCACGACCAGCGCCGAGGCGTTCCGCCCCTCGCGCACCAGGGCGTACTCCGGCTCCTCGAACACCACGTCCGCGGTCACCTTCAGATCCGGATGCCGGACACGTGCCCGCTCGGCGGCCGCGCCGGCAACGTCCTGGGCCAACGGCAGAGCGGTCGGCTTGCCGATGTCACGGGCGAGTGCGGCACCCTCGTACCGCTCCCACAGGCAGGCGTACACCACCCGCAGCGGCACCCCGCGCAGCACGGCCTCGTCGGAGGCCCAGTCGACGGCCCGCAGGCTCGGCTCGGAACCGTCCACGCCCACGACCAAGGGCCCGCCGAGGGCTCGTTCCACCGCTGCGTTCATGATCTCGACTCCTTCGGGGGATGCGTTCAGTCGTGCGCGACGACGGCGACGGGGGCGGTGGCGTGGTGCAGTACGGCGTGCGTGACGGATCCGATGTGTGCGCCGATCGGGCTGCGACGGATCCTGCGGCCGACGACGACCAGCGATGCGTCGCGGGAGGCGTCGATGATGTGGTTGGCAGGGCTTCCGGACCGGGACTCCTCGGCGACCTCGACGTCCGGGTACTTCTGCCGCCAGGGGCGCAGCACCTCGGTCAGCGCGGCAGCCTCCTGTCGGCCCAGTTCGGCGTTGAGCTCGGGGTCGGCGGGCAGGCCGTAGGCGGAGTAGAGCGGAAGGTTCCAGCCGTGCACGACCCTCAGCGAGGTACCGCGGCGGGAGGCCTCCTCGAAGGCGAAAGCGATCACCGTGGCATGGGGGTGGCCGGTGTCGAGGCCGAGCACCACGGGCCGGTACGCGGTGGCGGCGGACGGGATGCCCGCGGGATCCGTCTCGTGCTCGTCGGCTGCCTGCTCTCCGGCCCGCACCAGGACGACGGGGGTCTCCGTGTCCGCGATCACGGCCATGCCCACGGATCCGACGAGGAATCCCCCGATCCCGCTCAGCCCGCGCGAGCCGAGGACCAGCAGCTCGGCGCCCTTCGCCGCCCCGGCCAGCGCATCCGCCGGCCTGCCGGGAATCTGCTCCACGTCCACATGCACGCCGGGATGGCGCAGGCGCAGTCCCTCGGCCGTCTCCCGCGGAATTCGCTCGCTCCAGTGCGCTTGCGTCTCGGCCCCCAGGAGCGGGGCCTGTGCCATGGGCTCCGGGGCGGGTTCCCAGACGTGCACCAGCCGCAGCGGCAGTCCGCGCAGCTTCGCCTCGCGGGCCGCCCACTCGGCGGCGGCGCGGCTCTCGGACGAGCCGTCGAGGCCCACGGTGACGTTGCGGGACATGTTGTCCACCTCCTGGTAGGGGTTCCGACTCCAGAGTGGCGACGAGAAGAGACCGGGTGCAGAGACCGCAGGTCCCCGGTCGGGGGCCGACAGGCCCCATCGGCCGATGGGGTCCGCGCCGGCGCAGGGCCCGGAGAACACCTACGGAAGCGAGGATCCGGTCTGCAGGAGCAGCGTCCGCGGGCCGTTCGGCATCTCGAGGCCGTCCAGGGCCCCGGAGAATCATGAGATCCTTCGGCCCGAGGAGGATCATGTCCCAGAGCTCGGTCGGCAGTGCTCGCATGTGGCGCCGTCTCGTGCCCGGGCTCGCTGCGCTGCTCGGCTATCGGCGCTCGTGGCTGAAGGGCGACGTCCTGGCCGGAGTGACGGTGGCCGCGTATCTCGTGCCCCAGGTGATGGCATACGCGGGCGTGGCCGGCCTGCCGCCGGTCGCCGGACTGTGGGCGATCCTGCCCGCGCTCGCCCTGTACGCCCTGCTGGGCTCCTCCCGACTCCTTTCGGTCGGCCCCGAGTCGACGACCGCGCTGATGACGGCGACAGTGGTCGGTCCGTTGGCCGCAGGAGATCCGGCGCGTTACGCGACGCTGGCGGCCACGCTCGCGATCGCGGTCGGTCTGTTGTGCGTGGTGGCATGGGCGGCGCGGCTCGGCTTCGTCGCGGACCTGCTGTCCCGGCCGGTGCTGATCGGGTATCTGGCGGGCGTCGCACTGATCATGATCGTGGACCAGCTCCCCAAACTCACCGGTGTCCGGACGACAGGCTCGGCATTCTTCACTCAACTGTGGTCCTTTGCAGGGAACTTGCCGCGGATCCACCTGGCCACGGTGTTGTTCTCCGTCGCGGCGCTCGGGGTCCTCTTCACGGTGGCCCACCTCTTCCGCACCGTTCCCGGTCCCCTGCTCGTCGTGGTGTTCGGCACGGCCGCGGTGTCCGTCTTCGACCTCGACGGCCGATACGGCATCAAGGTGATCGGCGATGTCCCCTCGGGCCTGCCCACCGTGGCTGTGCCGGACCTGACCGAGTTGCCGCACCTGGTGCTCCCGGCCTTGGGTGTCCTCCTGGTCGGCTACACGGATTTCATCCTCACCGCGCGGGCCTTCACCAAGCGCGACGACGGGGACTCCCGGCTCGACCCCAACCAGGAGTTCCTCGCACTGGGCGCCGCCAACCTCGGCGCGGGCACGCTGCAC